>NZ_FWZV01000005.1:0-477958 GCF_900177315.1 Pseudomonas sp. LAMO17WK12:I1 | reverse complement strand
CGTAAGCGCTCCATAAACCCCACCTGTTCAAAAATAGGCGGCGCGCTTAGCTAGGCGATGCGGGCGAACAGTTCCACGGCAGCAAGGCTTCGTAATCTTCAACCGAGGTTGCCTGTGGCAGGCGCTCAAGGGCGTGGCGCAGCCACGCATAGGGCTCTTGGCCGTTGGCTTTAGCCGTCTCGACCAAACTGTAAAGTTGAGCGCTGGCCGTCGCGCCTTTGGGCGTGTCGCTGAACAGCCAGTTCTTGCGCCCGATCACGAAGGGCCGGATCGCACGCTCGGCCGCATTGTTGTCGATCGGCAAATATCCGGCTTCGGTGTAGCGCACCAACTTGATCCAGTTGCTGGCCAAGTAGCTGATGGCTTTGCCCAGTGCATTTTGCGCCGTCACTTGTGGCTGGGTTTTCTCCAACCATGTTTGCAATTGGGCCAACACCGGCAAGCTGTTTTGCTGTCGGCTTTCGTGGCGATGTTCATCGCCGACTTCTTTTAAATCTCGCTCGATACCGTACAGCTTGTTGATCAGATTCAGGGCGATATCGGCACGCCCGGTTTTACCTTTAGGCTGCACCTTTTGCGCCTCGACAAACTTGCGTCGTGCATGGGCCCAACAGCCTAAACGTTCGACACCGGACTGCGCGCCCAAGGCGTTGTAACCAACATAATCGTCGGTCATCAGGTAGCCGCGATAACCTTCGAGCAGGCGCGACGGAACCTCCTGCGCCCGGCTGGTCGAGTAGTCAAAAAGGATCACAGGCTGATTAGGCGGTCCGCCGGTTTGCACCCACATCCAGGATTGACTGGTCGGCTCTCGATCAGGCTCTTTCATCACCTGTACACGCGTTTCGTCGCAGTGGATGATGCGACTTCCCAGCAGTCGATCCCGCATCAAGTTGAGCAAGGGTTGCAGGTGTTCGCCGCACTGGATAACCCAGCGCGCCAAGGTCTGGCGTGGGATATCGATACCGTGGCGGCCCAGCACTTTTTCGAAGCGGTGAAGCGGTAAGCCATCGACGTATTTGGTCGTCAGCAGCATCGCCAGGACACTTGGGCTGGCCATGCTTTTTTCAATCAGTTGAGCGGGCTTGTCCGCGGTAACCGGTGCGGTCTCGCAATCGCGGCAACCGTAGATCTTGCGGACATGTTTGATCACACGGATTTGCATCGGCACGATCTCCAGCTGCTCGCTGATTTCCTCACCAATGGTGTGCTTGCGGCAACCGCAGGCGCAGGTCAGTTCGTGCTCGGGCAGTTCGTGGATGACGTCGATGCGCGGAAGATCGGCGGGCAGAGGCTTGCGTTTACCGCGATGTTTGGTCGGAGCGACAACCTCTTCTTCCACCGTTTCGTCGACAGACTCGGCCACGCTTTCAACTTCGTTGAACAAGGCCATTTGCGGGGTCGCGGGATCGGCTGTCTGCTCTGACTTACGCCCGAAAAGGCGCTGACGCAACAACGCGTTTTCTTCTTCGAGATGAACGATCTTGCCCTTATCCGACTCGCGCTCACTCAGCATTTGCTCAAGCAGTTGCTTGAGCAAAGCAGGGTCGTCAGGAAGGTCTTTGGGCATGGAAATCATGCCCTGGATTATACCGAATCAGGCGACAAATCGAGGCGTCAAAACTTGATGCGGGCGGTTGCGCCACAAATCAAAACCATCCAATAACCAGTTGAGTTCTTGAACCGTCAGCACGATGGCTTCATCCGAACAATCCGGCGATGTTTTGAAGCGCTCGGACTCCAGCCGCTTTAGCCAAAGGCAAAAACCGTTACGCTCCCAATACAAAATTTTCACTCGGTTTCGAGGCTTGTTGAGGAACACGAAAAGTACCGGGTCAAACACCGCGACCTTAATGTCCAGTTCGACCAGAGCGGCTAGGCCATCGATGGATTTTCGGAAGTCGACGGGTTTGGGGTAGAGATAGACTTTTTCGACTTTTGCGTCGGGACGCATCATGAGGTGCTGGCTCCGGAAAGGAATCGGGAGCACAGCATCGGGGATCAGATGGTGACTTTGAATGTGGGGTTCATGGAGCGCTTACCACTTTCCTAACTCAAAGCACGCGACCAACTACAGCAGCACCAAGGACGAAAGGCTTGGGGCATTGCTGGAGCGGTACAAGCCGTTGAAGGCTGTCGACATCACGCCGATGACCGAGGAGAAGTACGGCTATGCCTTGGACATCTGCACTGCCTTGGTTGGAATTGATCGTCTCGCCGGAGTTTTGTTGCCCGAAGACATTCAGTTGCTGAGGACGTTGCTGATTGCAGAACGAGCACCGTCAACCGTCAATCACTACTTGGCGACGTTCGCCGGCTTCTTGGGGTGGTGCGAGACCAATGGATATTGCCGCACGGGATTATCGGAAGCATGTAATAGGTTCGCAATGCAAGGCCAAGAGCCGGATCCCCTGACTCGTGACGAATTCCAACAGCTGGTCGATAAAGGATGCCTTCACCCCCAGGACTCTGCGGCGATTACCTTGGCCGTGTATACCGGGCTTCGGCCAGGTGAGCTATGTGCGCTGGCTGTTGAAGACATCGACCTAGACGCCGGGCGGATCAACATCACCCGCGCCATAACTGCCAACGGCACGTTCAAGGTTCCCAAAACGGGAAAGCCGCGCTCAGTATTATTAATGCCGCCAGCGGTCGAAGCCTGCCGGGTGTTGGTTTCACTCGTTGCCGATCATCCTGCACGCATCATTGATGTATTCCAGAACAGGCACGAGAGTCGGAAAGAGAAGGCTACTCCACTGCTTTCTCCATCCACCCTGGCGCGCAAGAAGATCATAAACTTCTGGTATGTCCCCACCGCTTGGAATACTAAGTGGGCAGCGATTCAAAAGCGAGCAGGGATACGTCCTCGCCGCCCATATCAAACTCGCCATACTTATGCATGCTGGTGCCTGACTGCGCGCGGAAATATCGCATTCATCGCAAAACAAATGGGGCACAAAGATTTTACAATGCTCGTTAACGTCTATGCGAAATGGATGGATGATGAGTCTGATAAGGAACTACAGAACATATGGTCAAACATAAGCAAGCAATAACATAGACTTATTATAATTTTTGAAGCTCACCGATTATCGTCTTACACACCTTAATATCCTTTAAAGCGTCTTGCCTACAGTAAGACGCCTTCAAAGTGTAATCAACAGTTGACCTAACCGTTCGCATTTTATCGATCATACCGGCAATCACTTTGAGTCTTTTGCCTCCAGCGCTGTAGCGCGCAATGAGACGTTTGTGCTCGCCCATCGTTGCTGTGCCACCAGCAGCAGGAAGACTCAGCTCATCAGCCTTCAAAAGAGCTTCATGATACACACTGTAATAAGCCCGCCCCAGAGCGGCCCGATTAAAAATCTCGTGCTGATTGCTTGAAGAAATAAGAAAATCAGACACATCTAGAAAATCTGCACATTCAACCGGCATATAATCCCTTAAGCCCTAAAAAGTTATTGCGAAGGGTAACTAACATTAACAGTAAAAAGCCCCGAAGCATCCAAGTCAACTTCTTCAACCAAATGCTCCATAATTTGCCATTCGAGATCAACCATCACTTCCGCGGGCTCATTCAAGCTGAACGAATACAAAACACCCGACTCGAAATCAGCGGACAATGAATACTTTGCGAGGGGCTTTCGCAACTTCTCCCCGATAACTTTGGCTGCGACACAGACCATCTCAAATATCTTTTCGGAATCTATACCTGATTGCCCAATAAGCTCATAGGCTTTAAGGAGCGCAGGAACTAAACTCGGCACGCGCACTAAGTCGTGATCCTCCGAGCTCATTTTAACGAGACTCCTCGCGCACTCCAAAGCCTGCTCAAACAAGCACATTGAAGAGTAGATATTGAACTTATAATTCAGCCACCAAACATCATTATCATAACCAACCGAATCTATCAATTGCCTGGCTTCGCTGAAGTAGCCAAGATTTACAGCCCCGGAAAGGTACCCATAACACCAATCCTCATTTCTCCCGGCCAAACCTTCTGCGCGACTCAAGTAATCAAAAAATTTTACGCTATCAAACTTATAACTTACTAAATGCGCCAGTTGCGCATAGGCTTTAGCAGCTTCTGTAGCCTTTGCCTTACGGGCAAAGCTCTCCAGATCGGCTTTGAGACGAGCATAATGAATCTCATTTAAAGTCAAGCTATGTGAATAGCCCAACGCAAAATCATCAAAAGACTTATGCATTTCACTTAGCTTGCTTTTAGGTACACCACTCATAAATTCTCTCAATGCAAAGCAAACAACACACCTTATTTATTGCTTAATACATAGCACAAAGCAACCTTAGGCCGCCCTACAAGCATCTAGATCCTCAACCAACTTTATAGCTATATCACATCGCTGTACGAGAGCATCCGCTTCCATAGAGGATAACCGATGCGTAAGCAATATGGAGTCGCCAGGTAACTTTTCAGCCACCTTATTGAACATTTTATTAGCCAACGTGAAGTCACCGACCGTCTTCATTGATATGCCAAAGTTGAAAAAAGTAACCTCATCAGAAACTAGTCGCAGTGTTTTCTCATGAAGCTCTTTTGATTCACCAGAGTCGCCTAGAGTCGCTGCAAGCATTCCACCGAGCATGAAAAATTCAGCGGCATTGACAGACGCAAGTTTTTCAATATCTTTTTTTAGAGACGGCACTTCAAAAGGGTTCACTTCGGAACGTTTCGAGAGAATCTCGAGACGGGCGGTGATTTCTTCACCTTTCGTATTCGGAAGGGACATAGCTGTCTCCTGAATGGCTATCCATCGCCGCAGTCAACTGATTTCGCGTACACGCACCAGAGACCGATTAAAAATGCTTACTTTGACCCACCGCTTAACAATGGGTCAGAGAAAACATTTTTTCACACGCACAACCCAAATAAATCTACGCACCCCACCTTCTATAGTCAATGGCTTACCCGCCATTCCGACAGACGCAATCATCTCGCCTTACCCTCGCCTTGCACACAGCGTGGTAACCTTCACATGACTGTATCTCATAGCTGTAGCTCCCACTTGAGCTTGTTTGTTTTCAGTTGCCCCATTTTTGCCCCAAGAATTTTTTTGAGCCAACTAAACCACTGATGAATAAAGCTATTTCAGAATTGTCCTCCCACACCCCGATGATGCAGCAGTACTGGCGCCTGAAAAACCAGCACCCTGATCAATTGATGTTCTATCGCATGGGCGACTTCTACGAGATCTTCTATGAAGACGCGAAGAAGGCCGCCAAGTTGCTGGACATCACCTTGACCGCGCGCGGGCAGTCGGCGGGGCAGTCGATTCCGATGTGCGGGATCCCTTATCACTCGCTGGAGGGTTACCTGGTCAAGCTGGTGAAGCTGGGCGAATCGGTGGTGATCTGCGAGCAGATCGGCGATCCGGCCACCAGCAAGGGCCCGGTGGAACGCCAGGTGGTGCGCATTATTACGCCGGGGACGGTGAGCGATGAGGCGCTGCTGGATGAGCGTCGCGATAACCTGATCGCCGCGGTGCTGGGCGATGAGCGCTTGTTCGGGCTTTCGGTACTGGATATCACCAGCGGCAATTTCAGCGTGCTGGAGATCAAGGGCTGGGAAAACCTGCTGGCGGAGCTGGAGCGCATCAACCCGGTGGAGTTGTTGATCCCGGATGATTGGCCGAAGGATCTGCCTGCGGAAAAACGCCGTGGGACCAAGCGTCGCGCGCCGTGGGATTTCGAGCGTGACTCGGCACTGAAAAGTCTATGCCAGCAGTTCTCGGTGCAGGACCTTAAAGGCTTCGGTTGCGAAACCCTGACCCTGGCCATCGGCGCTGCGGGTTGCCTGCTCAGCTATGCCAAGGAAACCCAACGCACCGCCCTGCCGCATTTGCGCAGCCTGCGCCACGAGCGCCTGGACGACACCGTGGTGCTCGATGGTGCGAGCCGTCGCAACCTGGAACTGGACACCAACCTGTCCGGCGGGCGCGATAACACCCTGCAATCGGTGGTCGACCGCTGCCAAACCGCCATGGGCAGCCGTCTGCTGACCCGCTGGTTGAACCGTCCGTTGCGGGATTTGACGGTGCTCCAGGCGCGCCAGACGTCGATTACCTGCCTGCTGGACGGCTATCGCTTTGAAAAGCTGCAGCCGCAGCTGAAGGAAATCGGCGACATCGAGCGCATCCTGGCGCGGATCGGCCTGCGCAATGCGCGGCCCCGTGACCTGGCGCGTCTGCGCGATGCCCTCAGCGCCCTGCCGCAACTGCAAGTGGCAATGACCGAACTGGATACGCCGCACCTGCAACAGCTCGCCGTAACGGCCGGTACCTACCCGGAACTGGCAGCGCTGCTGGAAAAGGCCATTATCGACAACCCGCCGGCGATCATCCGTGACGGCGGCGTACTCAAGACCGGCTACGACAGCGAACTGGACGAACTGCAGTCCCTGAGCGAAAACGCCGGGCAGTTCCTGATCGACCTGGAAGCCCGCGAAAAAGCCCGCACTGGCCTGGCCAACCTGAAAGTGGGCTACAACCGCGTGCACGGCTACTTTATCGAGTTGCCGAGCAAGCAGGCCGAGTCGGCCCCCATCGACTATCAACGCCGCCAGACACTCAAGGGAGCCGAGCGTTTTATCACCCCGGAGCTGAAAGAGTTTGAAGACAAGGCGCTGTCGGCCAAGAGCCGTGCCCTGGCCCGGGAAAAGATGCTCTACGAGGCGTTGCTGGAAGACTTGATCAGCCAGTTGGCGCCGCTGCAGGACACCGCCGCCGCCCTGGCGGAGCTGGATGTGCTGAGCAACCTCGCCGAACGGGCGCTGAATCTCGACCTGAACTGCCCGCGGTTCGTCAGCGAGCCGTGCATGCGCATCGTGCAGGGGCGCCACCCGGTGGTGGAACAGGTGCTGACCACGCCGTTCGTCGCCAACGACCTGTCGCTGGACGACGATACGCGCATGTTGGTGATCACCGGTCCGAACATGGGTGGTAAATCCACCTACATGCGTCAAACCGCGTTGATCGTACTGCTGGCGCATATCGGCAGTTTTGTGCCGGCAGCCAGTTGCGAGCTGTCCCTGGTGGATCGTATCTTCACCCGGATCGGCTCCAGCGATGACCTGGCCGGTGGCCGTTCGACCTTTATGGTGGAAATGAGCGAGACCGCCAATATCCTGCACAACGCCACCGAGCGCAGCCTGGTGCTGATGGACGAAGTGGGTCGCGGCACCAGTACATTTGATGGCCTGTCCCTGGCGTGGGCGGCGGCCGAGCGATTGGCGCATCTGCGTGCCTATACGCTATTTGCCACCCACTACTTCGAACTGACGGTGCTGCCGGAAAGCGAGCCGCTGGTGGCCAACGTGCATCTGAATGCCACCGAGCACAACGAGCGCATCGTATTCCTGCACCACGTGCTGCCAGGGCCGGCCAGCCAGAGTTACGGCCTGGCCGTGGCGCAATTGGCCGGCGTGCCGAACGACGTGATCACCCGTGCCCGCGAGCACCTCAGCCGCCTGGAAACCACGGCCCTGCCCCATGAAACCGTGGTGGCCAGCCCGGCCAAGGCCAGCCGCAAACCTGCTGCGCCGCACCAGAGCGATATGTTCGCCAGCCTGCCCCATCCGGTGCTGGATGAACTGGCAAAGCTTGACCTGGACGACTTGACGCCGCGAAAAGCGCTGGAAATGTTATATGCACTGAAGACTCGGATATAACGCTCACGCTTGCAAGCTGATAGACTCTCGCGCGGTTTGGGATGCTGCTGGCTCTTAGCCTGGCCTGCAGACTATCGCTCCCGAACCTCGCGAGCCCTACCACAAAGGGTTTCGCTGCCGCCGCCTGAGGAGAGAATTAGAAATGACCTTCGTCGTCACCGACAACTGCATCAAGTGCAAGTACACCGACTGCGTAGAAGTGTGTCCGGTGGACTGCTTCTACGAAGGCCCGAACTTCCTGGTCATCCACCCGGACGAGTGCATTGATTGCGCCCTGTGTGAACCTGAATGCCCGGCCGTCGCCATTTTCTCCGAGGACGAAGTCCCGGCGGGCATGGAACAGTTCATTCAGTTGAACGTTGAATTGGCTGAAATCTGGCCAAACATCACCGAGAAGAAAGACTCGTTGCCGGATGCCGCCGAATGGGATGGCAAACCCAACAAGATTGAGCAACTAGAGCGCTAAAAGCGCCGCTGCCCAACAAAAAAAGGCCCTTCAAGGGCCTTTTTTGCGTTCCGGGGAACGCATTCACTTTTCTATAGACGAAAAAAGGGGCGGTATGACCCGCCCACATTTTTTCCCTAGTCCCTGTGTTCCTTTTCATCATCCTGATGAATCGCATCCTGCGACGTTCCTTCAACCATCGTTCCTTGATGGCTGTGTCAATCCGTGGACACAGGGCTGATGTTAGAGAGTTCCAAGGGAAGTTCAACGGGATCCAAACCGGGCACTGACAGGCTCCAGCCCCCAGACAAAGATAATTAATTGTTATCTTTCAAATAGATAGAAAACTCCTTCAAAGATTCGAGACTCACACACCCAGCAAAAAAACCAAACACTTACGAGAAAGTAAGCGAATGCTTACGCGCGCCATTGCGTAAAAGCGTAAAAGAACCCCATTGACCGATCTCCAGGCAAGAAAAAGCCCCGACAAGTCGAGGCTTCTTGTCCTTCAGCGAGTTCAGTCGTCGCTGACGGTAATGGTCGGCATTGCCGGGGCCGCCGCTTCCTGCAGGACGATCCGTGCGCCCACATGGCGAGCCAATTCCTGGTAGATCATGGCGATCTGGCCATCGGGCTCTGCCGCTACGGTGGGCTTGCCGCCGTCGGCCTGTTCACGAATGCCCATCGACAATGGCAACGAGGCCAGTAGTTCAACGCCGTACTGGGTCGCCAGCTTCTCGCCACCGCCTTCACCAAACAGATGCTCTGCGTGGCCGCAGTTGGAGCAGATGTGCACCGCCATGTTTTCCACCACACCCAACACCGGAATGTTGACCTTGCGGAACATCTCCACGCCCTTCCTGGCGTCCAGCAAGGCCAGGTCCTGGGGCGTGGTCACGATCACCGAGCCCGCCACCGGGACTTTCTGTGCCAGGGTCAGCTGGATATCGCCGGTGCCTGGCGGCATGTCGATCACCAGGTAATCCAGGTCGCCCCAGGCGGTCTGGGTGACCAACTGCAGCAACGCGCCGGAGACCATCGGCCCGCGCCACACCATCGGCGTGTTGTCATCGGTCAGGAACGCCATGGACATGACCTCCACGCCCATGGACTCGATCGGCACGAACCACTTCTGGTCCTTGACCTTCGGCCGCGTGCCTTCGGCGATGCCGAACATCACGCCCTGGCTCGGGCCGTAGATATCGGCGTCGAGAATACCCACGCGCGCGCCTTCACGGGCCAGGGCCAGGGCCAGGTTGGCTGCGGTGGTGGATTTGCCCACGCCGCCCTTGCCGGAAGCGACTGCCACCACGTTCTTGACGTTGGCCAGGCCCGGGATCTGCGCCTGGGCCTTGTGCGGGGCGATCACGCACTGGATGTCGACCTTGGCGGCACGCACGCCGTCGAGGCCCTCGATGGCCATTTGCAGCATCTGCGCCCAACCGCTCTTGAACAGGCCGGCGGCATAACCCAACTCCAGTTGGACCGAGACCTGGTCACCCTGGACCTCGATGGCACGTACACAGCCGGCGCTGACCGGATCCTGGTTCAAATAGGGGTCGGTGTACTGGCGAAGAACGGCTTCCACCGCTGCGCGATTGACGGCGCTCATGGGCAACTCCCGAAAAAAGACTGACTGAAACAGGCGGCTATCCTAACCGTTCCAGCCGCGTTACGGCATGCTTTCGCAGGTGCGGAAGATTCTGAAACAGCACCACGGGGTGAAATAAATTTCCCGGCGCTTTATAGTGGCCGACCTCCGTTTCATCAAGTAGCCGAGCCCCATGTCCGAGCCACGCAAGATCCTCGTCACCAGCGCCCTGCCCTATGCCAATGGTTCCATCCATCTTGGCCATATGCTTGAGTACATCCAGACCGATATGTGGGTGCGCTTCCAGAAGCATCGCGGCAATCAATGCATCTATGTCTGCGCGGACGACGCCCACGGTTCGGCCATCATGCTGCGCGCCGAAAAGGAAGGCATCACCCCGGAACAGCTGATCGCCAATGTGCAGGCTGAACACAGCGCCGACTTTGCCGAGTTCCTGGTGGATTTCGACAACTTCCACTCGACCCACTCCGCCGAAAACCGCGAGCTGTCGAGCCAGATCTACCTGCGTTTGAAGGACGCCGGGCACATCGCCACGCGCTCGATCACGCAGTACTTCGACCCGGAAAAGAAAATGTTCCTGGCCGACCGCTTCATCAAGGGCACCTGCCCGAAATGCGGCACTGAAGACCAGTACGGCGACAACTGCGAAAAATGCGGTGCCACCTACGCACCGACTGACCTGAAGAACCCGCGCTCGGCGATCTCCGGCGCCATCCCGGTACTCAAGGATTCCCAGCACTTCTTCTTCAAGCTCCCGGATTTCCAGCAGATGCTGCAAACCTGGACCCGCAGCGGCACCCTGCAGGACGCCGTGGCCAACAAGATCGCCGAATGGCTGGATGCAGGCCTGCAACAGTGGGACATCTCCCGCGATGCGCCGTACTTCGGCTTCGAGATCCCAGGCGAGCCCGGCAAATACTTCTATGTATGGCTGGACGCACCGATCGGCTACATGGCCAGCTTCAAGAACCTCTGCGACCGTACGCCGGAGCTGGACTTCGATGCGTTCTGGGGCAAGGACTCCACCGCCGAGCTGTACCACTTCATCGGCAAGGACATCGTCAACTTCCACGCCCTGTTCTGGCCAGCCATGCTCGAAGGTTCGGGCTACCGCAAGCCCACCGGCATCGCGGTACACGGCTACCTGACGGTCAACGGCCAGAAGATGTCCAAGTCCCGTGGCACCTTTATCAAGGCACGCACCTACCTGGACCACCTGTCGCCGGAATACCTGCGCTACTACTACGCCTCCAAGCTGGGTCGTGGCGTCGACGACCTGGACCTGAACCTGGAAGACTTCGTCCAGAAGGTCAACTCGGACCTGGTGGGCAAGGTGGTCAACATCGCCAGCCGCTGCGCCGGTTTTATCCACAAGGGCAACGCCGGCCTGCTGGTGGCCGAGAACGCCGCGCCGGAACTGACCGACGCGTTCCTGGCTGCCGCGCCAAGCATCGCCGACGCCTATGAAGCCCGTGACTTTGCCCGTGCCATGCGCGAGATCATGGGCCTGGCCGACCGCGCCAACGCCTGGATTGCCGACAAGGCCCCCTGGTCGCTGAACAAGCAGGAAGGCAAGCAGGCTGAGGTCCAGGCGATCTGCGCCACCGGCGTCAACCTGTTCCGCCAGCTGGTGATCTTCCTCAAGCCCGTGCTGCCATTGCTGGCCGCCGACGCCGAGGCGTTCCTCAATGTCGCCCCGCTCACCTGGAACGACCACGCCACGTTGCTCAGCAACCATCAGTTGAATGAATTCAAGCCTCTGATGACCCGCATCGATCCGGTCAAGGTCCAGGCAATGACCGACGCCTCGAAAGAAGACCTGGCCGCCAGCCAGACCGATACCGGCGAATCGAAACCGGCCGGTAACGGCGAGCTGGCCAAGGACCCGCTTTCCCCGGAAATCGACTTTGACGCCTTTGCTGCCGTGGACCTGCGCGTGGCGCTGATCATCAAGGCCGAAGCCGTGGAAGGGGCCGACAAACTGCTGCGCCTGACCCTGGATATTGGTGACGAACAACGCAACGTGTTCTCCGGAATCAAGAGCGCCTATCCGGACCCGTCCAAGCTCAATGGTCGTCTGACCATGATGATTGCCAACCTCAAGCCGCGGAAAATGAAGTTCGGTATCTCCGAAGGCATGGTGATGGCGGCCGGTCCCGGCGGCGAAGAGATCTACCTGCTGAGCCCTGACAGCGGCGCCAAGCCGGGTCAACGTATCAAGTAAGCGCCGCAAAACAGCCCTGTCGTTTCGGCGACGGGGCTTTTCAACTAGTCCCCCCTTCTCGCTTGCCGGATAATCAAACCCTGTTTGTTCAACCGGCACGCCAATGATCACTCCATGAATCTGATTCAACGTATCGACGCACTGCTGCCGCAGACACAATGCGGCAAGTGTGGGCACCCGGGCTGCAAGCCTTACGCCGAGGGTATCGCCCGGGGCGAGGCAATCAACAAATGCCCACCCGGAGGACAGGAGACGATCACCGGCCTCGCGCTATTACTGCGTGTACCCATTCTGGAGCTGGATACCAGCCGTGGGGACGCCCCGGCCCAGGTCGCCTACATCCGCGAGGCCGAGTGCATCGGCTGCACCAAATGCATCCAGGCCTGCCCGGTGGACGCGATTGTCGGCGCCGCCAAGTTGATGCACACCGTCATCGTCGATGAGTGCACCGGTTGCGACCTGTGCGTCGCGCCCTGCCCCGTCGACTGCATTGAGTTGCGCCCAGTGGTCACAGGGCTGCCGATCATCGGCGGCCTGGCAGCGAACGAAAACGAACGCCGTGAACGAAATTTCAAGCGCGACCGTGCCCGGCAACGCTTTGAACAACGCAATGCACGCCTGCAACGGGAAGAAGAGCACTGGACTGCCCAACGTGTGGCGCGGCCTCAGCGCTCAGCACCAACTCCCCCTTTGCCATTTGACGCAGCGCGGGCCGCCCAGGATGCGGAGGTGAAAAAAGCCAAGATCAATGTGGCCATGAGCCGCGCCCAATTGCACAAATCCTTGCAGGCTTTTGGGCACCCGCCGACCTTTGAACAACAATCCCAACTGATCGCCCTGCAACAGCAATTCGAGGCAGCGGAGCAGGCGTTGGCAGCCCTGGGCCAGCATCACACACCCGCGACACCGCTGCCTGCCGTCAACAACGCCGACCTCAAGCGCGCCAAAATCCAATTGGCGATGCGCCGGGCCGAGTTGAAGAAAGCCCTGGACCAACAGGCGGATCCGCAACAATTAGCCGACGCGCAACACAAGCTCGATGACGCGCAGCGCCAAGTAGACGCCCATGGCACATGACTGATAATCCTGGGGGGGTTGTTACAGTCCATCGCCGACACCACATTGATACCGTCGGGTTATCCTTCTCGCAGGACTCCGTGCCTGGACCCACTATTCAACACTACGCTGACTGCCCGAAAGGAACCTTCCGCCTCATGAACGCCGCAAAACGCCTGGAAATTTTCCGCAGGCTTCACGAAGACAATCCGGAACCCAAGACCGAACTGGCCTACTCCTCGCCGTTCGAGTTACTGATTGCGGTGATCCTGTCGGCCCAATCCACGGACGTCGGCGTCAACAAGGCCACGGCCAGGCTGTATCCCGTGGCCAACACGCCAGAGGCGATTTACGCCCTGGGCGTGGACGGGCTGTCGGAGTACATCAAGACCATCGGCCTCTACAACAGCAAGGCCAAGAATGTCATCGAGACCTGCCGCTTGCTGATAGAACGGCACAATAGCGAAGTGCCAGAAACCCGCGAAGCACTGGAAGCCCTGCCGGGGGTGGGCCGTAAAACCGCCAACGTGGTGCTCAACACTGCATTCAGGCAACTCACCATGGCCGTGGATACCCATATTTTTCGGGTCAGTAATCGAACCGGCATAGCACGCGGCAAGAACGTGGTCGAAGTGGAAAAGCAGCTCATGAAGTTCGTACCCAAACCGTACCTGCTTGACTCCCACCATTGGCTGATCCTGCACGGACGCTATGTTTGCCAGGCCCGCAAGCCGCGCTGCGGCAGCTGCCGCATTGAAGACCTGTGCGAATACAAGGACAAGACGTCGGACGATTGAGGGTTCATTGGTTTTCTCGATCAGTCGATTGAAAAAATCTTTTTTACCCATTCATGGATTATCGTTATAAGGAGCGCCAACGGCAGTCTTACTCCGGAGTTAACGTTATGAGCACTGACAAAGAACAGTTGGATGTGGAAGACGACCTCGTTGAATCGGAGGACGATGGCGTGGAAGCACCTGTGGCAGAGGTCGCCAAGACCAATCTGAGCAAACGCCGTACTATCGACAACCTTCTGGAAGAACGACGCTTGCAAAAACAACTGGCCGACTACGACTTCGACCTCTGATCAAGCGGTCGACGGCCGGAAGCCTCCCTGTCGGAGGCTTTTTTCTGCCGGTTGTGCGGCCTATGCGCAGTGCTGTGCCCTCACCTATACCAAGCCGTTACGCTGGGCCAGCTCGATCAGGTCCACGAGAGAGCGGGCATTGAGCTTGAGCAGCAGACGAGTCTTGTAGGTGCTGACGGTCTTGTTGCTGAGAAACATACCGTCGGCAATCTCCTTGTTGGTCCTGCCCCGAGCCAATTGCTGCAACACCATCATTTCCCGGCCGGACAGACGCTCGACCATATCGGCCTCACTGGCATTACCCATGGTGGAGCGTACCGAGTTGAGTGCCTGGTTTGGAAAATAGCTGTAGCCCGACAACACCGCCTTGATCGCACTCAGCAACTCGGTCAGGTCCTGTTGCTTGCACACATAGCCTGCAGCGCCCGCCTGCATGCAACGCATGGAAAAGTGACCTGGAGCCTGGGAGGTGAGCACCAGTACCTTGAACGGGACAGCCTGCTTGGTAGACGAAAGCCGGCAAATAACTTCCAGGCCATCGAGCTTGGGAATCCCAATATCCAGTATGACAATGTCCGGCATATGCTCCCGCGCAAGTTGCAACGCATCGACACCGTTATTGGTCTCTGCAACGACCTCATAACCATGACGCTCCATTAGCATACGCACAGCAAGACGAATGACGGGATGATCATCTACGATCAGCACTTTATTCATGAGAAAGTCCAATTTCGCTGTTCGAATTATTTAGAGCAAACACAATAGCCTAGTCGTTTCCTAGTTGGCATAGCGTTCCCCCCCGAGCAACAGCAAGCAGAGACCCAACCCACAGAGATAAAGGAAACGCCCTACAAAAAAACACCGATACAGATGTTTCCAGTTTTATGGGGCCCTTCAGAACTTTCCGGGACCTCACATATTTTGAGTGAAATTTCCAGCCCCTCCAGGGGATAAGGTAAACGTGCCGCACGCAACTATCAGGAAATGCCCCTTGCCTGTCGACTGCAGGTAGCGGAGCTGGCAGAGAAAAATCGGTAGTTTCAGTTCCATTTAACATATTTACTTACATCCTTATTTCCTACAGAATTTTTGGCTTCTTACATACTCCTCGCACCTACATGAGTGAATTATCTGTAAGACTGGTTCCTACATAAATGATAAAAAACATTCCCCCGACAAAAAAACAGCGCCCCAATAATCAACAACACTGATTAAACAAGTTTAAACAAAGTGGACTTAATCAAGAATTCAAGACAAAAAAAATGGCCCCTTGAACAAGGGGCCATTTTTACAACCGGCTTGACACTCAGAACAACGAACGACCTTTGTTGGCAGCAATGCGCATGCGCAATGCATTCAACTTGATAAAGCCCGCTGCGTCAGCCTGGTTGTAGGCACCGCCATCTTCTTCGAAAGTGGCGATGTTGGCGTCGAACAGCGAGTCATCCGACTTACGGCCGGTAACGATCACATTGCCCTTGTACAACTTCAGACGCACAACGCCATTCACGTGGGCCTGGGAAGCATCGATCATCTGTTGCAGCATCAGACGCTCAGGGCTCCACCAGTAGCCGGTATAGATCAGGCTGGCGTACTTGGGCATCAGCTCGTCTTTGAGGTGAGCCACTTCACGGTCCAGGGTGATGGACTCGATGGCGCGGTGGGCACGCAGCATGATGGTGCCGCCCGGGGTTTCGTAGCAACCACGGGACTTCATGCCCACATAGCGGTTCTCGACGATGTCGAGGCGGCCGATGCCGTGTTCGCCACCGATACGGTTCAGCGTCGCCAATACGGTGGCCGGGGTCATTTCCACGCCGTCCAGCGCGACGATGTCGCCATTACGGTAGGTCAGTTCCAGGTACTGCGGCTTGTCTGGAGCGTTCTCCGGGGAGACGGTCCATTTCCACATGTCTTCTTCGTGCTCGGTCCAGGTGTCTTCCAGCACGCCGCCTTCATAGGAGATGTGCAGCAGGTTGGCGTCCATCGAGTACGGGGACTTTTTCTTGCCATGACGCTCGATCGGGATCGCGTGCTTTTCAGCGTAATCCATCAGCTTTTCACGGGACAGCAGGTCCCATTCACGCCACGGGGCAATCACTTTTACGCCGGGCTTGAGCGCGTAGGCACCCAGTTCGAAACGCACCTGGTCGTTGCCCTTGCCGGTGGCGCCATGGGAAATGGCATCAGCGCCGGTTTCGTTGGCGATTTCGATCAGGCGCTTGGCGATCAGCGGACGTGCGATGGAAGTACCCAGCAGGTACTCGCCTTCGTAGACGGTGTTGGCGCGAAACATCGGGAAGACGAAATCGCGGACGAATTCTTCGCGCAGGTCGTCAATGTAGATCTCTTTCACGCCCATGGCTTGCGCCTTGGCACGTGCAGGTTCGACCTCTTCGCCCTGACCCAGGTCAGCGGTGAAGGTCACCACTTCACAGTTATAAGTATCCTGCAGCCACTTGAGGATCACCGAAGTGTCCAGGCCGCCGGAATACGCGAGAACGACCTTGTTTACGTCGGCCATGCCATCACTCCACGGGGTTGTACGGAAAGGCGTCGATTCTACCGATCAAAACCGTGGATTTACAGGGGCGCGACAGCAAATGAAGATAAAGCGACAGATTATGTCGAGCGAGCGACCGATGGTCGCACGTCAGGAGGTGTGTGCCGGGTTGCTCGGCCCCGTGGCCTGGGGGGCCGGTTTCTCAGGGGCAGCCACGCGTTCGAGCTGAATATTCACACGGCGGTTACGGGCCCGGTTGGCGGCAGTGGTGTTGGGCGCCAAGGGGTAGCTTTCGCCATGGAACCGCAGGGTGATCTGGGACTCCGGGATACCGTTGGCCTTGAAGTAGTCCATCACAGCCAGCGCGCGACGGCGTGAAACGTCACGGTTGCTCAGGCGATTGCCGCTGTTGTCCGAGTGGCCGTTCAATTCGATATGGTTGACGGTTGGGTCCGCCTTCATGAATTCGAGAATCACCGCCAGCTTCTGCTTTGCCGCAGCGTCCAGCTCGATGCCGCCACCGGGGAAGCCCACTTCGGTCTGCTTGACCTGATCGTAATTCATCGGCAGCAGCTTGGCGGTGCACAGCTGATAATCGCTGTAGGCCTTGTTGAATTTCACCGGCAGCAGGCGAATCTCCGAATAGCCACCCTCACGTCCATAGTGCCGCACCGTGGGCGAGCGTCCATCGAGCAAACCGTTGAAGAGACGCCCGGCCTGGGCCTGAGAGCTGTTGAACAGCACATCACCGCTGCCGGCACGTACGGCGCCGAGATTGATGTCACCCCGACCGGGCTGCCAGGGGGCTGCGGCGGACAACAAGGTGGCCGACCCTGCGCCCAGCGACCCGTTATAGGCTTTCAGACGAAACGTCGCCTGCTCGCCGGCCCGGCGCACGAACTCACCCGAACCGAAGTCGGTGATCGGTTGGCTCAGGCGGCACTCGAACTTGTCCCCCTCCACCTTCCACTCAATGTTCTCCAGACGAGTCTGGAACGTGAGGGCCATAGCAGGCAGGCTGGCGAACACACTGAGCAGGGCTAGATAATGCTGGCGCACGGGAGGCTCCACTGGTTTCTACAACACTTCAAAGCGTCATACATCGATAAGGCATACGAAAGGCTATCGGATGCATCCTGCAAAACTTGATAGCGAGTGCCTGCAAGAGTCTTTTCCGGTAGCATTCCCACCAGATTGACCCGCCTGGAATCCCCAATGTCCGACCGCCTGACCCTGCTGCGTCCCGACGACTGGCATATTCATCTTCGCGATGGTGCTGCGTTGCCCCAAACCGTGGCCGATGTAGCGCGTACGTTTGGCCGCGCCATCATCATGCCTAACCTGGTACCACCGGTGCGTAACGCCGCCGAAGCCGACGCCTATCGCCAGCGCATCCTCGCTGCACGGCCGGCCGGCAGCCGCTTCGAACCGTTGATGGTGCTCTACCTCACCGATCGCACCCAGCCCGAAGAAATTCGCCAGGCCAAGGCCAGCGGTTTCGTGCACGCCGCCAAGCTGTACCCGGCCGGCGCGACCACCAACTCCGATTCCGGCGTGACCAGCATCGACAAGATCCTGCCGGCCATCGAAGCCATGGCCGAAGTCGGCATGCCGCTGCTGATCCACGGTGAAGTCACCCGTGGCGACGTGGACGTGTTCGATCGCGAGAAAATCTTCATCGACGAGCACATGCGCCGCGTGGTCGAGCTGTTCCCGACCCTCAAGGTGGTGTTCGAGCACATCACCACGGCCGATGCCGTGCAGTTCGTCACCGAGGCCTCGGCCAACGTCGGCGCAACCATCACCGCCCATCACCTGCTGTACAACCGTAACCACATGCTGGTGGGCGGGATTCGGCCGCACTTCTATTGCCTGCCGATCCTCAAGCGCAACACCCACCAGGTTGCCTTGCTGGATGCCGCGACCAGCGGTAATCCGAAGTTCTTCCTCGGCACCGACTCTGCGCCCCACGCCCAGCACGCCAAGGAAGCGGCATGCGGTTGTGCCGGTTGCTACACCGCGTTCGCCGCCATCGAGCTGTATGCCGAAGCGTTCGAACAGCGCAACGCCCTGGATAAACTCGAAGGTTTCGCCAGCCTCAATGGCCCGCGATTCTACGGCCTGCCGGCGAATACCGACCGTATCACCCTGGTCCGTGAAGACTGGACCGCCCCCGCCAGCCTGCCATTTGGCGAGCTGACCGTTATCCCGCTGCGCGCCGGTGAAACACTGCGCTGGCGCCTGCTGGAGGAAAGCAAGTGAGTGAAGACCATTACGATGACGACCAGGAACACGGTGGCGGTGGTGGTTCGCGCCACCCGATGGCCGAACGTTTCCGCGGCTACCTGCCTGTCGTTGTCGACGTAGAAACCGGCGGCTTCAATTGCGCCACCGATGCACTGCTGGAAATCGCCGCAACGACTATCGGCATGGACGAACAGGGCTTTGTGTATCCGGAGCACACCCACTTCTTCCGCGTCGAGCCGTTTGAAGGTGCCAATATCGAAGCAGCAGCCCTGGAGTTCACCGGGATCAAGCTCGATCACCCCTTGCGCATGGCCGTCAGCGAAGAGGCGGCACTCACCGATATCTTCCGTGGCGTACGCAAGGCCTTGAAGGCCAACGGCTGCAAGCGCGCGATCCTGGTCGGACATAACAGCAGCTTCGACCTGGGCTTCCTCAACGCCGCCGTGACGCGGCTGGACATGAAGCGCAATCCGTTCCACCCGTTCTCCAGTTTCGACACCGCCACCCTTGCTGGCCTGGCCTATGGCCAGACCGTCTTGGCCAAGGCCTGCCAGGCGGCCGGCATCGACTTCGACGGTCGCGAAGCCCACTCGGCCCGCTACGACACCGAGAAGACCGCCGAGCTGTTCTGCGGCATCGTCAACCGCTGGAAGCAGATGGGCGGCTGGGAAGACTTCGGCGACTGAGGTCAAATCCCGCGCACAAAAAAACCGGCCTTCTCAGGCCGGTTTTTTTGTCCCGCGAATCCGGCTTACAGCTTGCCAGCGTTCTCGGTCAGGTAAGCCGCAACGCCTTCTGGCGAAGCGTTCATGCCTTTGTCGCCTTTTTTCCAGTTGGCAGGGCAGACTTCGCCGTGCTCTTCGTGGAATTGCAGGGCGTCGACCAGACGGATCAGCTCTTCCATGTTACGGCCCAGCGGCAGGTCGTTGATGATCTGGGAGCGCACAACGCCCTTGTCATCGATCAGGAACGCGCCACGGAAAGCCACGCCGCCTTCGGATTCAACGTCATAGGCCTTGGCGATGTCGTGCTTCATGTCGGCAGCCATGGTGTATTTGACTTTGCCGATGCCGCCATCGTTGATGGCCGTGTTGCGCCAGGCGTTGTGGGTGAAATGGGAGTCGATGGAAACGGCAACCACTTCAACGTTACGTGCCTTGAAATCGTCCATGCGGTGGTCCAGAGCGATCAGCTCCGAAGGGCAGACGAAGGTGAAGTCCAGCGGGTAGAAGAACACCAGGCCGTATTTGCCTTTGATGGCTTCAGACAGTTTGAAGCTGTCAACGATTTCGCCATTGCCGAGCACGGCAGGTACGTCGAAATCCGGGGCTTGTTTGCCGACGAGTACGCTCATTGGGTATCTCCTGATGTAAGGGTGACGATTGAAGTAAAAGGACCGGCCTTGAGTCTGCCGCATTCAAGCGACAGCCCTGTGACGCAGTCACGCTTCGTGAAGACCGACCATCATACACTGAAAAAACCGTTCGTCAGCGTGAGGGCGGTGCAGGCCAATACCCTACGAATCTACTTTGACAATCATTCTCGTTAACATTAAGATCCATCGCACTTAAGCCTTAAACCCGCGACGGTTCTCCCTTATGTATGTGTGCCTGTGTACCGGCGTCACCGACGGACAAATCCGCGAAGCAATCTATGAAGGTTGCTGCAGCTACAAGGAAGTGCGTGAAACCACCGGCGTTGCCAGTCAATGTGGTAAATGTGCTTGCCTCGCCAAGCAAGTGGTACGGGAAACCCTGACGCAGCTGCAAACAGCCCAGGCCGCTGTTCCCTACTCAGCAGAATTTACACACGCTTGAATAGGCGTGTTTTGAAGAACCGGACCGAGTGTCCGGTTTTTTTATGCCTGCAATTCAATTAGTTAGCGCTAAGACGCGGAACACAAACATTCTTATTCCGATTAATTTTCATTTATTATTCAATAACTTAGGTTTGACACTAGGGTTTTCGCCGCTCAAACTCCGCCTTATACACAGCTACTACAGGGCAGGACCCCAGTCATGAAAGGCGACATCTCAGTCATCCAGCAACTCAACAAAATCCTTGCCAATGAACTGGTCGCGATCAATCAGTACTTCCTGCATGCGCGCATGTACGACGATTGGGGCCTGGAAAAGCTTGGCAAGCGTGAATACAAAGAATCCATCAAGGCCATGAAGGACGCCGACGCGCTGATCAAGCGGATCCTGTTCCTCGAAGGCCTGCCGAACGTACAGGACCTGGGCAAGCTGAACATCGGCGAGCACACCCAGGAAATGATCAGCAGCGACCTGGGCTTTGAACGCAAGAGCCACAGCGACCTCAAGGCCGCCATCGCACATTGCGAGACCAAGGGCGACTTCGGCAGCCGCGAGCTGCTGGAAGACATCCTTGAAGACCAGGAAGAACATATCGACTGGCTGGAAACCCAACTGGGCCTGATCGACAAAGTCAGCCTGGAAAACTACCTGCAATCGCAGATGGGCGAATAATCCCGTCGCTCTCTCAGGTACAAAAAAGCCCCGCTCTCTCACGAGAAGCGGGGCTTTTTATTGCAGGCGAATCAAGCGTCGGTCTTGGCCGCCGCGTTTGCCGCTGCATCTTTGATCAACGCCTGCAACGAACCATCAGCTGCCATTTCGGTGATGATATCGCTACCGCCGACCAGCTCGCCGGCTACCCACAGTTGCGGGAAGGTAGGCCAGTTGGCGTACTTCGGCAGGTTGGCGCGGATTTCCGGGTTTTGCAGGATATCCACGTAAGCGAACTTCTCGCCACACTGCATAACAGCCTGGGAAGCCTTCGCGGAGAAACCGCACTGAGGAGCGTTAGGTGCGCCCTTCATGTAAAGCAGAATGGTGTTGTTGGCAATCTGCTCTTTGATCGTTTCGATGATATCCATGGAACACCTCGGCTGGAACTTTGCGACTCACAGGTCGGCACGGTGGCGCATTGTAACGCAAAATTCCAACGCGGTGCTCGGGCTCCTTATGCGGCAGCGACTTGGACCGGTACGCCATTCAATGCCGCATTGCCCGATAACTCATCCAATTGCCGCTCGTCGGTCAAGTCATTCGCGCTCGCCCCCGGTTGCTCGCTGGCGATGGTCATCTGGACGCCAGGACGGGCGTGGCCCCAACCATGGGGCAGGCTGACCACGCCGGGCATCATGTCCAGGCTGGCGACCACCTCCACCTCGATCATGCCGATACGTGAACTGACGCGCACCCGCTGGCCGTCTGCCAACTGGCGACTGGCCAGGTCGTCGGGATGCATATGCAACTGGTGCCGAGGCTTGCCCTTCACCAGCCGGTGATAGTTATGCATCCAGGAATTATTACTGCGCACATGGCGACGGCCGATCAGCAGCAACTCGTCAGCCACAGGCATCGGCTGCGCCGCAAAGCGCGCCAGATCCGCCAGAATCACTGCCGGTGCCGCCTGCACCTTGCCATCCACGGTTTTCAAGCGCGCTGTGAGATTTGGCTTGAGCGGCCCCAGGTCCATGCCATGGGGATGATCCGCCAGCTTCGCCACCGACAACTGATGGCTCGACGCATCACCATAAGCGCCGGCGCGCAGGCCGAAGTCGATCATTTGCGCAGGCGGCATGGTGGGCTTGAGCGCCATACCGGTGTGCGCAGCGAATGCCGTGGCCAGGCCGACGAAGATCTCCCAGTCATGCAACGCCCCCTCAGGCTTGGGCAGGATCGCGCGATTGAAACGGGTGACATTGCGCACGGCGAACATGTTGAACGTGGTGTCGTAGTGGTCGTTTTCCAGCGCCGAAGTGGACGGCAGGATCAGATCGGCATAACGCGTGGTCTCGTTGATATAGAGGTCGATGCTGACCATGAACTCCAAGCCGTCCAGGGCCTGCTCCAACTGGCGGCCATTGGGGGTCGACAGCACCGGGTTGCCCGCCACCGTCACCAGCGCGCGGATCTGTCCTTCGCCGCCGGTGAGCATTTCTTCGGCCAATGCAGACACTGGTAACTCGCCGCCGTACTCCGGGCGCCCGGACACGCGGCTCTGCCAGCGATTGAAATGCCCGCCACCGGTGGACGCGACCAAATCCAGCGCCGGACTGGTGCATAACGCGCCGCCCTCGCGGTCGAGGTTGCCCGTGACCAGGTTGATCAACTGCACCAGCCAATGACACAGCGTGCCGAACGCCTGGGTCGACACCCCCATGCGCCCGTAGCACACCGCTTTATCCGCAGCAGCGAAATCCCGTGCCAACTGGCGAATCTGCCCGGCAGGTACGGCACACTGGCGGCTCATGGCTTCGGCGGTAAAGCCGAGGATCGCACGGCGCACATCCTCAAGGCCCTCTACCGGCAAATGACTGTCACGCATCAGGTTCTCGGTGAACAGTGTGTTGAGTACCCCGAACAGCAACGCCGCATCCCCGCCAGGCCGCACGAACAGATGCTGATCAGCGATCGCCGCTGTCTCACTGCGCCGAGGATCGACCACCACCACCTTGCCGCCCCGGGCCTGGATAGCCTTGAGACGCTTCTCCACATCAGGCACGGTCATGATGCTGCCGTTGGAGGCCAGCGGGTTGCCGCCCAGGATCAGCATGAAGTCGGTGTGGTCGATGTCCGGAATCGGCAGCAACAGGCCATGGCCGTACATGAGGTGGCTGGTGAGGTGATGGGGCAACTGGTCTACGGAGGTGGCAGAAAACCGGTTGCGCGTCTTGAGCTGGCCGAGGAAGTAGTTGCTGTGGGTCATCAGCCCATAGTTGTGCACGCTGGGGTTACCCTGATACACCGCCACTGCATTCTGCCCATGCCGCGCCTGGATGCCCGCCAGCCGCTCGGCGACCAAGGCAAACGCCTCATCCCACGGGATTGGCTGCCATTCGCTGCCCACCCGCAACATGGGCTGGTGCAGGCGGTCAGGATCATTCTGGATGTCCTGCAACGCCACGGCCTTGGGGCAGATATGGCCGCGACTGAAGCTGTCCAGCGTGTCGCCCTTGATCGAGGTGATCGCCAGGCTGCCGTCTTCGGCCTGGGTGGTTTCCAGGGTCAGGCCACAGATGGCTTCACACAGGTGGCAGGCACGGTGGTGGAGAGTCTTGGTCATGGCCAGTCTCTTTATTGGGCTTTTGGCCTGACTATGGGCCGTGACCATGACAGGCGCCAGCATCGTTCGTCCTGTGAATCGATAGCCATCAGGCCAGGCCATGCGCAAACATGAGCAAATGTTACAGAACCTGTCATCAACCTCTGAAACCGACGCAGCCTGATCCAGGCCCGCCCCCGCGCATTGCAAAAGGTGATGGCGTCAGTGTACAAATGGCCCGCTGCTGTCAGGAAATCGTCTTCAAAAGCGCTCTCGCGCCCTTCTTGAACACCCCTAAAAACGTAGCCCTATTGGTAAGACGCGACATTTAATGTCAATATCGCGCCTTCCCCTATTTCGTCGCCCCGTGCGGCTTTCGCCGCAGGTCTCGCCCGTTGTCACAATAAACAAGGCTTTGAGTATCTGCGGTCTGTTGCAAAAAGGTAGTTAATGATGAGCGCAAGGCACTTTCTCTCCCTGATGGATTGCACGCCCGAAGAGCTGGTCAGCGTGATCCGTCGAGGCATTGAGCTTAAAGACCTGCGTAACCGCGGCGTACTGTTCGAGCCTTTGAAAAACCGCGTGCTCGGGATGATTTTCGAGAAGTCGTCGACCCGCACTCGCCTGTCGTTCGAAGCCGGCATGATCCAGCTGGGTGGCCAGGCCATCTTCCTGTCGCCGCGTGACACCCAACTGGGCCGTGGCGAGCCGATCAGCGACTGCGCGATCGTCATGTCGCGCATGCTCGATGCGGTGATGATCCGTACCTTTGCCCACAGCACCCTGACCGAATTCGCCGCCAACTCGCGCGTGCCGGTAATCAACGGCCTGTCCGATGACCTGCACCCATGCCAGTTGCTGGCCGACATGCAGACCTTTCTTGAGCACCGTGGCTCGATCCAGGGCAAGACCGTGGCCTGGATCGGTGACGGCAACAACATGTGCAACAGCTATATAGAAGCGGCGATTCAGTTCGACTTCCACCTGCGCATCGCCTGTCCGGAAGGCTTCGAACCGGCCGCCGAGTTCCTGGCCAAGGCCGATGGCCGTGTGCAGATCCTGCGCGATCCAAAGGATGCAGCGATCGGCGCCCACCTGGTCAGCACCGACGTCTGGACCTCCATGGGCCAGGAAGACGAAACCGCCAAGCGCCTGGCCCTGTTCGCGCCCTTCCAGGTGACCCGCGCCCTGCTCGACATGGCCGCGCCGGACGTGCTGTTCATGCACTGCCTGCCCGCCCACCGGGGTGAGGAAATCAGCCTCGACCTGCTCGATGACCCACGCTCCGTGGCCTGGGACCAGGCCGAGAACCGCCTGCACGCGCAAAAAGCCCTGCTCGAATTCCTCGTCGAACCGGCGTACCACCACGCATGAGCCAGCCATTACTGCTGAACTTGCGCAATCTGGCATGCGGTTACCAGGATCAACGGGTGGTGCAGAACCTCAATCTGCACCTCAACGCGGGCGATATCGGTTGCCTGCTGGGTTCTTCGGGCTGTGGCAAAACCACGACCTTGCGCGCGATTGCCGGTTTTGAGCCGGTGCACGAAGGCGAAATCAGCCTCGCGGGCGAAGTGATCTCCAGCGCCGGTTTTACCCTGGCGCCGGAGAAACGTCGCATCGGCATGGTGTTCCAGGACTACGCGCTGTTCCCCCATCTCAGCGTGGCCGACAACATCGCCTTCGGCATTCGCAAACACCCGCAAAAAGACCGTGTGGTCGCCGAACTGCTGGAGCTGGTCAACCTCAAGAACCTGGGCAAGCGTTTCCCCCACGAACTGTCGGGCGGCCAGCAACAACGCGTCGCCCTCGCCCGCGCCCTGGCGCCGGAGCCGCAGCTGTTGCTGCTGGACGAACCGTTCTCCAACCTCGACGGCGAACTGCGGCGCAAGCTCAGCCACGAGGTGCGCGACATCCTCAAGGCACGGGGCACCAGTGCGATCCTGGTCACCCATGACCAGGAAGAGGCATTCGCCGTGAGCGATCACGTCGGGGTGTTCAAGGAAGGCCGCCTGGAGCAGTGGGATACCCCCTACAACCTCTATCACGAACCCCTGACGCCTTACGTCGCCAGCTTTATCGGCCAGGGTTATTTCATTCGTGGCCAGTTGAGTTCGCCCGAGTCCGTCCACACCGAACTCGGCGACCTGCGCGGAAACCGCGCCTACACCTGGCCTACGGGGGGGGCGGTGGACGTCTTGCTGCGCCCGGACGACATCGTCTACGCGCCGGACAGCGCCTTGAAAGCGCGGATCGTCGGCAAGACCTTCCTCGGCGCGTCGACCCTGTACCGCCTGCAACTGCCGACCGGTGCGCAGTTGGAGTCGATTTTCCCCAGCCATGCCGACCATCAGGTGGGCGCGCAAGTGGGCATTCGCGTGGCCGCTGAGCATCTGGTGCTGTTCCAGGCCTCAGGCAGCGTCGCGGCGCAGGTTCTTCACGCCGAATCCGGCGTACGACGCTACAGCCCGGCTGGCTGAGTCAATGATCAACGTGTGGGAGGGGCAAGCCTCCTCCCACATTGGTTATCCAGGATACCGGGATTACGCCCGGCCAATTTCTGCGAATTTGGCCTGGGTATGTTCCGCCAGCACTGCGGCGGACAACTCCACTTCCAGTCCCCTTCTCCCCGCACTCACAAAAATTGTCGCAAACGGCTGCGCCGTTACATCGATAAATGTGCGCAGCCGCTTCTTCTGCCCCAGTGGGCTGATACCTCCCAGCAGGTAACCGGTGGAACGCTGCGCCGCAGCCGGATCAGCCATTTCGACTTTTTTAACCCCCGCCGCATGAGCCAGGGCCTTGAGGTCGAGACTTCCGACGACCGGCACCACAGCCACCAGTAATTCGCCTTTTTCACTGCTGGCCAACAAGGTCTTGAACACCTGCGCCGGGTCGAGGCCCAATTTCTCTGCGGCCTCCAGGCCATAGGAGGCCGCCTTGGGGTCGTGTTCATAACTGTGGATGCGATGTTCGGCGCGAACTTTTTTCAACAAATCCAATGCGGGGGTCATGACCTCTCCGAGCGTGGCAAACTGACGGCCAATTCTAGGCCAAGCCCGCATAAAACGCTCTAGTCCGCCCTCCCCGTCCACAATACTTAACGTGGCGAGCGTGATCATTCATCAAACCAATAGTTGGAAAGTGACCGACAGTTCACTTTCGACCTTTGACAGCCGTCATTCTTGTCTATATTTTTTCGTTTCCGAATACTGTAGGAATACACCTGCAGCGTTCCAGCAGTAAGCCGTGTCTTGGATGGGGATCCTCGTCACGGTGAAAATCGCGCAACCGTCCGTTGAGGCAGTGCGCCAGACAAGAACAACAATCGAGGTTTTCCATGACAACTGCTCTTCAACAGCCTTCACTTTCGAGCCAATGCATGGCCGAGTTCCTGGGGACTGCGCTTCTGATCTTCTTCGGTACAGGCTGCGTTGCTGCGCTCAAGGTCGCGGGTGCCAGCTTCGGGTTGTGGGAAATCAGCATCATCTGGGGGATCGGCGTCAGCATGGCGATCTACCTGAGCGCCGGTATTTCCGGGGCTCACCTCAATCCGGCGGTCAGTATCGCCCTGTGTATTTTTGCCGACTTCGACAAGCGCAAACTGCCGTTCTACATCCTGGCCCAAATCGCCGGAGCCTTCTGCTCGGCGGCGCTGGTGTACACGCTTTATAGCAATCTCTTTTTCGATTACGAACAAACCCACCATCTGGTACGCGGCACCCAGGCCAGCCTGGAATTGGCCTCGGTGTTCTCCACCTACCCCCATGCACTGCTGAGCACGGCGCAGGCCTTCCTGGTGGAAATGGTCATTACCGCGATCCTGATGGGCGTGATCATGGCCCTGACCGATGACAACAACGGCCTGCCGCGCGGTCCGCTGGCACCACTGCTGATTGGCCTGCTGATTGCGGTCATCGGCAGTGCCATGGGCCCGCTGACCGGCTTTGCGATGAACCCGGCGCGGGATTTCGGGCCCAAACTGATGACCTTTTTCGCTGGCTGGGGTGAAATGGCCTTTACTGGCGGCCGCGATATTCCTTACTTCCTGGTTCCGATTTTCGCGCCGATTGTCGGCGCATGCCTCGGTGCTGCGGCCTATCGCGGGCTAATTGCTCGCCACTTGCCGAGCGCCGCACCTGCTATAGCGGAAACAACTGACACGGCTGTCAACGGCAAGACTCGTATTTCCTGAAAGCGCCAGCCTGGTCCTCTGCCCTTCGCGGCCCCGGCTGATTTCTGACTTCCTTATTTCGTCCAAGGCAATAGACATGACCGATATCGAGAATAAGAACTACATCATTGCCCTTGATCAGGGCACCACCAGTTCCCGGGCAATCATCTTCGATCGCGACGCCAACGTGGTCTGCACCGCCCAACGTGAATTCACCCAGCACTACCCGCAAGCCGGCTGGGTCGAGCATGACCCGATGGAAATCTTCGCCACCCAGAGCGCGGTGATGGTCGAGGCCCTGGCACAAGCCGGCCTGCACCATGACCAGGTCGCCGCCATCGGTATCACCAACCAGCGTGAAACCACCGTGGTATGGGACAAGATCACCGGCCGCCCGATCTACAACGCCATTGTCTGGCAATGCCGCCGCAGCACCGAGATCTGCCAGCAGCTCAAGCGCGACGGCCACGAGCAATACATTAACGACACCACCGGCCTGGTCACCGACCCGTACTTCTCCGGCACCAAGCTCAAGTGGATCCTCGATAACGTCGAAGGCAGCCGCGAGCGTGCGCGCAACGGCGAGCTGCTGTTCGGCACCATCGACAGCTGGCTGATCTGGAAATTTACCGGCGGCAAGACCCACGTCACCGACTACACCAACGCCTCGCGCACCATGCTCTTCAACATCCACACCCTCGAGTGGGATGCGAAGATGCTGGAGATCCTCGACGTTCCGCGGGAAATGCTGCCGGAAGTGAAGTCTTCCTCCGAGATCTACGGCCGCACCAAAAGCGGCATCGCCATCGGCGGTATCGCCGGTGACCAGCAAGCGGCCCTGTTCGGCCAGATGTGCGTGGAGGCCGGCCAGGCCAAGAACACCTACGGCACCGGCTGCTTCCTGCTGATGAATACCGGCGACAAAGCGGTCAAGTCCAAGCACGGCATGCTCACCACCATCGCCTGCGGCCCCCGTGGCGAAGTGGCCTATGCGCTGGAAGGCGCGGTGTTCAACGGTGGCTCCACCGTGCAATGGCTGCGTGACGAGCTGAAAATCATCGCCGATGCCACCGACACCGAATACTTCGCCGGCAAGGTCAAGGACAGCAACGGCGTGTACCTGGTCCCGGCCTTCACCGGCCTGGGTGCCCCCTACTGGGACCCGTATGCCCGTGGCGCACTGTTTGGCCTGACCCGCGGCGTACGCGTGGATCACATTATTCGTGCCGCCCTGGAGTCGATTGCCTACCAGACCCGCGACGTACTCGACGCCATGCAACAGGACTCGGGCGAACGCCTCAAGGCCCTGCGTGTGGACGGCGGTGCGGTGGCCAACAACTTCCTGATGCAATTCCAGGCCGACATCCTCGGCACCCAGGTCGAGCGCCCGCAAATGCGCGAAACCACTGCACTCGGCGCCGCCTACCTGGCAGGCCTGGCCTGCGGCTTCTGGGGCAGCCTGGACGAGCTGCGCGGCAAGGCCGTGATCGAGCGCGAATTCGAACCGCAACTGGAAGAAGCCGCCAAGGAAAAACTCTACGCCGGCTGGCAAAAAGCGGTGAGCCGCACCCGTGACTGGGAGCCCCACGAAGGCGCCGAATAAGCCATGCGCCGGCCCCATATCGGGTTGTAACTGGCAGGGAGCAGATTCCTGCGTCATCATGGGCCACTTTTGTATGGCAGCCCAAAGGACGCCCCATGAATCTGCCTCCCCGCCAGCAGCAAATCCTCGAACTGGTCCGCGAACGCGGCTACGTCAGTATCGAGGAAATGGCGCAGCTATTCGTTGTCACCCCGCAAACCATCCGCCGCGATATCAACCAGCTGGCGGACGCCAATCTGCTGCGCCGCTACCACGGCGGCGCGGCCTATGACTCCAGTGTCGAGAACACCGCCTACGCCATGCGTGCCGACCAGATGCGCGACGAGAAACAGCGCATCGGCGAAGCCATCGCGGCACAAATTCCCGATCACGCCTCGTTGTTCATCAATATCGGTACCACTACCGAGTCCATTGCCCGTGCGCTGCTCAATCACAATCACCTGAAAATCATCACAAATAACCTCAACGTCGCCACCATGCTCAGCGCAAAGGACGACTTCGATGTGTTGCTGACCGGCGGTAATGTGCGCCGTGACGGCGGCGTGGTGGGCCAGGCCAGTGTCGACTTCATCAACCAGTTCAAGGTCGACTTCGCGCTGGTGGGTATCAGCGGCATCGACGAGGACGGCAGCCTGCTGGACTTCGACTACCAGGAAGTCCGGGTTTCCCAGGCGATCATCGCCAATGCACGCCAGGTGATCCTGGCGGCGGACTCCAGCAAATTCGGGCGCAATGCCATGATTCGACTGGGGCCGATCAGCCTGGTGGACTGCCTGGTGACGGATCAGGAGCCGGTGCCGGCCCTGGTGCAGTTGTTGAACCAGCATAAGGTTCGCCTGGAAGTCGTATAGCGTCTGCACTGAAGCCATCGGGGGCAAGCCCCGATGGCGATTTATCCAGCGCCTTTTTCTCGAGCCTGCCCAGGCTTATGTTCACAAATTTTCCTTTTCCCGCCCTTCGATGAGTTTTTTCAATCGAAGTCGACTGGCTGTGCCCACGTTTATCAGCTACCATTTTCGCAAATGAACATTAATGTTCGAATTCCAATACGAAAAAGCTCCCGAGGCCAGTCGATGAACCCTTCTACCTTGCCTGCTCCACCGCTTGCCGAAGTCTATGACGTTGCCGTAATCGGTGGCGGGATCAACGGCGTCGGCATTGCAGCAGACGCAGCCGGTCGCGGTTTGTCGGTATTCCTTTGCGAAAAGGACGACCTGGCCAGCCACACCTCCTCCGCCAGCAGCAAGCTGATCCACGGCGGCCTGCGCTACCTCGAACATTACGAATTCCGCCTGGTACGCGAAGCCCTGGCCGAACGTGAAGTGCTGCTGGCCAAGGCCCCGCACATCGTCAAGCAGATGCGCTTCGTGCTGCCACACCGCCCCCACCTGCGCCCGGCGTGGATGATCCGTGCCGGCCTGTTCCTCTATGACCACCTGGGCAAGCGCGAGAAACTCGCCGGCTCCAAGAGCCTCAAGTTCGGCCCTGACAGCCCGCTGAAAAGCGAAATCACCAAAGGCTTCGAATACTCCGACTGCTGGGTCGACGACGCCCGTCTGGTCGTCCTCAACGCCATGGCCGCCCGTGAAAAAGGTGCGCATATCCATACCCAGACCCGCTGCATCAGTGCCCATCGCAGCAATGGCATGTGGGACATGAACATGGAACGCGCCGATGGCAGCCTGTTCTCGATCCGTGCCCGCGCCCTGGTGAACGCCGCCGGCCCGTGGGTCGCCAAGTTCATCAAGGACGACCTGAAGCTGGACTCGCCCTACGGTATCCGCCTGATCCAGGGCAGCCACCTGATCGTGCCGAAACTGTATGAAGGCGCCCACGCGCACATCCTGCAGAACGAAGACCAGCGCATCGTCTTCACCATTCCGTACCTGAACCACCTGACCATCATCGGCACCACCGACCGCGAATACACCGGCGACCCGGCGAAAGTGGCGATCACCGAAGGTGAAACCGACTACATGCTCAAGGTGGTCAACGCGCACTTCAAGAAACAGCTGAGCCGCGACGACATCGTCCACACCTACTCGGGTGTGCGCCCACTGTGCAACGACGAGTCGGACAACCCGTCGGCCATCACCCGTGACTACACCCTGTCGCTGTCCGGTGGTACGGGCGAGGCACCGATCCTGTCGGTGTTCGGCGGCAAGCTGACCACCTACCGCAAGCTCGCCGAATCGGCGATGGCGCAACTGGCCCCGTACTTCACGCAGATGCGTCCCAGCTGGACCGCCACCGCCAGCCTGCCCGGCGGCGAGGACATGACCACCCCAGAAGCCCTGGCCGAGGCCATTGGCAGCAAGTTCGACTGGTTGCCGAGCGAAATCGCGCGCCGCTGGTCCACCACCTATGGCAGCCGCACCTGGCGCCTGCTCGAAGGCGTGCAGTCGCTGGCTGACCTGGGTGAACATTTGGGCGGCGGCCTCTACACCCGCGAGGTCGACTACCTGTGTGCCGAGGAATGGGTAACCCAGCCCCAGGACGTGCTGTGGCGCCGGACCAAACTCGGCCTGTTCACCACCCCACAGGAACAGGACAACGTGCAACGCTACCTGTCCAAGGTTGAGCAGACCCGCAGCAAGATCGAAGCGGCCTGACAGGCCCGTCGTACAAAAGCCCCTGCGCCGTAAGGCCCAGGGGCTTTTTTATAGCGCCTGGCATTCGGTTTTCCGAACGCCACAGGCAAGCCTATTCGGTTTACCGGATCAAACGGTTACATATTTGTCGTCATACAAAATTAATCCTCATGTAAATCAACTTGTTAAGCTTTTATTTCCGGTCTGGCACGACTCATGCTCTACACTCCTAGACGATTGCCTGGGACGCTTCAGGAGCCGTCACGGGCATTCGCTGTACAAGAGAGCCGTCTAGCCGGCTTCATAAAAAAAACAAATGTCGAGGAAGTATTGATGCGCATCGTTCCCCATATCCTGGGCGCAGCTATCGCTGCTGCTCTGATCAGCACTCCAGTTTTTGCCGCCGAACTCACCGGCACACTGAAGAAAATCAACGACTCCGGCACCATCACCCTCGGGCACCGCGACAGCTCCATTCCGTTTTCCTACATTGCGGATGGTTCGGGCAAACCTGTGGGTTACTCCCACGACATTCAGCTGGCCATCGTCGAAGCCCTGAAAAAAGACCTGAACAAACCCGATCTGCAGGCCAAGTACAACCTGGTCACCTCGCAGACCCGTATTCCGCTGGTTCAGAACGGCACCGTCGACATCGAGTGCGGTTCCACCACCAACAACGCCGAACGCGCCCAGCAAGTCGCCTTCACCACCAACATCTTCGAAATCGGCACTCGCCTGCTGGTCAAGAAAGACAAGGAAGGCAAGCCTAGCTACGCCGACTTCGCCGACCTGAAGGGCAAGAACGTCGTGACCACCGCCGGCACCACGTCCGAGCGCATCATCAAGGCGATGAACGCTGACAAGCAGATGGGCATGAACGTCATCTCCGCCAAAGACCATGGCGAGTCCTTCCAGATGCTGGAAAGCGGCCGTGCCGTAGCCTTCATGATGGACGACGCCCTGCTGGCCGGTGAAGAAGCCAAGGCCAAGAAGCCGGATGACTGGGTCATCACCGGTACTCCACAGTCCTTCGAAGCCTACGCGTGCATGGTTCGCAAAGAAGACCCTGCCTTCAAGAAAGCGGTGGATGACGCCATCGTTGGCCTGTACAAGTCCGGCGAAATCAACAAGATCTACGCCAAGTGGTTCGAAAGCCCGATCCCACCAAAAAACCTGAACCTGAACTTCCCAATGAGCGACAAGGTTAAGGAACTGATCAAGAACCCGACCGACAAGCCGGCGCCTGAAGTAAAAATCTGATTCCTGACTAACCTTATCGCCTGAGGGAGCCAACCCTCCCTCAGGCGTCTGTTACTACCTGCTGGCTATACTTTGGAACACTCGACCGGGCGGTTTTCGAGCCGATCGCGTGTGCCTGGCGTTCATCGCCAGGCGGGAATGGACTTTCCCCAAGCGGGTGCTTGTACATCGATCGATCTCGAGGGGAGACCCTAATGAATTACAACTGGGACTGGGGCGTGTTCTTCAAGTCCACCGGCGTGGGCAGCGAGACTTATCTCGACTGGTACATCGCCGGCCTGGGCTGGACCATCGCCATCGCTGTCGTGGCATGGATTATCGCCTTGCTGCTGGGCTCCATTCTGGGGGTCATGCGCACTGTGCCAAACCGCCTCGTATCGGGCATCGCGACCTGCTACGTGGAACTGTTTCGTAACGTGCCGCTGCTGGTGCAGCTGTTCATCTGGTACTTCCTGATACCCGACCTGCTGCCGCAGAACCTGCAGGACTGGTACAAGCAGGACCTCAACCCGACCACCTCGGCCTACCTGAGCGTTGTCGTGTGCCTGGGCCTGTTCACCGCTGCCCGTGTGTGCGAGCAAGTGCGTACCGGTATCCAGGCGCTGCCACGTGGCCAAGAGGCCGCTGCACGTGCCATGGGCTTCAAGTTGCCGCAGATCTACTGGAACGTGCTGCTGCCCCAGGCCTACCGGATCATCATTCCGCCGCTTACCTCGGAATTCCTCAACGTCTTCAAGAACTCCTCCGTGGCGTCCTTGATCGGCCTGATGGAACTGCTGGCGCAAACCAAACAGACCGCCGAGTTCTCGGCCAACCTGTTTGAAGCCTTCACCCTGGCCACGCTGATCTACTTCACCCTGAACATGAGCCTGATGCTGCTGATGCGCGTGGTCGAGAAGAAAGTCGCAGTGCCCGGCCTGATCTCCGTGGGGGGTAAATAATGGAACTCGATTTCAGCGGCATCATCCCCGCCATCCCGGGCCTGTGGAACGGCATGGTCATGACCTTGAAGCTGATGGTCATGGGCGTGATCGGCGGTATCGCGCTGGGTACGATCCTGGCACTGATGCGCCTGTCGTCCAGCAAACTGCTGTCCCGGGTGGCCGGCGCCTATGTGAACTACTTCCGCTCGATCCCGCTGCTGCTGGTGATCACCTGGTTCTACCTGGCGGTGCCGTTCGTCTTGCGTTGGATCACCGGCGAAGACACCCCGATCGGCGCGTTCACCTCCTGCGTCGTGGCGTTCATGATGTTCGAGGCCGCGTACTTCTGCGAGATCGTGCGGGCCGGCGTGCAGTCGATCCCCAAGGGCCAGATGGCGGCGGCACAGGCAATGGGCATGACCTATGGCCAGACCATGCGCCTGATCATCCTGCCCCAGGCGTTCCGCAAGATGACCCCGTTGCTGCTGCAACAGTCGATCATCCTGTTCCAGGACACCTCGCTGGTCTACACCGTGGGCCTGGTGGACTTCCTCAACTCCGCCCGTTCCAACGGCGACATCATCGGGCGCTCCAATGAGTTCCTGATCTTCGCCGGTGTCGTCTACTTCATCATCAGCTTTTCCGCCTCGCTGCTGGTCAAGCGTCTGCAAAAAAGGTTTGCCGTATGATCTCGATCAAGAACATCAACAAGTGGTATGGCGACTTCCAGGTGCTGACCGATTGCAGCACCGAGGTTAAAAAAGGCGAAGTGATCGTGGTGTGCGGGCCATCGGGCTCGGGCAAGTCCACCCTGATCAAGTGCGTCAACGCGCTGGAACCGTTCCAGAAAGGCGACATAATCGTCGACGGCACGTCCATCGCCGACCCGAAGACCAACCTGCCGAAACTGCGTTCGCGCGTGGGCATGGTGTTCCAGCACTTCGAGCTGTTCCCGCACCTGACCATCACCGAAAACCTGACCATCGCACAGATCAAGGTGCTCGGCCGCAGCAAGGAAGAAGCCACCAAGAAAGGCCTGCAACTGCTTGAGCGCGTCGGCCTGTCGGCGCACGCCCACAAGCATCCGGGCCAGCTTTCCGGTGGCCAGCAGCAACGTGTGGCGATCGCCCGCGCCCTGGCCATGGACCCGATCGTCATGCTGTTCGACGAACCGACCTCGGCCCTCGACCCGGAAATGGTCAACGAAGTACTGGACGTGATGGTGCAACTGGCCCAGGAAGGCATGACCATGATGTGCGTCACCCACGAAATGGGCTTTGCCCGCAAAGTGGCCGACCGCGTGATCTTCATGGACGCCGGCAAGATCATCGAAGACTGCCCGAAGGAAGAGTTCTTCGGCGACATCAGCGCCCGCTCCGAGCGCGCGCAGCACTTCCTTGAGAAAATCCTGCAGCACTAAGTACCACCCAGCTGTGGTGAAGGGGCCACCCCCTTCGCCACAACTGGTTGACCCAAGGCATCTGTGATGAAATGCGACCCCAACCTCTATCGCGCCGCACCGCCATCACTTGCCGTGAAACCTCGTCTGATTCGCCAACTGTTCCTGCCGCCGTTGATCATCGCCCTGATGATCGGCCTGGGTTATATCGGCTTCTGGATCAGTGAGTACTACGGCATCCGCACCCTCAGCGACAACGGCGAACGCCAGCTGGAGCTGCATGCCCGCACCGTCGAAAGTGAAATCAGCAAATACACCTACCTGCCCAGCCTGCTGGAGCTGGAGTCGAGCGTCTCCAAGCTGCTGGCCGAGCCGAACCAGGAAACCCGTAAAACGGTCAACGACTACCTCGAAGGCCTGAACCGACGCAGTCGCAGTCGGGCCATCTACGTGATGGACACCACCGGCCGCGTGCTGGCCACCAGTAACTGGCGCGATGCCGACAGTTACCAGGGTGAAGACCTGTCCTTTCGCGCCTATTTCCAGAATGCCGTGCGTGGCCAGCCCGGGCGTTTCTACGGCATCGGCAGCACCAACGGCGAGCCCGGCTACTACCTGGCCCACGGCCTGGAAGAACACGGCAAGATCATCGGCGTGGCGGTGGTCAAAGTGCGCCTCGAAGCCCTGGAAGAGCGCTGGCAACGCGCGCGCCTCGAAGCCTTTGTGAGCGACGAGAACGGCATCATCATTCTCTCCAGCGACCCGGCTCGACGCCTCAAGGCGGTGCGACCGCTGAGCGACGAGACCAAGGATCGCCTGGCCCACAGCCTGCAATATTACTGGGCCACGCTCAACGAACTGGAACCCCTGGCCCGTGAGCGCTTGAATGACCGCAGCGAGAAGCTGACCTTCCCGGCCAACACTGAAGTGGTCAACGACGAGCACGAAGTCAGCTACCTGGCGCAAACCCGCCCACTCAATGACACACCGTGGAATTTCACCCTGCTCACCCCGCTCAACGACCTGCGCCGCGCGGCGATCAACCAGGGCATCCTGGTGGCTGTCGCGTTTGGCCTCGTCGCGTTTTTGCTGATTGCCTGGAACGAGCGGCGCAAAGTCATCGCCACCCGCCTCGCTGCGCGGGAAGCCTTGCAGGAAGCCAACAGCCAGCTGGAACGGCGGATCGCCGAACGCACCGCCGACCTGCGCGCCAGCAACGAGCGGCTCAAGGGCCAGATCCGCGAACGGCGCCAGGCCGAGGAAACCCTGCGCCGCGCCCAGGATGAACTGGTACAGGCCGGCAAGCTGGCGGCCATCGGCCAGATGTCCACCAGCATCGCCCATGAACTGAACCAGCCGTTGGCCGCGCTGCGCACCTTGTCCGGCAACACCGTGCGCTTCCTCGAACGCGGCGCGCTGGACACCGCCAGCGCCAACCTCAAGACCATCAACGAGCTGATCGACCGCATGGGCCGCATCACCGCCAGCCTGCGCTCCTTTGCCCGACGCGGCGATGACCAGGGCGAAGCCAGCCTGGCCAAGGCCGTGGACGCCGCGTTCCAGGTCCTCGGCCCACGCCTGGACAGCCTGCCGCTGAGCCTGCACCGCAACTTTGCCCCGGCCCAATTGCAGATCGACCAGACGCGCCTGGAACAGATCCTGGTCAACCTGATCGGCAACGCCCTCGACGCCATGCAGGCACAACCGGCTCCCGAGTTGTGCCTGGAAGGCAGCATCGCCGACGGCAAATACCGCCTGCTGGTGCGCGACAACGGCCACGGCATCGACGCCGAGGCGCGCAAGCATCTGTTCGAACCCTTCTTCACCACCAAACCCGGCGAGCAAGGCCTGGGCCTGGGCCTGACCCTCTCCGCCAGCCTCGCGGCAGCCACCGGCGGCACCCTCGCCGTGGAGCACCCGGCCGGCGGTGGCACTGCCTTTGTCCTGAGCCTGCCGCTGGTGGGCGCTCAACAAGCTGAGTCGACATGAATATTGATCCTCAAGACCTCACCGTGCTGATCGTCGAAGACGACCCCCATGTGCTGCTCGGCTGCCAACAGGCGCTGGCGCTGGAAGACATCCCCAGCGTGGGCGTGGGCAGTGCCGAAGAAGCGTTGAAACGCATCGGCGAGAACTTCGCCGGCATCGTGATCAGCGACATCCGCCTGCCGGGCATCGACGGCCTGGAACTGCTCACCCGTCTCAAGGCCCTGGATAAAAGCCTGCCGGTGGTGCTGATCACCGGGCATGGCGACATCTCCATGGCGGTCGGCGCCATGCGCAATGGCGCCTACGACTTCATGGAGAAACCCTTCTCCCCCGAGCGCCTGGTCGACGTCGCCCGCCGCGCCCTGGAACAACGCGGGCTGGCGCGGGAAGTCTGGTCGCTGCGCCGCCAGTTGGCTGAGCGGGATTCGCTGGAAGGCCGCATCATCGGTCGCTCGCCGACCATGCAGAACCTGCGCGAGCTGATCGCCAACGTCGCCGATACCTCGGCCAACGTGCTGATCGAAGGCGAGACCGGCACCGGCAAGGAACTGGTCGCGCGTTGCCTGCATGATTTCAGCCGCCGGCACGCCCACCAGTTCGTCGCCCTCAACTGCGGCGGCCTGCCGGAGAACCTGTTCGAAAGCGAGATTTTCGGCCACGAAGCCAACGCCTTTACCGGCGCAGGCAAGCGCCGTATCGGCAAGATCGAACACGCCCATGAAGGCACGCTGTTCCTCGATGAAGTGGAAAGCATGCCGATCAACCTGCAGATCAAATTGCTGCGGGTGCTGCAGGAGCGCACCCTGGAACGCCTGGGCTCGAACCAGAGCGTGGCCGTGGATTGCCGGGTGATCGCCGCCACCAAGTCCGACCTCGACGAACTGAGCCGCGCCAGCCAGTTCCGCAGCGACCTGTACTACCGCCTCAACGTGGTGACCCTGGAACTGCCGCCCCTGCGCGAACGCCGCGAAGACATCCTGCAGCTGTTCGAACACTTCCTGCAGCAGTCGTCGCTGCGTTTTGACCGCACCGCGCCGGAACTGGACAACCAGACCCTCTCCAGCCTGATGAGCCACGACTGGCCCGGTAACGTACGCGAACTGCGCAACGTCGCCGAACGCTTCGCCCTCGGCCTGCCCGCCTTCAAGAAAAGCGGGGCCAGCAGCGGTAGCCAAGGCCTGGCGTTCACCGAAGCGGTGGAAGCCTTTGAACGCAACCTGCTCAGCGATGCCCTGCAACGCAGCGGCGGCAACCTGACCCAGGCCAGCCAGGAACTGGGCATGGCCAAGACCACCTTGTTCGACAAGGTCAAGAAATACGGGTTGAGCCACTGATGGATGTTTTTTTGAAAGCCGCCCTGGGCGCGGCGGTGGTGCTGATCCTGGCGGCGCTGGCCAAGACCAGGAACTACTACATCGCCGGGCTGGTGCCGCTGTTTCCGACCTTTGCGTTGATCGCCCATTACATCGTCGGCAAGGGCCGCTCGCTGGACGATTTGAAGACCACCATCCTGTTCGGGATGTGGTCGATCATTCCCTACTTTGTGTATTTGGCGACGTTGTATGTGATGGTGGACCGCATGCGGCTGGAGGCCTCTTTAGCCGTCGCGGCGGTAGCGTGGCTGATGGCCGCGACGGTGTTGGTGAGCGTGTGGGTACGCGTCCACGCCTGACACCACTCAATCCAAATGTGGGAGGGGGCTTGCCCCCGATAGCGGTGTATCAGTCACCTTATCTTTAACTGACCCACTGCCATCGGGGGCAAGCCCCCTCCCACATTTTTAATCGAGGCATGTCAGCGGACGATCTTGTCGACCTGGATGCCCAGCTTCTTCAACCGATACCAGAAGCTTCTCTCGGAAATTCCTATCTTCGCCGCCGCCGCAGCCTGCACGCCGTTGCTCTCCTGCAAGGCGGCCAGGATGTAGGCTTTCTCCACCTCCGCCAGCGCCGCATCCAGGTCCTGGGGAATCCCCGGCCCTTCGCTGAGGATCGCGGTCACGCCGCCTTCGCTGGGTTTGGAAGCAAACAGATAACCCGGTAAATCAATGTCTTCGATCACAGGCGTGGCGGCCACGATGGTCGCGCGCTCCACACAGTTTTGCAGCTCACGGATATTGCCCGGCCAGTGATACGCGGCCATGGCCTGCAACGCCTCAGGGCTGAAGCCGGTAATCCGCTTGCCGGCAGTGGCGCTGAGGGTCCGGGCAAAGTGGCGGGCCAGGGGCGCGATGTCTTCCACACGCTCACGCAGGGCTGGCAGCGGGATCGGGAACACATTGAGGCGGTAATACAGGTCTTCGCGAAACTCCTTGTTAGCCACCGCCTCCAGCAGGTTCTTGTTGGTGGCCGCGATCACCCGCACATCCACCTTGCGCTCGCGGGGGTCGCCCACCGGCTCGATCACCCGCTCCTGCAAGGCGCGTAGGATCTTGGCCTGCAATGCCAGGGGCATATCGCCCACTTCATCGAGAAACAGCGTGCCCTTGTCGGCCTGCTGGAAGCGCCCGACCCGGTCAGACACGGCGCCGGTAAACGCGCCCTTGCGATGGCCGAACATTTCGCTTTCCAGCAACCCTTCGGGGATCGCCGCGCAGTTGACCGCCACAAACGGCTTGTCGGCACGGCTGCCATGCTTGTGGATGGCGCGGGCGACCATTTCCTTGCCGGTGCCGCTTTCGCCGGTCAGCAGGATGGTGGTGCTGCTGTCGCGCACCGAATCCACCGCCTGCAACACTTTGCGAAACGCCGGGCTGTCGCCCACCAGGCTGTCGAACTGCGCCTGCTCATCCAATTCGGCGCGCAGGCGCGCGTTGTCGCGCATGATGTCGCGAAACTGCAGGGCCTTGGCCACGGTGATGTCCAGCTCGTCGATATCGAACGGTTTGGCAATGTAGTCGTAGGCACCGTTGCGCATCGACTGCACGGCGTTTTTCACCGTGCTGTAGGCGGTCATCACGATCACCGGCACGTGGGGATAACGCACCTTGATCTCGGCCAACAAGGCCGGCCCGTCCATGCCCGGCATGCGCCAGTCACTGATCACCAGGTCGATGTCTTCCTGTTCCAGCACCTTGAGCGCATGCAGGCCGTTGCCCGCAATGAACACCTGCACGCTGTTCTGGCCCAGGGCCGACGCCAGCAGGTCGCAGAGCTTGGGTTCGTCGTCGACTACCAGAATGTTATGCGTCATGACTGTCCTCGTCGTCTTCGCCTGTCGCTGGAATGTACAGGCTGAAGGTGGCGCCGGCATCGTTTTCGCTGGCGCATTCGATGCTGCCGTCGTGACTTTCCATGATCGAATAGACTTTGGCCAGGCCCAGGCCCGTGCCCGAGGCCTTGGTGGTGACGAATGGCGTAAAGATACGCTCGATCATCTCCGGCGCGATGCCCTGGCCGGTGTCGGCGATGGCGATGACGGTGTTGTCGCCCTCGCTGCGGATGCCCAGGGTCAGGCGCCCGCCTTCAGGCATGGCATCGATGGCGTTGAGAATCAGGTTGAGGCAGGCCTGCTTGAGTTGCTTGGCATCGACGTAGATCGTCGCCCCCGGCGCCTGGTCGTCGATCTGCGCGTCGATGTTATGGCTGGCCAGTTCCGGCGCGCAGAAGCCCAGGATCTCCTCCACCAGCGGACGGGCCGGCTGCAGCACGCGCAACGGTGGGTTGGGTTTGGCAAAGTCGAGGAACTCGGTGATCAAGTCATTGATGCGGCTGACTTCGCTGATCACATATTCCAGGTGGCGCTTGTCGGCGTCCGGCAGGTCAACGCGGCGGTGCAACAACTGGGTGGCCGTCTTGATGATGCCCAACGGGTTACGGATCTCATGGGCCAGGCCCATGGCGACTTCACCCAGGGCATGCAGGCGATCGCGCCGGCGCAGTTGGGCTTCGAGGTGGTGCAGCTCGCCCAGGCGCTCGGTCATATGGTTGAAGGTGCTGCTCAATTGCGCCAGTTCATCGCCGCCACTGACCAGCACGCGGTGCGTGTAGTTGCCTGAGATCACCGCGCCCACGCCTTCGGACAAGTCCCGCAACGGCTTGGTCAGGCGCCGAGACACCAGCACCCCCGCCGCCAGGGACAGCGCCGAGCTGAGCAGGAAAATCAGCACGAACAGATTGCTCTGGTTCACCAGCCCCACCAGGCTGGTATGGCGCAGCAGGCCGCTGAAAATCACGCCTTGGAGGTCACCGGCGTCATTGAAGATCGGCCAGTACAGCCCGCTGTAGCTGTTGGTGAACTGCTCGCTGGGCTGCTTGGTACTGCGCATCGCGGTCTCGACACTTTTCGGAATGCGCGCAGGATGGTCCACGAAGCGCTGGGTCGAAAATATCTCCGAGAACCCCTCGGGGTTGGCCAGGTACAGGCGCAGGTCGAGGGAATGCACATCGGCCACGCTGGTGAGAAAGCTGCTGTCCAGGTAGGTCGCCACCAACAGGCGGTAGTCGACGCCGTCCTGGCTGGTTTCGAAGGTCGAGACCACAATCCCGGTGCTCACCCCTGCCACTTGCACGGTCTGCAGCACCGCGTTGCTGGTCAGGCTGATCTGTTTGACGATGTCATCGGAGGCGGTGCTGAACACCACCTTTTGATCGCTGGTGCGGATCAGCGCCACCACGTCGATGTCGGTGGCATCGGCGATGTCCGCGGTCAGCCGGTCATGCTTGGCCGCCTGCCGGCTCGAGGGCGGGCTGGTGTAGCGCAGGAACAGCTTGGCCATGCGCGCGTTGTCGTGAAGGATGTCGCCGATCTCGTCCTTGACGATCTTGGTCGATTCCTGCAGCCAGATGCGCACGTTGCTGTCGAAAATCTGCGACAGCGTGGTCGCCGCCAGCTCCGCCGCGATCATGGTGGGAATCACGCTGACCAGCCAGAACGCCAGCACCAGCTTGCGCTGGACGCTCCAGCGCGAAATGGCAAAGGGGCGGGCTTTCTGGCGGGTCTTGGTGATCATCAGGTTTCGCTTATCGCAGCAGCCATGGCAGGGTCGGAACGATCCGGTCGAATAAACAGTTTTACAAGCGTGAGCAGGCCGTTGACCAGCCGGTTGCGGTGGCGGAAAAACACACTGTTGCCCTGGAACTCGCAACCCAGGCGCAGCTTACTGGCATACCCGGCCTGGCCGCACTCATACACCGCAATATTGTGTTGAATACAGTAGTCGACGTTGGTCAGCCAACTGCGGAAGTACAGGTTGTAGTCACGGGTGAACGCAACGTCATGGGCGAAAAACTTGTCCACCAACCGGTGCTCGTCCAGCAGCAGCAGGTTGAACGCCACCAACTGCTCGTCGACCCAGTAAAGAACACAGACGGCGCGATCGCCAAGACGTTCCAGTACGCCGGTGAAATAGCCGGCAGGCAGGCGTTCGAACTGCAACTCGGCGCGCGTCAGCGTGGCTTCATACAGGCCCATGACCTCGGGCAGCACGTCATCGATATTGCCGCGCCACTCCACCCGCGGTCCAGGTGCACGCAGCTTGCGGCGCAAGTCCTTGCGGGTGGATTTGCCCAGCGAGCCGAGGTAGGCATCCACCGAGCCGTATGGCAGCGGCAACACCCCGGTGGGCAAGCCCGGCATGCTTTGAAAACCCGCCACCCGGCAACTGTCGAGCCAATGAGGATCCTGGCTGGGTGCATCCTTGACCGCCAGCAGGCCGACACCGAAATCATCGGCATCCTGGCGCGCGGCCTCCAGCAAGTGTTTGAGCAACAACGGGCGACGCGACTCGGGCACGCCACTGGCCACCCCGGCGTCGCAACGCTCGGCCACCGGGGAGCCAATGGCATACAGGCCCAATTGCAAAACACCCGGCCACAGCCGCTCCACACGTTCGGCCAAACGCTTGCCGGCGCCCGACACCGTGGTGTCGAGACGATAATGGGTGATGAACGCGGCAGCCACGGCCACCAGTGTTCCGTTGTCGTAAACCGCCAGGTAGCGCCATTGGAAATCATCGATGGCGGCGTTTTCCACGGCGACGTAATAGTCCCAGTCTTCCAGGGCACCGGGAAAACAGTCGTTCCAGGCGCTACGCTGGAGGGCCCGGATGGTCGGGAAGGCTTGGGTAGTGATCACATCGTTTCCCTTGTTATGGCTGGCGAGCTTGCTGTGGTGAGCGGCTTATTGTGGTGAGCGGGCTTGCTGTGGTGAGCGGGCAAGCCCGCTCACCACAACAAGCCCGCTCACCACAAAGTAAGCCGGCGTCCACAAACGCGGTGTGCCGTTCGACAAAGTCGGCACTCAACTCGATGACCCGGCGGTATTGCAGGTCGACGGTGATCATGTGGTAGCAGTTGTCCAGCAGGATCTTGGTCACCGGGCCGCCCAGGTGACGCTCCACGTAATCGGCGTTCCAGCGGCTGGTGATGTCGTCTTCGAGGGAATGCAGCACCAGGGCCGGCACCTTGACCTTGGGCATGCGTTTCCTGACCACGGCGTTCATGCGGTGCAATTCGCGCACCGTGATGCCTTCCATGGTCAGCAAACCGGCTTCGCTGCTCTGCCCTTCCTTCATCTGCCGCTCGACGATTGCCCGCAGGCGTTCGTTCTTGATGCCGTAGGGCGGCTTCTCTTCGAAGCGGCAGATGTGCACGCCGAACGGAATCTTCATCAGCAACGGCGTGAGGAATGCCAGCTTGTTGATGCTCCAGCCGTCGTACTTGAGGGTGGTCGAATACATCAACAGCCCGGCAACTTGCCCAGGGTGCTCGGCAGCCACGTACATCGACATCACCGCGCCCATGGACAAGCCACCGACAAACACCTGCTCGTGGCGTTGCCTGACCTGCACGAAGGTCTTGCGCACGCCCTCGTACCAGTCCAGCCAGCCGGTGGCCTGCAGGTCGCTGTTGTCACCGCAGTGCCCGGCCAGGGTGGGCACGTACACCGTGCAGTTACCCGCCTTGGCCAGGCCCTTGGCGACCTGGCGCAGTTCCGTCGGGGTGCCGGTCAGGCCGTGGATCAACAGGATCCCGACCGGACCTTCACCGAGAACGAAACCGGCGCTGCCTTCACCGAGGTCGATCCCGGCGGCGCTCACCGTTGGGTCGCCCGTACCAGCAGTTGCTCGAGCAGCTTCAGGCCCAGTTCGATTTCCGGGTAGCTGATTTCCAGGGACGGTGCCAGGGTGATCACGTTTTTGTAGTAGCCGCCCACGTCGAGGATCAGGCCGAGTTTGCGGCCATCGACGACCATGTCGCCTTTCATGCCTTCTTCGACCATGTAGTCCAGGGTCGCCTTGTCCGGCGTGAAGCCGTCCGGGCCGCAGATTTCGCAGCGCAGGGCCAGGCCCAGGCCGTCGACGTCGCCGATGATCGGGAAACGTTTCTGCAGGTCCTGCAGGCCTTCGAGGAAGAATTTGCCCTTGGCCATGACCATCGCGCCGTAGTCGACTTCGTTGGTCATCTTGAACATTTCCAGGCCCACCGCCGTGCCCAATGGGTTGGAGGCGAACGTGGAGTGGGTCGAACCTGGCGGGAAGATCTTCGGGTTGATCAACTCTTCACGGGCCCAGATACCGCCCAGTGGGTTGAGGCCGTTGGTCAGCGCCTTGCCGAAGACGATCACGTCCGGTTGGACGTCAAAGTGTTCGATGGACCAGAGTTTGCCGGTGCGGTAGAAGCCCATCTGGATTTCGTCGGACACCATCAGGATGCCGTGCTGATCCAACACATGCTTGAGTTCGCGATAGAAGTTCATCGGCGGGATCACGTAGCCGCCGGTGCCCTGGATCGGCTCGACGTAGAACGCGGCGTATTCACTCTGGCCGACTTTCGGGTCCCACACGCCGTTGTATTCGGTCTCGAACAGGCGTGCGAATTGCTGCACGCAGTGGCTGCCGTACTCTTCCTTGGTCATGCCTTTAGGCCCGCGGAAGTGGTACGGGAACGGGATGAACTGCGCACGCTCGCCGAAGTGGCCGTAGCGGCGACGGTAGCGGTAGCTGGAGGTGATCGACGAGGCGCCGAGGGTCCGGCCGTGATAGCCGCCTTCGAAGGCGAACATCAGGCTTTTGCCGTTGGTGGCGTTACGCACCACTTTCAGGGAGTCTTCGATCGACTGCGAGCCGCCGACGTTGAAGTGCACGCGACCGTCGAGGCCGAATTTCTTCTTGGCGTCCACCGCGATCATTTCCGACAGCTCGATCTTGCCTTTGTGCAGGTACTGGCTGGCGATTTGCGGCAGGGTGTCGATCTGCTGTTTCAGCGCGTTGTTCAGGCGCGGGTTGGCGTAGCCGAAGTTGACGGCCGAGTACCACATTTGCAGGTCGAGGTAGGCCTGGTCTTCGGTGTCCCACACGTAGGAGCCTTCGCAACGGCTGAAAATACGCGGTGGCTCGATGTAGTGAACGGTGTCGCCGTAGGAGCAATACTTGGCTTCTTTATCCAGAAGGATCTGGTCTTCGGCGGTAGCGATGCGGATATCAGACATGGTGGAAGAGTTCCTGATTGTCAGAAGAGGTATTGAAGGTGGTGGCGTTGGCGGCGATGCCCTGAGGCAGGCGGGCCAGCAACGCAGGCACTTCGGCGAAGGTGTCGAAGCGCGCGTGAGGGATGTTGTTGGCTGCGCAGTACTGGGCGAGGCTGCCTTTGGCGAACACGAAGTCGGCGGTGGAGGCCACGCACATGTCCGACTTGCCGTCGCCGATCACCAGCACGCGCTTGTTGCGCGGGGTGGATTTGCACTTGCAGTTGCCGGACGCGGCGCGGCAGGCATCGCTGGCATACGGGAAGTCGATGCGCCAGCTGTTCTGGTCGACCTGGCGCAGGCGGTTGGCAAGGATCGGCAGCAAGGTCACGTAGTTGCGCGACAGGATCCGCGCAATCCCCTGTTCGATGCCGTCGCTGACCACTTCGAGGGAAGCGCCCAGGCCGAGCACGTGATCGACGAAGTCGGGAAAATCCGGGTCGATCTCGACACTGTCGAAATACGCCAGCAGTTCACTTGGGGTGGCCTTGATCAGCGCCAGTTGACGGCTCAGGCATTCGCGGGAACCGATATGCCCATCCAGCCATTCCTGTTCGATGGTTTCCCACTCGGGGCCGGCGAAGCGTTGGAGGACGTTGTCGATGACATCGGTGGGGGTAATGGTCCCGTCGAAGTCACACACGATATGCCAGTGGATCATCTGCGTTTACCTTGAGGAGCGCGCTGTGTGCGCTTGCCCAAGGGGTAGAGCAGGGAGTGTGCCAACTGGCTGAAGCCCAGCCGGGCTGGGGGTTCTGGCGTTAACGGTGGAGATATGTGTCGTACGAGCTACAATTTTTGTAGCTCGCTACAAACAAGATGAGTGCTTGCGCAAGGGATGCCCTTCGCGCGTTCATGCGCGCATGTCCAGATAAGGAAACCGCTCCATGTTCAAGGTTACAGCGACTGTATTTGCCGGCTTACTCGGACTATGGGGCTTTTCCAGTAGTGTCCTGGCGGACCCGATCACCGGTGAAGTCGGCGCAGGCCTCAGTTATCAACCCCACGACCCCACCGGCAGCCGCTACGAAACCCGCCCCGTGCCCTACCTGGACCTGGATTGGGGCCCTGTCAGCCTGAGCACTGATGACGGCCTGACCTGGAGCGCCCTGAACAGCAACGGCTTTACCGCCGGCCCCTATATCAACTACCTGCAGGGGCGTACCTCCAACGGCGAGCTGCAAGGCCTGCGCAATGTGTCGGACATGGCGGAAGTGGGCGGTTTCATCCAATACGCGCCGGCCGACTTCTGGCGCGTGTACGCCCGGATGGGCCAGGCCGTGGGCGGCGGGCATTCGCAGAGCGGCGCGCTGGGCAAGGTCGGCGGCGAGCTGGGCTATCCACTGGGTGGCGGGATTATCGGCAGCAGCGGCCTGGCGGCGAATTTCGCCGATGCGCGCCAGACTCAAACCTATTTCGGGGTAGACGCCAATGAATCCGCGGCCTCCGGCATTCGCCCCTACAACGCCAGCGGCGGTTTCCAGAACCTCACGCTGACCCAGAGCTTCGAGTTCCCCCTGGCCTCCCACTGGTCGCTGCTGACCAGCGCCAGCTGGATCCACCTGGTGGGTTCGGCGGCCAACAGCAGCATCGTCAAGGAGACGGGCGACGTGAACCAGGGCCAGGTGCAGACAGCGATCAGCTACAGGTTCGATTGATCACTTCGGACAACATGTGGGAGCAAGCCCCCTCCCACAGGGTTCCATGCTTCAGTTTTCCTCGCCCTCGGCCAACAGTGCGATTCCGCCGATAATCACCGCAACGCCCACCCAATGCAGCGGGCTGATATGTTCCCCCAGCCCCAGCCACGAACCGAGCAACACCACCACAAACACCAGTGAACTCAGGGGAAACGCCAGGGACAGGCTGCTGCGCCGCAGGATCAGCATCCACACGAAAAACGCGCCGATGTAGCAGGCAATCGCCGCCAGGATTCCCGGGTTGCGCGCCACCTCGGACAACCACTGCCAGTTGAAATCCATCTGCCCCAGCTGGTCCCCTGCAACCTTGGTAAACAGCTGCCCGGCACTCTCGGTGCAGATCAGCAAGGCCCACAGCACCACCGTGCCGAGGCGCCCATGCAACCAACCGGTATGCATCGTTTGCGTACTCATGCCTGACTCCCAGCAATCGCTACCAGCATCACACCCAAGGTAATCACCAGCGTGCCCAGCCAACGGCGGCGGCTGACGGTTTCGCCCAGTACCACCTTGCCGGCCAGCACCACCCCGCAATAGGCCAGGGCCGCCGCCGGAAATAACAGGCTCAACGGCGCACGAGACAGCGCTTCGAGCCACACGAAAAACTCGATCACATAGGCCGCGATCCCCGCCCACAGCAACGGCGCATTGAACACCTGGCCCCAGAACGCATTCAGGCGAAAGCCGCCCTCCAGCTCCGGTAAACGGTCCAGACCGAGCTTGAAACACAGTTGGCCGATCACATCGAGCACGATGGAAAAGGCCACCAGCAACACCACAGTCAAGGTCACGGGAACAGCTCCTCAAACAGGTCGATCAGGGCTTCATTGGTGGCGGCGTTGCGCTGCAGATCCTCCGGGCTCCAGCGCTCCGCGGGCGGCTGGTCGGACTTGGCTTCCCAACGCTTGAACGCGTTGCTGAACGCCGGCGTGGCGAACTCGCCGCACACGTCGATGCCGATGATGCGCTTGCGCGCCGCCAATGCGCGCAGGGCTTGCAGCAGGTGGGTCAGGCGCATGCCGCCCTGGTCCCAGTTGGTGGCGGCGTCTTCACTGGCGAGCACGTCTTTGTCGATGGTGATCCAGATCGCTTCGGTGGGCAGGCTGCCGATCATCTGCTCGAGAAACGCCGGCCAGTCCAGCTCCGCCAGGTTGCGCCAGTGCAGGTGGTTTTCCTGCTGCTGGTGGCCGGCGCCATCGCCGACCCGGCCCCAGACTTTCGACGGCGGGTGCTGCCAGGGGAACAGTTGCAGGCGCCCGCGCTTGAGGGCTCCGAGGTTGCCGCCACGCAGTTGCGGGTTATGCAGGTCATCGCTGCACGGGCCGAGGGTGACGATGCGTTTGATCGCCGGCATGTTCAATGCGCGGTTGACCCACGAGCCACAGTGACGCTTGGGCGCAAAGCGCACCCAGTCTGGGTGGTTGTCGAAGTGGATCAGGCTGATGGGTTCTTTCAGGTCGGCCAGAAACGCCGGCGTCAGGTGGTGATAATCGCCGGAGCCGACGAACAGGATTTCCGGGCGCGCATCCGTGGGCCGGGGCCGCCGGGCCAGGCGCTCGGCGAAGCGCTTCCAGGTTTTTTCGGTGGACCACAGGCGCAGCTTCGGGCCCAGGTCCAGCAGGTCGATACGCGTGGCACGGCCACTGGCCAGACGCCGGGCAATCGGTGCCTGACCGGTGAGGCTGTGGTCGAGGTCGAGAATATTCAAGGTCATGTTTCCCCTATGGCTTTAGGGGGGCGATGCAAGGGGCGGGCCAGCGTTTACCTCAAGGACAGTGAGAAACAAATGTGAGAGGGGGCTTGCTCCCGATAGCAGAGTGTCAGTCAACAAAGATGTTGAATGTGCCACCGCTATCGGGGGCAAGCCCCCTCCCACATTTGGATCAGTGTTCGATTTTAGTTTTTAGCTTCGCTGATGATCTGGCGAATCGCCCCCACAAAGGCTTCCGCCGGCTGGCCACCGCTGACGGCGTACTGGTCGTTGAACACGATGGTCGGCACCGACGTCACCCCACGGGAGGTCCACAACTGCTCTTGCTCGCGGACTTCGGCGGCGTATTCATCGCTGGCGAGAATCTCGGCGGCGCGCTTTATATCCAGGCCGACGCTTTCGGCGATGATCGCCAGGGTGGCGTGATCGGAAGGGTCCTGGCCATCGCTGAAGTAGGCCTTGAACAACGCCTCCTTGAGGTTGTACTGCAAGCCCTCGAGCCCGGCCCAATGCAGCAGGCGGTGTGCGTCGAAGGTGTTGTAGATACGGCTCTGGCCGTCGGTGCGGAAGGCAAAGCCCAGCTCGGCGCCCATGTCGCGGATACGCGCACGATTGGCCTGGGACTCTTCGGCGCTGGAGCCGTATTTCTCGGTGATATGCTCGACGATATTTTGCCCTTCGGCGGGCATGTTCGGGTTCAGTTCGAACGGCTGGAAATGGATCTCGGCCTGCACCTCGCTGCCAAGCTGGTCGAGGGCTTCGGTCAGGCCGCGCAGGCCGATGATGCACCAGGGGCAGGACACGTCGCTGACGAAATCGATTTTCAGGGGAGTACTCATGACAGGCAACCTCGCAGGCTTCAATACGCCGTAAAGGGTGCACGATACACCAATGTCACAGCAGCTTCGAAGGCCCGACCGGATCGATCTGCGCCCAATGCGCGGCATCTTCACGATGAGCCTGCAGGTACGGCAGCACCGCCGTCAGCAGCGGCACCTTGAACGCTTCCTGGAAACGATGGGCCATGCCGGGAATCAACTTCAACTGGCTGCCCTGGATATGCGCCGCCAGGTGCACGCCGTGCATCACCGGCAGCAAAGGGTCGGCGGTGCCGTGGACCACCAGTGTCGGCACGCGCAGCTGGTTGAGCAGCGGCACACGGCTGGGTTCGGCGAGAATCGCCATGATCTGGCGCTTCACGCCGTCCGGGTTGAAGGCGCGGTCATAGGACAGCGCCGCCTGGTGCAGCAACACCTGGCGATCGTCCTTCACCGTCGGGCTGCCCAGCGCCGCGAGCAAATCCGCCTGCTGCTCCAGCGCCACTTCACGATTCGGCGCACTGCGTCGCGACAATAACTGCACCAGCGCCGCATTCGGGGCCGGCAAGCCTTCGGCGCCGGAGCTGGTCATGACCAGGGTCAGGCTTTCCACGCGCTGCGGCGCCATCGCCGCCAGGTGCTGGGCGATCATACCGCCCATGCTTGCGCCCAGTACGTGGAACTGTTGGATCTGCAAGGCGTCCATCAGGCCCAGGGCGTCATCGGCCATATCCGTCAGCGTGTACGGCGCCGATACCGGCAGGCCGAGCTTGTAGCGCAGCACTTCAAAGGTCAGGTTGGCGCTCGCCGGCGCCTGGCGCCAGGTGGAGAGGCCGACATCGCGGTTGTCATAGCGGATCACCCGGAAACCCTGCTGGCACAGGGCAACGACGACTTCGTCGGGCCAGTGGATCAGTTGCCCGCCCAGGCCCATCACCAGCAGCAAGGCCGGGTCGGACGCACGGCCGATACTCTGGTAGGCGATGCTCACCTGGGCCAGGTCGACCGTTTGGGTCGGGACATTGACATCACATCGAGACGCCGCAAAAGACGGCAGGCCGAACAGCAGAGCGGCCAGTAAAAGCAACACGCGCATGAAAAACACCGAAACGCAGAACCCCAGTAGAGCGCGAGTCTGATGAAGTTTGTTCAAGGGCGCTGCCACAGTTCCATGACAGTTTGATGAAGAGTGCCCGGCGGTCGTGGTCGACACAGCTTGCAACATGAGACAAACTCACGCTATCCCGCTTCGTCACAAATTGTCTTCATGGAGAGCCCGTGCTCGAGATCCGTCACCTCAAGACCCTGCACGCCTTGCGCGAGGCCGACAGCCTGGTGGAGGCCGCCGAGCGCCTGCACCTGACGCAATCGGCACTGTCCCACCAGTTCAAGGAGCTGGAAGAGCGCCTGGGCATGCCGCTGTTCGTGCGCAAGACCAAACCCGTGCGTTTCACCAGCGCCGGCCTGCGCCTGCTGCAACTGGCCGACGCCACCCTGCCCCTGCTGCGCGGTGCCGAGCGCGATATCGCGCGCCTGGCCGGTGGCACCGCCGGACGCCTGCACATGGCGATCGAGTGCCACAGTTGTTTCCAGTGGCTGATGCCGACCATCGACCAGTTCCGCGATGCGTGGCCGGAAGTCGAGCTGGACCTGGCCTCGGGCTTTGCGTTCGCGCCGCTGCCGGCCCTGGCCCGTGGCGACCTGGACCTGGTGGTGACGTCCGACCCGCTGGAGCTGCCGGGCATCACCTATGTACCGCTGTTCACCTACGAAGCCATGCTCGCCGTGGCCAACCAGCACGCGCTGGCGAACAAGGCGTACATCGTGCCCGAAGACCTGCTGAGCGAAACCCTGATCACGTACCCGGTGGAGCGTGACCGCCTGGACATCTTCACCCGCTTCCTGGAACCGGCCGACGTGGAACCGGCCCAGGTGCGCACTTCGGAACTGACGGTGATGATGATGCAACTGGTCGCCAGCGGTCGCGGCGTGTGCGGCATGCCCCATTGGGCCCTGCATGAATACAGCTCGCGCGGCTACGTGAAGGCCAAGCGCCTGGGCGAGAAAGGCTTGTTTGCGACGCTGTATGCGGGGATTCGTGCGGATATGCTGGATGCACCGTATATGCGCGATTTTTTGCTGACGGCCAAGGACACGTCGTTTTCAACGCTGGACGGCGTGAGCGCGGTGCGCTGAAACAACACCCTCCCACATTGGCTCTCAGCCAGAGTTGAGTTCGCGCCACATGTAGATTTTGTCGAAGTAGTCCACACCCACCCGCACCGCCAACGGTTCCAGGCCGTACTGGATAAACCCGCAGCGGCGGTACAGCGCAAACGCTGCATCGTTGCCGGCGGTGACGGTCAGTTGGATCACTTTCAGGCGCGGATGTTGGCGCGCTTCATCCAGCGCGGCCTCGACCAATCGCCGGCCCAGGCCTTTGTGCTGGTGCGCCTGGGTCACGTACATGCCGAACAGGGTCACTTTGTGCCGCGCCTTCTCCCGAGGCTCGAAGGCCAGGCCGACGATGCCGGCCAGCTCATCCCCGACGTACGCGCCGAGCAAACGATCCAGCGGACTCTCCAGGCGTTTTTCCCACCAGCTCAACGGCATCGCCCCACGCTCGGCCACACTGGAAGTGAACGCCTGGGGATAGGCGCCGTAAGCTTCCAGCATCAACGCCCGATAAGCCTCGGCATCGCTGGCCCCCAGCGCACGCACGCTCATTCGCGTCAGGCCGGCGTGGTCAGTGACGCGCGGTAAAACGGCAGGATCAGGTCACGGGTCAAGGGCGCCAGCACCAGGCCGCCATCACCGGCCGGGTCGATCCAGCGCACCTCTTCGATTTCAGCGGCCGGGCTGACCGGAACATCGATCTGCACCTGGAACAATTCAGCGTCCACGGTAAACCCCGGTTCGTTGGCCGCGGGGGCCGAGAAGTGACCCAGGTAGACCGCGTCGCCGGGCTCGATGCGCAGGTTCAGCTCTTCGTACAGCTCGCGGGCCAGGGCCTCGACGGGCTGCTCACCGGCGTCGATCTTGCCACCGGGCTGCATAAAGGCCTGGGTGCCGCGCTTGCGCACCAGCAAGGTGTGGCCGTCGCTGCCGATCAGCAGGGCAGCGGCGATACGGATAGTGCTAGGCATGAACTGAAAACCTTGAACTCAAACAATGAAAATTAATGGAGCACCCCTTCGCTCTCGTCCGGCTCCTTGATGAACACGCTGTACTTGGCGCCTTCCATCGCCTCGAACGCGATCAGCTTGTCCACCAGCGGCAGGTTCAGCACCTTGCCGGCATTGAGCAGCAACATGCCGTTATCGGCGTTGAGGTTACGCGCCAGGACCATGCCGTCTTCCAGCTCACGGGTGGTGAGCACCTTGACGGTCGGATCGCCCAGGGTCACGTCACTGAGAAACGCAGCGCACGCCAGGATGAAGTTCTCGACCAGGTCCGGATCGTAGAGGCGCCCGGCATACTTGCGGATATACAACAGCGCTTCATCGCTGTTCAGGTGCCGCTCAAGGATCAGGCCTTTCTGCAACTCGATGAAGTCCACCGCCAGTTTCAGCAGGCGTGAACCGAACGGAATCGCATCGCCCTTGAGGTGGTCGGGAAAACCACTGCCGTCCCAGCGTTCCTGGTGATGACGGATGATCCGCGCCGCATCCTTCATCGGCTCCAGGGTCATCAGCAGTGATTCGCTCTGGGCCGGATAGCCACGGTAGCGCTCGCGATCGGTGCTGTGCAGCTTGTCGGCGGGCTCGATCAACATGCTGTCGCTCCAGCTCAGCTTGCCGATGTTGTACAGCGCGGCGGCCATGGCCATGTCGCGGGCGCTGGCTTCGTCTATGGACTGGGCGGTGCAGTACACCCGCACCAGTTCGATCAGTGCACGGTTGGTCTGTTTGTTCTTGGGCAGGCGCAGGTTGGCCAGCAACGAAAACACTTCGGTGCCGGTCACGTAGCTGCGCTTGAGCTCGTCGTAGGCCAGGTCGAGCATGTCGGCGGTCTGTTGCAACTCACTGGTGCGTGCTGCCACGCGCTTTTCCAGGGTCGCGTTCAACAGCTTGAGCTGGTCGTTCTGCTGATGGGCCAGGCGTTCCAGCCGCTGAAATTCCAGGGCCTGCTGCAGGATCAGCTTCAGTTCGTCGTCGTTCCAGGGTTTGCCGATATAGCGGTGGATCGCCCCTTCGTTGATCGCCTTGATGATCGTCGGCAGGTCGGCGTAGCCGGTGAGCAGGATGCGACTGGTGGCGGGATAAAGGCGATGAACCTCGGCCAGCAGCTGCGCGCCGTCCATGCCGGGCATGCGCGCATCGCTCATCACCAGGTCGATGGGCTGGGCGGCCATGATCTCCAGGGCCTGGGCGCCGCTGCCCGCGAGCACGACATCAAAGGGTTGGCCGCGCAACAGGCGACGCAAGCTGTTGAGAATCGACTCTTCATCGTCGACCAGCAAAATAGTGGGTTTCGTCGCAAGTTGTTCATCCATGCCTGCTGCGCCTTCACATTGAACTGAATTGAGCTGATTTGAAACCGTGTGCCAAGCCATCTTCCCTCGCTTAAGGCGCGGAGTTGATTTGACGCCAACTGGCCGCCGAATTCAAGGGACCTCGACTACACTGTCACGGCAGGTCTGCGCCCCGCTCAGCCATGGAACCAAGGAAGGAATGGTTATGCCGTCGAACCGTTTGCAGATAAGGCGCGCACTATGAACCCGAACGCAGGGCGGGCCAACCGTCGCATCCTGATCGTCGATGATGTCACGTCCATCCACCTGGACTTTCGCAAGATCCTCTGCGCCGACGCCGACGCCGAGCCCTCCCTGGATACCCTTGAGCAAACCCTGTTCGGCACCCCCACCGTCCCTCGCCAGGCGTTTATCCTGGATTCCGCCTATCAGGGCCAGGAAGCCCTGGAGCTGGTGAATCGGGCCCTGGCAACCAACGCCCCCTACGCCATGGCGTTCATCGACATGCGCATGCCGCCCGGCTGGGACGGCCTGCAAACCATCGAGCAGTTGTGGAACGTCGATCCCAACCTGCAGATCGCCCTGTGCACCGCCTATTCCGACTATTCCTTTGAAGCGATCGAGGCGCGATTGAAGTACAACGACCAGTTGCTGATCCTGAAGAAGCCCTTCGACCACCTGGAAATCCGCCAGATGGCCAGCGCCCTTACGTGGAAATGGCAGCTCGCCCAGGATGCCGCCCTCAAGGTGATCGGGCTCGAACGCACGATTGAGGAACGCGTGCAGGAGTTGCTGAAAGTCTCGCACCTGCTGCAATACGACGCGCTCACGGAGCTGCCCAACAGCACGCTGCTGGGCGACCGCCTGACCCAGGCCATTGCCCTGGGCCGGCGCCATGACACGCAACTGGCGGTGATGTTTATCGGCCTCGACCGCTTCAAGCGCATCAACAACGCCCTGGGTTATCCGGTGGGGGATGAGGTGCTCCAGCAGGTCAGCCAAAGCCTGGTGGCGGCCGTGCGTGAGTCGGACTCGGTGTTTCGCTATGGTTCGGACGAGTTTGTGATCCTGCTCAATGATGTCCAGCATCCCCAGCAAACCCAGCACATCGCCCAGAAGGTGCTCCAGGCCATCAGCGTTACCCGGCATGTCGCGGGGCACGACCTGAGCGTTACCGCCAGCCTCGGAATCAGCATCTACCCGAACGACAGCAGCACTGCGGTGGAACTGATCAAGCACGCCGAAACCGCCATGCACACCACCAAGGAGCGTGGCCCCGACGACCTGAGTTTCTACACCGAAGACATGAACCTGCGCGCCCGGCACCAGCAGAACCTGGAAAGCGCGATCCGCCAGGCCCTGGAGCACGATGAGTTTGCGCTGCACTACCAGCCCAAGCTGGACCTGGAAACCGGGCGGATCCTCGGCGCAGAGGCGCTGATCCGCTGGTTTCAACCGCGCTCGGGCTGGGTCCACCCGGCCGACTTCATTCCGGTGGCCGAAGACAGCGGGCTGATCGTGCCCTTGACCCAGTGGGTGCTGCGCCACGCCTGCGAACAGGCACAGGCCTGGCGCACCATGGGCCTGGCGCCGCTGCGCATCTCGGTGAACATCTCGGCCATCGACTTCCGCCAGCGGGAGTTTGTCGACAACCTGGCCGCCATCCTCAAGCAGACCGGCCTGCCGCCCAACCAGCTGGAGCTGGAAATCACCGAAAGCGTGCTGATGCAGAATGTCGACGAGACGGTCGATATCCTGAACCGGATCAAGGCCATGGGCGTGCGCCTGGCCCTGGATGATTTCGGCACCGGCTACTCCAGCCTCAGCTACCTGCGACGCTTTCCCATCGATGTGCTGAAGATCGACCAATCATTCGTGCGCGGGCTGCACGAAAATAGCCAGGACGCGCAGCTGATCAGCGCTATCATCGGCATGGGCAAGAGCCTGGAGCTGAACATCATCGCCGAAGGGGTGGAGACCCTCGAACAGCTGAACTTCCTGAGAGCCCAGCACTGTGAAGAAGGCCAGGGCTTTCTGTTCAGCAAGGCCGTGCCTGCGAAGGATTTCGCCCAGTTGCTGCAGGTGGGCAGCCCCACACTGATGCCCGACCAATAGCCCTATGCCTGCAAGGAGTGCTCGCTTGAGCGACGTTTCAACCTACCGTTTCGGCTTCATTCTCTCGTTGGAGCTGTGCCTGGGGATGACCGTGACGGCCGCGCCGCTGGACGAAGCGCTCAAGCCCCTGCCGCCGGTGCCGCACCTCGATGCGGCCAAGGTCGAACTGGGCCGCCAGCTGTTCAATGAGCCGCGCCTGTCAGTGAACAACACGCTGTCGTGCGCCAGTTGCCATCACCTCGAATCCGGGGGCGCCGACACCAGGCCCTTCTCCCTGGGTTTCGACGGCAAACCCGTGGAGATCAATACACCGTCGGTCTTCAACGCCAGCCTGAACTTCAAACAGTTCTGGAATGGCCGGGTGGACACCCTGGAAGCGCAGGTCGAGCAAGTGGTCATCAGCCCGGTGGAAATGGGCAGCGACTGGAACACGGTGGTGCAGAACCTGACCGCCCTGCCCGCCTACCAGGCGGCGTTCAAGCAGGCCTACCCCGATGGCGTCACCGCCGCCAATGTGCAAAACGCCCTGGCCACCTATGAACGCACGCTGCTGACGCCCAACTCACGGTTTGACCAGTACCTGCTGGGCAACACGGAAATCCTCACGATCCAGGAAAAGTACGGCTACCAGCGCTTCAAGGATTACGGTTGCATCGCCTGTCACCAGGGCATCAACATCGGCGGCAACATGTTCCAGAAATTCGGCGTGATGGGCGACTACTTCAAGGCCCGCGGCAACCCCGTCGAGTCGGACCTGGGGCGCTACCTGCTGACCAAGGATGAGGAAGACCGGCACGTGTTCAAGGTCCCCAGCCTGCGTAACGTCGCGGTCACGGCCCCGTATTTTCACGATGCCTCGGCCAAGACCCTGGAAGAAGCCGTCGACGTGATGTTCAAGTTCCAACTGGGGCGCAATCCTTCACAGGAGGATAAAGACCTGATCATCCAGTTTCTCAAGACCCTGACCGGCGAATGGAAAGGCAAGCCTTTATGAGCAGACCGTCATGACCCTTTCTCGCCGCCGCACCAGCCAGTTGGCCTTGGGGTTGATCACCCTGTTGCTGGCCTCGACCCTGATTTTTCTGTACATCAAGTCGTCCAGCGACCAGGCGTCTTCCTACACCCACTCCCGGGACCTGATCCGGCAGTTGCAGCAACTCAATGCCCAGTGGGACAGCGAAGTCCTCAAGGCCAGGATAGCCATCACCCACAACTACGACCCCCTGGTGACGCCCCTGACGGAAATGACCCGGTTGTGGGCCGAACTGGAAGCACGCGACTCGTACCACAGCCCGCAAGACCTGCCCGCCTGGCAAGCCAGCCAACAGGCTTATCAGGCGGCCATCCAGGAAAAGGCCCGGCGCGTCGACCAGTTCAAGTCCCATAACGCGGTATTGCGCAATTCCCTGGCCTTCCTGCCGACTGCCGAAGACGATATCCAGGCGCAGTTCAACCAGGTGAACGACGATACAAAACCGCAACTGCAAAGCGTGGCCACCGACACCTACGACTTGCTGCTCAGCAGCCTTGAATTCGCCCAGGTCACCAGCGACGAGCGCGCCGCCGACATTCTCGTCGGCCTGGGCAAGCTGGCCGTCAACCAGGAACTGCTGCCCAGCGAATTCCGCGGCCCGGTGGAGATCCTGAGCAATCACATCGAACTGATCCTGCGCGAGCAGCCGGTGGTGAACACGTTGCTCGAACAGATCGCCGCCATTCCGGTAGCCGAACGCCTGGATGACCTGACCACCCACCTCAACCAGGACCAACAGGCCCTCGACCTGGTCGAGCAGCAATACCACCGTTACCTGCTGGTGTTCTCGACCCTGCTGGTGGCCCTGCTGCTGTTCCTGACGGTTCGCCTGCTGCGTAGTTTCGCCGAGATCAACCGCGTCAACCGCGCCTTGCAGGCGGTGAACGAAACCCTGGAACAGCGTGTGGAACGACGTACCCGACAGCTCAAGGATGCCCAGAGCGAGCTGATGGACAGCGCGCGCCAGGCCGGCATGGCGGAGATCGCCACCAACGTGCTGCACAACGTCGGCAATGTGCTTAACAGCGTGAACATCTCCGCCGACCTGGTCACCCGCAAACTGCGCAGCAGCAAGGCAATGGGCCTGGGCAAGGCCATGCAGTTGATCAACGAACGCCAGGGCGACCTGGGCACTTTTATCACCGAAGATGAGAAGGGCAAGTTGCTGCCCGGCTACTTGAACCAGTTGGTGGACGCCATTGCCGTCGAGCAACAAGGCCTGATCGAGGAACTGGGGCAATTGAGCAAAAGCGTGGACCATATCAAGGACATTGTCTCCACCCAACAATCCTATGCGGGCGCGCCCTCGCTCAAGGAGCCGGTGCAGATCAGCACCTTGATGGAAGACGCCCTGCGCATGAACGCGGGGGCCCTGAGCCGGCACAATGTCACAGTGGTCAAGCACTACGGGCAGGTGCCGGAAGTCCTCGGGGACAAACACCGCTTGCTGCTGATCATGGTCAACCTGATCAGCAACGCCAAGTACGCCATGTCCAACCTCACCGACCGGCCACGGCAGATGACCCTTACGGTCCAGTCGCTGGAGGACAACAGGTTGCAGATCAGCGTGAAGGACGAAGGCGAAGGCATACCGGCCGAGAACATGACCCGGATATTTACCCATGGTTTTACCACCCGCAAGGAAGGCCACGGTTTCGGGCTGCACAGCTGCGCCCTGGCCGCTGTCGAAATGGACGGCCACCTCAGCGCCCACAGCGACGGGCCGGGCCTGGGCGCGCTATTCACCCTGACGATCCCCCTCATTCCTGCCGGAAGCCTCGTATGAACCAGCCTCCCAACCGGCGCATCCTGTTGATTGATGACACACCGTCGATTCATGAGGATTTCCGCAAGATCCTGATGCCGCCCACTGAATCCAACCAGGAGCTGGATGACATGGAGTCGGCACTGTTCGGCGAAACCAGCAAACCCACGGCCCCCCCTTTCGACCTGCACTCGGCCTACGGCGGCGAAGAAGGCCTGCAGTTGCTCATCACCGCCATGGCGCACCAGCAGCCCTATGCCCTGGCGTTTGTCGACATGCGCATGCCCCAGGGCTGGGACGGCGCGAGGACCATAGAAGAGCTCTGGAAAGTCGCCCCCGACCTGCAAGTGGTGGTGTGCACCGCCTACTCGGACTATTCCTGGGAGGACCTGCTCGACCGCCTGCAAGGCCATGATCGCTTGCTGATCCTGAAAAAACCGTTCGATAACATCGAAGTCCAGCAGATGGCCAACACCCTGGCCAATAAATGGGACATGGCCCGTCGCGCCACCCTGCAAACCACTCATCTGGAACGGCTGGTGGAACAACGCACCCACGCGCTGCAGCTGGAAATCGAAGAGCGCAAGCACCTGGAAAGCCAGCTGGTGCAGTCGGAAAAACTCGCCTCCCTGGGGCAACTCGCTGCGGGCGTGGCCCATGAGATCAATAACCCGGTAGGCTTTATCTCGTCCAACCTCAGCACCCTCGACGGCTACTTCACCCAGTTGCAACAGATGCTGGAGGCTTACCGGCAGGCCGAAGAAAGCCTCGCCACGGGTGAACAGCACGAGCAGCTCAAGGCCTTGCGCACCCGCCTGGAACTGGAGTTTCTACAGGAAGACATTCCGGTGTTGATCCACGAATCCAAGGAGGGCATCGGCCGCGTGGTGCAGATCGTCAAGGACCTGAAAAACTTCTCGCGGGTGGACAACGACCAGACCTGGCAATTCGCAAACCTGCAACAGGGCATCGATTCGACGCTGAACATCGTTGCCAGCGAACTCAAGTACAAGGCCGATGTGGTCAAGCACTACGCACCGCTGCCAGAGATCGAATGCCTGGCCTCCCAGCTCAACCAGGTGGTGATGAACCTGGTGATCAATGCGGCGCAGGCCATGGGGCCGGAGCGCGGCATCATCACCATCAGCAACGGTGTGGAAGGCGAGAACGTGTGGCTGGAAGTGGCGGACAACGGCTGTGGGATTGCCCCCGAGGCGGTGCAGAAAATCTTCGACCCGTTTTTCACCACCAAGCCGGTGGGCGAAGGCACTGGCTTAGGGCTGTCACTCTCCTACGGCATCATCAAGAAACACCATGGCGATATCTCTGTCAGCAGCGAACTGGGCAAGGGCACGAAGTTTCGCGTGGTATTACCGATTCGGCAGACGGCGGCGTAGGACACGCCGCCGAATCATCCGCCCCTGCGCAACCTGTTATTTCTGACAGTAGACAGACCCTTTTCCCGACTCGAGACTCCACACAAGCAACACGATTGCATGCCGGTGGCGTGCTGAACGTGAGGCCTAGGCTCTCATCGTCGAAGGAAAGGACACCATGTCTACGCGCCGCGAGTTCCTCACATACGCGTCACTGGGCGCCTTGCTCATGCCACTGGGCAGGGGCGCCCTGGCGGCCGATACAGCCGACCCGGCCAGTACTTTTTCCTTCGAAGGCTTGATCGAACAGGCACAGGCCGATGCCTTGAAACCCTACACCTACCCCAGCACCGCATCGGCCGCGCTGCTGGCGCGACTCGACTACGCCGCCCATGGCCAGATCCGCTTCAAACCCGAGCACGCCCTGTTCGCCAAAGGCCCCGGCAAGTTCCCTGTGACATTCTTTCACCTGGGGTCGTTTTTTCGCACGCCCGTCAGGCTGTATGTGCTGGACAACGGCATCGCCCGCGAGATCGTCTACGACCCGGCGCACTTTGATATGCCGGGCGACAGCCCGGCCCATGCCCTGCCCCGTAACAGCGGGTTCGCCGGCTTTCGTATCCAGGAAAGCCGCCTGGGCGACCAGGCCAGGCTGGCGTGGCAACAAAACGACTGGGTGGCCTTTCTTGGCGCGTCGTACTTCCGGGCCATCGGCAAGTTGTACCAGTACGGCCTGTCGGCACGGGCGATTGCCCTGGATGTGGCACAAGCCGGCAAGGCCGAAGAATTCCCCGACTTCACCCATATCTGGTTCGAGCCGCCAAAGAACCAGCACACAAACGCCATGACCCTCTACGCGCGGCTCGACGGCCCCAGTATCTGCGGCGCCTACCGTTTCGATATCCACCGTACACAGGGCGTGGTCATGGACATCGACTGCACGTTTTTCCTGCGCAAGAACGTCAGCAGGCTGGGCATTGCGCCGCTGACCTCGATGTTCTGGTTCAGTGAAACCGCCAAGCGCACCGCCGCCGACTGGCGCCCCGAAGTCCACGACAGTGACGGCCTGGCGCTGTGGACCGGCAACGGAGAACGTATCTGGCGGCCCTTGAACAACCCGCCACGCACCCTGGTTTCGGCGTTCAGCGACCGGCAACCGAAGGGCTTCGGCCTGTTACAGCGCGACCGTGATTTCGACCACTACCTCGATGGCGTGAATTACCAGCGGCGCCCCAGCCTGTGGGTCGAGCCATTGGGCGATTGGGGCGAAGGCAGCGTGCAACTGATGGAAAACGGCACCGACGACGAGATCCACGACAACATCGTCGCAATGTGGGTGCCCTCGGCCCCGGCGGAAGCGGGCAACCGTTATGCGCTGCGGTATCGCCTGCACTGGCTGGCCCGGGAGCCCTACGTTTCGCCACTGGCGGTGTGCGTGGCCACTCGCCTGGGCAAAGGCGGCTCACCGGGCGAGCCGCGCCCGCTGGGGGTACGTAAATTCGTGGTGGAATTCCAGGGCGCCCCCTTGAAAAAACTCGCACCGGGGGTCAAGCCCGAGGCCGTGATCAGTGGCTCCAGGGGCGCGCTCAGCCGGGTCTTTACCGAAGCGGTGCCGGACGGCGTCGCCGGCCATTGGCGGGCACAGTTCGACCTGAGCGTCGACGGCAAGGACCCGGTGGAATTGCGCCTGTTCCTACGCCTGGACGGCCAGCCGCTGTCAGAGACCTGGCTGTATCAGTACCACCCCTTCCATTCGGAATCGACGGCAATCGGTACCCCTTCAACGGCTGACACCGGCAATAGTCCATGAGGCTCGGCGGTCAATGGGCGCTGCTCTGCCTGGCCCTCAATGCCAGCGGCAACGCTCTCCAGGCCGGCGAGCAGGCCCCGGTAGAGGCCTTGTTGCAGCAGATGACGCTGGAAGAAAAAGTCGATCAACTCAGCCAGCTCGGCGTCCAGGACACACCTACCGGCCCGGTCATTGACCCAGGCGAGCTGGCGCAACGGCCCATGAGCACCGTGGGCTCGGTCCTTGGCGCCTACGGCGTCGAACAGACCCGCCGGTTACAGGAACACGCCGTCACCCGTTCGCGCCTGCCTATACCGTTGTTGTTTGCCTTTGATGTGATCCACGGGTTTCGCACCGTATTTCCCGTGCCGTTGGCAGAAGCTGCGGCCTGGGACGTTGACCTGGCACAACGGACCGCTCGCGCGGCGGCCGTTGAAGCGACGGCCAGCGGCATACACTGGACCTTCGCGCCCATGGTCGACATTGCCCGCGACCCGCGCTGGGGCCGTGTGGTGGAAAGCACCGGCGAAGATCCATTCCTGGGCGCAGCGCTGGCCGGCGCCAAGGTGCGGGGGTTCCACGGCGCCGGGCCTGCCGACCCGTCATATATGCTGGCGACCGCAAAACACTTCGTGACCTACGGTGCCGCCGAAGGCGGGCGCGACTACAACGTCGCCGACGTGTCGGAACGCACCTTGCGGGAGGTGTACTTGCCACCTTTCCAGGCGGCCGTGGCGGCTGGCGTCGATGGGATCATGCCCTCGTTCAACGAACTGGCCGGAACGCCCCTGCACAGCAACACCGCACTGTTGACCGGTGTGCTGCGCAATCAGTGGCGGTTCCGTGGCCTCATTGTCAGTGACTTCAACGCCCTCTGGGAGCTGAGCCAGCACGGCATCGCCGGCGGTCCGACCGACCGGGCACGGCTGGCGTTCAACGCCGGCGTGGACATCGACATGGTCAGCCAGACGTACCGCCAATACCTGCCCACCCTGGTGCGCACTGGCCAGGTTTCCCTGACCGCCGTGGATAATGCGGTGCGCCGTGTACTCCAGGCCAAGCAGCGCCTGGGACTGCTTGACGATCCCTACCGCTACAGCGACGAGGCGCGGCAGCGGACCAATGTCCTGACCCCGCAGCACCGGGCACTGGCACGCGAGGCCGCGCAGAAGTCCATCGTATTGTTGAAAAACACCGACGCCCTGCTGCCGCTGCCCAAGCACCTGCGCAACATGCTGGTGGTCGGCAGCCTGGCCACGGACGCCGAGGCCACGCTCGGCCCCTGGGCCTTGGCGGCTCATCCCCAAGATTCGATCACGGTCTTGCAGGGCATACGCCGTGCCGTCGCCCCTGGCACCGAGGTGGTTTACCTGCCCGGCGCTTCGCCCATCAGCACCGAGACGCAGAACCTCAACGAGGTCCGGCAGGCCGCCCGCCGCGCCGAGGTAGTGGTCGCCGTGCTCGGCGAGCGCGCCGATCAGAGCGGCGAAGCCCGCAGTCGCGCGGACCTGGGCCTGCCGGGTGCCCAGGAGGCGCTGTTGCGTGCCCTGCTGGACAGCGGCAAACCCGTGGTCATCCTGTTGATGAATGGCCGCCCGCTGGTGCTCTCGCAGAACGTGCGCCAGGCGCCGGCGCTGCTGGAAACCTGGTTCCTGGGCAGTGAGATGGGCCATGCCGTGGCCGATATCCTGTTCGGTGACGTCAACCCCAGCGGCAAACTGCCGATCACGTTCCCCCGCAACGTGGGGCAGATCCCTCTCTACTACGCGCACAAAAGCACCGGGCGTCCGCCCAGCGGCGATGAAAGGTATACCTCCGGCTATATCGATGAACACTGGACGCCGCTGTATCCCTTCGGCTTCGGCCTGAGCTATACCTCGTTCAGTTACTCCGCACCGCGGCTCAGCACACAGCGGCTGGCGTCCACCCAAGTGCTAGCTGTAAAGGTCACCGTCACCAATACCGGAGCGCGCCCAGGCGAAGACATCGTGCAGTTGTACCTGCGCGATGACGTCGCCAGCGTGACCCGCCCGGTTCGCCAATTACGCGGTTTCCGCAAAGTGCAACTGGCGCCCGGCGAGGCTCGGGACTTGACCTTCACCCTTGACCAGGCGGACTTTGCCCTGCTGGACAGCAACTTTTCGCCGGTGATTGAGGCCGGCACGTTCACCGTCTTCGTCGGGGCAGATTCGACCACCGAAAACCAGGCCCGGTTTGAACTGACCGATGGCCGCGCCTTGTCTATTGCGGGCCAGTCCGTCCCATCACCGGGATCAAACTGAGTCCACCTGCAGGTTGTCTGGCGTTTCGTTACTGGCGCAGAATGCCGGATCGACCTGAGAGTCCGAACCCAAGGAAACCGTATGAGCCTGTCCTTGCTAAGCCGCTACGCCTTCTTTGCCGTGTGCGTCATTTTCACCCTCGCCAGCCTGCCCTTTATCCAACACGAATGGCTGTGGCCCATCACCCTGGTCACCGGCGTGTTGAGCCTGATCGGTATTTTCGACCTGTTGCAAAGCCCCCACGCCGTACGCCGCAACTACCCGATCCTGGGCAATATCCGTTACCTGGTGGAAGCCATCCGCCCGGAAATCCGCCAGTACCTGCTGGAGTCCGACAGCGACGCCCTGCCCTTCTCGCGCTCGCAACGATCCCTGGTGTACTCGCGAGCCAAGAACGAAACCGCCGACAAACCCTTCGGCACCCTGATCGATGTGTACCAGCTGGGTTTCGAATTTATCGGCCACTCCATGCGCCCCGCGCCCCTGAGCGACCCCAGCGCCTTTCGCGTGATGGTCGGCGGCCCGCAATGCACCCAGCCGTATTCGGCGTCGGTGTTCAATATCTCGGCGATGAGCTTTGGCTCGTTGAGCGCCAATGCGATCCGCGCGCTCAACCAGGGCGCCAAGCTCGGCAATTTTGCCCATGACACCGGCGAAGGCAGCATCAGCCCCTATCACCGCGAAAACGGCGGCGACCTGACCTGGGAACTGGGCAGCGGCTACTTCGGCTGCCGTACCAGCGATGGCCGCTTCGACCCGGAGCGCTTCGCCGCGCAGGCGCAGAACCCGCAGGTGCGCATGATCGAAATCAAGATGAGCCAGGGCGCCAAACCCGGCCACGGCGGCATCCTGCCCAAGCACAAGGTGACTCAAGAGATTGCCGAAACCCGCGGGATCCTGATGGGCGAAGACTGCATCTCGCCGTCGCGTCACAGCGCGTTCTCCACGCCCATTGAGCTGATGCAATTCATCGCCCAATTGCGCGAACTGTCCGGCGGCAAGCCGGTGGGCTTCAAGTTCTGCCTGGGTCACCCCTGGGAATTCATGGGCATTGCCAAGGCCATGCTCGAAACCGGCATCCTCCCGGACTTTATCGTCGTCGACGGCAAGGAAGGCGGCACCGGCGCCGCGCCCGTGGAGTTCACCGACCATATCGGCGTGCCGCTGCGCGAAGGCCTGCTGTTCGTGCACAACACCCTGGTGGGCCTGAAGCTGCGCGACAAGATCAAGCTCGGTGCCAGCGGCAAGATCGTCAGCGCCTTCGACATCGCCAGCGTGCTCGCCATCGGCGCCGACTGGGCCAACTCGGCGCGCGGCTTCATGTTCGCCATCGGTTGCATCCAGTCCCAAAGCTGCCACACCAACAAATGCCCGACCGGCGTCGCCACCCAGGACCCATTGCGCCAACGTGCCCTGGTGGTACCGGACAAGGCCCAGCGCGTATTCAACTTCCACCGCAACACCCTCAAGGCCCTGGCCGAGATGCTCGCGGCGGCAGGCCTGGATCATCCGTCGCAGCTGTCGGCCAAGCATCTGGTACGACGCATGTCGGCCACCGAGATCAAGCTGTTCTCGCAGTTGCATGTATTCCTCAAGCCTGGCGAGTTGCTCACCGGCGAAGTGAATGGCGAGTTCTATTCGCGCATGTGGCAGATGGCGCGGGCGGACAGTTTTGAGCCCCATGAGGTGGTAGCTGCATAACCTGCAAACACCCTTTCCTGCTGAACCGGACCACCGACGGCATTGTAGAAACAAGGAGATTCACATGCCGTTACTGGACTTCGCTGCACTCGCCGGGCAACTGCCTGACAGCTGGAAATCGATACGCCTGGGCCAGGTCGGCCCGGCGCGGATCAAGATGCTGCGCATGGATGAGCAGGCTTACGAAGCAGAAGTGCACGACTACAACGAAGGGCTACTGGTGATCAGCGGCCATTTGCGCCTGAGCATCGCTGATGAAGAGATCCACGTAGAGACCGGCCAGATGTACCTCGTGGAAGCGGGCACCGCTCATGCCGTACTTCCAGGTAGCCAGGGCACCCTGGTGATCATTGACGTCTAGAGACATTCAGTAATACCCAACCTTTGCAATTGCTTACAAATACCGCCAACCTGCGCCCGCCCGACGTGCGGCGTACGACAACCTGCGCGCTCGCCGGTCATTACTAAACCTTTTGTTCAAGAGCCCGCTGCCATGCTGAACGGACGCGACCCACGCATCGATTTTTTTCGGGGCCTGGCGTTGATCTTCATTTTCTGGGATCACGTCCCCCACAATCCTCTCGGCCAGATCACCCTGCGCAATTTTGGTTTCAGCGATGCGGCCGAGGTCTTCGTATTCCTCGCCGGTTACGCCGCGGTGCTGGCCTACGGCAAGATCCTGCAACGCGACGGCTACTGGATTGCCTCGCTGAAAATCCTGCGTCGCGCCTGGGTGTTGTACGTGGTGCATATCTTTTTGCTGGCGATGCTGATGGGCATCGTGTTCTTCGCCAACAGCCATGTGGAAACCCGCGACCTGGTCGAAGAGATGGGCCTGACGCACTTCGTCACCCACCCGCAACAGGCCCTCACCGACGAGCTGCTGCTACGCTTCAAACCCAACCTGATGGACCCGCTGCCGCTGTATATCGTGCTGCTGGCGGGGTTGCCGCTGGTGTTGCCGCTGCTGCTGCGCAGCACCTGGCTGGTGGTGGCCGCGTCGGCGGCGGTGTATCTGCTGGCGCCGTGGATGGGCTGGAACCTGCGGGCGATTGCCGACGGCGTGTGGTACTTCAACCCGGTGACCTGGCAGTTCCTGTTTATCCTCGGTGGCGCGGCGGCGCTGCAGGCCAGTCAAGGGCGACCGCCGGAACAACGCCCACTCAAGCGCCAGCCGTTGTTCTTGGCGGCGGCGGTGTACACCGTGGTGGCGTGTGTGCTGACCCTGTCATGGCGCTGGCCCGAGGTGCATGACGCGTTGATGCCGTCGTGGCTCAGCGACCTGATCTACCCCATCAGCAAGACCGACCTGTCGCCGCTGCGCCTGCTGCACTTCCTGGCCCTGGCCTATGTCACCGCCAAGCTGTTGCCGGGTCGTGGCTGGACGCAAACCTGGTGGGCGCAACAAAGCTGTCGCATGGGCCGCTACTCCCTGGAGGTGTTCTGCCTCGGCGTGCTGCTGGCACCGCTGGCGGACATGCTCAACGCCCAGGTCGAGGATGCCTGGCCGATGCAGGTTTTCAGTGCATTGCTGGGGCTGGCGCTGATGGCCGGGCTGGCGGCGTGGCTGGAGTTCAACAAGCGCCTGGACCTAGCCCTGCGCGGCGAGGCGCCGGCCTTTAAATAGATAGCCCCAGCGCCGGTATGCGTGATGCTTCCATCTGCCTTCCACTTATCGTGAAAGGTAGAGCGCATGCCGACTCATCAATTACTCAACGGCCTGTCCGGCAATCTGCAATCGAGCACCACCTGGGCCCAGCAACAGGCGCTGGAGCTGATCCAGCGCAATATCCTGCAAGCCCTGGAAGGGCTGGACGCCGAGGAAAAAACCCGCTTCCTGCGCCTGCAACGCAACGCCCTGGCGGCCATGGCGGCGGTTGAAGCCGAAAAGGAACGGGTGGTCCGCAGCTTCAAGGCAGATGGCCTGGCGCAGTTGCGTGACCGGATCGGAGGGCGCGATCCGGAGCAGTATCGCTTCGAAACCACCTACCTGGAAAAGATCGAGCAACCGCTGCCCTGGGACCGGCAGCCGGGCAGTCACGTGCGGGTACCGCGGCGCTCCGACAAGGATCTGCGCTTTATCGAACACATCAAAAGCCTCTCGCTGTGGGAGGCCGCCTGCCTGAATTTCGGCTTCACCGCCTCGGTCCGCCAGGACTCCGGCTACAGCCTGGTGGACGCCAGCCGTGTGGTCGGGCCCGGTGACGATCGCAGCCTCACGGCGCAGGCGTTCATCGCCATTGCCCGCGAGCTTGACCTGGGCCACCAGTTACAGGTGAAGATCAAGGCCAGCCTCGATGAAAACGGCACGCTGCGCCGCTTGATGGGCGAGGCGGCGCTGGCACTGCTGCAGTTCGATGTGCTTGACGCCTGGCGCAATCGCGCCCGCAACGGCCTCACCCGCGAGATGTATGACAGCCTCACCGCATCGATCGACGGCAGCGGGTCGCAACTGCCGGTCGACCGCCTGAGTCTGACCTCGGGCGTCACCCCTGTCATCGCCGTGCCCTTCGTCACCTGGGAGAGTGCCATTCCCGTACCGCTGCTGCTGATCAGGGTCGCCAGCCTCGGGGTGCTGTCCTATTTTCCGTTCCGCCCCGGCGGCGCGCTGCGTTACCACAGCGATGCGCGCGCGGCAGAGGTGGATTTTCGCCAGCAGCTGCTGGACAGCCACCAACAAGGCGACCTGGGCTGGTTTTCCCGGCAACTGCCCCTGGTGGGGTTGTCGGTGTTCCAGTCGTTGCTGACCCGGCAACCCCGCCCCGAGGGCATGAGCTGGCTGGCCGAGCGGCTTTACGATGGCTTTCACGCGGCCTTCCCGGAGCGCACCCTCAACGACATTCGCTTCTCCACCGACCCGCACGCCGGCCCCGCCGTAACCCTGGTGCAAGCCTTGACTTACCGGCAGATCCAACGCTGCCAGGCCGACCTCGACACCCTGGCCAACAGCCGTTCCGAAGCCGACTGGCAGGCGGTCCAGGACGCCACCGCCGCCGTTGCCGCCGAAGTCTTGCAAGTGCTGCTCACGCCCTTGCCCGGCGGGGTCACGGGGATGAACCGGGTGATGCAGCTGGCCGTGCTGGGCAGCATGACCTACAGCGTCAGCGTGGGCCTGAATGAAGCGGTCAAGGGCGAGGCCAGCAGCTTCGCCTCGACCCTCAGCGATGTCGCCGACCTGGCCATCAGCGGCCGCTTGATCAGCGTCGCCGGCAGCGCCCATCGCCAGCGCATGCTCGGGCACCTGCAACGGCTGGGCAACCCGCGCAAAGTCACGCGTCCCGACGGGGTGGAAGAGCTGTGGAAACCCGACGCACGTCCCTACGCCCATCGCCAGCAGTACCTGCTCGAGGGTCAACGCGCCGACGCCCTGTGCGTGTTCACCGTGCAAGGCCAGCAATACGTCAAGCTGCACCATGACAGCCAGACCCTGGTGGCCGAGGTCGCCCACGACCAGGCCACCCAGCGCTACGTCCTCAAGAACGGCAGCAGCCCCTATAAGCCACCGATTGTCTTCAACCCGGCGCTGCAAGCCTGGACCTTCGACCTGCACAACACCCAGGCCCTGTCGGATGCCCAGTTGCTGCAACAGATGCTGCCCGATGGCTCATCGCTGATCGCGCGAGCAGACCTGGAGCGGATGCTGCGCAGCACAGCCACCTCCCGCGCCACCCTGGAGGACGTGTGGCGCGGCGAACCGGCCCCGTTGAACCTGATCGAAGGCGTGCGCCGCCTGCAAGCCGACCAGGTGATCGAGCACATCATCAACCGCTTTCATGAAGCCGGCTATCTGCCCCCCTATGGCGACAGCGTGGTGTTATGCCTGCTGACCCAACTGCCCGATTGGCCCGCCGCCACCTTGCTGAGCATCAACGACCCGCAACGCAGCGTGATCGAAACCTTCGGCAAGACCGAGCCGACGGTGCCGCGCCCGACAACGATCACCCTCGTGCGCGGCGCCGACCACCGCTACCAGGCCGAAGGCGACGGCGGCCTGCCGCCTTACCGGGCCGACCCCTTGCTGGGCCTGGTCATCAGCCTGCAACCGAGCACCTCGCTGCTGGGGCTCACGGATCAACTCGACGCCACGCTCGAACAGCGGATCCTGGCAGTACGGCGCGACGTCGCCGCCCTGGCACGGCGCGAACGCCTGGCCCTGTTCGCGGCCCTGGTGAACTACGCCGGCTATGAAAAACATGAGCTATTGCCGCCCGCCAATGTGCGGCGTTTCCTGCCGGTCAAGGCGTCGATGCCCTTGGTGGCGGTTACGCCGCTGCTGAAAAAACTGCGCGACCTCAACAGCCCGCTGTCACCGGCCTTGCTGGAGCGCCTGCTGGCGCAGCATCCCCTCACCCCGCGCCAGCAGCAGGCCTATCTGCGTGAAGGCGGGCTGCCCACGGCCTTTGCCGAACTGTTGGACAACCACCGCACCGCCCTGCGCATCGACGCTGCAATCGATGCGCTGTACCACCCGCGCCAGTTCAACAACGATGCCGATCAATGGGCGCGGGAGTTCGCCTCGGCGTTGATACGCCGAAGCCTCAAGCGCGATTTCCTCATCACCGAAGTGGTCGCGGGACGCATCGCCAAACCCTATCGCTCCAGCGGCCCCGAGGACCTCACCGTGGAGCTGCGTCACTACGGCGAGGGCGTCTATGAAGCCTATGACATGCGCAATGCCGGCACGATTGCGGTGACGCCGGCGGTGGACAGTTTCTACCTGGCCATCGGTTCGGTACTGCAACCCCATGAGCGGCAACAATTGGGCATGCGCAGTGCCACCGACGCCAGGGGCCTGCGCATCACCCTGGGCGACTACATGAGCAACCAGCGCGGCCCGGAAGGCTTCGTCAGGCTGGCCGACGGTTCGCTGGCCCAGTACGAGCACACCCTGGCGCTGCCGACCAGCCTGCGGCCGGATGCCGAGGGTATTTTCCCTCTCGCCGGCGACCACTATCTGCCGCTGTTCGGTTCCTGGTACCGGATCGTCTATGACAAACGGCTGTTCAAGTGGCGGCTCAAACACCCGCAGAAGATCGGTGTCGACACCCCGACCCTGGAGCACAACGGCGAGGGCGCGTGGCGCCTGTCCAGCGAGAACCCCATGGGCTGGGACGACCACAGCCTGCTCTATCGCCTCGGGGGCGACCATTACACATTCCCCCAGGACACCGCCCGCAGCATTCTCGCCCTGACCGACACCCCGCCCCACGTGCTGCGCCAGATACACCGCAGCGGTCGGGCGTCGCCACCGTTGTTGGCCGATACCTGCAAGCGCTTGCGCATCGATCAGGAAATCAACCACTTCATCGAAGCGATGTATGAGCTCCCCAATAATTCCGCCACCGCTCCAGACCCGAACCTGCAACTGCTGGTGGTCTCCAGCCTGCCCGGCTGGCCCGACAGCCACGTGCTGGAGATTGTCGACCGGGATGCCCCGCTCAGATACCCCGCCCGTCATCGGACCGATGCCAAGGTGGTGAGCGCCACCGATAAAGACCTCGAGTCGGCCGGGCTGCTGGAAAAATTCATCGCTGACGATGACCTGACCCGGGCGCTGCTCGGCACGCTGCCGCAGACCGAGGAACAGCGCCTGTTCCAGCTGATCACCCGGATCGTTGGATACACCGACCGCGAGCGTTCGCAAATCCTCGACTCCTTGTACATGCGCAGCGAGACTGCGGGCAGCGAGCCGGAGCGCCGCTTCAAGACCAAGCACCCGGACCTGTCCACCAGCACGGTCAAGGCGATTCTCGGCCAGGCCTCCAAGCGCGAGCTCAAACAGCTGCATGAGCATGACCGCCTGAGCCTGCGCCTGGCCGAACAGGCGCGCCTGAGCGGCCACGAGTTACGCTTGAACCGGGCGTTCGAAGGCCTGTATGTGGATGCCTGCGCCAACGCCGACAGTGACCGGATCACCCTGTACCTGCTGCACAACCTGCCCGCCTGGCCGAAGACCCTGCGCATCGATGTGCGTGAACGGGACAATCAGGGGCGCCTGCTGGAAACCGCCGGCCATCGGCAGGGCTCCTCGCGCCGGACCGTGGCCAGGACCAATCGCGGTTACCAGGCCTACACCCCGCAGGGCGAGCCGCTGGGCCAGCCCTCGAACCGATTGCTGCGGGTGATTCTCAGCAGCTTGTCCGCCGACGAGCAGGCCTTGCTCGAGGTGGACAGCGAAAGCGGTATCGCCCAACTTCGCACCCAACTGGCCGAACTGGCCTTCGCGCGCCGCGTGGAAATCAAGGGCCTGCTGGATATTCCCCATCTGCAACCCTGGATGCAACCGGCCATGGGGGTGGATCGTTCGTTCCTGGTGTATCCGTTCTGGCAGCGTATCTGGCCGTTTCGCGGCCCACGGCCGCCGGATCTGGTGGCCAAGGTCCAGGAGCTTTACCCGCACTTCAACAATGACGATGCACGGCGGATGCTCCAGTCCCTGAACATGACCGACCCGGAAAAACTCATCGAGCTGGAGCGCCGCCAGGCCGAGTACCAGGCCATGGATGTGGAACTGTCACGCTGGAGCGAAACCCTGCTGCCGGCCGACAACGAACTCAATGACCCGCTGGGCATGAACCGTGGCCGACGTCGCCATATCGCCTACCAACTGCGGGGCGCATGGCGGCGCGAAAACGCGACGTTCTATATCGCCGGCCTGTTCAACGTACCGTCACTGGAGTTGCAGCTGGACGACGAAGGCCTGCCGCCGGGCTCGTTCCTGACCGGCACCAGCGGCTTCAGCCACATCGAGTACCTGCGGATTTCCGGTAACGCCTTCCCCGCCACGGGGGCAGAGTTCCTGGGTAAATTCACCCAGCTCAAGGCCCTGCGCATCGACTGTCGCCTCACCGACTTGCCCAGCGCGATCACCGACATGACCTGGCTCACCCACCTTGACTTGAACGACAACGACCTGCGCTTGACCGAAGAGTCGGTACAGCGCCTGGCCCATATGGTCAGCCTGCAGAAACTCGACCTGAACGACAACCCGGACCTGACCCTCACCCCGGATGTCAGCCGGATGCTGCAGCTCAATACCCTGCGCCTGGCCAACACCGGCATCACCCAATGGCCCATCGGCGCCAGCGCGCTGCCGGTGCTGACCGAGCTGCACTTGCAGGCCAACGGGATCAGCACTATTCCCGACGAAGTCTTCAGCAACCCCTGGCTGCAAATGGCCAATCGCAACACCCTGCTGCACGAAAACCCGCTGTCCGCCGAGACCCTGGCAAGCATCGACGCCTACCGTATCGCCACGGGTATCCGCCTGGGCGGTCAACTGCGCACACCAGCCCATGCCCCCGTGGCGCCGAATGACTTCGATACCTGGCTGACCGGCGTCGCGGCGCAGGACGTGGCGGCCCGCCGACAACTGTGGGAGCAACTGCAGGCCAATGAAACGGCGAGTGCCGATGATGTGTTCCGGGTCCTGCGCGACCTGAAGAGGACCCACGCCTACCGCAGCAACACCTCAAGAACGCGGCTGACCGAGCGGGTCTGGAGCCTGCTGATGGCGATGGGCGAGTCGACGCAACTGCGCAACACGATCTGCCTCAATACCTACGGCTCAGGCAATTGCGGCGACAGCGTGCTGCTGGCCTTTACCAACATGGAACTGCATCACCGTATCCACCAGGCCAAGCTGCAACCCAGGAGCTACCTGGCCGACCGGGCCTTGCTGGAACTGGCCAAGAGTTGTTTCTACCTCAATCAGCTCGACCACTTTGCCGACCAGTTCGTGCTGGCGCGCGAACGGGCCGACCTGGACGCCGACCCCGCCGAGGTGACCATCTACCTGCGCAGTAAACTGGCGCGGGAATTCAACTTGCCGTTTTATCCACTGGAGCTGCTGTACAGCGTGGATGACTATGTGACACCGGCAGTCATCGACGAGGCGCGCCGGACCCTGCGCAGGCTCGGCCAGTCACCGGCGTTGCAGGAGGCGATCCTGGCCACCGAGTTCTGGGTCGAGTACCTGGCCAGCAGCGAGCCGGAGGCGTTTTTCACCGTCAAGGACACCATCACCTACAAAGTCAGCGTGCTCGATCAGGAATTATCGGACAGGCGTTCGGATGAATACCTGGAGCGTCGCCAACAACTGGTCGACGAGGAAGCCAACGAACACAACCGCCTGGTGCGGCAGTTGACCGAGGGCACGCAACGCACGTTGCAGCGGGTCTGAGACCGTGCGGGCCGACCTGTCGTAACACAGGCCGGCCCGCGCTCAAGGGATCACGCCGATGGCTGTGAACCCTGGACGACCGGGGTCGGCTGCAGCTTGAACACGTAGAACAACACGGTCAGCAGCACCAGGAACGCCGGCCCCACATACAGTGCCACGCGGGTATCCGGGAAGTACGCCATCAGGCCCACCACCAGCACCAGGAACGCCAGGGCCAGGTACGAACTGACCGGGTACAGCCACATGCGGTACTTGAGGGCTTTCTGTTCGGCCGGGCTCAGGCTCCTGCGGAACTTGAGCTGGGCCAGCAGGATCATGACCCACGTCCAGATCGCACCGAAGGTGGCGATGGACGTGACCCAGACGAAGACTTTCTCCGGCACCAGGTAGTTGAGCAACACGCCCAGCAGCAAGGCGAAGATCGACAACAGCAGCGCCTTGCGCGGTACGCCGTTGCTCGAGGTGGTAGCGAACGTGGCCGGCGCCTGGCCGTTCTGCGCCAGGCTGTAGAGCATGCGCCCGGTGCTGAAGATGCCGCCGTTGCACGACGACAGTGCCGCAGTGATCACCACGAAGTTGATGATGCCGGCGGCGGTCTTGATGCCCAGGCGCTCGAAGGTCATCACGAACGGGCTGCCCTGGGTGCCGATTTCATTCCACGGGTAGATCGACAGGATCACGAACAACGCGCCCACGTAGAACAGCAGGATGCGCCAGAACACCGAGCCGATGGCGCGGGGAATGGTCTTCTGCGGGTTCTTCGCTTCACCGGCGGTGAGGCCGATCATCTCCACGCCCAGGTAGGCGAACATCACCATTTGCAGGGACATCAACACGCCCTGGACGCCATTGGGCATGAAGCCGCCGTGGCTCCACAGGTTGGAAATGCCCAGGGCTACGCCGTCGTTGCCGAAGCCGAAGGCAATGATGCCGACGCCGCCGATCACCATGGCAATGATGGTGACGATCTTGATCAGCGCGAACCAGAATTCGAACTCACCGAAGGCCTTCACCGCGATCAGGTTGATGGTGCCCATGCTGATCAGGGCTGCCAGGGCCCAGATCCAGCGCGGCGTATCGGGGAACCACACGCCCATGTACACCGCCACCGCAGTGATCTCCGCCACGCAGGTCACCAGCCACAGGAACCAATAGTTCCAGCCGGTCAGGAAGCCCGCCAACGGGCCGAGGTAGTCCTGGGCATAGCGGCTGAACGAGCCGGCGACCGGGTTGTGCACGGCCATTTCGCCGAGGGCGCGCATGATCACCAGGATGGCCAGGCCACCGATGATGTAGGACAGCATGATGGCCGGGCCGGCCATTTCGATGGCCTTGGCCGAGCCGAGGAACAGGCCGACACCGATACAGGCGCCGAGCGCCATCAGGCGGATATGCCGTTCGCCCAGTTCGCGTTTGAGCGGGCCGCCCGAAGCGGTCTCGCCATGGGGCAGGTGGTTGCCGACTGGCATAGGGATACAACCTCGTCTTGTTATTGGATATGAGCCTCCGAGTCCGGCACGCCACGGCGGGTCAGCCATGGCATGCCGTCTCCGGTGAACCTTATGGGTCAACCGGTCTGGCCGGGCCAGATCAGGGGGGTGCAGTATAAAAAGCTCAACCCAGTGATTTTCACTCTATAAACGGCAATATTCAGCGGGAACTCCCGGAGAACTCCGATTGCGCGGTGGGAGTATCGCACGGCAATGGTGCGCGGCTTAAGCCCATTGCCCTGCGTACTGACCCTGGCGGCGCCCACATCGGCACGTCGAAGAACCACGTGCGGGCCATGGGCAGGCTGATTTCGCCGCGATGAATCGCCAGGGGTTGCACGGGGTCGCCCGCACGCCGACAAATTTCTCGGCGGTGCCCATCAGCGTCTACGCTTGAATCAAGTCCGATCAATCTGCCGGGATGGATCAATCGACTATGGGCGCTTTATGGCAAACCGATTCAACCAAGGCTGCGGCCCCCACCGACAGCATGGACGAACAGCCATTGCCACGACGCTCCCGCAAACGGCTGTACCGGTGGCGAATGGCGTGGCTGTTGCTGGTGATCGGCCTGATCGCCGCAGGGTTCGCCGCCCAGCGCGAAATGCGCACGTCCCATTGGCAGGCCCGGGAACTGAGCCGCCTGGCCGCCACCCTGAACTACCGGCTCGAACCCGGCCCCAGCGATGCCGTGGTCTATCCCGGTGACGGGCCTTTCGACAAACGCCTGGGCTACAGCGACCTGGATGAATTCCTGCCGCGCCTGCTCAAGCGCAACTATCTGGTCCAGAGCCAGGTGCGCTTCTCCCCGCCCCTGATGACCTATGCCGAGCGCGGCCTGTTCGTGCCTTATGGGGAGAAAATCCAGGCCGGCCTGTCGATCAGCGATTGCCGCGCCGAGCCGTTGTACCGGTTCACCTACCCACAGCAGTCCTACCAGCGTTTCGACGCGATCCCGCCGGTGGTGGTCAACAGCCTGCTGTTCATCGAGAACCGCGATTTGCTCGACCCGGCCCAGCCCCAGGCCAACCCGGCGGTGGACTGGCCGCGCTTCGCCAGGGCGGCGTGGTCGCAAGTGGCCAAGCTGTTGCACTTGCCCGGGCAGACCGCCGGCGGCAGTACCCTGGCCACCCAGCTGGAAAAATACCGCCACTCCCCTGACGGGCTGACGCTGTCCGGCGGCGAGAAACTGCGCCAGATGTTTTCCGCCAGCGTGCGCGCCTATCGGGATGGCCCGCAGACCTTGCAGGCGCGCCAGGACATCGTGCGCGACTACCTCAACAGCGTGCCGTTGTCCGCCGTGCCCGGTCACGGCGAAGTGCATGGCATGGCCGAAGGGTTGCGTGTGTGGTACGGCGCCGACTTCGACCGCACCAACGCGTTGTTCGCCGACACCCGCCCGCAGGACCTCGCGCAAAAGGGCCTGGCCCTGCGCGAAGTGTTGTCGTTGATGATTGCCCAGCGCCGGCCTTCCCATTACCTGTCCAAAGGCCACGCGGAACTTTCGAACCTGACCGACAGCCACCTCCGCCTGCTGGAGCGGGACGGGATCATCGACCCTGCCCTGGCAAGGGCCGCCCTGGCCAGCAAAGTAAGTTACCGCGACTGGCAGCAACAGCCGACGCTCCAAGCGATTGACACCAACAAAGGCATCAGCATGGCCCGCAGCCGCCTGGCCGCCCTGCTCAACCGCCCGCTGTATGACCTGGATCGCCTCGACCTGTCCGCCACCAGCACCTTGCACAATGAGCTGCAAACCCAGGCCACGGCCTACCTCAAGCACCTGGCCGATCCGGCCTTCGCCGGGCAACTCGGCCTGCTCGGCCCGCGCCTGCTGACGCCCGCCAGCACCGCCCAGGTGCGCTACAGCTTCACGCTGTACGAGATGACCGGCGACGGCGCGCGGGTCCGGGTGCAGACCGACAACACCGACCAGCCGTTCGATATCAACGAGAGCAGCAAGCTGGAACTGGGCTCCACCGCCAAGCTGCGGGTGCTCACCACCTACCTGCAAATCATCAGCGAACTGCACCAGCGCTATGGCGGCCAGACACCGGCTGCACTGAAAAAAGTCGATATCGATGAGCAGGATCGCCTGTCGCGCTGGGCCGTGGACTACCTGGCGCAAAACAGCGACAAGAGCCTGTCGAAGATGCTCGAGGCCGCCCTTGACCGGTCGTATTCCGCCAGCCCCGGCGAGAGCTTCTTTACCGGCGGCGGCCTGCATCGCTTCCATAACTTTCGCAATGAAGACAACGGCCGCAACCCGACGTTGCGCGACGCCCTGCGTGAGTCGATCAACCTGCCATTTATTCGCCTGATGCGTGACCTAGTGCGCTACAGCACCTATCACGCAGACAACAACAGTGCCGAGTTGCTCAAGGACGACAGCAACCCACGGCGCCAGGAATACCTGGCCCAGTTCGCCGACCGCGAAGGCACGACCTTCCTGCTGCGCTTCTGGAAAAAGTACCGCAACAAGGACACCCAGGCGCGGCTCGCCACCTTTCTCGACAGCCTGCACCCCACCGCCATCCGCCTGGCCGCCGTGCACCGCTACCTGTTGCCCCAGGCCAGCCAGGCGAGCTTCAACAGCTTCGTGCGCTCCCACCTGACCGGCAGCAAGGCCGCAGAAAAACTGACCGACGAACGCCTGGCCAGGCTCTACAACGACTACGGCCCCGGTGCCTACGACCTGCCGGACCAAGGCTATATCGCCAAGGTCCACCCTCTGGACCTGTGGCTGCTCGGCTACCTGTTGAACCACCCCGACGCCACCTTCACCCAGGCCGTCGCCGCCAGCGAGCATGAGCGCCAGGAAGTCTATGGCTGGCTGTTCAAGAGCCGCCACAAGAGCGCCCGCGACAGTCGTATCCGCACCATGCTGGAGGTCGAGGCGTTCCTGGATATTCACCAGCGCTGGCAGGCGGCGGGCTACCCGTTCGACCACCTGGTGCCGTCCCTGGCCACGGCCATCGGCAGCTCGGGGGACCGCCCGGCGGCGCTGGCGGAACTGGTGGGCACGATCCTCAACGACGGCGTGCGCGAGCCGACGCTGCGCATCGACAGCCTGCACTTTGCCGTCGACACCCCCTATGAAACCCGCCTGGTGAACAACCCCGACAAAGGCAAGCGGGTGATGCCCAGCGAAGTCGCCACCGCCTTGCGCGGCGCGTTGTCCCAGGTGGTGGATGCGGGCACGGCCAAACGCGTGTCGGGCAGCTTCAAGTTGCCCGACGGCACACCGCTGTCCATGGGCGGCAAGACCGGCACCGGGGACAATCGCATCGAAGCCATCGGCGCCGGTGGGCGCATCCTCAGCTCCAAGGCGATCAACCGTACCGCGACCTTTGTGTTCTATATCGGCGACCGGCATTTCGGCACGCTGACGGCCTTCGTGCCCGGCAGCGGCGCGCAGAATTTCACCTTTACCTCGGCGCTGCCGGTGCAGGTGCTCAAGGGCATGGCACCGGTGCTGATGCCGTACCTGCAACCGGGCGGCCATACCCTGTGCAACCCGCCTCGTGCCGTGACCTCAACAGACTAACCGTTGATTTCGATGATGCGTTCGGAGGTGCCCTCCACCAGATAGAACCGATACGTCCGCCCGGGCTGTTTTTCAAAGCTGAACACCCGGCCAGGGAAGATATGGTTCTTGGTGGTCGGGGCGCAGGATGTACGGTCCTTTGCCGCGCAATCCTTGAACTCATCCACCACCACCACGGTGTTGCCGGCATTGCGCAAGGTGTAACGCTGCCCGCCGTTTTCGACCCGGGTGTCGAAGCGGCTGTCCTTGGGCCGCACGAAGAACACCGTGCCGTAGCCGGCCATCACCTGCACGCCTCCCACCAAGGTCTCTTCGTAGGCTTTGCGCTCTTCGTCGCTGAGGCCAAAGCCGTCTTCGGTCTCGGGCGCGACCGGCAGGTAGCGTACCCGGAAGTAGCGCTCGCGCTCGCGATCGCCGATAAACACAAAGCGCGTGCTCTGCATGCCGTCCGCCGGCACGATCAGGCGCGCCGGGCTGGCCACCAGGCCGTTGCGCACGCTGCCATCGGCTTCGAGCTTGAGCGGCACCTCGTCGTAGCTGCCGTCGGGCTTGTAGAGCATCTCGGTGACATTGACCTTGACGAAGGCCGTCTTGGTGCCGCCGTTGAATACCCGCTTGAGGTAGGTGCTTTTATCGCCGCGCAAATAATCGTAGAAGTCACCGACGTTGATGTTCGGCCCGGCCTGGGCATTGAGTGAACACAGCATCAAACCCAGCATTGCATATAAAGCCTTCATAACCACTCCTCTGCCCATCATCACGGCCGTACCGCATCGAACAGCAGCTCGACGCTGCCGTAGTACTCACCAGGGGTAAAACCATCCGCCGGCTCGACCGCCGAGATATCCAGCAGCACGCGCTTGCCCTGGCGCGCCTCGTCGTGCGGCACCACCAGGGTGTCATCGAGGCCCAGCACCTGGCCGTTGAAGGTGACGTTCAAGTCGATATAGGTGCGCCCGCCATTGAACAGCGTGGGCAACGCGCCCAGACGGGCGTTGATGCCGCCGGCGGAACTCTTCACGTCAAAGTGCTCGCGCAGCGGGCGCAGGCGCCCGGGTACCAGGTCCCAGACCATTTTTTGCTCGCGCTCCAGGAACCCGGGGTTGATCGGCAGGACGTAAAAGTCTGCGGTCGGGATGGTCACGGACACATCGAACACCTGTTCTTCACGGATCGCCAAGGCCTGGGTACTCAGCAATGCGCCCACCATCAGCAGCAGCGCCGCCAACACGAGCTTGCAATGTCTGCACGACTGGCGCGCGCCCCCTGGGGCTATTTCACTGACCATCAGCCTTTGACCTCATATGGTTTTTTTTCGCTGCCCTCGATCAGGGTGAAGCGGTAGGTACGCCCGGCCTGCCTGGCAAAGCTGAAGGCACGCCCCGGCAGGATGTGATGTTTGGTGACGGGCAGGCAGTCCTGGCTATCGCCACTGGCGCAGTCCTTGAACTCATCGACCACCACCACGCTGTTGCCGTCGTTATGCAGCCCGTACTCAACGGGTTGCTCATCGATGCGGGTGGCGAAGCGGGTGTTCTTAGGCCGCACGAAAAACACCGTGCCGAACCCCGCCAACACCGTGACCCCGGCTGACAGTTGATTCTTGTAGGCCTCGCGCTCTTCGCTGGAGACCACGAAATCGTCCTCGGGCTCGGGCATCACGGGCACGAAACGCAGGCGGAAATAGCGCTCGTTTTGCCGCTCGCCCAGGTACAACAGGCGTGTGCCCTGCATGCCATCGGGCGGCACGATCAGGCGGGCCGGCGTGGCCATCAGGCCATCGCGCGTGGCATTCCCGGGGGTGTTCTTGAGCTCGACCTCCTCGGCGCTGCCATCGGCGTTGTAGAGGATCTCCATCACCGAGACCTTGATGAACGCCGTACTGTCGCCACCGTTGAATATCCGTTTCAGGTAGGTACTTTTGTCACCGTCGAGGTAGTCATAGAACACCCCGACGTTGATGTTCGGAGCCGCTGGCGCCGACAACGGCAACCAGCACAGCGCGCACAGCGCCAACAGATGTTTCATCGCCATAAATCCCCGTTAGAGTTCAGAATCCCAGACCACCGTGACCTGGCCTGAGTAGGTGCTGCCTCCCCGTTCGAGCATCTGTTCGGCGTAGTCCTTCTTGACCTCGAAGTGCAAAGTGCCGGGCCGTCGGTTGACATAGAACCCCGGTTGAAACGACTCGGTACCGGCACCGCTCAGCAGCAACGGCTGGCGGTTCACCGGCGCACCGTCCATGCGGCTCAAGCCATGGGGCAGGCTGACGCTGACATCCACCGGCACTGCGTGGCCGTCGGTGGCGTTTCTCAAGGCGCAGGTATCGCCCATCGTTCGCTCGCACCCCAACTGCATCTTGAAGCGCGACGAGGCGGAGATATTGAAGGTCTGGTCACGGAACAGGCGCGCGGGTTTGCGGCCCTGGTTCAGCCAGGGCTGCCAGCCGCCCTGGGGCACCAGTTCAATGCGATTGCCCCCCGGCGGTACTTCGACCTTGAGGTCGTGCTCCACGCTCAAGGTGAAGTTGAACGTGAGGGCGTTCTTGGAGGGCATCATGACGTCGCCGAAATCGTAATCGCCGCCAGGGCCCATGGTGTAGGTGATGCTGCCGGTGTATTGCCCGCTGGACATGCCCAAGGGGTTGGGCGTGCGCAGTTCGTAGGCATACTCCATGGTGTTGAAACGCAGACTCGCCAGGTCCACGGAGGGCTGCCGGCTGCAGGGCCCCGCCCCCTCGGGCGTCAGCCAGAAGTACGACGCGAACGAGACGCCTGCGGCAAGATGGCTGGTGCTCACACACGGTGCGGGCGCCCTCATCCATTGGAGTGACCAGTGAACCCCTGGCATGCCCCAGGCCGACACGCCTGGCGGTCGAGGCACATGCCAAAGCGAGCCGATACCGGCGATCCGCAACTGGACGGTCTCGGTTTCCTGGGTGGTGGCGTGTGTCACCGTCAAGTCACGCCAATCGGACGGCACCTTGACCATGAAGCCCTGGCGCTCGTCCTCATGGTTGGCCTTGATCGGCGCAATGGAAAGTGCCGTGAAGTTGGTGTCCCGCAGGCTGAAAATACCCAACGCCTTGCAGCGCCCCGGAATATGCGCGGCGCAGATCGAGCTGATCGGCGTGGTGTTTTCGAACTTGTTCACCATGGGGTTGGACGGGTCGGGGCGAAACCGCGCGGTGATGTTCTCGTCGGCCGTTGCGCCAGCGGAACACAACAGGACGGCCATGCCCAGGGCGAAACGGTGAGGCGCGCGTGCGCTGGGGGTTTTCATAACGTTGTTTAGTCTCGTCATCATGCTCAACCGGCAATCTGTTCGGCGGTGGTGGTGTCGGCCAACGTATCCGGCGTGCAACGCAAGTCACCGATCATCAGCACGCTGTTTTCGCTGCGCGCCTTGGAGGGGTCGAGCCGGAACTGGCAGAGCAACTGGTTGTTACGGCGCACTTCCAGGGTGGGTGAACTGGCGTTCATTTCCAGCGAGAAGAAGCCGTCGACCTCGCTCACCCCACGGGTGGCGTGATTGATCACGTGCAAGCCCTTGAGCGGTTTGCCCTGGGGATCCACCAGGCGACCGAGCACGGTCACGGTTTGCATCACACTGATCTTGCGATACTCCACGCCCCCCTTGTTCAAGTGGTAGCGCGTGCGCGGCGGCTGGATCGTGGCCGAGGGTGCATGGTTGCCTTCGAAGTCGAAGCTCACCGAGCTGCCCTTGTAGGCGGTGATCGGGATGAAGTTGCGGCCGGGGCGCAGGGCCGTGCTGCCGCCGCTCAGGTCGTCGGCGCGCAGGGCGATGTCATCGACGTCGGTCTCCACGTCCACGATCAGGCCGGAACCGGTGCCGTGGTACTGGCTGGTGAGCACCATCTTCTGCTGGCCCAGGGCGAAGGTGCTGTCCAGGTTGAGGCCGCCGGACAACTCGTTGTTGAACGACGAGCGCTGGGCATAACCGTCACCACTGACAAACTCGTTTTCGAAACTGGCCATGCCGGATAAACCGACGCCGTAGGTGTCGGTGGTTGCCGTGGCGGACACGCTTTGCAGCACGTGGTCCTGCAGGTCCTTGCGGTAGGTCAGCGAGGCATTATTGTCGCGGGTCCCGTCGCGGGAGGTCCGCGTGCCGATGCTGGCGGACCATTGCTCGCCCGGCGCGCCGAGGGCCAGGCTGACGCTCAGGTCGACCCCGCGGTTGCGCCGGTCGCCCGTGCTGGCGCTGGCGGGCCGGTCGAACACTGACAGCCGCCAATTGGCGTCGTTGCCGAACAGGTGGGTGCGTTCGGTCCAGCCCAGGTCCAGGCCGACGCCTTCGTTATTGCCCTCGCTGTAGAACAGCCGGCCATTGATCGAACGCAGGTTGCTCAGGCGATGGTTGACCGAAATCGACGAACTGCTGGTCTGGCCGACAAAGATGTCGCGCTGGCGAATACGCGTGCCATCGGGCAGGTTTTCGTAGGTGTTGCGGGTGTCGAGCCAGCTGCGGGTGTGGTTGAACACCACGCTGCCCATGCCGTAGTTGTATAAGCCGTTGAGGTCGAGGCCGGTGCCGTACTTTTCCGACCAGTACACGTTGGCGTACAGGCTGGCCTGGTCGGCCAGGGTCCAGTCGATCGAGGAGCCGTACTGCATGTTGTCCTTGACCTGGCGCCCGGATACACCCAGCACCACACGGGGATGCGCCAGGTAATTGAGGGAAACGCCGGCAGTCGGACTGCCGCTGCTTTGTTCGTCGAAATTACTCAGCAGTTTGCTTTCCTGGCCGGCGAACAGGTTGTAGCGCCAACGCTCGTCGTGGTTGCGCCAGTTGTTGGGCTTGTACACCAGCTCCTGGGTGGTGCTGGTGATCTGGCCGTCTTCCACCAGGCGCACTTCCACTTCATAGATGCCACCGGGCAGTGGTCGGGTGTCCAGGCTGTGCAGGCCGCTGCCGACCGGCTGGGTGTTGATCAGCAGGCCGTTGCGGTAAATCTCCACCGATGCCTGGCGGCTGGCGGTGACGTAGATCGGGTAGACCGCCGGTTTGGAGTTGTTGATCACCAGGCTGTCGGAACTGCCGTACATCACGCCGACCGCGGTGTCCGGGCTGGCACCGAAGGTGCGCAACTGGCGGGTCAGGCCTTCGGCGTTGGGGGTGAAGTAACCCAGGCGCAGGAAGTTGCCCTGCAACTCGCGCTGGGTATAGAGCGCATACACCGCGTGGTTGAGGTCGTCGTCATCGGGACCGCCGAGGCGCGAGAACTGCATGTTCAGGGTCTGGCTCCACAGGCCCAGGCTGCTGCTGGCGTCGATGCCGAAGCGCCCGCCCAGGTCCTGGCCTTCGCCGCCGCTGAGGTTCAATTGGTTGCGTACGATCAGGCCGGTGCTGCCACCGGTGGGCAGGAAATAGTAGCGCTGCGCCTGCTCATCACGCTCGGCGTTTTCGGTCAGCAGCGACACCGTGGAGTTTTCCAGGTTGTAGTGCACGGCCATGAGCCCATCCGGGCAGTTGCTGGCGCAGGCACCCAGGGCCACACCCTGTTTCAGGTAATCGGCCCACTGGTCGCGCTCTTCGTCCTTGATCACGCTGCCGTCGTGGTCGGTAAAGTCGAGCAGGGTCATGCGGTCATCACGGGTCAGGACTATCATCGCCTCGGAGACAAACTCCTGATCCAACTCAACCCTGACCGCCAGCGGCACGTCGAAAAAGTGCTCTTCAAAGTCCGCCGGCAGTCCCTTGGCCTGGGACAGCAAACTACGAGGGGTTGTACCGTCGGCGGTACCTGCCGCCAACGCGCCCGCACAAAACAACAGGGCGAGCGCTGCCGCGATGGGAGTCATCGGGAACATGAACGGAATACTCTGAATTCGGACGTCAAAACAGGGAGACCGATCGACCGACAAACGCTGCCTGCCGACCGGTACCGCTACCCAACAATAAGCCGCGGCTTATTGAGTCAACGGGCTTGGCGTTACGGAGTAACGCGTGGCTCGTGGTCGAACACGATGGTGTAGTTGGTGGTGAAGAGGCCGGAAATGCCATCCGCCGGCTTGGCTGCGGCCACGACCAGATCCGCCTGGGTACCTGGGGTGGAACTGGCGTCGTCGACCACTTCCAGCGGCGAACCGGTCAGCACCACACCGTTGAAGGTGTTCGTCAGTGCGATCGACGAAGTGCCGTTGGTCAACGAAGCAGGACCGCCTTCGATGTAGGCCTTGATCGAGCCATCCGTGTTCTTCACATCGTAGGTAGCGCGCAGCGAACTCAGTTCACCGCTGACGGTGTTGTAGGCCATGGTTTCATCACGACCGAAGTTGGGATCACGCGGCTGGACATGAAACTGCTTGGTAGGAATGGTGGCCTTGATGTTGATGACGCTGGTAGCTTCGCCGGCAGCGAACACGCTGGAAGAGCCAATAGCCAGAGCGATCAGTGGCAGCACGAAAGCGGTCTTTTTAAGCATTTTAAGTACCTGTAGTGACATCAGTCTTTAGTTGAGAAACGGTTTCTCGCGCCGCAAGCAATCGCGTAATGCGTGTCTTGCGACGCCGGTAAATACTCCCTCGAAAACCCATTCAACGATGCCAGCACATTCGTTTAACCGCGTAATTAATCACGACTGGGCAATACAGAAAAAAACAATATTATTCAATACGTTGAATATTAACTGTCATCTATGTATTACCTTTTCAAGCACTCGATACTACTTAGTTTATTCATTTATCTGTAGGACATTAACTACACGCACCGCAGACTCTAACTATTCAAGCGTTTCGCCTAAAGACGTACTTAATAAGTTTATTCCCCATTCATGAAATCGCCATTTAACGGTCAAATAAAGGATGGTAGCGCCGGAACGGATTGTGGGTCGTGACGCTCCTTCAGAAGCAGCTCTCGCCTGCCGGCACCGCTCGTCAGAAGATTTTGCATCGCTCATAAGATATATCTTAAGTTGTATCGAAATCAGACAAGAGAACATCACCATGAGAGACCCTCATCACCACCGAGACCACGGTGAGCGCCACGATGGCTTTGAAAAGCGCGCCGGCCGCGAACGCGGTGGGCGTGGCCCGCGTGTCTTCGCACCGGGTGACCTGAAACTGCTGCTGCCGGCGCTGATTGCCGAGCAGCCGTGCCACGGCTATGACTTGATCCGCCGCATCGAAACCCTGTTCGACGGCGCCTACAGCCCCAGCCCCGGGGTGATCTACCCCACGCTGACCTTCCTGGAAGAAAGCGAATTGATCGCCGGCGACGCCGAAGGTGGAAAAAAACGCTACACAATCACCGAGGCCGGTCGTCTCTTCCTAAGCGAACAGGCAGTGGCTCTCGACGGCATTCGCCTGCGCATGGACGTGAGCAAACGCTCGCTGCGCGGCCATGACCGCCCAGCGGAAATCCACGAGGCCGTGCATAACCTGCGCCATGCCTTGCATTCGCACCACGGGCGCTGGAGCCCGGAAGAAATCGTTCGTGTCGCGGCGCTGCTCAACGGCGCCGCCCAAGCCATTGCCGACGGGACAGCTCAATGAATACGCAAGCCATCCACCGCGTGACCCACGAAATCAAACGCCGCCGCCTCGAAGTCGTGCGGGTAGTCGACCTCACCCCGCGCATGCGCCGCATCACCCTGGGCGGCCCGGAACTGGCGGGCTTTATCAGCCTGGGCAGTGACGATCACATCAAGCTGCTGTTCCCGCAGAACGCTGCCGAACAAGCGGCGCTGGAAAGCCCGACCTTCAACATCAAGGACGACGGCCCGCAACCGGCGATGCGCGACTACACGCCACGGCGCTTCGACCTGGACATCGGCGAGCTGGACATCGACTTCGTGCTACACGGCGACGGCCCCGCCTCCACCTGGGCAGAACAGGCCACGGTCGGCCAGCACCTGTACATCGGCGGGCCACGGGGCTCGATGATCGTGCCGGATATGTTCGACAGCTATTTGCTGATCGGCGATGAGACGGCGATCCCGGCCATTGCTCGGCGCCTGGAAGAATTGCCGGCCGGGCGCAAGGTGCTGGCGGTGATCGAAATCGCCAATGCGGCGGAACGGCAGGCACTGGCAAGTGCTGCCGATGTGGAGGTGAAATGGGTCGTGCGCGGCCAGGACGACCTGCTCGACACCGTGCAGAAACTGACGCTGCCGAGCGGTTCGTTGTACAGCTTTGTCGCCACCGAAACCAGGCTGTCGCGCCAGGTACGCCGGGTGCTGCTGGACACCCACAAGGTCAATGAGGCGTTCCTCAAGGCGGTGGGTTACTGGCGTGCGGAAGGCAGCGAAGAGGAGTAAGCCTCAACAAGGACACCGCTGCCGCTGACAACCCCAGCGGCAGGCGCGTATCGAACGACGAGGCAGTACCTTTGCAGGTGATGGTGATCGGCGTGGTGATCCCACCGTCCGGGCATGAATAGGTGAGCCGGCGGTTGCTGCGGTGGATCGTGTCGGCGGATCGGTACCTATTGCTCTTTGGTGCACATTGCCGAATGTTGATATCGATCGGGTTGTTATGTTGATCGTGCAGGTTAAATTCGGGGTGATTTCAAGGTCCTGTCCAGGCCGACCGCCGCCAGGGCAACCAGCACGAACCCCAGCAGGATCCCCCCGGCATTCACAAACACATGTGGATAACCCAGGGTGCCGACATCGATGAACGGGTACTGGTACTGCCCGAGCAAATCCCCACGCAGCAGCACATAGCCGAAGTACACCAACGGGTAGATGACCCACAGGCCAATGTGCTTGAGGCGCAACTGGCCCTTGGGCACGCAGCGCCACCAGTACAGCACGAACAGCAGCGGCATCACGTCGTGCAGCAGCTCATCGGCGATCCATTGAAAACCTTCGGGCTGCCACAGATGCCGCAGCAACAGGCTGTAGGCCAGGCCCACCACCACGATGCTGACGGCGATGCCGCTGCTGACACCGGGGGTGAGGAAAAACCGCCTGGCTGCAGAATCGCGCTTCACCCACGCATAGCTCAGCACCACCGCTGCCAGGGTATTGGTCAGCACCGTGAAGAAACTGAAGAAGTTGATCAGCCCGCCGAGCAGGCTGGCGCCGGACTCCCAGCGCGAATAGAAAATCAGGTATTGCTGAATCGCCAGGCCCACCCAACCGGTCAGCGCCGCTGCCGCCACATACCGCTTCATGAGGTCAATCCAGCGGGCGTTTGGTGCGCATCAGCTTGACGTACAAGCCTTCGACCTTCTCCCGCGCCCATGGGGTCTTGCGCAGGAACGTCAGGCTCGACTTGATGCTCGGGTCGCTCTTGAAGCAACGGATATCAATGCGTTCGGCCAGGCCTGCCCATTCGTAGTGTTCCACCAGGGTGGTGAGGACGTGTTGCAGGGTCACGCCGTGGAGGGGGTCGTTGTTTGTCGCGGTCATGCCGGGCCTATGAAAAAGTGTTCACGAAGGCGCACACCTTATCACTCCGCCCCGGCAGGTAAAAAAAGTTCCCGCCCTCGGCGAAAAAGAGATGTTATATTGTAACTATACGTCTCAAGTCTTTTCGTCGTTTTGCCAAGGAATGTCCGATGTCCCTCTCCTCCCTGTGGCGCTTGTCGCCGCTCGCCGCCGCCCTGCTGATCAGCTCGGAAGCCCACGCCCTGGAACTGCAACCCCAAGTCATCACCGGCAACCCGCTGGGCAGCGAGCAACTCGCCTCGCCGACCACCGTGCTGGAGGGTGATGAGCTGACCCTGCAACAAAAAGGCAGCCTCGGCGAAACCCTGAACAAGCAGCCGGGCGTGTCGTCTTCGTACTTTGGCCCGGGCGCCAGCCGGCCGATCATCCGTGGCCAGGACGGCGACCGCATTCGTATCCTGCGCAATGGCGTGGGGGCGTTGGATGCCTCGTCACTGTCCTACGACCATGCGGTGCCGCTGGACCCGGTGAATGTCGAGCGCATCGAAATCGTACGCGGCCCGGCAGCGCTGTTGTACGGCGGCAGCGCCATCGGTGGCGTGGTCAACACCTTCGACAACCGCATCCCCACCGAAGCCATCGAGGGCATCCACGGCGCCGGTGAACTGCGTTACGGCGGCGCCGACACCACGCGCAGCAGTGCGGGCAAGCTGGAAGCGGGCAATGGCACCTTCGCCTTGCACCTGGATGCCAACGCGCGGGAATTCAACGACCTGAAAATCCCCGGCCAGGCCCGCAGCCGCCACGCCCCGGACAGCGATGACGCACCCGGCAGGAACGGCCGCCTGGGCAACAGCGACGGGCGCCAGGACGGCGGCGCGGTAGGCGGCTCCTACACCTGGGACGACGGTTACGCCGGGCTGTCCTACAGCAACTACGACAGCAACTACGGCTCCCCGGCCGAGCAGGATGTGCGCATCCGCATGCAGCAGGATCACTACGGGTTCGCGTCCGAAATCCGCAACCTGCAAGGCCCGTTTACCTCGGTCAAGGTCGACGCCGGCTACACCGACTACGAGCACCGCGAAATCGAAGGCGGCGAAACCGGTACGGTCTTCAAGAACAAGGGCTACGAAGCCCGCGTCGAAGCCCGTCACCAGCCGCTCGGCCCATTCGACGGCGTGGTCGGTGCGCAGGTGACGCGCAACGAGTTCTCGGCCCTCGGCGAAGAGGCCTTCGTGCCGCAGACCGATACCAACGCCGGCGCGCTGTTTATCCTCGAAGAAATGCAAGCCACCGACCGCCTGAAACTCAGCCTCGGCGGACGCCTGGAACACACCCGCGTCGACCCCGACGCCAAGGGCAACGAACGCTTCGCCGGCGCCGACAGGAGCAACCACTTCACCGCCGGCAGCCTGTCGTCGGGCGCGGTGTATACCCTCACGCCGATCTGGTCCGTGGCCGCGACCCTGGGCTACACCGAGCGCGCACCGACCTTCTACGAGCTGTACGCCAACGGTGCCCACGTCGCCACCGGCACCTATGAGTTGGGCGACGCCAACCTGAAGAAAGAGAAAGCCGTGTCCAGCGACCTGGCCCTGCGCTTTGACACCGGCACCCACAAGGGCAGCTTCGGCGTGTTCTACAGCCACTTCTCCAATTACATCGGTTTGCTGGGCACCGGTCGTACGCTGAACGACGAAGGCGAAGAAGACGCTGGCGGCATCCCCGAGTACGAATACTCCGGTGTGCGCGCACGTTTCGCCGGCTTCGAGGCCCAGGATCACTGGAAGCTCGGCGAAGGCGCCTACGGCAAGTTCGCGCTGGAGCTGTCAGGCGACTACACCCGCGCCACCAATCTGGACACCGGCGAAGCCTTGCCACGCATCGCGCCGCTGCGCTTGAACAGCGGCCTGCTGTGGGAACTGGACCGCTGGCAGGCGCGCATCGACGTCGAGCACGCGGCCGGGCAAGGGCGTGTGCCGGATAACGAGAGCGGTACCGATGGCTACACCACCCTGGGCGCGAGCGCGGGCTATCGCTTCAACGTCGGCGGCAGCCAATGGCTGGCGTTTGTGAACGGTGAAAACCTGACCAACCAGACCGTGCGCTACGCCAGCTCGATCCTGCGCGATATCGCGCCGGCACCGGGGCGCAGCGTGCAATTGGGCATCCGCACTACCTTCTAAACACACTGAAATGCCCCTGTGGGAGGAGGCTTACCCCCTCCCACCGTTATTGGGCAGCGACGATCTGTCACTGTTACCAAATCTGAAATGATGCATCTTGCGATTCGTGCTTTCTCTTGGTGCGCCAGCGCTTTATCCTTGTCGGCAATAACCTGAAACGTTTCACTCCCCCGGCCGACCCCACTTTGCTGATTATTCCTACCCGCCAAGACAGCGCTGTCTTACGCCGACCTGCGCACGGGAATAAATCTCCCACCTGTGGATAAGTCCGTTATCCACAGAAAAACGTAATTAACGCTGAACCAAGCCCGTGTCGAATCGTCATCTACAGTGAAGAAACACGGGGATACATAATTCCAACGTAACGGAGAAACACAACTATGAGCACTGACGGTGCTTCACGTCCGAGCCGCCTGCTGCCGAGGCTGCTAGGCGTCTTGCTGCTGATCATGGGCCTGGCCTTGCTGGCCGGCGGCGTCAAGCTGAGCCTGCTCGGCGGATCGCTGTACTACTTGCTGGCCGGTATCGGCATCACCCTGACCGGCCTGCTGCTGCTGGCCACCCGCCGCGCCGCGCTGGGCCTGTACGCGGTGGTGCTGTTCGCCAGCACCGTATGGGCCCTGTGGGAAGTCGGCCTGGATTGGTGGCAGCTGGTGCCGCGCCTGGCGCTGCTGTTCGCCCTGGGCATCGTCATGCTGCTCCCGTGGTTTCGCCGTCCGTTGCTGCGCGGCCAACCTGCCCCGCTGGGCACTGGCGCGCTGAGCGTGGCCGTGGTGCTGGCCGGTGCAACCGCCCTGGCCAGCCAATTCACCAACCCCGGTGAAATGGTCAAGACCGGCCAACTGGACCGCGACGCGGTACCGGGCATGGCCAGCGCTGCACCGTCCCAGGCCGATGGCGACTGGAACTCCTACGGCCGCTCGGCCTACGGTGATCGTTACTCGCCGTTGGCGCAGATCACTCCGGAAAACGCGCACAAGCTGGTACCGGCGTGGACCTATCGCACCGGCGACATCCCCGGCCCGAACGATCCAGGCGAGACCACCGCGGAAAACACCCCGCTGAAAGTCAACGGCATGCTCTACGTGTGCACGCCCCACAGCCAGGTGATTGCGCTGGACCCGGACACCGGCAAGGAAATCTGGCGCTTCGATCCGAAGATCAGCAGCCAGGGTGCCGAGAACTTCAAGGGTTGGGCGCACATGACCTGCCGTGGCGTGTCGTATCACGATGACGCCGCCTACGCTTCCGAGCAGAGCCCGACCGGCAGCGCCAGCCCGGCCGCCGCGCCGAATGCCTGCCCGAAACGCATCTTCGTGCCGACCGCCGACACCCGCCTGATCGCCCTGAACGCCGACACCGGCAAGATGTGCGAAGACTTCGGTGACAAAGGCCAGGTCGACCTGCGTGCCAACATCGGCAGCTTCGCCCCAGGCGGTTACTACTCCACTTCGCCACCGGCCGTGACCAAAAACCTGGTGGTGATCGGTGGCCACGTCACCGATAACGTCTCCACCGACGAGCCCAGCGGCGTGATCCGCGCGTTCGACGTGCACACCGGCAAGCTGGTGTGGAACTGGGACAGCGGCAACCCGGACGACACCACCCCGTTGGCCGAAGGCAAGACCTACACCCGCAACTCGCCGAACATGTGGTCCATGTTCGCCGTGGATGAAAAACTCGGCATGCTCTACCTGCCGATGGGCAACCAGATGCCCGACCAGTACGGCGGCGACCGTACCGACGATTCCGAGAAATACGCTGCGGGCCTGACTGCCCTGGACATCGACAGCGGCCACGTGAAGTGGACCTTCCAGTTCACTCACCATGACCTGTGGGACATGGACGTCGGCGGCCAGCCGTCGCTGATCGACATCAAGACCGAAGCCGGCGTGAAGCAAGCGGTGATGGCGTCGACCAAGCAAGGCAGCATCTACGTGCTGGACCGCGCCACCGGCCAGCCGGTGGTGCCGATCCACGAAGTGGCCGTGCCCCAGGGCGCTGTCGCGGGCGACCGTACTTCCCCGACCCAGCCGAAGTCCGAGCTGAACTTCATGCCACCGCCCCTCAAGGAGCGTGACATGTGGGGCGTGACGCCGTTCGACCAGATGCTGTGCCGCATCGATTTCAAATCCATGCGCTACGACGGCCCGTTCACCCCGCCCTCGCTGCAAGGTTCGATCGTTTACCCAGGTAACTTCGGCGTGTTCGACTGGGGCGGCATTTCCGTCGACCCGGTACGCCAGATCGCTTTCGTGAACCCGAGCTACATGGCGTTCAAATCCAAGCTGATCCCGGCGGCCGATATCGCCAAGCAAGGCCCTCGTGTCAGCGAAACCCAGGGCGTGCAGCCGAACAAAGGCGCGCCGTACGGCGTGATCCTCGAAGCACTGCTGTCGCCCCTGGGCCTGCCGTGCCAGGCACCGGCGTGGGGTTACGTGGCCGCGGTCGACCTGACCACCCACCAGACTATCTGGATGCACAAGAACGGTACCGTGCGTGACAGCTCGCCGGTCCCGGTTCCCCTGACCATGGGCGTACCGAGCCTGGGCGGCACCTTCACCACCGCCGGTGGCGTGTCGTTCCTCAGCGGTACCCTCGACCAGTACCTGCGGGCCTATGACGTGAAAAACGGCAAGCAGTTGTGGGAAGGCCGCCTGCCCGCCGGCGCGCAAACCACCCCGATGACCTACACCGGCAAGGACGGCAAGCAGTACGTGCTGGTCATGGCGGGTGGTCATGGATCCCTGGGGACCAAGCAGGGTGACTACGTGATGGCGTTCAAACTGCCGGATTAAGCTTTATCGGCGGCAAAACCAAGGCGGCTACCCTCACAGGTAGCCGCCTTTTTTGTGCCTTCCATAGCAGCTGCGGATTTGCGCGGTGTTGGATTATGCGGTGCTTCAGAGCGGCTTGCGTTCCCGCCGCATCCACATCTCGAACGCCATGGCATTGAGCGGCCGGCTGATCAGGTAGCCCTGGGCCGTATCGCAGTTCCACTGCTTGAGCAGCTTGAGGCTGGGCTCGAATTCCACGCCTTCGGCCACCACCTTGAGCCCCAGGTTGTGGCTCATTTCGATGGTCGAACGCACGATCACGCCGTCGCCGCTGGTGCTGTCGAGGTTGCGCACGAAGGATTGGTCGATCTTCAACTCCTGCACCGGCAGGCGCTGCAGTTGCGCCAGGGAGGAATAGCCGGTGCCGAAGTCATCCACCGACAGGCTGATGCCGCAGCCGCGCAGTTGCTCCAGCACGCTCAAGGCTTGCTGCGGGTTGTGCATGATCGCGCTTTCGGTGATTTCGAAAATCAGCTGCCGGGCCGCCACGCCGTACTGCATCAGCAAGGTGCTGACGCGGATCGCCAGGTCGTCATCGGCCAGGTCATCCACCGAGATGTTCACCGACAACTGAATGTGCATGCCGCGCTGCGACCACTCGCCGATCTGGCGGATGGCTTCTTCGATCACCCACAGGGTCAGGCCGCCCATGCTGCCGGTGCGCTCGGCCAGGGGGATGAACTCGGCGGGCGACACCAGCCCCAGGGTGGGATGCTGCCAGCGCAGCAGGGCTTCGGCCTGGCACACCTCGCCATGCTTGAGGTCGAGCTTGGGCTGGTAGCACAGGTACAATTCGCCTTCGACGACGGCCCGGCGCAGGTCGCGGATCAGGGTGATCTGGCGCTGGTGGGCGAGGTCGCGGTCCTGCTGGTAGATCTGCAGATAGCCCGGCAGCGTCGCCGCATCGTGGCGTGCGATGGCGGCGCGACTGATCAACTCTTCCACCTGCTGGCCATCGGCGGGGTAGGCGGCGATGCCGATGCTGACCTCGTGGCGCACTTCATCATTGCCGATGCGCTGGGGCTCGGTAAGCAGCGCGTAGAGGCGGTCGGCACGGGCCACGGCGCGGTCGATCTCGGTGTTTTCCAGCAATAGCAAGAACTCGCTGCCGGTGATGCGCGCCGCCGTGTCGCTGGCCAGCAGGCTCATGGACAGGCAGCGGCTGGCTTCGCGCAGCATTTCATCCACGCCCTCGGGACCGAAGCCCTCGTTGATCACCCGGTAGTTCTCGATGCCCAGGTACAGCAGCACTACCGGCCGCCGGGCACTGATCGCACTGCCCAGGCGTTCCATGGCCAGGGCTCGGTTAGGCAGGCCAGTGAGCGGATCATGCAGGGCGTTATGGGCCAGTTGCCGTTCGCGCACGGCGATGCCGCTTTGCATGGCGTTGAAGGCGCGGGCCAGCAAACCGAACTCATCGTGGCTGCGCACCCGCACCGGCGTGCGGTAATCACCGGCGCCGATGCGCCCCGCCGCCTCCACGAGGGCGTTGAGCGGGCGCGACACCCGCCGCGCCAGGAACAACGCGCCGGCCAACGACACCAGCAGCACCGCCAGGGCAATCCCGAGAAACTGCCGGTCCAGCGGCGCAAAGGATTCCAGCGCATGGTCCAGCGGGCTTTGCAGCAATACGCGCACGTCATCGCCGTCGCCGGTATTGGCCAATGGAAGCACGCGGCTGAGCACGCGCTGACCGTGGAACCCATGGATCTGTGCCTCAGGGTTGAGCGGAGCGTCGTGCAGCAGGCTGAGGGCGGTGGCCCGGTACGCGTCGGGCTGGGTGCTGAACAGCGGGCCGGGCGTGCCGTCCTGCACACTGAGAAACGACACTTCCAGGTTGCTCATGGAGCGCAGTTCATAGGCGAACAGTTGGTCCATGGCAAAGCCCATCACGATGCGCGCGATGGGCAACGGGTCGCGCACTTCATCCTGCACCAGCAGGTAAGGCCGCCCGTCCAGGGCCACGATCACCATGTGCAGGCCACTGCGCCGCGCATGGCGCAAGGCGGCGTCATAGGGGAACGGCTGGCCGCGGGTGAGGATAGGGAGTGTGCTGACCATGACCTTGCCATCCAGGCCCAGCACGAACACTTCGCTGGAACGGATGCCGGTGCCGTGGCGACGCAGTGCCGCCAGGATCGGCGCAGGCTTGCCCTCGGCCACGGCCAGCTTGAACGGACCATCGCCGGCGAGCCAGTCGAGCCCGTATTGCAGGCGCCGCCCGCGCAGGTCCAGCAGACGCTCGAATACCTGGGTTCCGGTTTTCAGTTGGACTTGTGCCTGGTTCTCCACGGCACGGCGGGTGGCGCTCTTGACGGCGAAATAGGTCGCGGCGACCACCACCAGCAGCAACAGCGCCAACACCCCGGCAATGCGGGTTTGAAAGGTATGGCGCCATGTCATGGCAGTGCCCTCCGGCAGCGTTCGCCGCTCGCTGCCGCTGCGTCCCTTAGTCATGTGCATTCCTTGCGCTCTGACCCGCCGTCAAAAAAACATCCATTCAGACCGGAAATTTGTTTTTAGCAGATTAGCTGGGACAGAGCAGAAGCGCACCGAATAAAACCGGGGATTTTACTGTCATTTTATTGGCGACAACCGCTTGACCATGCCTCCCTGTCAGCTGCGGGCGCGCATGAAGTCCCCCCAACGCCGCACCAGATAGTTGTGCTCATCCATGACCGAGTTCCACACCGCAATATGCCCCATGCGCTGCTCATAGGAGCCGCCATCGCGCACCTCGCCGATATCGATCAACGGCAACCCATCACTGCCGAGCAGCTCCTCCCGTGCAGGCTTGCCGGCGTACCAGTAATCCCACTCGGCACTGCTCAGGTGATCACGGCTGCGCGCCGGGTTGCCGATGTAGTAACCCTGGCGCGCCATCACCGCGCCCGGCCAGCCGGACAACCACCAATTGAGGTACGCGTAGGCCGCGTCCAGCACCGGCCCCTGGGCATGGCGCGACAATGACAAGCCGCCGAACCAGGCGCGATAGCCTTCGCGGGGGACCGCCAGGCGGTATTTCACCCCGGCGCGGTGCAGGCGCATCAGGGTTGGCGACCACAGGCTCTGGATATCGATGCTCGGGCTGAGCATCAGTTGCGCGGCCTCTTCATCGTCGGACCAGAACGCGGCGAAATGCCCTTCCTTCTGCTTGCGCACCAGAATATCGGCGAGCACGTCGATCTCTTCGATGCTCATATTGCCGATGTCGTTGAAGCGCGCCAGCCCTGCGCCCTGCACCGCCAGCGCAGCATCCAGGGCGCCGATGGCGGCATCGCTCTGCAGCGCCGTGCGGGCGCGCCAGGCCGGGTCCAGCAGCCAGCCCCAGCTTTCGTTACCGTGGCAAAAACCCTCGGGCAGGCGCTCGGGGCGGTAGGCGAAGCTGTCGGCATTGTGGGTCAGGGGCAGCATGCTGATGCGTTCGGTGACGGTGCTGCCGAGGCTGCCGTCGTGCTGCACGAACAGGCGCTCGCTGGGCACGCTGCCGCTGCCCAGGCGGTCGTTGGGCGACAGCCGACCACGCTTGGGCAGGTCGTTGATCTCGTGCCACAGCGCGATGCGCCGCGTGTCGATGGGCTGGATCGCCCGGGCCGGCCACACGAAGTCGACGTTGTGAAACCATTGGTCGTACAGGTCATAGCTGTCGGGCTGCATCACTGCGATGCGCTGGGCCTGCTCCACATCGTGCACCTGGTACACCAGGCGAATCCCCAGTTCCTGTTCGGCGTGCACCCGCAGGCATTCGAGCAAAGTGACCGAGGTGCCGAGCACCCGTAAGGTGATCATCCGGCGAACCGCCGTGAGAACACCTCAAAGGAACGCCGCAGCAACGTTGGGTCGAGACCGCGCAGGATAAACACCAGGCGCGATTGCCGCTCGGTGCCTGGCCACGCAGGCAGATGGACCGGGGCATGCAGGCAATGCTGCACGCCATGAATGACGATGGGGGCGTTACTGGCGTTCACGTTGAGCAGTCCTTTGACGCGAAGGATTCGTTCGCCGTGGCATCTTAACAGCATCGACAACCACACCCCGAAGCCGACCCAGTCCAGCGGCCGGTCGAAGGTCATACTGCACACCTGGGCCGTACCGTGGGTGGCGCTGGTGGTCTGGTGCAATTGCCAGCGGCTGACTTCCAGGGCGGGTTCGGCACTGCGCAGGCCTTCGCCGAGCAACAGTTGGTCGCCACTGTGGATGGCGTGGGTATCGAGGACCGGCGTACCGGCGTTGAGTGCCTGCAGGTGCGCACGCAGCGGTTCGCAGTCATCCACAAGATCAGTCTTGCTCAGCAGCAAACGGTCTGCCGCCGCGACCTGGGCCAGCCATTCCGGGTGCAGGCGTTCCTGCAACGCGGCGTGGCTGGCGTCGACCAGCGTCACCACCAGGCCGATATGAAAACGCCCGCGCAGTTGCACGTCGTTGTTCAAGGTGGCGAGGATCGGGGCCGGGTCGGCCAGGCCGGTGGTTTCGAGGATCACCCGTTTGAACGCAGGAATTTCGCCACGCTCGCGGCGTTGCAACAGGCCGAGCAACGCGTCCTTGAGCTCGCCACGGATGGAGCAGCAAATGCAGCCGCTGGGCAGCAGCACAGTGTTCGGCGCGACTTCTTCCACCAGCAGATGGTCGATGCCGATATCGCCGAATTCGTTGATCAGCAACGCGGTATCGCCCAGGCTTTCGCCTTGCAGCAGGCGCTGGAGCAAGGTGGTCTTGCCGCTGCCGAGGAAGCCGGTGATGACATTCAGGGGCATGCTCATGGCGCTGGCTCCAAGTGATCGAGCAGACGCGGGTCAAGGGGATCCAGCGGCCGGCCGAGCATGGTTTCAGCTGCCTGCCAGAGTTGATCCAAGCCGCTCGCCAGTGCCTGTTTACCGGTGGCGCCCACCAGCAGATAAGACGCACCCTGGAAGTCTTCGACCTTGAGCCGGAACACCGCCAGCACCTGGTTGATCGCGGCGATACGGCGCAGGCGTTCGCGGCGCCGGGGCAGTTCATCACCCAAGGGGTCGCTCCAGTGCAGGTCTTCGCCGAGCAATCCGCAGAGTCCGCACATGGCTACACCCCGCTCATGGCATGACATCGCCGGAGTTCGGGCCCAGCGTCTGGCCGACGAACAGGTTGCCGCCCGGTTCACTGGCCAGCAGCACGGCGGTGGGCGCCACCTCGTCCGCCAGGCCGAAGCGTCCCAAGGGCAATTCAGCGGCCTTGGCGCGCTTCCAATCGTCGCTGATACCGCCCACTAACGGCGTCTCGATCGGCCCGGGGGCGATGGCGTTGACCAGCACATTGTCCTTGGCCACTTCCAGGGCCAGGGACTTGGTAAAACCGATGACCCCGGCCTTGGCGGCCGCGTAGTGGGTGAGTTCGGCGCCGCCCTTGATGCCCAGTTGCGACGCCACGTTGATGATCCGCCCCCAACGCTGCGCCAACATATGCGGCAAGGCGCGCTGGCTGGCGACGAACACACTGGTGAGGTCGACGCGCAGCATGTCGTTCCACATCTCGATGGACAGGTCGACGCAACGCGCCTGGGTGAGCATCCCGGCATTGTTGACCAGGATATCGATGCCGCCGAAATGTTCGACGCAACGGTCGACACTGGCCTGGGCGCCTTCGACCGTGCCCACATCGGCCACGCACTCGACCACTTCGGCGCCCAGGTGGCGGCAGGCGGTCGCGGTTTCGGCGAGGCTGGCGGCGTGGCGGTCGGCCAATAGCAGACGCGCGCCTTCAACGGCATAGGCGCGGGCAATGGCGGCACCGATGCCGCTGCCGGCGCCGGTGATCACGGCCCGGCGGTTGGTCAGTTGGTTCATGCAAAAACTCCTGAAAAATTTTACTTCCAATGTGGGAGGGGGCTTGCCCCCTCCCACATTTGGATTGAGTACATCAGTCAGTCAGGCCAGCGCACGGTGAGGCCGCCGTCGATGACGATGCTCTGCCCGGTCAAATAACTCGACGCTTCACTGGTCAAGAACTGCACCAGCGACGCCACTTCATCCGCGCGCCCTACCCGCCCCAACGGAATCGCTCGCGCCGCTTTTGCCAGACCTTCCGGCCCCAGCGAGTTCTTCGCATCCAGCGACTGCGGCGTCTCGATCAACCCCGGGATTACTGCATTGCAGCGAATGCCCAGGGGCGCCAGTTCCACCGCCAGCGAACGGCACAACCCCGGCACACCGGCCTTGGCTGCGGCGTAATGGCTGTGGTCCTGCCAGCCATACACGCCGCCGGCAATCGAAGAGATCGCCACCAGCGCGCCACCTTCGTTCATATGCCGCGTCGCCGCGCGGAAGGTGCGCATCACCCCGGTCAGGTCGACATTGAGCATCTCGTTCCATAACTCGTCGGTCATTTCCAGCAGCGGCGCACGGCGCAGCAAACCGGCGTTGGCCACCGCGTAATCCAGCCGGCCGAAATGCTGTACCGCCTGCTCGGCGAGGGCGTCCACCGAGTCGGTATCGCCCACGTCCAGCGGCAACATCAGGCACTCGCCCCCCGCCTCTTCCACCCACGACACGGTGGTGCCCGGGTCGTGGGGATCGGCCGGGTAATACCCGCCCACCACCGCCACGCCGCTGCGGGCATAGGCCACGGCGAGGGCTTGGCCGATGCCACTGGCGGCACCGGTAATCAGGGCAACTTTACGGCTCATCACATTCTCCTTACTGAACGGTTTCCGGACGCACATGGCGTGCGGCAAACATCAGGGCGCCGGACAAGAAGCATGGCAGCGCGCCGAACCACAGCGCGGCGGTCTGCCAGTCACTGCCGGCGGACAACACCTGGGTCGCACCAAAGCCCGCGACCACGGCACCAATCGGGCCCATGGCATGGATGATCGCGCCGCCGGTGGCGCGGATGCTGGTGGGAAAGCTTTCACTGATAAAGAACAGTGCCGCCGAGTACGGCCCGATCAGGAAGAACAGGCCCAGGCTGTACAGCCCGACCACCATCGGCATATTGCTTGGGCCAAACAGCATGCCGGCAAACGCCAGGCCGCCAAGCATCCAACCCAGGCCGATCACATTGCGGCGGCCGATCTTGTCGCCCATCCAGCCGTGGCTGAGGTAGCCGCAGTAACCCACCAGGTTGGACAGCACGAGGATGATCAGCGAGTTCTCGAACGAGATGTGGTGCACGCTGACGATCACCGAGGTGCCGAGCACACTGAACACCTGGATCGCTGCCCAGTTGAGCAGCAGCGCAGCGCCGATCACCAGGGTGGCGCGACGGGCCGGGCCACGGAAGGCCGCCTTGAGGCCGGCCTTGCTGTGTTCGTCGTAGTCCACGCCGTAGGTCACGGCAACGTTTTGTGCTTCTTTCACCGCGCCGCTTTTACGCAGTTGGCTGATGCGCTGGTGGATCTGGAACTGCGGGCTCTCCTTGAGCTTGCGCGCCATGATCGCGATGACGATGGCCGGGATCGCGGCGAAGATAAAGCAACCCTGCCAGCCGATGATCGGCAGCAACAGCGCGGTCAAGCCGGCGGCGATCAACGCACCGACCGGCCAGCCGCCCTGCACCAGGCTGTAGATGAAGCCGCGGCGCTTGGTCAGGCGCGGGTCTTCCGAGGCGCCATACAGCTCGGTCAGATAGGTGGCGTTGACGGTTTCTTCGGCATACCCCAGGCCGCCCAGCGAACGGATCAGGATCAGCGGCGACTTGCCCCACGCGCCGCCAATGGCGGTCAGCGCCGAGCACAGGGCGGAACCGGCCACGGTGAAAATAATCCCTTTGCGCCGCCCCAGCTTGTCGACGATCGGCCCGATGGCCAAGGCGACCACGGCGGTACCCACCGCCACCCAGGTCGCGATTTCAGCCTGTTCCACTTCACCCCAGCCGAAGTGTCGGCCGATCTCCGGCAGCAAGGTGCCGAACAGGATGAAGTCGTACACCGCAAACACCCAGGCGAAAAACGCGATCCAGGTGGCGAAGCGCACTTCCTGGGACGTCAGTTGCCGGGGTTTCCAGCCAGTCAGGTCAAGCTTGTTGTAGATGGACATAATCGCGCCTCGGGAGGTGGGGGCTGCTTGGGTTGGGATCAGGTACGCGGTTGGCGGCGGATAAAGTCGTCGGCGATTTCGTCGAAGGTGACAAAACGCACGCCGGCATGGCTCTGGATGTGTTCGATCAAGCGCTCGAGCATCAGCAGCACTTGCGGGCGGCCGGACACGTCGGGGTGGATGGTCATGGTGAACACCGCGTGTTCGTGCTCGCGGTAGACCCAGTCGAACTGGTCGCGCCACATTTCTTCGAGGTGGCGCGGGTTGACGAAGCCGTGGCTGTTGGGGGCTTTCTTGATGAACATCATCGGCGGCAGGTCGTCGAGGTACCAGTTGGCCGGGATCTCCACCAGGTCGGTTTCTTCGCCGCGCACCAGGGGTTTCATCCAGGTATCGGGGTGCTGGCTGTAGTCGATCTTGGTCCAGCTGTCGCCCTTGCGTACGTAGTAGGGGTGGAAGTCGTTGTGCATCAGGCTGTGGTCGTACTTGATGCCTTTTTTCAGCAACAGCTCGTTGGTGACCTTGCTGAATTCCCACCACGGCGCGACGTAGCCGGTAGGGCGTTTGCCGGTGACTTGGGTGATCAACTCGATGGATTTATCGAGGACGATTTCTTCCTGCTCGGCGGTCATCGCAATCGGGTTTTCGTGGCTGTAGCCATGCACGCCGATTTCGTGGCCGGCGTCGGCCACGGCCTTCATCTGCTCGGGGAAGGTTTCCATCGAGTGGCCGGGGATAAACCAGGTGGTGCGCAGGCCGTAGCGTTCGAACAGTTTGAGCAGGCGCGGCGCGCCGACTTCACCGGCGAACAGGCCGCGGGAGATGTCGTCGGGCGAGTCTTCGCCGCCGTAGGAACCGAGCCAGCCGGCGACGGCGTCGACGTCGACGCCAAATGCACAGAGGATGTCTTTAGCCATGGTGTTTCTCCTTAAAGGTTGAGGACGGATTCGACGGACAAGGCCGCGCGCAACAGCCGCGCATCTTCTCCGCTCGGGGCGCTGAGCAGCAGCCCGGTGGGCAGGCCCTGGGCATCGCGGCCGCTGGGTAAGCTGATGCCCGGCATGTCGAGAAAACTGCCGGGCATGGTCAGGCGCAGGGTGGCGAGGTTGGTTTTCACGAACAGTTCGTCGTCGGCTTCAAGCGGTGCCAATGCCGGGGCGACATGGGCGACGGTGGGGGTGATCAGGATCGCGCCGTCGAGGTCATCGAGCAGTTGCTGTTGCAGGCGGCGGCGTGCGTCGGTCAGGTGGATCAACTGGCTGGCCGGCAATGTGCGCGCGGCTTCAAGGCGGCGACGCACGCGGGGGTCGAGGTGCTCGGCGTCAGCACTGTCGAGCAGGGCCTGGTGCAGGGCGAAGGCTTCGAACGCGCCGAGCCAGCCTTGGTGCTTGATCAGCTCCAGGGTGGCCTGGAACGGGGTGCTGTCACGCTCTTCAATCAGCGCACCTTCGGCCTTCAGTCGCTCAACGGCACGCAGCAGGTTGTTGCGCACCGCAGGCTCCACGTCGGCCAGCACCCCCTGTTCCAACACAAAACGCTGCCCTTTCAGGCGGCGGGCACTGTGCTGCCGGGCACGGCCATGGAGCAGGTCGTCGATGGCCAAGGCATCGCGCACGCTGCGGGTCAACGGGCCAAGGCTGTCGAGGGAACGGGCCAGGGGAAACACACCGTCGCGGCTGTAGCGTCGGCTGCTGCTGCGGTACCCCACCAGGCCGTTGAGCGCTGCCGGAATGCGGATGGAGCCTGCGGTGTCGGTGCCCATGGCGATCGGCACGATACCGGCCGCGACCGCCACCGCCGAACCGGACGACGAGCCGCCGGGAATACGCGCCTGGTCGGTGCCATGGGGATTGTGCGGCGTGCCGAAATGCGGGTTCAGGCCCAAACCGGAATAGGCGAGTTCGCTGAGGTTGGTCTTGCCGACACTGACCATCCCGGCACGGCACAACAGGCCCACGCTGGGGGCGTCCAGCAACGCGGCGGGCGCAGTGCGGCGGTAGGCGGCACCAGCGGTGGTGATGCTGCCGGCCACATCGAACAGGTCTTTCCAGGCCAGGGGCACGCCATCGAACACGCTCAAGGGCTGGCCGGCACGCCACCGGGCGGCGGACGCTTCGGCTTCACGGCGGGCGCGTTCGGCGGTCAGGGCAATAAATACGCTGGTCGAGCGGCTCGCTTGATCGAGTGCCTGCTCAAGGGCTTGCACCGGGTCGCTGCGACCGTTGGCGAAATCCTCGGCCAGTGAAGTGGCGTCTGACATCAGGGAAACCTCATAAAACGTACATATTCATAAAATGTACATTTTACAAAGGCAGCTTTCGTGCCAGTCTCTGCGTAGCGCTCTTGGCGCGATTACGCATTCTTACCCAGAGCTACGGGATAGATGGTGTTGATCGATGGAAAAAAATCGTGCGCCACGCTTGCGAAGCGCCTTCAATGAAATAATGTATCTTTTATTAATAAGTACATTTTGGTGCAGAAAAGTAACATTCCTACGTTCAAGGCCCCAAAAAAGTGCCACCGACGTGGCGCAGAGTGACAGGCGCAACTTATGAGAGAATCCCCGGCCATCGTCCTACATGCCTTTGAGAAATCGATGAAAGCAGTGTCCGCCTCGGCCTCCCGTTACGCGATGATTCACCAGGTGTTGCGCGACGCGATCGTCAATGGCACCGCGCGCCATGGCCTGGTATTGCTCGAAGCGCCCCTGGCCGAGCTGTTCGGCACCAGCCGCGTGCCGGTGCGCAAGGCGCTGGACCTGCTGCACGCTGAGGGCTTGATCTGCCGCTTCAACGGCCGGGGTTACCTGATCAACCCAGAAGGCCTGGCCATGGAGCCGCTGCGCCTGCCCCTGAGCCATGCGCACCTGGGCCTCAATGGCGAGGCCGAACTGGTGGACACCCGGCCGTTGGGCGAGCGCATCGTCGAGGAAATCGGCGCGGCGCTGTCCACCTGTATCGCCTTCGGCCATTACCGCCTGGATGAGCAGGCCGCCGCCGACCACTACGGCGTCAGCCGCGCGGTGGTGCGTGAAGCGCTGATGCGCCTGCGCGACCGTGGCCTGGTGGAAAAAGAGCCCTATTCCCAATGGCTGGCGGGGCCCCTTACCGCGCGGGAAGTCACCGAAGATTACGAACTGCGCGCCTGCCTGGAACCCGAAGCCCTGCGCCAGAGTGCCCCGAACCTCGACCGCGACATGCTGGAAGCCATGCTGCAGCGCGTGCTGGATGCCCAGGACAGCCCCCAGTGCAGCCTGGAAGCCATCGAGCAGATCGAAGAGGACCTGCACCAGCGCTGCCTGGCCGGCCTGCAGAACCGCAAGATTGCCGCGCTGATTCGCCAGGGCCAGAGCCCGATGATCATCAGCCGGATTTTTTACCGATTGCTGGGGATCGGTGCCGATCCGGCGATGCTTGCCGAACATCGCTTGATTCTGGAGCTGCTGCTGCATGGCGCATTCGATGCGGCGGCGTTGAACCTGCGCGAGCACTTGCAACGGGCGCGGCAGCGGATGTTGCAGCGCTTGAAAGTCCTGTCGGTGCTGCCAGAGCAGCCACTCCCCGCCTACCTTCACAAAATCAGCTGATCCCATGCGGGAGGGTCGCCGCAGTAATTTCCTGCAATATGTTGCTATCTCACCCCCACCATTGAAACCACTGCTGCCCCGCCCCATCTAAGCTGCATACTTCCTTATGCAGGTGCCCCATGAGCGACCAGCAAGAATTCCCTGATTACGACCTCAACGATTACGCCGACCCCGAAAACGCTGAAACCCCTTCGTCCAATACCGGCCTGGCCCTGCCTGGGCAAAACCTGCCGGACAAGGTCTACATCATCCCGATCCACAATCGGCCGTTCTTCCCGGCGCAAGTGCTGCCGGTGATCGTCAACGAAGAGCCGTGGGCCGAGACCCTGGAGCTGGTGAGCAAATCCGACCATCACTCCCTGGCCTTGTTCTTCATGGACACGCCGCCCGAAGACCCGCGCCATTTCGACACCTCGAGCCTGCCGCTGTACGGCACCCTGGTGAAGGTGCACCACGCCAGCCGCGAGAACGGCAAGCTGCAATTCGTCGCCCAGGGCCTGACCCGCGTGCGCATCAAGACCTGGCTCAAGCACCACCGCCCACCGTACCTGGTCGAAGTGGAATACCCGCACCAGCCGAGCGAGCCGACCGACGAGGTCAAGGCCTACGGCATGGCGCTGATCAATGCGATCAAGGAACTGCTGCCGCTCAACCCGCTGTACAGCGAAGAGCTGAAGAACTACCTCAACCGCTTCAGCCCCAACGACCCGTCGCCCCTCACCGACTTCGCCGCCGCGCTGACCTCGGCCACCGGGAACGAGCTGCAGGAAGTGCTGGACTGCGTGCCGATGCTCAAGCGCATGGAAAAAGTCCTGCCGATGCTGCGCAAGGAGGTGGAAGTCGCGCGCCTGCAAAAAGAACTCTCCGCCGAGGTGAACCGCAAGATCGGCGAGCACCAGCGCGAGTTCTTCCTCAAGGAACAGCTCAAGGTCATCCAGCAGGAACTGGGCTTGACCAAGGACGACCGCAGCGCCGACGTCGAGCAGTTCGAGCAACGCCTGGAAGGCAAGGTGCTGCCGGCCCAGGCGAAAAAACGTATCGATGAAGAACTGAACAAACTGTCGATCCTCGAAACCGGCTCGCCGGAATACGCCGTCACGCGCAATTACCTGGACTGGGCCACCTCGGTGCCCTGGGGCGTGTATGGCGAGGACAAACTCGACCTCAAACACGCACGCAAGGTGCTGGACAAGCACCATGCCGGCCTGGATGACATCAAGAGCCGCATCCTCGAGTTCCTCGCGGTGGGCGCCTATAAAGGCGAAGTCGCCGGCTCCATCGTGCTGCTGGTGGGCCCGCCGGGCGTGGGCAAGACCAGCGTGGGCAAGTCCATCGCCGAGTCCCTCGGGCGGCCGTTCTATCGCTTCAGCGTCGGCGGCATGCGCGACGAGGCCGAGATCAAGGGCCATCGCCGCACCTACATCGGCGCCCTGCCGGGCAAGCTGGTGCAGGCGCTCAAGGATGTGGAAGTGATGAACCCGGTGATCATGCTCGACGAGATCGACAAGATGGGCCAGAGCTTCCAGGGCGACCCGGCTTCGGCACTCCTGGAAACCCTCGACCCGGAGCAGAACGTCGAATTCCTCGACCACTACCTCGACCTGCGCCTGGACCTGTCCAAGGTGCTGTTCGTGTGCACCGCCAACACCCTGGACTCGATCCCCGGCCCGCTGCTGGACCGTATGGAAGTGATTCGCCTGTCGGGCTATATCACCGAAGAAAAAGTCGCCATCGCCAAACGCCACCTGTGGCCAAAGCAGCTGGAAAAAGCCGGCGTGTCGAAAAACAGCCTGAGCATCAGTGACGGCGCCCTGCGCGCACTGATCGACGGGTACGCCCGGGAAGCCGGGGTGCGCCAGTTGGAGAAACAACTGGGCAAACTGGTGCGCAAGGCGGTGGTCAAGCTGCTGGATGAGCCGAACTCGGTGATCAAGATCGGCAACAAGGACCTGGAAAGCTCCCTCGGCATGCCGGTGTTCCGCAACGAGCAGGTACTGTCGGGTACCGGCGTGATCACCGGCCTGGCCTGGACCAGCATGGGTGGCGCGACCCTGCCGATCGAGGCGACCCGTATCCACACCCTCAATCGCGGCTTCAAACTCACCGGGCAGTTGGGTGAGGTGATGAAAGAGTCCGCCGAAATCGCCTACAGCTACATCAGCTCCAACCTGAAGTCGTTTGGTGGCGACCCGAAGTTCTTCGACGAAGCCTTCGTGCACTTGCACGTACCGGAAGGCGCCACGCCGAAGGACGGCCCGAGCGCCGGGGTGACCATGGCCAGCGCGCTGCTGTCCCTGGCGCGCAACCAGGCGCCGAAAAAAGGCGTGGCCATGACCGGCGAACTGACGTTGACCGGGCATGTGCTGCCAATTGGCGGCGTGCGCGAGAAGGTGATTGCGGCGCGGCGCCAGAAGATCCACGAGCTGATTCTGCCGGAGCCGAACCGTGGCAGTTTTGAAGAGTTGCCGGAGTACCTGAAGGAAGGCATGACGGTGCACTTTGCCAAGCGCTTTGCGGATGTGGCGAAGGTGTTGTTCTGATAGCACGCTAGCGCCTGAACTGGCCTCATCGCCCCCCCCCCTCCCACACTTGAATGTGTTCACACATCAACATGTGGGAGGGGGCTTGCCCCCGATGGCGTGAGTGGCCGCAACCTGTATCCTGCTTGTAACACCCTGTCTTATCTTCGGTTATGCTCGGTCTTCGTCGCCAAACAACGGAGCCCCCATGACCGCTGCCCGCCTGCTTCTCCCCCTGAGCCTTTGCCTGCTCGCCGCCTGTGCCAGTGCGCCGAAGCAAAACGTCACCGTGGACAACCAGAGCGCCTGCCCGCTGCAACTCAAGACCGGGCAAAACCTGATCCTCGCCCTGCCGAGCAACCCCACCACCGGCTACCGCTGGGCCATCCAGGATTCTGCCGGCGGCGTATTGCGGGCCCTGGGCCCCGAGGTGTACAGCAGCTCGGAATCCGGTGTGATCGGCGGCGGCGGCCAGTCCACCTGGCGCTTCCAGGCATTCGCAGCCGGCCAGGGGCGGTTGCGCCTGACCTCCCAGCAACCCTGGGAACCGGAAGCCGAGCCCGCCGAGACCTTCGACTGCGCCATTACGGTGAACTGATATGCCATGGCTGATTCTTGCGTTGATGGGCGCCGGCACCTTTATCTACGGCCTGAGCACCCATGCCACGTTGCTGTGCCTGCTGGTCAAGCCGCTGCCGGTCCTGGCGCTGCTGGGCTGGCTGCATGACGCGCCGCCGACCGAGTATCGACGCTGGATCAGCCTCGGGCTGATTTTCTCCCTGGTCGGCGATGTATTGCTGGCCTGGCCGGGCGACCTGTTTATCTTCGGCCTTGGCGCCTTTCTGTTTGCCCACCTGGCCTACCTCAAAGCCTATTGCAGCGACTGCCGCCGTCTGGCGCTGCTGCCGTTGGCGTTGGCGCTGGGCGTGGGCGCGATCCTGCTGGGCATCCTGATTTCCCACGGCCTTGGTGAACTGCTGGTACCGGTGGTGGTTTACGCACTGGTGATCAGCGCCATGCTCTGGCGCGCGCTGGCACGCGTGGGCAGCGATGTGCCGAAACGCTCGGCGCTGCTGGCGGCCGCGGGCGCGGTGTCGTTTGTGTTTTCCGACACGCTGATCGGTATCAATCGGTTTGTGCTGTCGTTCGACGCCGCGCCGTATTTGTTGATCGTCACCTACTGGCTCGGACAGTGGGGCATCACCGCCTCGGCTTTCCATCAGACAACCCGCGCACACGAGGGCCAACTTGGCTAAAATGCCGGCCTTTCCCCTTCGTCGCCGGAACAACCGTGAGCAAAGAACCCGATCGCCTATTCGCCCAGCCCCTGCCCCAGGTGCCGGACTTCGCCTTTAACGAGGACGTGGTGCGGGTGTTCCCGGACATGATCAAGCGTTCGGTGCCCGGTTACCCGACGATTGTCGAAAACCTCGGCGTGCTTGCGGCGCAGTTTGCCCAACCGCACAGCGTGCTCTACGACCTGGGCTCGTCCCTGGGTGCGGTGACCCAGGCCTTGCGCCGTCATGTGCGCACCGACGGTTGCCGCGTGATCGCGGTGGATAACTCGGCGGCCATGGTCGAGCGCTGCCGCGAATACCTCAATGGCCAGGACTCGATGTTCCAGGAGCTGCTGCCGGTGGAGGTGATCGAGGGCGACATCCTCGCGCTGCAGTTCCAGCCGGCCTCGGTGGTGGCGTTGAACTTCACCCTGCAATTCATCGCCCCGGATGAGCGCCTGGCGTTGCTCGGGCGTATCCGCCAGTCGTTATTGCCCGGCGGCGCACTGATCCTTTCGGAAAAGCTGCGCTTCAATGACCTGGAAGAGCATGCGCTGCTCACCGACCTGCATATCGCGTTCAAACGCGCCAACGGCTACAGCGAACTGGAAATCGCCCAGAAGCGCAGCGCCATCGAAAACGTCATGAAGCCCGACAGCCTCGAAGAACACCGCGAACGCCTGCTGGCGGCCGGGTTCTCGAAAGTCGTGCCGTGGTTCCAGTGTCTTAACTTTGCCTCGTTGATTGCCTTGCCATGATTGATCTGTCCCCCCTCGCCCGCCATCTGGTCGGCACCCCGCTGGCCGTATGGGCCCAAGGCCTGCAAGCGCAGCTCGATAGCAAGATGGAAAAGGGTCATGGCGACCTGGAGCGTTGGCAGAGTGCCCTGGACGCGCTGCCAAGGATCCAGCCCAGCGAAGTCGACTTGCTCAATGGCCTGGTGCTGGACACCGATTGCGACGACGCCACCCGCGCGCAGATGCACACCGCGCTGATGGGCTTGAGCCCGTGGCGCAAGGGCCCGTTCCACCTGTTCGGCGTGCATGTGGACACCGAATGGCGCTCGGACTGGAAGTGGTCGCGTGTGGCCCCGCACCTGGACCTGAAGGGCAAGCGTATTCTCGATGTCGGTTGCGGCAACGGTTACTACATGTGGCGCATGCTCGGCGCCGGGGCCGACAGCGTGATTGGCGTCGACCCGAACTGGCTGTTCTTCTGCCAGTTCCAGGCCGTACAGCGTTACCTGTCCGAACCCAAGGCCTGGCACCTGCCGTTCCCGTTTGAAGACCTGCCGGCGAACCTGGAAGGCTTCGACACGGTGTTTTCCATGGGGGTGTTCTATCACCGCCGCTCGCCGATCGAGCATCTGCTGGCGCTGAAGGACACCCTGGTCAAGGGCGGCGAACTGGTCCTGGAAACCCTGGTGGTGGAAGGCGACCAGCAACAGGTGCTGGTGCCGGAAGACCGTTATGCGCAGATGCGCAACGTGTGGTTCCTGCCGTCGGTGCCGGCACTGATGCTGTGGCTGCGGCGTGCCGGGTTCAGTGATGTGAGGTGCGTGGATGTGAGCGTGACCACGGTGGAGGAACAGCGCGGAACGGAGTGGATGAAGTATCAATCCCTCAGCGACTTCCTCGATCCGCAGGATCACAGCAAGACGATTGAAGGGCTGCCGGCGCCGATGCGGGCAGTCATCATCGCTAAAAAGTAAGCCTCCAAGCTCCCTGAAAAAATGAAGTGTTCTTTAGAGCGGGGGCTTGGCCCGGCGGGCCTTGAAGAATTCGCTCAACACCGTGCCGCACTCCTCGGCCAGCACCCCGCCTTCAAACAACACCCGATGGTTCAGAAAGCCCTGGGTAAAGAACTGCCCCTGGCTTTGCACAATCCCCGCCTTCGGCTCCAACGCGCCATACACCACCCGCGCGATGCGTGAATGCACGATCAGCCCGGCGCACATGCTGCACGGTTCCAGGGTCACGTACAGCGTACTGCCCGGCAGGCGGTAGTTGCTGACAGCCTGCGCGGCGGCGCGGATGGCGACCATTTCGGCGTGGGCACTGGGGTCATTGCCACTGATCGGGCAGTTGAAGCCGCGACCGATGATGTCACCGTCCTGCACCAGCACCGCGCCCACCGGCACTTCGCCCAGCGCCGCGCCTTGGGCGGCAAGGGCCAGGGCTTCGCGCATGAAATCCTGGTCGCGGCTGCGGTCGATGATCGCCGTGGGGCGGAACTGGCGCATCACGCCACCTCGATGGCGGCCATCAGGCCGGTTTCCATATGGTCGATCACGTGGCAGTGGAACATCCACACCCCGGGGTTATCCGCCACCAATGCCACGCGGGCGCGTTCGTTCTTGCCCAGCAGGTAAGTGTCGGTGAAATACGGGATCACCTTGTGGCGGTTCGAGGCGATCACCTTGAAGCTCATGCCGTGCAGGTGGATCGGGTGCTGGTACTGGGTCATGTTCTTCAATTCGAAAATGTAGCTCTTGCCTTTTTCCAGCTTGGCAATCGGGCGATCGGCGCAGGTCTTGTCGGTGATGTCCCAGGCCTGGCCGTTGATCTGCCAGAGGCTCGGCGGCTTGCCATTATCGACATTCACCGACACTGAACCGACCCACTCGAAATTGAAGTTGAGTTTCTCCGCATTGGCCAGGTCCGGCTCGGCAATCGGGTTGGCGGGCAATGCCGGTGGCCATTCGGTCGGTGCATCGGTGTTGGCGACTGAGCGGAAAGTGCCCAGGCGCACCGGGCCGTTGCGGATCGACAGTTCTTCACCCGCCGGCGGCGCCTTGATCGCGAGGCAGATACGCATGCCCGGACCCAGCCAGTATTCCTTGCCCAGCGGGCGCGGTTCGACGGGGTTGCCGTCCAGGGCGTAGATCTGCGCTTCGACGTCGGGGATGTTGATGCGATAGGTCAGGGTGTTGTCGAGGTTGAGCAGGCGCACACGGGTGATCTGCCCGGCAGGCAGGTCGATCACCGCCTGGGAGACGCCATTGATGGTCGACAACCGCCCGGCCGTACCGCCGCGCGCGGCCTCACGGGGAATGCTGAAGGCGACAAAGGCGCCCTCTTCGTCCACATGCCAGCTCTTCAGGCTCAGGGTGCGCTCGTGCTTGAACCCTGTGGGTTCGCGTTCTTCGATGATCAGCGGGCCGACCAGGCCGCGGCCGAGTTCTTCGCTGCTGTTCACATGGGGGTGATACCAGTAGCTGCCGGCGTCGGGCACGCGGAATGTGTAGTCGAAGTATTCGCCGGGCAGCACCGGCAATTGCGAGACGTAGGGCACGCCATCCATTTCCAGCGGCAGGCGGATGCCGTGCCAGTGGATCGTGGTGGCGACCGGCAGGTGGTTGATAAAGCGCACCCGCAGCCACTCACCCTGGCGCACGCGCAACTCGGTGCCCGGTGCCGAAGGGCCGAAGGCCCAGGCCTGGGTCTTGTGCCCCGGCACCAGTTCTACGTCGAGCGGCGCGGCGATCAGTTCGTAATCATGCCCCGCTTCGGCTTCGGCGACTTTCCCCAGCCAGTAGCGGTAGGCGCCACCGGCACCGACGCCCACTACGGCCAGGCCGGCAAGACCACCCAGGATTTGTCGACGGGAAAAGGATCGGGACACAACAACCTCACGTATCTGCCGCAGGCGCAGGGCCTGCAAAGGGCGGATACGATACACCTGCATTGGCTAAACAGTAAGGCTTCGCATTGCCGCGGATCTGCGATCAGCGCTTGGCGGCCGCCAGGATCAGGGCTTTCATCTCGGCCACCGCGCCTTTGAAACCGACGAACAGCGCGTGGGCCACCAGCGCGTGGCCGATGTTCAGCTCGTTGATGCCCTTGATCGCGGCCACGGCTTCGACGTTGTGGTAGTGCAGGCCGTGGCCGGCATTGACGATCAGGCCTTCATTAAGGCCGCAGTTCACACCGTCAATGATGCGCTGCAGTTCATCCGCCACTTCGGTCGGTGTGGTGGCGTCGGCGTACCGGCCGGTGTGCAGTTCGATGGCCGGCGCGCCGACACGGCGGGACGCTTCGATCTGGCGCTCGTCGGCGTCGATGAACAGCGAGACTTCGCTGCCGATCTTCGACAGGCGCTCCACGGCGGCCTTGATCCGCGCTTCCTGGCCGGCCACGTCGAGGCCGCCTTCGGTGGTCAGTTCCTGGCGGGTTTCCGGGACCAGGCAGATGTGCGCCGGACGGATGCGCTCGGCGAAGGCCATCATTTCTTCGGTGACGCCCATCTCGAAGTTCATGCGGGTTTGCAGCACGTCCTTGAGCAGCAGCACATCGCGCTCCTGGATGTGGCGGCGGTCTTCGCGCAGGTGCACGGTGATGCCGTCGGCGCCCGCTTCTTCGGCGTCCAGCGCGGCCTTGACCGGGTCAGGGTAACGGGTGCCCCGGGCCTGGCGCAGGGTAGCGACGTGGTCGATGTTGACGCCAAGAAGAATGCGATTGCTGGTGGTCACGGAAGCGCTCCTGAAAAGGGGAAAGAAACGCTGCACAGCATACACGGGGATGTCAGGGCTTTCGAAACAACTCGCGACTGACCAGCGGCCGTCCACCCAAGTGCACGGCCAGCGCCTGGCGCATCAAGCGCTTGGCGGCGGACAAGGCGCCCGGTGCAGTCCAGTCGGCTTCACTCATGGCCAGCAGCTCGGTGCCCTGGAACAGTCCCGGTTGCAGCAGGTACACACGCTCCAGGCCCGCATCCACCTGCAGGCGGTACATGCCGTCGGCGGCGATGGGGTCGCCGTGCAGGTCGTTGTGCAGTTCGAAGCCGTAGCCCAGGTCGTCGAGCAGGCGCCATTCGAAGGCGCGCAACAGCGGCTCCAGGGGGCGGCCCTCGGCCAGGGCCAGCAAGGTGGCGGCGTAGTGATCGAAGACCGCCGGGTGCGGGTCTTCGGCGGGCAACAGGCGGATCAGCAGTTCATTGAGGTAGAGGCCGCTGAACAGTGCATCGCCATTGAGCCAGGCGGACGTGCCGACGCTTTCCAGGCGGCCGACGTTTTTCAGCTCGCCCTTGCCGCGAAACTCCACGTCCAACGCCACGAAAGGTCGCGCCAATGTCCCCGCCTTGCCCCGCGCGCTACGCAACACCGCGCGCAGGCGGCCTTGGGGCGTGAGGAAATCCACCAGCGCGCTGGTCTCGCGGTAGGCGCGGCTGTGCAGCACGTAGGCGAGTTGGCTGGTGGGTGAGGATTGGGACATGGGTTCTCTATCTTGAAAACAACACAAACCTAATGTGGGAGGGGGCTTGCCCCCGATGGCGGTGGCTCAGTCACTTACTTATTAACTGACCCACCGCTATCGGGGGCAAGCCCCCTCCCACATTTTTTGCCCTGCGGTGTCCTTACAGGTCGCCGTAGCCGAGGGAGCGCAGTGCGCGCTCATCATCGGACCAGCCGCCTTTAACCTTCACCCACAGGTTAAGCATGATCTTGGAATCGAACAGCAATTCCATGTCCTTGCGCGCTTCGGTGCCGATGCGCTTGATGCGCTCGCCCTTGTCGCCGATGATGATTTTCTTCTGACCGTCACGTTCGACGAGGATCAGCGCATGGATATGCAGGGTCTTGCCCTGCTGCTTGAACTCTTCGATTTCGACGGTGATCTGGTACGGCAGCTCGGCGCCCATCTGGCGCATGATTTTCTCACGCACCAGTTCGGCGGCGAGGAAACGGCTGCTGCGGTCGGTGATCTGGTCTTCCGGGAAGAAGTGCTCGTTCTCCGGCAGGTAACCGGCGATCACGCGCTCCAGGGCTTCGAGGTTGTGCCCGTGCTGGGCCGAGATCGGCATGATCTGGGCGTTCGGCAGTTGCTCCTGCAGCCAGCTCAGGTGCGGCATCAGCTCGGCTTTGTCTTCGATGCGGTCGGTCTTGTTCAACGCGACGATCAAAGGGCCAGTGACGTACTGCACGCGCTCGAGGACCATCTGGTCTTCGTCGGTCCACTTGGTGCGGTCGACCACGAAGATCACCACGTCCACGTCTTTCAACGCCGCCGAGGCCGTCTTGTTCATGTAGCGGTTAAGGGCTTTCTCGCCGCCCTTGTGCATGCCCGGGGTGTCGACGTAGACCGCTTGCACGCTGCCTTCGGTCTTGATGCCCAGCATGTTGTGGCGGGTGGTCTGCGGCTTGCGCGAGGTGATTGCAAGCTTCTGGCCGAGGATATGGTTCAGCAGCGTGGACTTGCCCACGTTCGGGCGGCCGACGATGGCAACATAGCCACAGCGTGTTGCGGTTGAATCAGTCATGGCCATTCTCCACGCCCAGGGCAATCAGTGCTGCAGCGGCCGCTACCTGTTCGGCAATACGACGGCTCACACCCTGACCTCGGCTTTTTTCATTCAGTAAGGTGATTTCACATTCCACGAAGAACACGCGGCAATGGGGTTCACCCTGGATATCCACCACTTCGTAGCGTGGCAGGTCGCAACCGCGCGATTGCAGGAACTCCTGCAAGCGGGTCTTTGGATCCTTGTTGGTGTCGACCAGCGTGAGGCTTTCGATCTCGGAGGTCAGCCACGCGGTGACGCGCTCCTTGGCCGCTTCCATGCCGGCATCGAGGTAGATCGCGCCGATCAACGCCTCAAGCGCATCGGCCAGGATCGACTCACGGCGGAACCCGCCGCTCTTCAACTCGCCGGAACCCAGGCGCAGGTACTCACCCAGGCCAAAACCACGGGCCAGTACGGCCAGGGTCTCGCCCTTTACCAGGCGTGCGCGTAAACGCGACAGCTGACCTTCACGGGCTTGGGGGAAGCGCTCGAACAGTGCTTCACCGGCGACGAAATTGAGGATGGCATCACCGAGGAATTCCAGGCGTTCGTTATTACGCCCTGCAAAGCTGCGGTGTGTGAGGGCAAGGACCATCAATTCCTGATCCTTGAAGGTGTAGCCGAGCTGGCGCTCGAGACGACTTAGAGAAACGGTCACGGTTTACCCATATCTGTGTGGTGGCACCGGCGGCCATCGACGATTGACGCAGTGTTCAAATTCAAATCCTGGTTGGTATTGCACGGGGACGGGAAATGTCCAAGCCCCAGAAAAGCATTCGGCGCTGTGTTCACAGCGCCGCTTGTATTACTTGATCAGCCCGACCCGCGAGAAGTTCGGCAGGTGGCTGAGCTTGGGTTCCGGCCAGCTCATCCAGACCGCAAAGGCCTTGCCGACGATATTCTGGTCGGGAACCATGCCCAGCAGGTCCTTGGGAATGCTGGGGTCATCCCAGTAACGGCTGTCATTGGAGTTGTCGCGGTTGTCGCCCATCATGAAGTAGTGCCCGGCCGGCACTTTCCACTCGCCGTCAGGCATGGCACGGTAGCGGCTCATTTCCTTGCGGATTTCATGCTCTACCGCACCGAGTTTTTCCTGGTACAGCTCGGCACTGCCCAGGCTGTTCGGTTCGGAACCGATCAGCTTCTCGGCCACCGACTCGCCGTTGATGAACAGGCGCTTGTCGCTGGTGTAGCGAATCACGTCGCCCGGCAGGCCTACCACACGCTTGATGTAGTTGACGTTCGGGTCGCTCGGGTAGCGGAACACCATCACATCGCCGCGCTGCGGATCACCGACTTCGATGACCTTCTTGTCGATCACCGGCAGGCGAATCCCGTAGGAGAACTTGTTCACCAGGATGAAATCGCCCACGTCCAGGGTAGGTTTCATCGACCCCGACGGGATCTGAAACGGTTCCACCAGGAACGAGCGCAGCACCAGCACGATGAACAACACCGGGAAGAACGACTTGCCGTATTCAACCAGCAAAGGCTCTTTGTTCAGCTTCTCGATCACCATGCCATCGGGCTGGCTGACGCTGCCCTGATAGGACGCGATAGCCGCCCGCCGACGCGGGGCGAAGAACACCAGATCGAGCAACGCCAGGAGACCGCAAACGGCAACGGCGATGACCAGCAACAGCGGGAAATTTAGCGACATAGGACCTAACTATCCAACCTGAGCACCGCAAGGAAGGCTTCTTGTGGAATTTCCACGTTGCCCACTTGCTTCATGCGTTTTTTACCGGCCTTTTGCTTCTCAAGCAGCTTGCGCTTACGGCTTACGTCACCGCCGTAGCATTTGGCCAGTACGTTCTTTCTGAGTGCCTTGACGGAGGTTCGCGCAATGATCTGCCCGCCAATGGCGGCCTGGATCGCGACGTCGAACATCTGGCGCGGAATCAGTTCTTTCATCTTCTCGGTCAACTGGCGACCTTTGTAGTGCGCATTGTCCTTGTGCACGATCAGTGCCAGGGCATCGACCTTGTCGCCGTTGATCAGCACATCCAGTTTCACCAGATTAGCCGATTGGTAACGGTCGAAATGGTAATCCAGCGAAGCATAGCCGCGACTGGTGGATTTGAGACGGTCAAAGAAGTCCAGGACCACTTCGTTCATCGGCAAATCGTAGGTCACTTGCACCTGGGTACCGAGGAACAGCATGTCGTGCTGCACGCCACGCTTTTCGATACACAGGGTAATGACGTTGCCCAGGTGTTCCTGCGGCACAAGGATATTGGCCCGCACGATCGGTTCGCGCATGTCTTCGATGGAAGACAGGTCTGGAAGCTTGGACGGGTTGTCGACGTAAATCGTTTCACCGTTTTTGAGCAGCAGCTCGAAAATAACCGTCGGCGCCGTGGTGATCAGGTCCAGGTCGTATTCGCGCTCAAGGCGCTCCTGGATGATTTCCATGTGCAGCATGCCGAGGAAGCCGCAGCGGAAGCCGAAGCCCAGGGCGTCGGAGCTTTCCGGGGTGTACTGCAACGACGAGTCGTTGAGGGTCAGCTTTTGCAGGGCTTCGCGGAAGTCTTCGAAGTCGTCGGAGCTGACCGGGAACAGGCCGGCGTAGACCTGCGGCTGGATGCGTTTGAAGCCCGGCAGCACGTCGACGTCAGGGGTGGAGCTCAAGGTCAGGGTGTCACCCACCGGCGCACCGTGGATGTCCTTGATACCGGCGATAATGAAGCCTACTTCACCGGCTTTCAGATCAGTGGTCGCGGTGTGCTTGGGGTTGAATACACCGACGCTGTCCACCAGGTGGATCTTGCCGGTGGACTTGACCAGGATCTTGTCGCCCTTCTTCACACGGCCGTGGCGCACGCGTACCAGGGAGACAACCCCCAGGTAGTTGTCGAACCAGGAGTCGATGATCAACGCTTGCAGCGGATCTTCGTAGTTGCCGGTGGGGGCTGGAATGGTCTTGACCAGGCGCTCGAGCACTTCATCGACGCCCAGGCCGGTCTTGGCGCTGCACTCGACGGCGTCGGTAGCGTCAATGCCGATGATTTTTTCGATTTCTTCTTTTACGCGGTCCGGATCGGCCTGCGGCAGGTCGATCTTGTTCAGCACCGGCATGACTTCCAGGCCTTGCTCGATGGCGGTGTAGCAGTTGGCCACGGACTGGGCTTCAACGCCCTGGCCCGCGTCCACCACCAGCAGCGCACCTTCGCAGGCCGCCAGGGAGCGGCTGACTTCATAGGTGAAGTCCACGTGGCCGGGGGTGTCAATGAAGTTCAACTGGTACTTGATACCGTCTTTGGCGGTGTAGTACAGGGTAACGCTGTGGGCCTTGATGGTGATCCCGCGCTCGCGTTCGAGGTCCATGGAGTCCAGCACCTGGGCTTCCATTTCACGCTCGGCAAGGCCGCCGCACATCTGGATGAATCGATCGGCCAGCGTCGACTTACCATGGTCAATGTGGGCGATGATGGAGAAATTGCGGATATGACTCAAATCACTCACGGATCAACACTCAAAAAGGCTGCAGGCAGATTGCCCGCTGAAAAATAGCCGGGAATTGTACCTGATGCTCAGGCCGGGCGTCATCTTTGCTGACCAGAACAAAAATGCCCCGCTCATCCGAGCGGGGCATTTTTTATCCAACGGCGCGGTATCAGCCGGCCCGGCGCAGCAGCCAGAACCCGGCCAGGGCGCAGATGGCCGTCGGCACCAGCACTGCAAACAGTGGCGAGAACCCGAACACCAGGCTCGACGGGCCGAGCAGGTCCTGGGCGATGCGGAAGGTGAAACCGACCAGCACGCCCGTGAATACCCGCTGACCGAGGGTCACGGAGCGCAACGGACCGAAGATGAACGAGATCGCCATCAACACCAGTGCGGCGGTCACCACCGGCTGCAACACCTTGACCCAAAATGCCAGCCAGTAACGACCGTTATTCAAGCCTTGATCCTTCAGGTAGTGGATATAGCCCCACAACCCGGAGATCGGCAGGCTTTCGGGGATCATCACCACCGTATTGAGCAGTTCCGGCTTGAGGGCGATATCCCACTCTTCACTCGGCACATTGATCACTTCGGTGCTGGCCTTGGTGCCTTGGCCGACATTGCGGAAGTAAGTCGTGGTGACGTCGGTCAGTTGCCACTTTTCGTCGCCGTACTGCGCGCGTTTGGCGAAACTGGACGACAGCATGTGACGTTCCTTGTCGAACGTGTAGCGCGTCACACCGATCAACAGCCCGCCCGGTTGCACGGCGTTGATGTGGATGAACTCATCACCCTGGCGGTGCCACAGGCCATGCTTGGCGCTTTGTGCATCGCCCGAGCCCTGGGCCAGGGCGCGATTGGCCTGGGCGGTGGTTTCGGCCGGCGGCGCGACGTACTCACCGATCAGCACGCTGCACAGCATCAGCAGCAACATTGGCTTCATGACCGCCCAGACGATACGCCCCACGGACACCCCGGCGGCGCGCATGATGGTCAGTTCGCTGTTGCTGGCCAGGCTGCCCAGGCCGATCAGGCAACCGATCAGCGCGGCCATCGGCATCATGTCGTAGAGACGACGCGGCGCGGTCAGTGCCACGTAGCCGAGCACGTCCCATACGGTATAGGTGTCGCTGACGTTGCCGACTTCATCGATGAAGGCGAACAACGAGGCCAGGCCCAGGATAATGCCCAGTACCGCCAGGATGGCGATCAGGACGCTGCTACCAATGTAGCGATCGAGCTTAGCCACGAGCCAACTCCTTCTGGCCACGACGGCTCATCATTTTCAAACGAATAGGCTCCCAATACAGCAGCCCCAGGCCGATCACCAGGAACATGCCGTGCACCCACCACAGGCCCAGGACCGGCGACAGCTTGCCTTTCTCCAGCGAGCCACGGGCGGAAATCAGGATGGTGAGGTAAGCCATGTACAGCAGGATCGCCGGCAACAGCTTGAGGAAACGGCCCTGGCGCGGGTTGACGCGCGACAGCGGCACGGCCATCAGGGTCACGATAAACACCAGCAGCGGCAGGGAAATCCGCCATTGCAGCTCGGCGATGGAGCGCAGTTCCTTGCTGCCGAGCAGGTCCGCCGTGGGGATGGCGTCGCGGTCGGTGACTTCGTCGCTGATATCCGGGCGGGCCAGCATCACGCCATAGGTGTCGTACTTGATCGCGCGATAGTCGGCCATGCCTGGACTGCCATCGTAGCGATAGCCATTTTCCAGGATCAGGTAGCGGCTGCCGTCAGGACGCACTTCCTGGCGGCCCGAATCGGCCACCAGTACGGAAATGCCCCGGTCTTTCTTGTCCTGGCCAAACCGTTTCTCGGAGATGAACACACCGCCCAGGTTGGCGCGGTCGTCGGTCAAGGTTTCCGTGTAAGTCACCCGCGAGCCGTCATTGAGTGCCTGGAAACGGCCCGGCTCGAGGGTATCGAACTCGGTCATCGCATCCTGCTTGTTCAGCACCAGCTGGAACTGCATGGCGCCCTGGGGAGCCAGGCTCAGGCTCAGCCAGGCCACGATCAGCGCAACACCGGCCGCCGGAATCATGGTCATGCCCAGCAGGCGCTGCTGGCTCATGCCGGTGGCCGAGAGCACGGTCATTTCACTTTCAAGGTACAAGCGGCCGTAGGCCAGCAGGATGCCGAGGAACAGGCCCAGCGGCAGGATCAGTTGCAAGAATCCCGGCAGGCGAAAGCCCATGATCAGGAACAGCGAGCCTGGGTCCAGGGCGCCGGAGGCAGCCTGGGCCAGGTATTTGACGAAACGACCACTCATGATGATGACCAGCAGGACCGCACTCACGGCACTCAGGGTCAACAGGACTTCGCGGGACAGATAACGGAAGACGATCAAACCAGACACTCCAGGGTTGTCAGGCTAAGGCGGCCAAACAAGCAAGCATACCGAGTCAGCCCGTTTGCACCGGGCCGGCTAAAAAGATGGCGCATTATCCTGTGATTGACCGCGCCTGTCACTGCGCAACCTCATGCGCAGGCACAAAGGGTTGTCAGGCTCCGTCGGCGAGGTTCAAACTGCGGCCTTTGTCGCTGGTGGTTTACACAGCCGCCACGCTTTAAAGCCTGCGTACAGACGCCAGGCTCTCAGACCTTATATAAGGGACCCGAAAATGGAATTGGTTGTAAAAAGCGTTAGCCCCGAAACGTTGAAAACCGCCACCCTCGTGGTCGCCATCGGCGAAGGCCGCAAGCTCGGCGTAGCCGCCAGGCAGCTCGACGAACTCAGCGGCGGCGCGATCAGCGCGGTCCTCAAGCGCGGCGACCTGGCCGGCAAAGTCGGCCAGAGCCTGCTGCTGCAAAGCCTGCCCAACCTGAAAGCCGACCGCGTATTGCTGGTGGGCGTGGGCAAGGACGCTGAACTGGGCGACCGTCCGTTCCGCAAGATCATCAGCGGCATCCTCAACACCCTGAAGGGCCTGGGCGGCAGCGATGCCGCACTGGCACTCGATGAAATCGTGGTCAAGGGCCGTGACAGCTACGGCAAGACCCGCCTGCTGGCCGAAACCCTGGTGGACGGCGGCTACATTTTCGATCAGTTCAAGAGCCAGAAAGCCGAACCCCGCGCCCTGAAGAAAATCACCCTGCTGACCATCAAGGCCGCCCAGGCTGAAGTCGAGCGCGCCGTGACCCACGCCCAGGCCATCGCCAATGGCATGTCGTTCACCCGCGACCTGGGCAACCTGCCGCCGAACATCTGCCACCCGACCTACCTGGGCGAACAGGCCAAGGCGTTGGGTAAAGAGTTCAAGGGCCTGAAAGTCGAAGTCCTGGACGAGAAGAAGATCAAGGAACTGGGCATGGGCTCGTTCTATGCCGTGGGCCAGGGCAGCGACCAGCCGCCACGCCTGATCGTGATGCAATACAACGGCGGCAAGAAGTCCGAGAAGCCTTACGCCCTGGTCGGCAAAGGCATCACCTTCGACACCGGCGGCATCAGCCTCAAGCCGGGCCTGGGCATGGACGAGATGAAGTACGACATGGGCGGCGCCGCCAGCGTATTCGGCACCCTGCGCGCCGTGCTGGAACTGAAGCTGCCGATCAACCTGGTGTGCATCCTGGCCTGCGCCGAGAACATGCCCAGCGGCGGCGCGGCCCGTCCGGGCGACATCGTCACCACCCTCAGCGGCCAGACCGTGGAAATCCTCAACACCGACGCCGAAGGCCGCCTGGTGCTGTGCGATGCCCTGACCTACGCCGAGCGCTTCAAGCCACAGGCCGTGATCGACATCGCCACCCTGACCGGCGCCTGCATCGTGGCACTGGGCTCCCACACCTCGGGCCTGCTGGGCAATAACGACGAGCTGATCGAGCAACTGCTCAGCGCCGGCAAGGCCGCCGACGACCGCGCCTGGCAACTGCCGCTGTTCGATGAGTACCAGGAGCAGCTGGACAGCCCGTTCGCCGACATCGCCAACATCGGCGGCCCGAAAGCCGGCACCATCACGGCTGCGTGCTTCCTGTCGCGCTTCGCCAAGAACTTCAACTGGGCGCACCTGGACATCGCCGGCACGGCCTGGACCAGCGGCGGCAAGGACAAGGGCGCCACCGGCCGTCCGGTGCCATTGCTGACCCAATACCTGCTGGACCGAGCCAAAGCCTGACACTGAAGATGCCGGGGCGGTGATCTCGCCGCCCCGGCCTCAGGAACCGCAATGACCCAAGTCGACTTCTATATATTGCCCAGCGCCGATCCGCTCGCGCGCCTGGACTTCGCCTGCAAGCTCACCGAGAAAGCCTGGCGCATGGGCCACCGCATCTACCTGCATTGCAGCGATGCCGCCCAACGCGACGAGCTCGACGCCCGCCTGTGGCGTTTCAAGGGCGAAAGCTTCGTGCCCCACGGCCCCGCAGAATCAGAACCCGAAGGCCAGGTTGTCCTGGGTTTGGGGGACAGTTGCGGCAATCACCAGGACCTGCTGGTCAACCTGGACCTGAAAGTACCGCCTTTTGCCAAGGCCTTCGCCCGTGTGGCGGAAGTGGTGGTGGAAGATCCGGCTATTCGTCAGGCCGCGCGGGAGAGTTTCCGTTTCTACCGCGAACAGGGCTATCCTTTGCAAGATCACCGGCTACAACGACTTTGAGTACATGATGGACACTCCCAACCCGACAAAAAAAGATGACCACCTGCTGGACGACCTCGAGTCGATTCGTCAGTTGCTGGGTGATGATGACTTGCAACCGCCACTATTGACCGAACAGGCCGATGGCGAGGTACAGATTCCGCTGTTGTTCGACATGGTCGGTAGCAAGCAAGCTGCACCAGAACCGGTTGTCGAAGCCCCCGTTGTGGTGGACGCTGCCCCTGCTGCGGCTGAAAAGGGTCCCGACGCCCTGCTGCTGCACCTGGACAACGAACTGCGTGCCGCTGCGCAATTGATCATGCAAGATGTGATCGACGACTTTGCCCCCCATATCGAAACCGAGATCAAGCGCCGGATGGATGCACGGATGGAGCGGCTGCTCAGCCAGTACCAGTCTTGAACCGTCCATAGATCCCCTGTGGGAGGTGGCAAACTCCTCCCACATTTGATTGCCTGCACCTTAAGCCCGCCTTCGCCTCGCCCTGCGCCCTATCCCCCGTTATACTTGCCGGCTTTCCTGAATATATGCCAACTAGGGTCCCGCCGCGCATGGATAAGACCTACCAGCCGCACGCTATTGAAACTTCCTGGTACAACACCTGGGAGTCCGAGAACTATTTCGCTCCGCAAGGCGCGGGCGAGTCCTACACCATCATGATTCCGCCACCGAACGTCACTGGCAGCCTGCACATGGGCCATGGCTTCAACAATGCGATCATGGATGCGTTGATCCGTTTCCGCCGCATGCAGGGCCGCAACACCCTGTGGCAACCGGGTACCGACCACGCCGGTATCGCCACCCAGATGCTGGTGGAGCGCCAACTCGAAGCCACCGGCCAGAACCGTCACGACCTGGGCCGCGAGAAATTCCTGGAAAAAATCTGGGAATGGAAAGACCAGTCCGGCGGCAACATCAGCCGTCAGATCCGTCGCCTCGGTTCGTCCGTCGATTGGAGTCGCGAGCGCTTCACCATGGATGACGGCCTGTCGGAATCGGTGAAAGAAGCCTTCGTGCGCCTGCATGAAGACGGTCTGATCTACCGCGGCAAGCGCCTGGTCAACTGGGACACCAAGTTGCACACGGCAATTTCCGACCTTGAAGTGGAAAACCACGACGAGAAAGGTTTCCTGTGGAACCTCAAGTACCCGCTGGCCGACGGCGCCAGGACCGCTGAGGGCAACGATTACCTGATCGTCGCCACCACCCGTCCGGAAACCATGCTTGGCGACGCCGCGGTCGCGGTCAACCCGAACGACGAGCGCTACCAGGCACTGATCGGCAAGTTCGTCGAGTTGCCGCTGGTAGGCCGCCGCATCCCGATCATCGCCGACGATTACTGCGACCCTGAATTCGGCACCGGCTGTGTGAAAATCACCCCGGCCCACGATTTCAACGACTACGAAGTCGGCAAGCGCCACAACCTGCCGCTGTTGAATATCTTCGACAAGAATGCCGCCGTGCTGCCGGCCTGCCAGGTGTTCAACCTGGACGGTACGCTGAACGAGAGCATCGACGGCAAGATCCCGGCCGAATACGCCGGCCTTGACCGTTTCGAAGCGCGCAAGCAGATCGTTGCTGCCTTCGACGCTGCCGGCCTGCTGGTCAGCGTCGACGACCACGGCCTGAAAGTGCCGAAGGGCGACCGCTCCGGCACCGTGATCGAGCCGTGGCTGACCGACCAATGGTACGTGTCCACCAAGCCCCTGGCCGAGCCGGCGATTGCTGCCGTGGAAGACGGGCGTATCCAGTTCGTGCCCAAGCAGTACGAAAACATGTACTTCTCGTGGATGCGCGATATCCAGGATTGGTGCATCAGCCGCCAGCTGTGGTGGGGCCATCGCATTCCGGCCTGGTACGACGAGTCGGGCAAGGTCTACGTGGGCCGCGACGAAGCCGAAGTACGCGCCAAGCACAACCTCGGTCCGGATGTGGCACTGCAACAGGACAACGACGTACTGGACACATGGTTCAGCTCGGGCCTGTGGACCTTCTCCACCCTGGGCTGGCCGCAGCAGACCGAATTCCTGAAGAAATTCCACTCCACCGACGTGCTGGTCACCGGCTTCGACATCATTTTCTTCTGGGTTGCCCGGATGATCATGCTCACCATGCACTTGGTGAAGAACGAGGACGGCACCCCGCAGGTACCGTTCAAGACCGTGTACGTGCACGGCCTGGTGCGGGATGGCCAGGGCCAGAAGATGTCCAAGTCCAAGGGCAACGTCCTCGACCCGCTGGACATCATCGACGGCATCGACCTGGAAACCCTGGTACAGAAACGCACCTCGGGCCTGATGCAGCCGAAACTGGCGAAGAAGATCGAGAAGCAGACCCGCGACGAATTCGCCGACGGCATTGCCAGCTACGGCACCGATGCGCTGCGCTTCACCTTCTGCTCGCTGGCGTCCACCGGTCGCGACATCAAGTTCGACATGGGCCGCGTCGAAGGCTATCGCAACTTCTGCAACAAGATCTGGAACGCCGCGCGCTACGTGCTGGACAAGGGCGAAGACTGCGGCCAGAACGGCGAGGCCATCGAGCTGTCCCTGGCGGATCGCTGGATCATCTCGCAATTGCAGCGCACCGAAGCCGAAGTGACCCGTCAACTCGACCAGTTCCGTTTCGACCTGGCCGCACAGGCCTTGTACGAGTTCATCTGGAACCAGTATTGCGACTGGTACCTGGAACTGTCCAAGCCCGTATTGTGGGACGAAAACGCGCCGATCGAACGTCAGCGCGGCACCCGTCACACCCTGGTACGCGTGCTCGAAGTCGCCTTGCGCCTGGCGCATCCGTTCATGCCGTTCATCACCGAAGAAATCTGGCAGCGCCTGGCGCCGCTGGCCGGCAAAGACGGCAAGACCATCATGCTGCAACCTTGGCCGGTGGCCAACGAAGCACGTATCGATGAGGCGGCCGAAAGCGACATCGAATGGCTCAAGACCCTGATGCTCGGCACGCGCAACATCCGCGCCGAAATGAACATCGGCCCGGGCAAGCCCCTGGCGGTATTCGTGAAGAACGCCAGCGCCGAAGACCAGCGTCGTCTCACCGAGAACGATGCGCTGCTCAAGAAGCTGGCGAAGCTGGAATCGATCACCGTATTGGCGGATGGCGCCGAAGCGCCACTGTCAGCGACCGCGCTGGTCGGCGAGATGGAAGTGCTGGTGCCGATGGCCGGCCTGATCGACAAGGGCGCGGAACTGGCCCGTCTCGACAAGGAAATCCTGCGCCTGCAAGGCGAAGTGGCGCGGGTGGGCGGCAAGCTGTCCAACGCGGCATTCGTCGACAAGGCACCGGCTGAAGTGATCGATAAGGAACGCGCCAAGCTGGCCGAGGCCGAACAGGCTTTGGGCAAGCTGGCGGAGCAACATGCGCGGATTTCCAGCCTGTAAGGGGCAATCCGTGTGAAAAAAGAGACCTTCGGGTCTCTTTTTTTGCCTGGTGTTTCCCAATCCCTTGCTGGCAATACAGTCAATGTGGGAGGGGGCTTGCCCCCGATGGCGATCTGTCAGCCAGGCTAGTCTTGACTGATCCACCGCTATCGGGAGCAAGCCTCCTCCCACATTTGACCGAGTTATCCTCGGGAATGTGTGACAATGGCCGCCACTTTGAGCCAACACCAGAATCATCATGACCGCCCCCACTACGCCCAAACCTCCACGCAAGAAGCCTAAGACCGCAGCCACGGCCAAACCCGTCGCGCCGCGCAAAGAGGCTACCCTGCACCCACGCAACCGCCACACAGGTCGTTACGACTTCCAGGCGTTGATCAAGACCACGCCGGAACTGGCGCAATTCGTGATCATCAACCCCTATGGCAAAGAGAGCATCGACTTCGCCAGCCCGGACGCGGTGCGGGTGTTCAACCGGGCGTTGCTCAAGGCCTTCTATGGCATCCAGCATTGGGACATCCCGGCCGATTACCTGTGCCCGCCGGTACCGGGACGTGCCGACTACGTGCACTTCCTCGCCGACCTGCTGGCCAGTGTCAACGAGGGCAAGATCCCGCGCGGTTCAATCGTCAAGGTGCTGGACATCGGCATGGGCGCCAACTGCGTCTACCCACTGATTGGCTATATGGAGTACCGCTGGAACTTCCTCGGCTCGGAAGTCGACCCCATCGCCGTGGCCGCCGCCAAGGCCATCGTGCAGTCCAACGACCTGAGCAAGGTCATCCAGTTGCGCCAGCAGGAAAACCCCAAGCACATCCTGCTGGGCCTGCTGGAGCCGGGTGAGCGTTTTGACCTGACCATGTGCAACCCACCGTTCCATGCGTCCATGGACGAAGCCACCAAGGGCAGCGAGCGCAAGTGGCGCGCCCTGGGCCGGGCCGATCCCAAGCGCAAATTGCCGGTGCTCAACTTCGGCGGCCAATCGGCCGAGTTGTGGTGTGAAGGCGGTGAAGCGCGCTTCGTGACGCAGTTGATCGCCGAGAGTGCGCACTTTGCCCACAAGGTGTTGTGGTTCAGCACCCTGGTGTCAAAAGCGTCAAACTTGCCCGCGATCGAGACCGCCCTGAAAAAAGCCGGCGTGCTGGAAAGCCAGGTGGTGGAAATGTCCCAGGGCCAGAAGCAGAGCCGTTTCGTGGCCTGGACCTTCCAGACCAAGAACGAACAGCAGATCTGGCGCCAGCGCTGGGTGCGATAGAGACAAATCCCAGGCAACAAAAAACCGTGCCCGGATCGCTCCAGAGCACGGTTTTTTTTTGCTGCGTCTTACTTGTTAACAGCGTCGGTCAGGCCTTTGGCCACAACCAGCTTGATAACTTTCTTGGCAGCGATTTCGATGGCAGCGCCAGTCGAAGGGTTACGGCCAGTACGGGCAGGACGCTCGGTCACTTTCAGTTTGCCAACGCCTGGCAGAGTGATTTCGCCGCCGTTTTCCAGCTGGTCAGCAACAACTTGGCTCAGTTGGTCCAGCAGAGCGCGCACGGTGGTTTTCGGTGCGTCTACTGCTTCAGCCAGGTCAGCGATCAGTTGGTCTTTAGTAATAGCCATTGTGGTGTTCCTTCCCTATCAAATTCATATGGATTGCAGAGTGCAGTGTCAGCCGTCGAGCCCGACCGTCATGGCCTGGCACCCCCGGCTATAACCACGGAGATCGGGGTTATAGATGCTTGAAACGGGGATTGGTTCGACCTGACAGATGCTGAATGCACGCTTATCGCCGAGACTTGGCGTAAGACGGGGCAAAACTAGCACAGAGACGGGGAAATATCCGCTTCTACCTACCCATTTGGTCAGCTTTATCGCTCTAAACCGTGAAAAAAAGGCATATGCCTCGTCCGAGAGCATCCAAAATGCCCTTCGACGCGTGTCTTGACCAATGGGTGCGGTACACTGGGCGACTTTTCGGGGAGGCCGACCGCTCCCCTTCAACCAGCCGAGAAGCCCATGCCGATCCGTCATTGCATCGTCCACCTGATCGACAAAAAACCCGACGGCACACCCGCAGTTCTCCACGCCCGCGACTCCGAGCTCGCCGAGTCGGCCGCCATCGAGAACATGCTTGCCGACCTCAACGAGAGCTACAACGCCAAACAAGGCAAGGCCTGGGGTTTCTTCCATGCCGAATCCGGCGCGCACCCGTTCAGCGGCTGGTTGAAGGAATATTTCGAGGGTGGCCAGGATTTCACCACGTTCAGCCGCACCGCCGTCGAACATCTGCAAAAACTGATGGAAGAGTCCAACCTCTCCACCGGCGGCCACGTGCTGTTTGCCCACTACCAGCAAGGCATGACCGACTACCTGGCCATCGCCCTGCTGCACCACAGCGAAGGCGTGGCGGTGACCGACGAGCTGGACGTGACCCCGTCGCGCCACCTGGACCTGGGCCAACTGCACCTGGCAGCGCGTATCAACGTGTCCGAGTGGCAGAACAACAAGCAGTCCAAGCAGTACATCTCGTTTATCAAAGGCAAGAACGGCAAGAAGGTCTCGGAATACTTCCGCGACTTCATCGGCTGCCAGGAAGGCGTCGACGGCCCGGGCGAGACGCGCACCCTGCTCAAGGCCTTCAGCGACTTCGTCGAAAGCGAAGACCTGCCGGACGAATCCGCCCGCGAAAAAACCAAGACCCTGGTCGATTACGCCAGCAGCCAGGCCAAGCTCGGCGAGCCCATGGGCCTTGAAGAGCTGTCGGGCTTGATCGATGAAGATCGGCCCAAGGCGTTCTACGACCATATCCGCAACAAGGACTACGGCCTGTCGCCGGAAATCCCGGCGGATAAACGCACCCTCAACCAGTTCCGCCGCTTCACCGGGCGCGCCGAGGGCTTGTCCATCAGTTTTGAAGCACACTTGCTGGGCGACAAGATCGAGTACGACGAAGCCGCCGGCACCCTGATCATCAAGGGCCTGCCGACCCAATTGACCGACCAGCTCAAGCGCCGTAACTGATGCTCGGCGGGGTCCTCAAGAAAGTCCTGCTGGTGTTGCTGGTGGTGGTGGTTATCCAGAACTGGGGCAAGGTCGAGCGGCTGCTCAACCCTTCCCAGGTGGTGCCGGAGCAGACGCGAGCCTCGGCGCGGGTGGTGCTGTATGCCACCGAGTGGTGCGGCTACTGCAAGCAGATCCGCCGCTTCCTCGACCAGAAGGGCATTCCGTACCAGGCCGTCGATATCGAGAAGGACGCCCAGGCGCGCAAGGCGTATGAAGCGCTGGGCGGTGGCGGGATTCCGTTTGTGGACGTCAACGGGACGCTGATTCGCGACTACAACCCTGACGCGATCATGGCCGCGCTGAAGTAATCAGCGGACCACGATCACCCGCCCCAACAGGCTGTACTGCTCGAACCCCAATACCGCTTGCAAGGCGTTGAGTACCGCCTGCGGGTCCTTGCTCGGGAAGCTGCCGCTGACGCGCCTGGCACCCATCTCTTCGCTGAGCAGCAGGATGCGGCCAGGGTAGTAACGCCCCAGGTCCTTGACCACATCGGCCAGCGGTGCCTTGTAGTAGTTGAGCCAGCCATCCCGCCAGGCCAGGCGGGATTCGCTGTCGACCGCGTGCAAGGGATCGGCGCTGCCATCGGCGTAGGCCACTTGCTGGCCCGCCGTCAGAATTTGCTGTGGGCCCTGTTTCGACGCGGTCACGCCGACCCGCCCCGACAACACCGTCACCTCGGCCCCTGCCGGTTGCAGGCGCACTTCGAACTGCGTCCCCAGCACCCGCGCTTCGCCGCCGCCCGCCTCGACCACAAAGGACTCGCCGGTGTGGGTGACGCTGAAAAAACCTGCACCGCGACGTAATTGGATATGCCGCTCACCGTGGCTGAAGTCCACGGCAATGGCGCTGTCCGCATCCAGCGTGACCTGGGATTGATCAGCCAGGGTGACGGTCTTCACTTCTCCCGGTGCGCTCACGTAATCGGCGCCGAAATCATCGATCCACCGCGAAGGCTGCCAACCGGCGCCCATGGACACCATCAACACCAGGCACGCCGCCATGGCTAATACGCCGGACCAGCGCACCACCCGCGAGCGCCTAGGGGTGTTCATCGCATTAAGGTAGCCCTGCAATGCCAGCGCATCCTCATCCGCCAGTTGGCGTGCCGGCACTTCGCTCAACTCCCAAAGCACCTGGGCCTGGGCATAGGCTTCGACGTGCGCAGGATCGGCCCGTAGCCAGCGGCTGAACGTGGCCTGGTCGCCACTGCTGGGCTGGTCGTGCAACAGGCTCAGCCAGGCCAGTGCGGCTTGTTCCTGGTCTGGCGTGGGGGTCGGATTCACGGTGCTTTCCCTGGCGTGCGCGATGGCGATGGTTCGCGAAGGCTGGCTTTGCAGGCTTCGAGGGCACGCATCATATGTTTTTCCACGGCGCTTTGGGACAGGCCCATGGCCTTGGCGATTTGCGCGTACTTGCGCCCGTGAATGCGGTTGAGCAGGAAGATCTGCCGGGTGCGCTCCGGCAGGCTGCGCAGGGCGGCTTCGACATGCCGCAGGTCGTTGCCCGCCTCGAGCGCCGCCTGGGGCTCTGAGCCCTGGTTATCCTGCTGCTCCGGCAGCCAGCCTTCACTGCTGCGCACCCGCGCGCCTTCGCTGCGCAGGTGGTCGATGGCGATATTGCCGGCGCAGCGCAACAGGTAGGTGCTGAGTTCTTCGACCTGCACCAATGGCCGACGCCAAAACCGCAGGAACAGGTCCTGCACCAGGTCGGCCGCCGTGGCGCGGCACCCGACACGTCGGCTCACCAACGCTTCCATCTGCGAACGCTGGGACAGGAACACCTGCAGGAAATGCGCACGCCCACCCGCCGCGTCAGCCTGCGGGCTGTCCTGGGAATCGGGTGGGGTGCTGATCATCATGGCCGCGGCTCAGAACGTTGCGAAGGCGGCAACAGGGCTGGCCAGCAGGCCGACGCCTGCCAGGAGCAAGGCCAGCCTTGGCCGATACGGCAACAACAGCACCAGCAACAGGGCGCTGAGCATCAACACCGCGCACCACTCCACCAGGCCCAGGCCCCAACCGGCGACAGCCACGGCGGGCCAGATCGACACGGTCAGCAGCAGCCAACCGATGACGCGCAAAGCAATACGCCGCCGAGGCGATGGCTTGCTGTGCAGCAGTTCGCCGTGGTGACGGTCGGTGGACAGGCACAAGGCGGTAAACCCGGCGTAACACATCAGCAGCGCGAGGAGCATTCAGTTCGCCTCCTGCTTGAGCTGCAGCGGCCGCGCCCGTTCGGTCTTGGGCTGCGGGGCCTTGCGGTGCTGCATCTTCCAGGCTGCCCAGGCGAGGAACACGCCGCTGGCCAGGCAGGTCAGGTCGAAGCCGGCCATGGCCCAGTCGCCCGTCGCCAGTGAAGCGCCCAAGTGCTGCGATGTGGTCAGGGCATTGAGCAACGGGATTGCAGCAAACAACAGTGCTGCGAAGCTCAATTGCTCAACCCAACCCTGGCGGCCCCGGCGCAGGATCCCGTGCAACAGGCTCAGGCCCCAGGCGATAAAGAAGGCCTGCACTTCCCAATCGGAGCGCTCGGCAAAGCCCACCGGCAATAAACGGTTGGCCCAGAAGAAGGCTGCAATGGCGATCAACAGCCCGGACATGCTGGCGATGTTCAGCACTTCCACCAGCCGCAGTTCAAACGGCATCACGCCGCTTTTTGCATGTTTGAGTTGCCGCTTGCCGAGCCAGATCACCAGCCCCGTGCCGATCATCGCCGTGCCCGCCAGGCCGCAGATAAAGTACAACCAGCGCAGCACCGGACCGGCGAAATGGCCCATGTGCAGGCCATAGAAGCTGCCGCCGATCGCCGCCGGCAGCGATTGTTCAGCGCTGACCCGCAACAACTCGCCGGTGTTGCCGTTGAACGACACGGTACTGCCGAAGTCATGCACCACGCGGTCGGAGCTGGCACGGAACAGGTTCACCGAAGCGTTTACATCACTCGGGTTGTTCACCGCCAACCGCCCGACATGCCCACCCGCCCACTGCGCCCTCGCCTGCTCGTACATCGGCAGCAATGACAGCAATTGGCCGGGCTGGCCCAGCGCCGGCGCGTTGTTGGTGGCGGGGAACACGTCATTGAAGAAGGCCCGGGTGTCGTTGCCATAGGAGGCCACGATCGGCGCCGGCATCACCATGCTCATGAAAATCACCAGGCTGCTGTAGGTGATCATCAGGTGGAACGGCAGCACCAGCACACCCACCGCGTTATGCCCGTCGAGCCAGGAACGCTGGCCTTTGCGGGGGCGGAAGGTGAAGAAGTCCTTGAAGATTTTCTTGTGGGTGATGATGCCCGTGATCAACGCCACGAACATCACCATCGCTGCAATGGTCGACAGCCAGCGGCCCCATGGGTAAGGCATTTGCAGCTGGAAGTGGAAGCGGTAGAAGAAATCCCCGCCCATGCTTTCCCGGGCCTCTACGGCTTGACCGCTCACGGGGTCGAGGGTTTTCTGAATGAAATTGCCGCGTTTGCCGGGGTCGACCTTGTCTTGCCACATCACCGACAGGCCAGGGTCGCGGCTATCCGGCAAGGTGATGAACCAGCGTGCGGCCGTGGGTGCGACCTTCTGCAGGTAGTCCTGGGCGACACTCAGGCTGCGCGCATCATCCAGGGGATGGGCCTGCACTTCGGGTTGCATCCAGTGAGTGATCTCATCCTTGAAATAGGCCAGGGTGCCCGTCAGGAAAATCGCAAACAGCAGCCAGCCAAAGATCAGCCCGGCCCAGGTGTGCAACCAGGCCATGGCCTGGCGAAAGCCCTCTTTCATGTGCGTGCCATCCACAAGCCCACGCCCGCCAGGGTGGCAAACGCCGCACTCGGCAGCATCACGCCGCACCACGCGCGCCATGCCGTACGGCAGGCGAAACACCACAGCACTGCCAACAGGTAGAACACGAACGAACTCATCATCCCGGTAATCACCGCATCGGCGCGGGACGTTGGCATCCACAGCGCCAGGCAGATGCTGGCCAGGGACGCCATCAGGTAACCGCCGACGACAGCAGCCAGCACGCGCGACGTAACGGCGAGACGATAGGAAGCAGGCAGTGAGGTTTTGCTTTTCATGCGGGAGGCGCCAGGTTCATCAGCGCGCAATATTAATGATAAATATTCTCATAAGCAAAACAGAACGGATGAAACACCTGCCTTCGCACATTGCCGAACGGTTGGCGGCCCCCTACAATGCGAACAATTCTTGTTCTCTAAAGCATGCCGAGATTTTGCCGGCATGCACAAAAGGGAGATCGCGTTGCAGCCGTCCAACACTGTCGAAGTGCTCTATAACGACCATCACCACTGGCTCACCGGCTGGTTGCGACGCAAGCTCGGCTGCCCGGAAAGTGCGGCAGACCTGGCGCAGGACACCTTCATCCGGGTCCTGACCGCACGGGAGGCGCCGACGCTGGTCGAGCCCCGCGCGTTCCTCACCACGGTCGCCAAGCGCGTGTTGTTCAACTTCTACCGCCGCCAGGACCTGGAACGCGCCTACCTCGACGCCTTGGCGCAGATGCCTGAACAGGTAGCGCCATCCGAAGAAGAGCGCGCGATCATCCTGCAAACCCTGCTGGAGCTGGACCAGTTGCTCGACGGCTTACCCACGCTGGTCAAGCGCGCGTTCCTGCTGGCCCAACTCGACGGCCTGACGTATGCGCAGATCGGTGCCGAACTGGGCATCTCCATCGCCACCGTCAAACGCCACCTGAATAAAGCCGCCATGCGCTGCTATTTCGCCCTATGAATGTCTCGACCCAGGTTGCCGAACAGGCCGTGCACTGGCTGATGGAAATGCAGCAAGGCGCGCTCAACCCACGCCAGCAGGCGGCCTGGCAACACTGGCTGAATGCCCATAGCGAACATCAGCGCGCCTGGGACCATATCCAGCGCGTCAACCAGCGCCTGCGCGGCATGCCCTCGCCCCTGGCCCATGCGGCCTTGAACGCACCTAAGTCCAGCAGCCGGCGCCAGGCGCTGAAGTTGTTGCTGATCCTCGGCGCCGGTTCGGCCGCGGCCTGGAGCCTGCGCCAGCAGCATATCCTGCCGCCGCTGAGCGCCGACTACCGCAGCCCCGTCGGCCAACGGCGCAAGGTGCAACTGGCCGACGGCAGCCAGTTGCAACTCAATACCGGCAGCGCCGTGGATGTGCACTTCGACGGTCGGCAACGGCTGATCCGCCTGCTCGAAGGCGAGATCCTGCTCACCGCCAATGCCGGCAGCACGCCGCTGCAGGTGTTGACCGGCCAGGGCCTGCTCAGCAGCCAGGCGGCGCGCCTGAATGTACGCCAGTTCAACGACCACACCCAACTGGCGGTGTTCGACGGCCGCGTCGAGGTGATGCCCAATACCTACAGCGGCCTGCCCCTGACGGTCGACGCGGCACGCCAGGTCAATTTCACCCGCAAGGGCTGGGACACCCCGCGAGCTACCGATGCCAACAGCGGCGCCTGGGCCGACGGCATGCTGGTGGCCGCGCATATGCGCCTGGAGGACTTTCTCGCCGAACTGGGCCGCTACCGCCGTGGCCAGCTCCATTGCGATGCGCAGGTCGCCAACCTGCTGCTGTCCGGCAGCTACCCGCTGGACGACAGCGAACGCATCCTCGACCTGCTGGAGGTCAGCCTGCCGGTCAAGGTGCGGCGTTTTACCCGCTATTGGGTGAGCGTCCAGGCCCGTGCGTAAATTATTTTCAGCCACCGTGAGCCGTTTTCCGCACCTCGCGTGACAGAGAAGGAAAGCCACCTTGATCCTTCCTTCTCAGGACCGCCCTTCATGCCCCAGCACCCCACCCTTCTCGCCCGCACCTTGCGCCAACTGCTGCTGGGCGCCAGCCTCAGCCTGACCGTACTGCCTTGCGTGATGGCGGCCGATGCCAAGCCGTATCACATCGCGCCCAGCTCGCTGGAAGCAGCCCTGAACCAGTTTGGCCGTGAAGCCGGCGTGTTGATTTCCTTCGGTTCCGAAGTCACGGCGGGCATGCAAAGCCGTGGTTTGTCCGGCAGCTACAGCGCCGCCGAAGGCCTGCAGAAGCTGCTGGAAGGTACTGGCCTGCAAGCCCGTGCCGAAGGCGACAACGCCTACAGCCTGCAACCGGCAACGGCGCCGGCGCCGGCGGCTGTCGAGTTGGCGACCTCCAGCGTGGTCGGCGACTGGCTCGGCGATGCGGCGCAAACCAATGTCTTCGAACACCCCGGCGCCCGTGACGTGATCCGCCGCGAAGCGTTCGAACGCCAGGGCGCCACCCAGGCCAAGGACGTGCTCAACCGCATCCCCGGCGTCAACGCCCCGGACAATAACGGCACCGGCAGCCACGATATGGCGCTGAACTTCGGCATTCGCGGTCTCAACCCGCGCCTGGCCTCGCGCTCAACAGTGCTGATGGACGGTATCCCGGTGCCGTTCGCGCCGTACGGCCAGCCGCAGCTGTCGTTCGCACCGATCAGCATGGGCAACATGGACGCCGTGGACGTGGTGCGTGGCGGCGGCGCAGTGCGCTACGGCCCGCAGAACGTCGGCGGCGTGGTCAACTTCGTGACCCGCGCGATCCCGGATGCACCCACCGTCAAAGGTGGCTTGCAGACCGAGACCAGCCCGTCTTCCAGCCATGACGGCTTCAAGACCACCGGCAACCTGCTGGCCGGCGGCACTGCCGAGAATGGCCTGGGCGGCGCGATTTTGTATTCCGGCACCCGTGGCGGCGACTGGCGCGAAAACAGCAACACGCGCATCGACGACCTGATCCTCAAAGGCAAATACCAGCTCGACGACGCCAACAGCTTCAACGCCATGGCGCAGTACTACGAAGGCCAGGCCGATATGCCTGGGGGCTTGAACGTCGCGGACTACAAGGCCGATCCGTATCAGTCCACCCGCCCCTACGACAAATTCTGGGGCCGCCGTACGATGTTCAACGTCGGCTATCGATACGAGCAGGACCGCCGCGAATTCACCGTCAACAGCTTCTTCACCAAGACCCTGCGCAGCGGCTACCTGGACCAGGGCACGTTCCTGTCGCTGTCCCCGCGTGAGTATTGGGTGCGCGGCGTGGAAACCCGTTTCGCCCAGGGCTTTGACCTCGGCCCGACCAGCCATGAAGTGGGCGTCGGCTACCGCTACATCAACGAAGCCGGCCACGAGTTGCGCTACCGCACGCCGATTTCCGCCAACAACCAGCAAATCCCCAGCACCGACAGCCGCAACGACCGCGACACCCGTGGCGGCACCGAAGCCAATGCGTTCTTCGTCGATGACCGGATTGATATCGGCAAATGGACCATCACCCCGGGCATCCGCTACGAGATGATCGAGTCCCAGCAGAGCAACAACCTGACCAACGTCAAATACAAAGGCGACTACAACACCGCGCTGCCGGCGTTGAACGTGCTCTATCACCTGACCGACGACTGGAACCTGTACGCCAACACCGAAGGTTCATTCGGCAGCGTGCAGTACAGCCAGATGCCCAACCGTGTGACCAGCGGTGAAGTGAAACCGGAAAAAGCCCGCACCTGGGAACTGGGTACCCGCTATGACGACGGCACCTTGCGCGCAGAGATCGGCGCGTTCCTGATCAACTTCGACAACCAGTATGAAAGCAACCAGACCAACGACTCGGTGATCGCCCGCGGCGAAACGCGCCACCAGGGTATTGAAACCAGCGTCAACTACGCCCTCGATGGCTTGAGCCCGGCGCTGGCCGGTTTCGATGTGTACGCTACCTACGCCTACGTCGACGCCACCATCCGCGAAGACGGCCCGAACAAAGGCAACCGCGTGCCCTTCTCGTCCAAGCACAAGGGCACCCTCGGCGTGGGTTACACCGAAGGGCGCTGGAAACTCAATGTGGACAGCAGCTATCAGAGCAGCCAGTTCGCCGACAACGCCAACACCCAGGCAGAAAGTGCTGACGGCGCCAACGGTCGAATCCCCGGCTACATGCTGTTCAGCAGCCGCGCAGCCTATGACTTCGGCCCGCAACTGTCGGATCTGAATGTGGCGGTCGGCGTGAAGAACATCTTCAACACGCAGTACTTCACCCGCTCGTTCGACGACAACAACAAGGGCAAATACGTGGGTGAGCCGCGTACGCTGTACGTGCAGACCTCCATCGCGTTCTAACTGCCCGCCAGGCAACTGGGGGTGGCGGCGACCAGTGCGTCGATTGCACAACGGGTCTTGGCCGGCATATGCACGGCTGTCGGCCAGATCACATGGATCGGCGCGGGTTGCTCGCGATAGCCGGGCAACACCGCGACCAGTTGCCCACGCAGCACATAGTGCGCAATCAACCAACTCGGCAACCAGGCCAGGCCGACGCCCGCGATGGCGGCATCGGCCACGGCCTGGAGGTCGTCCATCATCAACGGCGAGGCCACGGGATTGCGCTGCGAGGTCGTGCTGCGATAGGCGATGCCGCGATGGCCGGCAAGGTCTTCGATGCATTCAATCGGCCCGACGCGCTGCAAGTACGCCGGTGACGCCGCCAGCCCAACGGCCTGTTCGCCCAGGCGACGTGCACTGAGGCGGTCGGTGTCGGGCAGCGGGCCGATCCGCACGGCGACGTCGAAGCCTTCCTGTGCCAGGTCCACCAGACGATCGGCGAAGCTGATCTCGATCTCCAGTTCCGGATAGCGCGCCATCAACCCCCACAATGCCGGGGCTGCGTAGTGATGCCCGAAGGCCAGTGGCAAGCTCGCCCGCAAACGACCGCGTGGCTGTTGCCGGCCGCTTTCCAGCACCGATTCGGCCGCCTCGAGTTCCGCCAACGCGCGCAGGCAATGTTCGTAGTAGGCCTGGCCGTCCTCGGTCAGCCGCTGGCGGCGGGTGGAACGCTGCAACAGGCATGTGCCCAGGCGTGCTTCCAATCGTGCCAGGCCCTTGCCGACCGCAGAGCGGGTGAGGTTCAGCCGTTCGGCGGCCTCGGTCAGGTTGCCGCTTTCGACGATGTGCAGAAACAGCTCAACGCCATCAAAACGCGGTGTCGTCATGGCTCGATTGTCGCCCTTGATTCCCCTATCAGTGGAAAAGTTATCACGAATAACGAAACAGATTCCCCTGAAAATAACGCGACACTTTATCCACAGGAGAATCCCATGCCACCCGCCGCCACGCTAACCACCGCCAGCCCCCCGCGTACCGCCAGGAATGGGCTGGCCCTCACGGCCGTGTGCCTCGTCGCCCTGATGTTCGGCCTGGAGATTTCCAGCGTGCCGGTGATCCTGCCGACACTCGAGCGAGAGTTGGGCACGGGCTTCCAGGACGCCCAGTGGATCATGAACGCCTACACCCTGGCCTGCACGAGCGTGCTGATGGCGGCGGGCACGTTGGCGGATCGCTTTGGTCGCCGCCGCATGCTGGTGTTGTGCCTGTGGGTGTTTGGCCTGGCTTCACTGGCCTGCGGGCTGGCCGGGGATGCCTCGCTGCTGATCACAGCGCGGTTTGTCCAGGGCATCGGCGCCGGGGCGATGATGATTTGCCAGTTCGCCATCCTGTCGCACCTGTTTCGCGAACCGGCAGCGCGGGCGCGGGCGTTTGCAATATGGGGCGTGATTGCCGGCGTGGGCCTGGGCTTCGGTCCGATGATCGGCGCATTGATCCTGGCGGTGGCGGATTGGCGTTGGGTGTTCCTCGTGCATGTGCCGCTCACCCTGTTCACCCTGGCGCTGCTGCGCATCAGCGTGCAGGAATCCCGCGATCCGGCCGCCCATCGCCTGGACATCGCCGGCATGCTCACCTTGACCCTGTCGGTGTTTGCCCTGGTGTACTTCATCACCCAAGGCAGCGAGCACGGTTTCGGCACACCGGCCATGCTCGGTTGGGCGGCGTTGTCGGGGCTCGGCCTGCTGCTGTTCATCACGGTCGAGCTCCGCAGTGCGCACCCGATGTTCGACTTCTCGGTGTTCCGCATCCAGCGTTTCAACGGTGCGTTGATGGGTTCGATCGGCATGAACTTCAGCTTCTGGCCGTTCATGATCTACCTGCCGTTGTACTTTCAGGCGGGCCTGGGTTACGACACCTTGACCACCGGCGCCGCGCTGCTCGCCTATACCCTGCCGACCTTGCTGGTACCGCCGCTGGCCGAGCGCCTGGCCCTGCGCTATGGCGCCGAACGCATCATCCCCCTCGGCCTGGGCCTGATGGGCGCGGGCTTTCTCGCCATGGCCGCCGTCAACGGCGCCGAGCACCCACGTATCGGGCTGGTGCTGCTCAGCTGCGTGATCGCCGGCGCAGGCCTGGCGCTGACCAACTCGCCCACCACCAATACCACCACCGGCTCGGTATCGGCCGACCGCGCGGGCATGGCCTCCGGCATCGACCTCAGTGCGCGGCTGATCACCCTGGCGCTCAACATTGCCCTGATGGGGCTGGTGCTGTTGCTGGGGATCAGCCATCAGCTGGCCGAGATGCTGCCCGCCACCACGTCAATGGAGTGGCCGGCCATCAGCCAGAACATTGCCGCAGGAAAGTTGGAGTCGATGGGGCTGGCAGCCAACGATGCTAAGGCGGCACTGCGCCACGGCGCCGGTTGGGCGATGCTGTTTGCCGGGTTGGGCGCTGGGGGGCTGGCGCTGTTGAGCCGGTATTTTTTCCGACGCGGCGCCTGAACGAAAACGGGCCTGCAGATGCAGGCCCGTTTGCAGGGGGTGAAAAGAACGTCAGCCGTTGATGACCGCGTTTTCGTTTTCCAGGAATTCCTGTTCCAGCGCGTCTTCATTCACTTTGTTAATGGGCTGGTTTTTCGCGGCAGCGCGGGGCTTGCCTTGCAGTCGACCAAACAGATGTTCCAATGCGTGATCCAGCTTGGTGGCCGCGCTGTCAATCGCTTGTTCCAGGGTATCGCCCTTGGCGGACACCGACAGCGGTTGATGGCCTTTTGGCCGCGCTTCCAGTCGGCAACTTAAATCGTGGGGACCGGGCTTGTCGCCGTTCTCATCCCGCAGGTAGACCTCCACTCGGGTCAGGTCTTCTTCATAACGTTCGAGCGTGCTCTCAATGGTAGTACGTACCCACTCCTCCAGTCGGATGCTGCTTTCAATATGGTTATCGCTATTGACTTGGATTTGCATAGTTCTTCCCTTATTTCAGCTAGCTCGCGAGAGGTCACAAACTGCAACACCGGGGTGGTGAAACCATGACCTCTTGATTACACAATTGAGCAGTCAGAGAAACATTTCAACCCCTTTGCAAAGATAAATCCCACATTACAAATTAACCCTGACGACAAGCAGAAACACTGTTAGGGTGGGGAGTTAGTTACATCTTCTTACGCTCCGCGCCCCTCACAATTGCCCTTCCCCCAGCGGGTGCAAGGCGCGAAAAATGCCTGCTTCCTCCACCAGCCAGTCATGCACCGCGCGCACGCCCGGATGGTTCAGGGCGCCCGGCGCATACAGCAGCACATAACGTTTGTGGTTGGGCACCGCGAGGCCGAACGGCACGATCAAGGTGCCACGTTCCAGCTCATCATTGAGCAAGGTGCGTCGCGCAATCGCCACGCCCATGCCGGCGATGGCGGCTTCGATGGTCAGGTGGTTGCGATTGAAGGTGTGGCCACGGCGTACATCGGCGACGTGATAGCCGATGGCATTCAGGTAGAACTCCCACTCCGCATACTCATAACTCCCACGCCAGGCGGTAATGTCGTGCAGCAGCGGGAAATGCGCGAGATCGGCCGGACCGTGCAAGGGCGGTCGACCCCGCAACAGGCTGGGGGCGCAGACCGGGAAAATCTGCTCATCCAGCAGGGCTGTGGATAACAGGCCAGGGTAGCTGCCGTCATTGAGGTCGATGGCTAGGTCAAAGTCGCCTTCGTGCAGGGCGATGCTGCTGTCCTCGGCGACCATGCGCAGTTGGATATCCGGGAAGCGCTGCTGCAAGCGCGGTAGGCGTGGGGTCAGCCACTTGCCGAGAAATGATGGAATCGAGCGCAGGCGAAGCGTGCCGCTGATCATTCCCGCATCCAACCGCTGCAACTCGGCGTCAATGCTGCCGTAGGCTTCCCCCACCGTTGCCGCCAGGCGCTGGCCCTCGGCACTCAGCTCCACCCCCCGTGCCCGTCGATGAAACAGCCGAAACCCGAGGCGCTCCTCCAACTGGCGGATTTGCTGGCTCACCGCCCCCGGCGTGATGTGCAGTTCTTCGGCGCAGCGGGTGAACGACAGATGCCGGGCAGCGCAGGAAAACACGTGCAACCAGACGTAAGTCTGGCCATGGAGAGGGCGAGCCATAGGGTTTAGTCCTGCTAAAGGGTGTCTTAGGATAATTCGTTGGTCAGTGCCGATCCAGAGGCTCAGTATCGCGCCAATTGCGCTCGTCCTACAAAACATGGCAGCGATTCCTACTCCATTGCTTGTAAGGCTTTAGCATGGCTATCAGCGTTTTCGACCTATTCAAAGTGGGCATCGGCCCGTCCAGCTCCCATACCGTCGGCCCCATGCGCGCGGCGGCGACCTTCGCCCAGGCCTTGAACGACCAGCACTTGCTGAGTGAAACGCGCCGGGTCGAAGTGCGCCTGTATGGCTCGCTGTCCGCCACTGGTGTCGGCCACGCCACCGACCGCGCCTGCGTCATGGGCTTGATGGGCGAATGGCCGGATCAGGTCGATCCCACTTCGATCAACACGCGAATCCAACAGCTGCGCGAGTCCGGACAGTTGTTGCTGGCCGGTCAACAGGAAATTGCCTTCAACTGGCACAGCGACCTCCTGCTGCTGGACGAAAGCCTGCCCTACCACCCCAACGCCATGTCCCTGCACGCCTACGGCGACCACGGCCTGCTCAGCGAGCAGACCTATTATTCGGTGGGTGGCGGTTTCATCATCGAAGCCGCTGAAGCGGCTTCGGGCATCGCGCCGGCCAGCGATGTGCAATTGCCCTACGACTTCTCTAGCGCCGTCGAGCTGCTGGCCCTGTGCAACCAGCACGGCCTGCGGGTTTCGGAATTGATGATGGCCAACGAACGCGCCTGGCGCAGCGAAGAACAGATCCGCAGCGGCCTGCTGCATATCTGGTCGGTGATGCGCGAATGTGTGGAACAAGGCTTGCGCGATGAAGGCATCCTGCCCGGTGGCCTGGACGTGCCACGGCGTGCGGCGAAATTGCACCGCAGCCTGTTGGAAATCGGCAAACCCAATGTAATCACCTCGACCTTGTCGGCCATGGAATGGGTCAACCTGTTCGCCCTCGCCGTCAACGAAGAAAATGCCGCAGGCGGGCGCATGGTCACGGCGCCGACCAATGGCGCAGCGGGAATCATCCCGGCGGTACTGCATTACTACATGAAGTTCAATGCCGACGCGTCTGACGACGACGTGGTCAATTTCTTCCTGGCCGCCGCAGCCGTCGGCATTCTGTGTAAGAAAAACGCCTCGATCTCCGGTGCCGAAGTCGGCTGCCAGGGCGAAGTCGGTTCAGCCTGCGCCATGGCCGCCGCCGGCTTGGCCGACATCCTCGGCGCCACCCCCGAGCAACTGGAAAACGCCGCCGAAATCGGCCTGGAACACAACCTCGGCCTGACCTGCGACCCGGTCGGCGGCCTGGTGCAGGTGCCGTGCATCGAGCGCAATGCCATCGCCGCGGTCAAGGCCATCAACGCCACGCAAATGGCCCTGCGCGGTGACGGCAAGCACTTCATTTCCCTCGACCGGGTGATCCGCACCATGCGCGATACCGGCGCCGACATGCACGACAAATACAAAGAAACTTCACGGGGCGGCCTGGCGGTCAGCTGGGTGGAGTGCTGATCGGAGCACTTCGTCCCGCCCCAACGTGAGCCCGCGCAAAAATAATAACGAGGCAATAACGATGACCGATGTACGTACACCTGCGGCTGAAAATCCTGCTTTAGACACTACCGTTACCACTGGCTGGACCCAACACGACACCACGTGGATGCTCGGCCTCTACGGCACCGCCATTGGCGCCGGCACCTTGTTCCTGCCGATCAATGCCGGCGTCGGCGGCTTCTGGCCGTTGATCGTGCTGGCGCTGCTGGCCTTCCCGATGACCTTCTTTGCCCACCGTGGGCTGACGCGCTTTGTGTTGTCAGGCAAATCCGGCGACATCACCGAAGTCGTCGAAGAACACTTCGGCGTCGGTGCGGGCAAGCTGATCACCCTGCTGTATTTTTTTGCGATCTTCCCGATCCTGCTGGTGTACAGCGTGGCACTGACCAACACCCTGGGCAGCTTTATGGAGCACCAACTGCACCTGGCGCCGCCGCCCCGGGCGATCCTGTCGCTGGTACTGATCCTCGGCCTGATGGCCATTGTGCGCTGCGGCCAGGGTGTGATCGTCAAGGCCATGAGCGTGCTGGTCTATCCGTTCGTCGCCGCCTTGCTGTTGCTGGCGCTCAGCCTGATCCCCAACTGGAACGGCGCCTTCTTCGCCTCCGCCAGCGAAGGCATGCCCCTGCCAGTGTTTTTCAACACGCTATGGCTGGCGATCCCGGTGATGGTGTTCTCATTCAACCACTCGCCGATTATCTCCGCCTTCGCCGTCGACCAGAAGCGCGTGTACGGCCCGCTGGCCGAACGCAAAAGCAGCGGCATCCTCGCCACGGCCCACGGCATGATGGTGCTGACGGTGATGTTCTTCTGCTTCAGCTGCGTGCTGGCCCTGTCGCCGGCTGACCTGGCGGCGGCCAAGGCGCAGAACATTTCGATCCTGTCGTACCTGGCCAACCATTTCCAGACGCCGGTGATCGCTTACGCCGCGCCATTGATCGCGCTGGTGGCGATTACCAAGTCCTTCCTCGGCCACTACATCGGCGCCAGCGAAGGCTTCCAGGGGCTGATCGTCAAATCCCTGCGCGGGCGTGACCGTTCGATGTCATCCAAATGGCTGGAACGCTGCACCGCGCTGTTCATGGTGCTGACCTGCTGGGCCGTGGCCACCTTCAACCCGAGTATCCTGGGCATGATCGAAACCCTGGGCGGGCCGATCATCGCCTGCCTGCTGTTCCTGATGCCGATGTACGCCATCCATCGCGTGCCAGCTTTACGCCAGTATTCGGGCCAGGTGTCGAATGTGTTTGTGGTGCTGATCGGGCTGATTGCGCTGTCTGCGATCGTTTTTTCCGTGTTGCCCTGAAACGGATCACCAACCTCAATAACAACATAAAACCCATGTGGGAGGGGGCTTGCTCCCGATAGCGGTGCATCAGCCAAGTATTCATTGACTGATGCACCGCTATCGGGAGCAAGCCCCCTCCCCCATAAGGAGCTCATTGTTTGACAGATCGCTGTACGGCACGCCCTTTGCTGTACAGCCCATGAGGTAAACGGAATTTGTACCACCTCAGCGACGGAGTGGCCGGTGGTCAGGCAACGCGAACTAATCACGACACCGGTCGTCAATGACTGCATGTTCTTATCAGGCGGTAACGCACCATGGACAATCCTTTTCAGATCATCACCGACACCTTCACCCCAAAATACCGTGTCAACCTGAGCATCCAACGGCTCGACGGCAGCATCATGCTCACCCTCTCGGACGAGACGGGCGTAGTGGCCAAACGCATGATCAGCGCCGAACAACGCAACGACCCGCAACGGCTCAAACGCCTGGTGCAAAGCATTCAATTCGGCATCGCCATCGAGCAGGGCCACAGCGCCATGGAGATCCTGGCGGTGATGACGGACGGCGACAGCCACAAATTGTTGCAGCGGCCACCGGCCCGCGCCCTGCCCTTCAGCGTCGGGCTTTAAAGCTCACCCTTCTCGGTCTCCAGGCTCGCCTCGCCCTTGCGACGCGGGCCTTCGACCTTCACCGACGGGAACGCCGACGACGCGTAGCGCACCACCAGAATCGCAAACGCCAGCAGCAGAATCCCGCCGCACAGGTAGATGATGCCGAGGTCGGGCGGATTGTGGTGGGACACGTTGGAGATCAACAGGCGCGTCAGCGCGGTGATCGCCACGTAGATCAGGAAGCGCACCGGCATGTGGTTGGTCTTGAAATAAATCCCGACCATCGCGCCCAATTCCAGGTAGATGAACAGCAGCAGGATGTCGTCGATCTTGATGTGCCCGTTCTCCAGCATCCCCAGGAATTCCATCACCGCAGCCCAGGCGGTCACCGCACCGATGGCGAACAACGCCAGGTAATGGAACGACTCGACAAACAGGTTACCCAGGGACTCGGCCAGCCCATGGACTTGATGGCGCAGCTTTTCGGCCCAATTAAATTTCACGATGGTGCTTCCTTAGGTCGGTTCGACCGGATAATGCGGGTTGGACGTGACGGTTGTTCTGCATGCAGAAAAAAGGCCAGAGGCGGGTATAAGATGATGGCGGGGTGACATGAGGCACGCCTGGCCTGTATTTACGGGCTACATTAAAAAACTGCTACCCAAACCCCACGGTTTGGCTTACCCTTTTCGCTGTATATAAATACAGTAGTCGCAAAAGACAACTATCGTGAAGGCATGTGAGGTGGTGAATGGCCGTCGAAGTGGTATACCGCAGCAGCCGAGATCTGGAGCGTTTGTTCATGGATAAAGCCGAAGCTGACCGTCATGACAAGATGCTTGAACTCGCTGAGTTGCTCGCAGAAGTGTTGCAAAAAGCCGTGCCGTCCCTGAGCGAGCAGCAGGTGGAGGAAGCCGGGATCTACATGGCGAAGAATCGCGATGTGTTTGCCAAGGCGTTCAAGAGCCAACCGGATGCATTGTCCGAGTTGCTGAACGCACCGGCGGAATAAGCCCGAATTGAACAGGCCCTGAGTCGATGATTCAGGGCCTTTTTAATGCCTGGCCTATTTGTAGAGCAGGCGCTCGGCCAGTTCGTCCGCGACCCGTGCGGGTGAGCGTTTTTCGGCCTGGGCGTGGGCGAAGATTTCAGTCAGGCGCGTGCCGATGTTGGACAGGTGCGCGGTGATGGTCGGCAGTTCGGCACCGCTGTGCTTGAGGGCGACGTAGATCAGGCCGCCGGAGTTGATCACGTAGTCCGGGGCGTAGAGGATGCCGCGGCCTTCGAGTTGGTCGGCCACTTGCAGGTTGGTCAGTTGCGCACTGGCGGAACCGGCGACGGCGGCGCAGCGGAGCTGGCCGACGCTCTGGCGGTTGAACACTGCGCCCAGGCCGCAGGGCGCGAGGATGTCGCACGGGGTGCTGAGCAAGGCGTCGTTGGCGATAGGGTGCGCGCCGAGCTGTTCCATGGCCAGCTGCACCTTGCCGTGGTCGATGTCGCTGACCAACAGTTCGGCGCCGGCGGCGTGCAGTTGTTCGGCCAGGGCGAAGCCCACGTTGCCCAGGCCCTGGATAGCTACGCGCAAGCCTTCGAGGTTGTCGCTGCCCAGGCGGGCCATGGCGGTGGTGCGGATACCCGCGAACACGCCCATGGCGGCATGGGGCGAGGGGTCGCCGGCGGCGGTGGTGCTGGTAACGAAGCGAGTGTGCTGGGCGATGCAGTCCATGTCGGCGACCGAGGTACCGCTGTCGGTGGCGGTGATGTAGCGACCGTCGAGTTGCTCGATGCAACGACCAAAGGCTTCAAACAGCGCCGCACGGTTTTCCACATGGGCGGGGCGCAGGATCACCGCCGTCCCGCCCCCCACCGGCAACCCGGCCAGGGCGGCCTTGTAGCTCATGCCTTGGGCCAGGCGCGCGGCGTCCGCCACGGCGCTTTCATCGTCGGGGTAGGCAAGGTAGCGACAACCACCCAGGGCAGGGCCCAGGCGGCTGTTATGGATGGCTATGACCGCCTTCAACCCCGTCACCGGGTCGATGCTCAGGTGCAGCGATTCAAGGCGGGTGCTGTGCATGAGAGCAAACATCGTCGAGCTCCCGAATCACTTCTTGTGTCGCCAAGTATAGGCTTGCGGCAGAAAACTGCCGAAGTGCGCTGGAATAAGCCGTCCGGTTTTGTAGGTCTTGTGACATAAGCGGATAGGATATTTCTTAAGCCACTGGACGAAAATTCCCAGCAAGGCTAAAACGGGGGCATTCGCCGGAGAATGCAATGAATCCCCGTCACGCTTTTTTCGCCTGCCTGGAACGTTCGCCCCCCGCGCTGTTTGAAGCCGCGCTGTGGATCGCCGCCGAGCATGACCCGGCGGTGCAACCGGCGTTGATCATGCAGGACCTGAAATTGCTCGAGCAACAGGTCAGCCTGGGCATGCCTCTGCTGCCAGCGGATGAACTGGGCCAACCCTTGCTGCGAGGTATGAATGACCTCGGCTTCGCCCAGGATGATTTCACCCCGCTGCGCCCCGCCGCCGCCCTGCTGGACAAGGTGTTGCAACGCAAACGCGGGCAACCCCTGGCCATGGGGTTGATTGCCATGGAGCTGGCGCGACGCCTGGGCATTCCCATGGTCGGCGTCAACTTCCCCGGCCACTTCCTGCTGCGGGTGCCCGGTGCCGATCACTTGCTGGACCCTTGCGGCGGGCGACGCCTGTACCCCAACGACTGCCGCGAGCTGCTGCAACGCCAGTATGGTCCCAACCTCAAGTTGCAGGCCGATCACCTGCACACCGCCGAACCCCGTTCGATCCTGCAACGGTTGTCCCGCAACCTGCGCCAGTTGCACCTGGCCAATGACAACCCCCTGGCCGCGCTGATCGACGCCGAACGCGTGCTGGAACTGGGCAATGCCAGCGCTGCCGATTACCTCGCGCGGGCCAGCCTGTATCAACGCCTGGACTGCCCCAACGCCGAGCGCTTCGACCTGGAACACGCGTTGATGCTCAGCGAAGACCCGATCCAACGCCTGCGCCTGACTGAACGCCTGGGGCACCTGCCACCCAACTCCGTGGTGCATTGAACCCACTGCTCTCAAGCGCCTATTTCCCTGTGGCAAGCGGGCTTATGTGGTGATCCTGCTCGATGTAGATGCAACATCTTCAGTGATTGGCCGGCACCTTGAGGATATCGCCATGCAAAGGGCTCTTCGGCGCGTCAGTCGCGGGCGAGCGCACTTGAATGATCAACAACGCCGCGATCACCGCCGGAATCGCGCAGAAGAAGAAAATCTGCTGCACCGGAATATGCATCGCCAGCAGCATGCTGCCCAGCAACGGGCCCAGGATTGAGCCGAAGCGCCCTACACCCAATGCCCAACCCGTACCGGTGGCGCGTACATGCGCCGGATAAAAATTGCTGGCGAAAGCATTAAGGGTCAGTTGCCCGCCGATGATGCAAAACCCGGCGGCAAACACACAGGCCACCAGATAGCGCGGATTGTCGTGGTTCAGCCCCAGCAGCACGGTACACACCGCCGCTGCCGCCAGCACGCCGGACAACAGCCGCACCTTGTGCTTCAATCGATCGGCAAACCAGGCCATGCCGATGGCCCCCAAGGTGCCGGCGAACAGGAACATTGAGGTCACCAGGTTGGCTTCACTCAACGCCAGGCCACTTTCCAGCAGCAGCGACGGCAACCAGCTGATCATGAAATACAGCAGGATCAGGCTGACAAAGAAGGTCGCCCAGATCAGCACGGTCGGGCGTGCATAGCCATGGCGAAACAGCTCCACCACCGTCAACGGGCTGCCCTGCTCGCGGCGGTTTTCGTCCTCGCCCGCCAGCGGCGCACGCCACCCGGGCAACATGCGCGCGGTGACCTTATGCAAGCGTGCATACGGCGGCGCATCGCGCAGCAGGCGCGGCAGGGATTCCGGCAGCAGCCACACCAGGAAAGGGAACAGCAGCAACGGCGTCACGCCGCCGGCAAGAAACACCGCCTGCCAGCCAAAGCCGTCGATAAATCCTGCGGCCACAAACCCACCGGCTGCGCCGCCGAACGAAAAGCCGCACGCCGCCAACGTCACCATCAAGGTGCGCAAGCGTGGCGGGGAATAGTCCGACATCAACGCCATGGCACTGGGCATCGCGCCGCCCATGCCGATACCGCAGATAAAGCGCGCCGCCATCAGCGTGGTCAGCGAGCTGGCGAAGACCATCAACACCGTGAGGCTGGCGTAGATCAGCACGCAGCCCAGCAGGATGCGGCGAACGCCAAAGCGGTCGGCCAGGGGTGTCACCAGCAACGAGCCCAAGGTCAGCCCCAGCAGGTTGGCACTGAACACCGGTCCGAACGCGGCCTTTTCCAGCCCCCAATCCGACGCCAGCGCCGGTACCACATAACCCAGCACCTGGGCATCGTAGCCATCGGTTACCAGCAACAAGGCCAGCAACAGGAGAATCAACCACTGGTAGCGCGACACCGGACGGGCATCGAGTGCCGCGCGAAAGCTGGCAATCTGATTGTGCATCGCAAGGTACCTGTTTTTATTATTGTGCTCACGCTCTGCGCGGGCACGATCACTCAGGAGTGTCGGGTTGATTGGCAGGATGGGCCTGGATAAATGCCGGATGCTGCGCCGCCAACGCCGCCACCCGGCCGATGCGTGGATACGCCCCCAACGGCACCTTGAAGCGCTCCGCCGCATACAATTGGGGAATCAGGAAGGCATCGGCCATCCCCGGCTGCTCGCCGAAGCAATAGCCCTTATCGCCAATCAACTGTTCCACCGCCCCCAGCCCCTGGCTGATCCAATGCCCGATCCACTCCAGCACCTGCGCCTCGTCATGTCCCCACTGACGCAACAGGTTCTGGGTGCTGGAGTTGTGCAATGGGTGAATATCGCAGCCGATGATCGACGCCACTGCGCGCTCATGGGCACGGGTGGCCATGTCCTTGGAAAGCAGCGGCACCTGTGGATAACGTTCGTCCAGGTATTCAATGATCGCCGCGGACTGAATCAGCAGCTCGCCGTCATCGGTGCGCAAGGCCGGCACACGACCTTGGGGGTTGATGGCCAGGTATTCGGGCTGGCGATTGGCGCCACCCGCCGGCACCAGCAGGTTGACGGGCACCGCAGTGAAATCCAGGCCCTTGAGCGCAAGGGCGATGCGCACCCGGTAGGACGCCGTAGAGCGGTAGTAGGTATAGAGTTCCATCGCCCTGCCCTCCTAGCGCGCCGCGACCACGGTGCCACGGCATTCGCCGAAGCCGATGGAGGCGAAGCCTTCACGGTTGCAACGGGCGCGCAGGATGACCTCGTCACCGTCCTCAAGGAACCTGCGCACTTCGCCGGAAGGCAGTTCGATGACCTTCTTGCCGCCTTCGGTCATCTCCAGCAGGCTGCCGAACTGCCCGGCTTCAGGGCCGGACAAGGTGCCCGAACCAAACAGGTCACCGGCCTGCAGTTGGCAGCCGTTGACGCTGTGGTGCGCCACCAATTGCGCGACGGTCCAGTACATATGCAGGCTGTTGCTCAGGGCCACGCGATGGGCCGGCAGGTTCTGTTCGCGCATGGCGGCGGTGGTCAACAGCACCTCAAGCTCGATATCCAAGGCGCCAGCGGCCTGGTCACGCTTATCCAGCAGGTACGGCAGTGGCTGCGGATCGCCTTCGGGCCGCGCCGGCTGGGCTTTGCGGAACGGTTCCAGGGCTTCGGCCGTGACCACCCACGGTGAAATGCTGGTGATAAAGCTCTTCGACAGGAACGGCCCCAGCGGCTGGTATTCCCAGGCCTGGATGTCCCGCGCCGACCAATCATTGAGCAGGCAGAAACCGGCGATATGCTCGGCCGCATCGCCAATGGCAATCGAGTCGCCCATGGCATTGCCCTGGCCGATCCAGATGCCCAGTTCCAGCTCATAGTCCAGGCGTGCGCAGGGGCCGAAGGTTGGTTCGGTCTGGCCAGCCGGCAAGGTCTGGCCTTTGGGGCGACGGACGTCGGCACCCGAGGGGCGAATGGTCGAGGCGCGGCCGTGATAACCGATCGGCACGTACTTGTAGTTCGGCAGCAGCGGGTTATCCGGGCGGAACAGTTTGCCGACGTTTTGCGCGTGCTCGATGCCGACGTAGAAGTCGGTGTAGTCGTTGATCTTCGCCGGCAGGTGCATCTGGCAATCGGCGGCGCGGTGCAGCACCTGCGCTTCACGGGCCTGCAGCCTGCTGCCCTCGGCAAGCAGTTCCAGCAGGCGCTCGCGCAAGGCCACGCGCGGGCCACGGCCCAGCTCGAAAAAGGCGTTCAGCTGGCCGCCCGCAGTCGCGTCAACGGCGCGGCGGGCTTCGCCCTCAAACTCATCCAGGGCGGCGTGCAGGTCGAGGATCGCGTCGCCAATCGCCACGCCACTGCGCGGGGCCGAGCCGTTGATGCTGAACACGCCCAGCGGCAGGTTTTGCAGGGGGAAATCGCGGTGACCATTGGCGGAGGCTACCCAACTGCGGGTAAGGGTTGGCTGCGTCATGGGTTATCTCCGGTTCGGGTTGAAGGTGACGGGCAACGAGGCCCAGCACGCGTCATAGGAAGGTTGCAGTTGCGGGCACTCCAGGGCGAACTGAGTAGGACGCAGCACTTGGCTGGTCTCGAACATGAAGGCCATGGTGTTATCGATCTTGTGCGGTGCCAGGTCGACGTTGATGGCCTTGGTGCAGGTCTCGCCGTCCGGGCCGTGGGCGCTCATGCAACTGTGCAGCGACGCGCCGCCGGGCAGGAAGCCTTCGGCCTTGGCATCGTAGGCGCCCTGGATCAGGCCCATGTATTCGTTCATCAGGTTGCGGTGGAACCACGGCGGACGGAAAGTGTTCTCGGCCACCATCCAGCGCGGCGGGAAGATCACGAAGTCGAGGTTGGCCAGGCCGTGCACGCTGGTGGGCGAGGTCAATACGGTGAAGATCGACGGATCGGGGTGATCGAAGCTCACGGTGCCAAGGGTGTTGAAGCGGCGCAGGTCGTATTTGTACGGCACGTTATTGCCGTGCCAGGCCACCACGTTCAGCGGTGAATGGTCCAGCTCACAGGCCCACAGTTCACCGAGGAATTTCTGCACCAGCGTGGTCGGTTGCCTGAGGTCTTCGTAGTGGGCCACCGGGGTGAGGAAGTCACGCGGATTGGCCAGGCCGTTGCTGCCGATAGGCCCCAGGTCCGGCAGGCGCAGGGGCGCGCCGTGGTTTTCGGCGACGTAACCGCGCGCCTGTGCATCCAGCAGCTCGACACGAAATTTGAGGCCACGGGGCAACACCACAATGTCCAGCGGCTCGACGTCCAGCACCCCCAGTTCGGTGGCGATGCGCAGGCGGCCCTGCTCGGGGACGATCAACAGCTCGCCGTCGGCATTGAAGAACACGCGGTCCATGGAGCGATTAGCGCAGTAGTTATAGATGCTGATGCCCGAGGGTTTTTCCGACCCGGCGTTGGCTACCATGCCGACCAGGCCGTCGATAAAGTCTGTCGGCTCACTCGGAATATCCAACGGGTTCCAACGCAAGCGATTGGGCGTCACCGCGCCCAACGGACCGCCGGCCAGCTGCCGCTCCAGCTTGATAAACGCGGGGTGATTGGCCGATGGCTGGATGCGGTACAGCCAGGTGCGGCGGGCTTCGCTGCGTACCATGGTGAAGGCGGTGCCGGAAAACAGCTCGGTATACAGCCCGTAGGGGGCTTTTTGCGGGGAGTTCTGGCCGACCGGCAAGGCGCCGGGCAGGGCTTCGCTGGCGAATTCATTGCCGAAGCCCGACAGGTATTCGAGGTTCATGGATCATCCTCAGGGCGGAAGTTGTTTTTATCGTAATCCAGTTACGCATAACGTAATTTGATCACTATCGACCGTCAAGCTATAAAGACGCCCATTCATCTCTCGGATTCTCGCCCCTCCATGGAAAAGCCCCGCGACACCGGTAAACAGAAAGTCCGCTCGGCCGAAGTGGGCACCGATATCCTCAAGGCCCTGGCCGAACTGTCGCCCTCCACGTCGTTGTCGCGGCTGGCCGACCACGTGCAGATGCCGGCGAGCAAGGTGCACCGTTATTTACAGGCGCTGATCGCCTCGGGTTTTGCCGAACAGAACGCCGCCACCAACCATTACGGCCTGGGACGCGAGGCGTTGCGCGTGGGCCTGGCCGCGCTGGGCAGCATGGACGTGCTGAAAGTCGGCGCGATGCCCCTGGCAGAGCTGCGCGACGAGTTGAATGAAACCTGCTTCCTGGCGGTATGGGGCAACCAGGGCGCGACGGTGGTGCAGATCGAACCGGCCGTGCGCGCCGTGACAGTGGTGACGCAATTGGGTTCGGTGTTGCCCCTGCTCAGTTCATCCACCGGGTTGGTGTTCAGTGCCTTCCTGCCGTCGCGGGAAACCGTCGAGTTGCGTGAGCGTGAAATCCAGGCCGGCACCGCCCATGCCCTCGCCGACGACCAGGCTTACGCCACCACCTGCGAACAAATCCGCAACCGTGGCCTGCACTTTGTGCATGGCCTGCTGATGCCGGGGGTGGATGCGCTGTCGGCACCGGTATTCAACGCGGTCGGGCACGTGGCGGCGGTGATGACCGTGGTCGGCCCCACCTCGCTGTTCCACGCCGACGAAGATGGCCCGGCGGCGCAACGCTTGCTGGCGGCGACCCGAGCCGTGAGTTGGCGGATGGGTTACCAGCCCTGAACTAGTCGTGCCACTGGGCCAGGGCAAGCGCCAGGCGGTTCTCGAGGGCGCGGACAGGGGCTGCGTCACTGAGGTAGTTATTGCTGATTATCGAAAACACCAGGCGTCGCCCCTCGGCATCGGTGATATAGCCGCTCAACGATGATACGCCGGCCATGGAGCCGGTCTTAGCGTGCAGGTTGTTTTCGGCAGCCGTCCCGCGCAGGCGATAACGCAGGCCGCCGCCGGTCATACGGTCGGCATTGCCGGCAATCGGCAAGGCGTTGTACCAGGCGTCGAACCAGGGTTGCCTGGCGGTGACCAGCAGCAGGTCCGTCAGGTTCTGCGCCGACACCAGGTTGCGTCGCGACAAGCCTGAGCCATCTACCTGGCTGAGCGTCGCCGGGGCCAGGCCCTGGCGCTGCATGAACGCCGCCACCGCCGCCACGCCCGCTGTCGCAGTGCCCGCGTTGGCGGTTTTGCGGCCCATGGCCTTGAGCAGGGCTTCGGACATGTTGTTGTTCGAGAGCTTGAGCAGCGGTGTGATCAAGTCCTGCAACGGCGCCGATTGATGCTCGACCAACACCGTCGCCGTCCCAGGGCTGGCCCCCCCGATCACGCGCCGCCCGAGCACCTGGATACCTTGCTGCGCCAGCGCCTGCTCAAACAGATTGGCCACCAGTTGCGTCGGTTCCCACACACTCACCCACTGCCGACTTTGCTTGCCCGGGGCGAGCGCGCCGCTGAGTTGCAGCAGGTTAGTGCCGTGCTGGCGGGTGATGGCGTAGCTGTTGCCGGGGCCGCTGACGGCACGGTTGCTCAGTTGCACGTAGTCGGTGGACGGGCTCACCACCACGTTCACTGGCTGGCCGAGGGCGACGGGAGCCTTTGCCGTGACGAGTAAGGTGCCTGCGTCAAAATCCGCATTCGGCGACACCGTCAACGCCGAAATCTGCGCGCCGTAGTAGGTGCTCTCATCGTCTTGCGCCCAATCCACGCCCAGGCGCTCGGCATCGAACCAGGTGTCGTCGAACACCAGGTCGCCTTGCACCTGGCGCACGCCCCGGCTCGCTAGCTGGGCCGCCAATGCCTGGTAATCGGCGAATTGCGTGGTCGGGTCGCCCAAGCCACGCAGGTACAGGTTACCGGCCAGGCGCTCGCCTTGCTGGGTGCCGTTGCTCAACAGCTGGGTGGAAAAACGGTAGTGCGGCCCCAGCACATCCATCGCCGCAGCGGTGGTGAGCAACTTGAGGTTGGAAGCCGGAATCAGACGGGTGCGCGGGTTGTGCTGATAGAGGGTACTGCCGCTGCGGGCGTCGCGCACCATGACGGAGACCATGGCGCCGTTGAGGACAGGATCGGCCAGCAGCTGATCCAGGGTTGAAGGCGTGGATGGCTGCGAAACACTCGCGCAGCCGCCCAGTAAAACGCTCAGGCACAGCAGGTGCAGCCATCTTCCAAAATGCATCAGTAACGTGTTCCGCAAAGCCATGGGTGGCCGCAACGCTAACAGCTCCGTACCTTTGTGGCGAGCGGGCTTATCCCGCGTTGGGTGGCGAAGCCGCCCTTACTGATGCCGTCGTGTTTTTTCAGGAGCACCGCAGAGTCTGTTTTGGGGCTGCTTCGCAGCCCAACGCGGGGCAAGCCCGCTCACCACAGGAAGCCCACTTACCAGAGGAAGCCCGCTCACCACAGGAAGCCCACTCACCAGAGGAAGCCCGCTCACCACAGGAGGCCCGCTTACCAGAGGAAGCCTGCCCACCACAAGGAGCACACTTGCCATAGGGAGCCCGCCAGGTTTTAGAACTCCAGGGTGCTGGACACCGATACCTGCCGCGCATCGCCCATGGACACAAACAGGCGACTGGCCGCCGAGGTGTAGTAGACGCGGTCGAACAGGTTCTTCACGTTGACCTGGAACTTGACCTTCTGCCCGTCGATCCTGGTGTCGTACGTGGCGAAGGCGTCCGCCACGGTGTAGCCCGGCAGGTTGAAGTCGTTGGCGGCGTCGCCTGCGCGCTCGCCGACATAGCGCGCACCGGTGCCCACGCGTAACTGATCGCCGCCGAAAATGTTGCCGAAGTCGTAGGCCACCGACAGTGAGCCGGTGTGCTTGGCCACGTTTTGCAGACGGTTGCCTTCCAGCGTCGGGTCGTTGTCCTTGATGTCTTCGGCGTCGGTGAAAGCGTAGCTGCCGATCAGGCTCCACTTGTCGGTCAACTGGCCGCTGGCGTCCAGTTCCAGGCCACGGGAACGCACCTGCCCTGCGATGCTGTAGATGGTGTTGGCGCCGGAGCCCACCGACACCAGCACATTGCGTTTGTCGATAGTGAACAACGCCGCGCTGGCGGTGATGCGCCCGGGGATGTCGAGCTTGGCGCCCAGCTCCCACGACTTGGACTCCTCCGGCGTGAGGTCGCCGGTCAACGTGCTGCCATTAAGCAGTGGGGCGATGGTGGAGTTGGGCTTGAACGACTCGGTGTAGCTGCCGTAGAACGACAACTCATCGGTGTAGCGGTACACCAGGCCGGCACGCGGCACCCAGGCCTGGCCGTTGCCGTCGGTGTTGGCCTTGAACGGCACGCCCTTGCCGGCGTACTGGTCATACATCTGATAGCGCGCACCGGCCACGAAGATCCACTGGTCAGTCAGGTGAATCGCGTCCTGGAAGAACAGCGAATCGCTGCGCAGCAGGTCGGTCTGGGCGCTGTCGGCGGCGCTGACGGTGGTGCCCGCAACTTCGTTGCCGTACACCGGGTTGTTGTAGTTGAAGGTACCGCGCGAGCTCTGGCGAATCAGGTCGGCGCGGTAGATCTTGCGGTACTCGTCGTCCAGGCCGAACACCAGGTCATGCTGCATGCCCAGCACATTGACCTTGCCTTCCAGGCTGGCCGTGGCGAAACGGTCGGTGGTGATCGCACCTTTGGTGCCGTCCATCTTGCGGGTCAGGGTGCCGTTGGTGTTCACCGCACTGACGCGCACCTGGCTGGCGTCGTAGGTTTCACGGTTCCAGCTGTAGCCGAAGTGGGCTTTCCAGTCGTCGTTCAAATCGTGGTCGGCTTCAAAGCGGTACAGGTCGGAACGGCCTTCCATGTTATTGAACGGCTCGTCCAGACGGCGAGTGGCGGGGATGTCCAGCGGGTGGTTGGACTTGTCGATGGCCGTGCCGCGGTCGAACGGCGAGAGAAATTCGCGGTGTTCGTAGGCGAACAACAACTTGGTGGTATCGCCGTACCAGGCCAGGGACGGCGCCACCAGCGACTCGCGGTGGGTGCCGAAATTGCGCCAGTAGTCTTCGTCTTCATGGTCGACGATCAGGCGATAGGCCAGGCCCGAATCGCCGATGGGGCCGGTGGTGTCGAGGTTGCCGCCGCTGCCGTTCTTGCCATCCCCGAAAGTCGAGCCGCGCACGGTCAGGGACGTGGCCTGGGTCAGTTGCGGTTTTTTGCTGACGATATTGACCACGCCGCCCGGGTCCTGGATGCCATACAGCAGCGACGACGGGCCCTTGAGCACTTCGACCCGTTCTGCGGTTGAATTCAACGCCCGGCCCTGCACCACCGGCATGCCATCGCGCATGATCGAGCCGTTACGGTTATCGCCGAAGCCGCGCAGCATCACCGCGTCCTGGGTGCTGGCCAGGGTGTTGGCCTGGGTAATGCCGCTGATATTGGCCAGGGCGTCATCCAGGTTGCGCGGGGTCTGGTCGCGCAACACTTGGGCGGGGACCACGTTGACGGTCTGCGGGGTTTCCAGCAGCAACGCGCGGGAACGCATCACCGAGCTGGTGGGCGGGGGCTGGTAGCTGGTGCTGTCCTCGGTTTGGCCGACACCGCTGATGGTGGTCGCGCCGAGGTTGAGCGCGCCCTCGGTGGGCACGGGTTCCAGAGCCAGGGTGCGGGCATCGATCTGGCGGAAAGTGAAACCGGAGTTGCCCAGCAGACGTTGCAGGGCCTGGGTCGCGCTCATTTGCCCGCTGACCGCCGGCGCACTGAGGCCGTAAGGCGCTTCATCGGTGTAGATCACGCTGATCCCGGTGACCCGGCTGAAATCGCTCAAGGCCTGGGGCAACGGTTTGGCAGCCAGGGCAAAGGTGAACCGGGCGCTTTGCTGCTCCTGCGCCTGCGCCACGCCGAGGGGCAGCAATGCCAGCCCCGACACCGCCAATACCGAGGCTCCCAGCCACTGTTTAACCAAACCGCCCGCCGTCGACTTCATGCTGTGAGAACCCGTGTAGAAAACGCTGTTAATGCGAATAGATCGCAGTTTCAAGCACTACACGGATGGACTGACGGTTTACCTCACCTTTATTTGCAAATATTTTTATTTATTGCGCCTGAATGCAAAAACCCAAGCGTGGGAAATGCACATGCACGGTGCCGGCGCGTTCATCGGTGCGACGCAGGATCAGCTCTTCGCGCCCGGCAAACAGCAGTTCACCGGCCACGGGGTCGGTGCCGTAGTCAGTGGCCGAGATGGTCACCTGCTGGCCGGGTTTGAAGCCGTTCAAGTCCTCGAAAACCTCATCGGACAGCGCAGTGGGCGTAGCGTTACGCGCCACTTCCAGCGCTTGCTCGGCGCTGATCTCACTGGCAGTGCCATGGCCAAAGCTCAGTACGCGGTCCAGCCACGCCGCCACAGCGGGATACGCATCCACCAACGGCGCAGTCACCGATGAGCCCTTGAGGAACCACAGCGGATGGGCCAGGGCAAAGTCGGCAATCGACGGTTCACCAAACAGGAAGTCCCCCGTCGGGTGCTGCAATTGCTGATCGATACGATGGATGATCGCCGGCCATTGATGCTTGGCCTGGTCCAGTTGCAAGCGGGCGGCGGTGCCACCGCTGAACAATTTGCTGCGGTCAGTCACCAGCACCTGGAGCATTTGCGGCGGTACCTTGGCAAATTTGACGGCCAGGGATTCAGGCTGGAACACCAGCGCCACGGCATGGGAAAACACTACCGAGTCGGCCCAGGCGGCGAAGCCTTGGGTAACCAGTTCCAGGCCTTGGGGAAACAGCGTCGGGGCGGATTTTTCCTGCTCCAGGCGTCGGGCGATCAAGGCGGTGTCGCAGTAGATGTCGGCACCGACTTGCAGCACCGGCGTCTTGCGATAGCCGCCGGTCAAGGCGGTGAGGTCAGGCTTGGGCATCACCGGCGAGATGCGCACGGAATGCCAGGACAAGCCCTTGAAGCCCAGCATCAGGCGGGCTTTTTCAGCAAAAGGGGACTGCGGGTAATGGTGGAGAATCAACTCAGACATGCCAGGCTCCGCTCGATAGGTGAGCGGCTAGCTTAGCCTGCAAAACCCCGGGCGGGGACGATGGGAACCCATCAGTCAAATCAATGAGCCACTTGCGGCCAGGCACTCCTTGGCGCTTTTCTTCAACTTCTTGATCAAGCGCTCCTGGCGCAACGCCTCGCCCTTGCTCGCGCATTGCTCCGTGTACACCAGCGCGACCGCCGGGCTGGACAGGAAAAACCGTGCGCCCTTGCCGCTCTGATGCGCGGCAAAACGGCGCACCGGGTCATTGCTGATGCCGCAATACAACGCGCCATTGGCGGCGCGTACCAGGTACACAAACCAGGGTTTGGGTTCAGAAGGATCAGTCACGGGTCGATTCGGTAAACCAGAAGAGCGCCAAGCTTATCAACGACCGGCCTGGAATGCCCTGAGGCCTTTGAGCGCCTGGGCACGCACGGCGTTTTTCAGGGCCGGCGACCAGCCCAGCAACAGGCCCTTGAGGCCCAGGGCCTGGCGCGACCAGCGCCACAGATCGAAGTGGTCGTGGTGTTCGCAGATCTTGCCATCACGAAACACAAACCGCGCGCCGATATCGTTGACCACCGTGTTACCGGTGGCGCTGAACAGGTAGGTCGCGACCCAATGCGCGCTGCCGGTGGTTTCATCGCTGCGCACATGGTCGAACGTCAGGGAGAAATCCTTGGCCCGGGTGGTGAGCATGCGCCACATATCGCCGGCGTTACGCCCGCGCAACTCACCGAAGGCCGGGTCGCTGAACAGCACATCCTCGGTGTAGCAGGCCGCCATGGCCTCGGCATCCAGCCGCTGGAAAGCGCTGTAGAACTCGGTGATCAGGGCGTTGTGTGCGTCGCTCATGGGCAGGTTCCAGACCAGGGGTTGTAAGCCGTCCAAGATAGTCCGGGCGCCGATAAAACTCTATCGCCATTTACACCGGGAATGCCCCACCCGGCGCTACGGCACCATGCCGCAGCTGCGGGCGTAGGCAAACAGGTCCACATCGGTGGAGATGCACAGCCGGCTCATGGCCGTGCTTTTCTGCTTGCTGATCGTGGAAATACTGCGATTGACCCGGGCCGCAATCTGGCTGACGGTCATGCCGCTGGCCAGCATCCTGACCACTTCGCGCTCCTTGCTGGACAGCTGCGGCTGTTGCAACTGATCGCCGGTGCCCGCCTCCACCAACTGCGCGCGCAGGCATTCACTGACAAACGTCTCGCCCCTGGTCACTGTAGCGATAGCGGTGGGCAGCTCCCGGGCCGAGGCGCTCTTGGCGACAATCGCCCGTGCCCCGTGGGCAAAGGACGCACGCAGCGTCGCCACATTGGCGAACATGGTGACCAGAATCACCGGCAAAGTCGGGTACTGGCGCCGCAACAGCCCCAGCAGTCCGTAGCCGTCGGCCTGCTGGCCGCCGGGCATGGCGAAGTCAGTCACCAGCACGTCACACGCCACGCTGCCCAGCAACTTGAGCAATTCATCGGGACCGTCGGCCTCACCGACCACTGTGCATCTACCGCCCGCCTCAATCACCACCCGTTGCCCGATGCGCACAATGGGATGATCGTCGGCAATAATTACACGCAACATAAATACCCACGAATGATGGCAACTTGGAATTGGCGCAAAAATACCTGTGTCCTCTTGTCTCAACAACCACTCGATGCAGCCGGTTCCGGACCGCGCCCAGCGTTTGATAGATGGCAACTTTACGCCTACAAAATAAAAAGAAATTACCTACACCCAAAACTTCCAACCCACAGTAATAACCTCCTACAAACCTTTGAGTCCCGAAGACTCATAACCGGCTCAGATAAGCCATGTACCCCCGCAAGTTGCGCTGGAAGGCTTGCAACTGCGGCGTATTCGCCACCACACCATCGGCCTGGACCCGCGCAATCAACTGCTCGCCGCAACGCTCCAGGTCGACTCCGCCGACGAAGGCCAGGCTGCCCACCAAACGGTGCAATCGCTCCACCAGCAAGGGCCCATCGGCGCGGGCCTGCGCCAGGTCCAGCCAGGCATCGTCTTCCCGTGCTTCCTCAATCAGGCTGGCCACCGCCCGATTCACCATCTCATCACTGCCGAAAATCTCGATCAGGCTGGCTCGCGTCGGCCATGCAATCGCGCCTGGACGACGAACCGGCTCCTCCACCAACGGTGGCAAGGGTGAGGGTGCCAACTTCAGGACAGGTACTCGCTTGGAAAATACCCTTGTCACCATGGTCACCTCACTGTGCTTACATTGATTGCTCAGCCCATGAGTTCATCAACATCCACTTGAACAGGAGCGGGAAGCTGCAACAGCCAAATCAACGAACAGCGTGCAACATCCCCATGGCACTCATGTGACTGTCATAAGCAACAATGAATAGCCTTGCGGACAGGGAAAAGACGATACAACAACTACGAAAAACCCAACTTTCCTACAATCCAAAACATTAATTCCCACGAACTTGCACTCAAATACTGACTACTCCGATTGTCGTAATAGTTGTATTTCCCCCGCCACTCCCCCCGGCTAAATTGCCGCCACCCCCAAAGAGGGGATGGATCGGCCCGTTTCGTCGATCCCAGCAAGACACCACCCGCCGCCCTGCTCGCCGCCTTCCACAAAAAGCTCGGACGATGCCGTGCGCAAGCCTTTATCAGCCAGCCCCTTAGTGGAACCTATAGAAATGAGCAAGTCCCTCACCCTGTTCAGCGCCGCCCTGTTGCTCACCAGTGCCTTGCCTGTCTTGGCTGCCAGCACGGTGGATCTGACGGTCAAAGGTTTGATCACGCCCAGTGCGTGTACGCCCAACCTGCCGGGCGCAGTGGATTTCGGAAAAATTTCCGCGAAAGACCTGAACCTCGACAGCCAGACCCCGCTGCCCACACAAACCGTACAACTGTCCGTCAGTTGCGAGGCATCGACGCTGTTTGCCATCAAGCCTTTCGACAACCGTGCCGGCTCCTCTACCCGCCCCGCCTCGTTCGGACTGGGCCTGATCAACGAGACGGAGAAACTGGGCAGGTACTTCCTGACCATGCGCAATCCCGTCGCCGACAAGCCGTCGACCTTGCTGGTGTCGTACACCGAAGGCCGTTGGACGTGGCTCGCAGAAGACGACACCGTTGAGCCCAACTACCTGATTGCACTGGGAGGCCTGGACGAAACGATTGGCTGGCAGCCTCACCCGCTGCAGGACATGAGCGTGGAGATTGTGCTCAACACCGCGATCGCGCCGGCCAACACACTGACGCTGACCAACGAGGTGGCACTGGATGGTTCTGCGACCTTTGAAGTGAAGTACCTGTAGTGCTTACCCCGCGTCCATCGACCCTGCTCAAATGGTGATTGCCCCTATGAACCTATTTGTCACTCGCGCAGCACTGTTGCTGTTGTTTACGCCAGCGGTGTTTGCCGCCAGCAATACCGACCTCACCGTCAAGGGCAGCATCACGCCCAGCGCCTGCGCGCCGCTGATTTCCGGGGGCGGCGTGGTCGACTTCGGGAAAATGTCGGCCAAGTCGCTCAATGCCGAGCAACACACCGTGTTGCCCAACCAGAACATGCAATTGAGCGTCCGTTGCGAAGGGCCGACATTTTTCACCCTCAACACCATTGATAACCGCGCCGGTTCTTCGGCCAACCATGATCACTGGCATGGCCTGGGCATGACCCCGAACGATGAAAAGATCGGCGGCTCGACCTTCCACCTCTACACCCCCGTGGCCGACGGCGCGGCTGCACGCATCATTACCTCAAGCGATGGCGGGGTGAGCTGGGCCCCCACCAACCAGTTGAACCATATCTGGCTGACCGCCGTTGCAAGCAGCAATGGCCTGGTGCCCATCGCCGTCCGCGACTTTGACGCGCAGATCCGCCTGTACACCCACGTCGCCCCCGCCGACCGCCTGACCCTGCTGGACGAAGTCCCCATCGACGGGCACGCCACCGTTCAACTCAAGTACCTGTAATTCCGCCTATCGAAAGGAGTTCGCTCACCATGAAAACCCTGTTCAGTGCCGCTGCCACCAGCTTGATGCTGCTCACCTGCGCCACCGCCCATGCCGCCTCCACCGTGGACCTGACCGTCAAGGGCCTGATCGTGCCCAGCGCCTGTACCCCCAACCTGTCCGGCGGCGGCGTCATCGACCACGGGAAGATTTCCGCCAAGGACCTGCGCCCGGACAACCCTACCCACATCGGTAAGAACGTCATGACGATTGCGGTGGTCTGTGATGGTGCGACCTCGTTTGCCCTGAATGCGATCGATAACCGCGCGGACTCCGCAATAATGGCGAGTCTCTTCGGACTGGGCTTTATCAACGGTACGCAAAAACTGGGCTGGTTCGACCTGATGTTGCAAAACGCCGTCGCCGACGGCGTACAGGTGGAAACCATCGCTTCCGGCGACGGGGGCAATACCTGGTACAAGGAAAAGTTCTGGGACCCGGGCCTGTACATGTCGGTCGCCACGACGGATGACACCACCCAGCCGGTGCCCGTGAAGGAATTGGTCATGGAGATGGAGGTCAGCACCTCGATTGCCCGCACGGACAGCCTGGACCTGAGCAACGAGGTCACCCTCGACGGGTCGGCCACCCTGGAAGTGAAGTACCTGTGATGCCGGGGATGCCATGCCAGGCCAGTCCTGCCATGGCCTCCCTTACAGATCGGCCACCGTCTCCCAGCCAGTGATGCCCTATGAACACGCCCGCCACGCTTTTCGCTGCCCTGCTGACACTGACCTTCGCCGCCCCGGCGTGGGCCGCCTCTATCGTCGATATCACCGTGACCGGCCGGTTGACCCCGGACGCCTGTCACGTCGAGCTGTCGGAAGACGGTATGGTTGACCATGGCAAGATTCCCTCCCATACGCTGAGCAGTGATGAATTCACCCTGATGCCGAGCCGACTCCTGGAGCTGTCCGTACAGTGCGCCCGGCCCATGCTGTTTGCGCTGGTGGGCCTGGACAACCGTGCGGAGTCGGCGCTGGCCCCAGGGGTCTTCGGCTTGGGCAGGAACATCCATGCCCCCGAAGAACGCCTCGGCGGCGTGGCACTGTCCTATCGCAACCCACTGGGCGACGCGCAACCCATGCAGGTGCTGATGTCCCTCGACAACGGTGAAACCTGGACGCCTCGCCCCAACGCCGCGCCCAAGGCCTACACCGGTTTTGCCCTGCCGGGGGATCGCCAGCCGGATTTCATCAGGCATCTGAGCGCCCAACTGCACATCGAAACCTCGATCAACTTTTCCAACTACCTGACCCTGGATCAAGAGGTGCCGCTGGATGGCTCCATCGTCCTGGATCTGCGCTACCTCTGACTCCTCTCCTGCCCAATGGAACTCTTGTCATGACGACACTACTTTTGAACATTGCGACCCTGGCATTGCTGTTCAGCATGAATGCCCGGGCTGATGGCATGGTCCCCGACACCTCCGTGGTGATCGTCTACGAAAGCGACGGCGAAGCCAGCGTTTCGGTGACCAACACCGACAGTCAGCTGGCCCTGCTGCACGTGACCCTGGAAGATATCCCGGAAGACAACGAGCCCTTGCTGGTGGTCACCCCGCCGTTGTCGCGGGTGGAACCGACGAAATCGCAACTGGTGCGTTTCATCCTGCAAGATCATTTGCCGCTCAAGAGCCAGCGCCTCAAACGCGTGATTTTCGAAGGCATGCCCAAGGGCCGCCCCGCAGCCGAGGCCGGACATGCACGGGTGGGTGTCACCGTGCGCCAGAACCTGCCGGTGATCATTCATCCCAAGGGCCTGGCGCCCAATCGCACGCCCTGGACCGGCTTGACCTGGTCCCTGGAAAACAACCAATTGCTGGTCAGCAATGACACGCCGTATGTGGTGCGGCTGGCCCAGGAACTGCGCCTGCTGCCCGGCGACGGCAAGGCGATGCTGCCGCGCACCTATGTGTTGCCGGGTGAGCGCCTGCGTGTACCGGCAACCGCCTCCGGCGCCCGCACCGTAAGACTGCAACCGGCCACCCTTTACGGTTTCGCCGTCGCCGCCTACGACGCGCCGCTCACCCTCCCCTGACGCAAGACGACGTGACGGCCTGACAAGCGCCGCTAAGACGCGCAGCCGCCCAATATTCGAATGCCTTGGTGAAAACAGTCGTGAATGATCGTGACGGCAACGCCGTGCCCGCCGCCCCACCCCGCCTTGCCTTACCCGTGCTGCTGTTGACCTTTGCCTTGTTCCCCGAAGAGGTACGGGCCGACGAGTACGCAGGCTTTGATACCAAGACCCTGGACCAGCGCGGCATCGACCCGCAACTGGCGAGCCTGCTACTGGATGCCCCGCGCTTCACGGCAGGCACACACGCCGTGACCTTGCGGGTCAACGGGCAACGCCGCGGCCGCCTGCAGGCACGTTTCGATGAGCACGGCGCCCTGTGCTTTGACCGCGCGCTGCTGGACACCGCCAATCTGCGGGTCCCGGCGGACAGCGGCCCGTGCCATGACTTTCTCGCCCGCTTCCCGCAGAGCCTGGTCGAGCCGGACCCGGCCAGCCTTACCGTATCGCTGGTGGTGCCAAGCGAAGCCTTGCGCCCCCTGCAGCAGGACATCTCGGAGTACCAGGCCGGCGGCGTCGCGGGCCTGCTCAACTACGACCTCAGCGGGTTCTACAACCGCTTCGGCGACGACGCCAGCCGTTTCGGCTCGGCCAATACCGAGGTCGGCTTCAATGCGGGCGACTGGATCGTGCGCAGCCGCCAGGTGCAGACCTGGCAGGATGGCCTGTCACGCAGCACCCACCTGGAAGCCTATGCCCAACGCACCTTTGCCCGTTATCAAACGGTGCTGCAGGCCGGGCAAGTCAGCCTCTACAACCCGGTGTTGTCCGGCGCCCAGATCACCGGCGTGCAGGTATTTACCGAACAAGCCCTGCAAGACCAGGAGCAGGGCGCGACCATCGAGGGCATCGCCAACAGCCCCGCACAGGTCGAGGTGCGGCAGAACGGCGCGCTGATCCACTCGACGGTGGTCCCCGCCGGCCCGTTCGCCCTCACCGATGTACGGCGCTTGAACACCCGCTCGGATGTGGAGGTAACGGTCAAGGAAAGCACAGGCGGCGAACGGCGCTTCACCGTCCCGGCGGCGATGCTTGGCCTGGGGCTGCCGGCTGCCGGTTACTCGGTGGCGGCAGGACGCGTGCGCAATATTGGTAACGCTCAAGGTGACGATCCGTGGGTGGTCAGTGCGGGCTGGAACGGCGCCGTGCATCCGCAATTGTCCGTGGGCGGTGGCGTGCTGGCCGCCAGCCAATACCGTGGAGTGGGAGCAAGCATGGCCTGGTTGCCCGGGCTGGACAGCCAGTTGCAGCTGGCCAGCCAACTCTCCGATGCCCAGGCCCGCGACAAGGCACAGGGTGTACAAACCGATCTTTCCTGGGCCCAGCGCCTGGGTGAACAATGGTCATTCAGTCTCGCCAACTCCTGGCGCACCCCAGGCTACCGCGAGCTGGAGGAAGCCACCTACGCAGCCCAACCCGACCGGCACCGCAGCACACGCTATCGCGATCAACAAAGCGCCACCCTGGGCTGGTCGCACCCGTGGCTCGGGGCATTCAGCGCCGGGCTCTCGCGCTCCAGCAATTTTGACGGGGCCAACAGCAGCCGCGCGCTGGCGTCCTGGGGGACGAGCGTCAACGGCGTGTCGCTGTCGGCCAGTGCCGAATGGCAGATGGGCGGGCGCCAGCAACAGGACAATGCGGTGTACCTGAACCTGAGCCTGCCCCTGGGCGAGAGTCGCCGGGCCCGCGCCTGGGTGCGCAACTCGGGCGGCGAGCACCGTTCCGGGCTCGGCCTGAACGAACAGGTCAACGACCAACTCAACTACCGGGTCAGCGCCGAGTACGACAGCCGTGACCGCCAGGTGGAGACCAGCGTGGGCCTGTCCGCCCTGCCGCGCTACAGCCAGTTGGACCTGAGCTACAGCCGCAGCGACGCCGAACGCTCGAGTTACCAGGGCGGTGCCCGTGGCGCGATGGTGGTGCATGGCGGCGGGATGACGTTCTCGCCGTACCCGGTGCGCGACACCTTCGCCCTAGTGTCGGTGGGCGACATGAGCGGCATCAAGCTCAGCACCCCCAGCGGCCCGGTCTGGACCGATTGGCAAGGCCAGGCGGTGGTTTCCCAGGTCAATGCGTACGGACGCAGCCCGGTCGAGGTACAGACCCGCTCGCTGCCACGCAACGCCGATATCCACAATGGCCTGGCAATGATCTCGGCCGGGCGTGGTGCGGTGGATCGCGTCGAGTTCGGCGTAGCGCTGACGCGCCGCTTGCTGCTGACGGTACGCACCGACCAGGACCAGCCGTTGCCCCGTGGCGCCACGGTGAGCACTGCCGAGGGTGAATTCGTCACCCTGGTCCAGGATGGCAGCCAGGTGTTCCTGCCCAATGTGCTGGAGCACACCACGCTGTGGGTCGGCACCGCAGGCAAACAACGCTGTGAATTGCGCTTTGAATTGCCGGCCAAGGCGAATCCGACGGTGTATTACGAAACCGCCCCCGCCCTCTGCCATACCCCCGAGGATGATCGATGACAGCCCTACGACTAGGCATCGCCTGCGTGCTGATGGGCGCGCTCAATAGCGCCCTGGCCCAGGACGAATGCCGCCTGAACGTCAGCGAGGCGTTGCTGGATTTTGGCCTGATGAACCGCGCCGCCCAGCGCGACAGCGCCCCACAGCGTTTGCTCGGCGAGCGGCGCCTGAGCCTGACGTTCACGTGCCCGCACCCCACCGACCCGAGCCTGTTCTATCGCGCCCTGGCGGCAAGCCCAGAGCGCTGGCAATTTACCGAGCAGGGCAGCTACACCCTCCACGCCAGCGACGCTGTACTGGATGGCCAGGCGGTGGCCCTGGGGTTGCTGCCCGCCAGCGGCCAGCCTGCCGTCGCCACAGGTAACAGCCTGGATTGGCGGCCGGGCCACGGGATTGCGCCGGTCCAGAACGGTACGCTGCTGACGGGCAAGCACTTTTCACTGCAACTGAGCGTCAACGCCTGGGCCGACAGCGCCGCCACCCGCGTCAGGGATGCCACCACCTGGGAAGTCTCCGGCACGGTCTACAACCGTCCCAGCGATCGCTACCGCGAACTGACACTGCAGGCGCATTTCGCTCCCGTGGCCTGTGTACCGCAGTTGTCTAATGGAGGGCTGGTGGATTACGGCACGCTGGCGGCCAAAGACCTGAACGCCACCCACGAAACCCCACTGCCCACCCGCACCCTGCAGTTTTCTGTCAGTTGCGACGCCGCCACCCCCTTCGCCTTGAAGATGCACGACAACCGCAACGGCTCGGCGACCGGAGGCACCGATGAAACCGCCTACGGCCTGGACCTGGACGCCAGCCAGAACAAGATCGGGCGCTACTACCTGAACATCGACCCGGCCGAGTTCAGCGCCGATGCCCTCGGCACGCTGTATCGCACCGACTCCACCAGCGGCGGGGTGGCCTGGAGCAGTTCCAGTGCCCGGCAGATCCCCATCGCCGCCAACAGCCTCATGGGGTTCACCGACCGCGCCGCCAGCACGTTGGGGCCGGTACCGATCCAGCACCTGGCCGGCACGGTGCGCCTCAAGGCCTACCTGGCGCCGACCCAGGCCCTGGACTTGCGTAACGTGGTGTACATCAACAGCTCCGGCACCCTCGAAATCATCTACCTGTAACCCATTGGAACCCGCCCCATGAAAACCCCCGGCATCACCCTGCTCTCCCTGCTGTTACTGGGGAGCGCGCTCCCCGCACAGGCCGCCTCGCGCGTGGACCTGGCGGTCAAGGGCCGCATCACGCCCACCGCCTGCACCCCGCAGTTGTCCAACGGCGCGTTGATCGACTACGGCAAGATCTCCCACCAGGACCTGAACACGGACAAAAACACGCGCCTGCCGGTCAAGCTGCTGCAAGTCAGCATCGCCTGCAACGCCTCGAACCGCTTTGCCTTGCGCATGCACGACAATCGCGACGGTTCGGCCATGGTCAACAGCGAGATTTACTACGGCCTGGGCCTGGACAGCAACGGCAACCGTATCGGCCTGTACGCCATGACCTTCGACCCCAGGCAAACCCTGGTCGACAGCACCACGCAGGTGTACGGCACCGAATCCACCACCGGCGGCGTGGCCTGGCGCACCGCCAACCTCAACCCGATCAATATCGGCGCCAACAGTTACCTGGGCTTTACCGACATCGCCGGCAGCACGGCCGGGCCCTCGGCAATCCAGGAGCTGATCAGCACGGTCAAGGTCGAAGCCGTGATCAATGCCACGCAAAACCTGGACCTGAGCAGCGACACACGACTCGACGGCCTTGCCACGCTGGAGGTGGTGTACCTCTAGACTTTCTCGCTGCTGACCTGCACATACTGCGCCCGCCCCGCCCCCAGCCCGGCAATGATGGCGCCCAGGCCGAGCACCGCGAAAATCCAGCCGATGGCCGACCAGCCGCCCGTCCAGTCGTGCACCAGGCCCACCGCAAATGGGCCAATGGACGCCAGGGTGTAGCCAAAGCCCTGGGCCATGCTCGACAGGTTGGCCGCCACATGGGAGTCGCGCGAGCGCAGCACGATCAGGGTCAGCGCCAGGCTGAACGTACCGCCCTGGCCCAGGCCGAGCAGGATCGCCCAGCCCCACAGGCCGTCCAGCGGTGCATACAGGCAACCGAACAAACCGCCGAGGGTCAGCAGCATCACCACTACGATCGCCAGGCGCTGGTCTTTGCCACGGGTGGCGAGCCAGGGTGCGGCGAGGGAACTGAACAATTGCATGACGATAGAGCCGGACAACGCCAGCCCGGCTTCGGTGGCGCTCAGGCCACGACCGATCAGGATCGACGGCAGCCAGCCAAACACGATGTACGACAGGGACGATTGCAGGCCCATGTACAAGGTGACCTGCCAGGCCAACGGATCACGCAGCAGGCCCTTCACTCGGTAGGCGACCTGGTGGGTGGCGTGTCTGCGGCCGACCTGCGGTAACCAGAACAACGCCGCCGCCAACGCCGGCAGAATCCAGAAGCCCAGACCAATGGTCCAGCGGTCACCGAAGTAATGACTCAGCGGCACCGTGGCACCGGCGGCCAACGCCGCGCCCAGGCACAGGGCCATGGTGTAGACGCCGGTCATGGCACCGGCCTGCCTGGCGAAATCACGCTTGATCAGGCCCGGCAGCAAGACGCCGATGATGCCGATGCTCGCACCGGCGATCAGGCTGCCGACGAACAAGCCCACTTCGCCAAAAGCGCTGCGCAGGATGATGCCGGCGGCCAGGGTCAGCAAAATCCCCAACACCACCCGCTCGGCGCCAAACCGCCGGGCCAGGATCGGCGCCGTGGGTGCGAACAGGCCGAGGCACAACACCGGCAGGGTGGTGAGCAAACCGGCCTTGGCCGCCGACAACCCCAGGCTGCTGGAGACGTCGGCCAGCAATGGCGCCACGCTCGACAACGCCGGACGCAGGTTCAAGGCCACCAGGATCAGGCCCAGCAGCAACAGCCAGGGTCGACTCACCACCGGGTGGCTGCTTTGCACCACGTCGTCGTCGGCCTCGGCGTCGATCAACAGTTCGTCCAACTCGCTCGTACGCTTGGTTTCAGGGTTCATTGATCAACTGCCGGCAAAGGGATTTGGCGCGTTCCGGGTCCTGGTGTTCCACGGCTTCGAGCAGGGCGATATGCAGGTCGAACACCGCCTGGCGACGCGGCGAAATGTTCAGGGTCTGGCGCAACTGCGCGCCGACGATGGCGGAAAAGTACTGGTACAGCTCGCTCAACGCCGGGTTGTGCGCGGCGTCCACCAGGCGTTTGTGGAACAGCAGGTCGGCGCTGATATAGGCCTCGAGGTCACCGTGGTACAGCACCGCGCTGGCCTTGAGTGCCTCATGCAAAGCGGTGAGGTCGGCTTCGGTACGGCGCACCGCCGCGAGCCCGACGGCCTCCACTTCCAGGATCTGCCGCGTCTCCTGCGCCTGCTCCAGGGTGCAGTGGGATAACGCGCGCATGGCCCCCAGCGGGTCGGTCATCGAGCGCAGGTAACTGCCGTCGCCCTGGCGGATCTCGATCAACCCGGAGAACGCCAACACGCGCATGGCCTCGCGCACGGTGTTGCGGCTGATGCCCAGCTCGGCGGCCAGCTCCGGCTCGGTGGGCAGGCGTTCGCCGATGGCCCACCGGCCTTCGCTGATGCGCCAGCGCAATTGCTCAAGGGCCTGGTCCACCAGGGAGCGTTTGATCAAGGGGGCGATGTCTGTCATGGAATGCAGGCTTTCGTCCAATCATAGGATGAATTTTCCTACAGCCTATTCAGAGTTGCCTACAAAGGCAACGCACTAGGGTTCTTAGGCAGGAAAAGGAGCAGTATTTTCGATTGGTAAAATTACCCTCAAAGGGTAATTATTCGGCTCAGGTGTCTTATGGAAAAGTACACACCTCATTACGATCTGGCGGTGATCAAGGCGGACGTCAGGCGGCTTGGAGGCCGGGCATTTACGCTCGCAGCAAAGCAAACAGGCGCGCGGCTCGGTCTGAATATCAAGGAGATGCAAGAGGTCGTTTTCGAACTACAAAACAGGATGTTGTACAAATCGATGACCACGTATGCCGATCACCGGGTGTGGCAGGACGTGTACCACATCAATTCACACGGTCTGGAGATTTACATCAAGGTCACTTACTGCACAGCCGGTAACCCTCCAGTGATCTCCTTCAAGAAGAAGAGCTCATGAACACTCAACATTGCTTCATTTGCGGTGCACCCGACGCCATGAGGCGCTTCGAAAGCCGCAGCGAAACCCTCCGTGTCAACGGTATGGAACGGCGTGTCGATGACCTGTCTGGCTGGGAATGCCAACTGTGCGGCGACGGCATGCATGACCCTGACAGCTCCGACCGCTATAGCGCCGCCAGCGATGAACTGGTCCGTACCGCGCGGACAATGATCGGCAACGAGATGAAACGCATCCGTCGCAAGCTGCACCTTACGCAGAAAGAAGCCGTGCAACTGTTGTCCGGTGGCGGTCACAACGCTTTTTCACGTTATGAACGCGGTGAGCTTCTGCCACCGAAGCCACTGGTTCTATTGATGCGATTGTTGGACCGTTACCCTCACCTGCTCGCCGACGCCAGGGGCTTGGCCGAAGGCGCTGACCTGCGGGGCTTCACCCATACCGCGAACACAGGGCAGGAGGCGCTCAAGGCCTCCTGAACAGACAAAAATAAACCCGGCCAGGCCGGGTTTATTTTTTCAGGCATCGATCAATGCAGGATCTGGCTCAAGAACAGCTTGGTCCGGTCATTCTGCGGGTTGTCGAAGAAGTCATTCGGCGCCGCCTGTTCGACGATCTCGCCCTTGTCCATGAAAATCACACGGTTGGCCACGGTGCGCGCGAAACCCATTTCGTGGGTCACGCACAACATGGTCATGCCGTCTTCGGCCAGGCCGATCATGGTGTCGAGTACTTCCTTGACCATTTCCGGATCGAGGGCCGAGGTCGGCTCATCGAACAGCATGATTTTCGGCTTCATGCACAGGGCGCGGGCAATCGCAACGCGCTGTTGCTGGCCGCCGGACAGTTGCCCCGGAAACTTGTGGGCCTGCTCCGGGATGCGCACACGCTCCAGGTAGTGCATGGCGATTTCCTCGGCCTTGCGCTTGGGCATCTTGCGCACCCACATCGGCGCCAGCGTGCAGTTCTGCAGGATGGTCAGGTGCGGGAACAGGTTGAAGTGCTGGAACACCATGCCGACTTCACGGCGGATCGCTTCGATCTGCTTGAGGTCGTTGGTCAGTTCCACGCCATCGACCACGATGCGGCCCTGCTGGTGCTCTTCCAGACGGTTGAGGCAACGGATGGTGGTGGACTTGCCCGAACCCGACGGGCCGCACAGCACGATACGCTCGCCCTGCTTGACGTTGAGGTTGATGTCTTTCAACACATGGAACTGGCCGTACCACTTGTTGACGCCCTGCATCTGGATAATGCCTTCAGGGCTCACAGGCTGTTTGATCGCTTCGCTCATAACATCAACTCCTAACGCTTGTGGCCTGTGTCGAGCTTGTGTTCCAAATGAATGGAATAGCGCGACATACCAAAACAGAAAATCCAGAACACCAGGGCGGCAAACACATAGCCTTCGGTGGCCATGCCCAACCATTTAGGGTCGGCGGCGGCTTGCTTGACGCTGTTGAGCAGGTCGAACAGGCCGATGATGATCACCAGGCTGGTGTCCTTGAACAAGGCGATAAACGTGTTGACGATGCCCGGGATCACCATCTTCAGGGCTTGCGGCAGAATCACCAGGCCCATGCTGCGCCAGTAACCCAGGCCCATCGCCGCGGCCGCTTCGTACTGACCTTTAGGGATCGCCTGCAAACCGCCACGCACCACCTCGGCCACGTAGGCCGACTGGAACAGGATCACGCCGATCAACGCCCGCAGCAGCTTGTCGATGCCCATGCCTTCGGGCAGGAACAACGGCAGCATCACCGAGGACATGAACAGCACGGTGATCAACGGCACGCCGCGCCAGAACTCAATGAAGGTCACGCAGACCACACGAATCGCCGGCATGTTCGAGCGCCGCCCCAAGGCCAGCACAATCCCCAGCGGCAAGGCACCGGCGATGCCGACAGTGGCGATGACCAGGGTCAGCATCAGGCCGCCCCATTGGCTGGTTGCCACATTGGTCAGCCCGAAGATCCCGCCGTGGAGCAGGAAGTAGGCGATGATCGGGTACAGCACCAGGAAGCTCAGGCCATAGACCGCCTTGCGTGGGAAACGCGAGATGAACAACGGCGCCACGCCGACGATGGCCAGCCACACGGTCAGGTCCACACGCCAGCGCAGGTCGCCGGGGTAGTAGCCGTACATGAACTGCCCGAAGCGCTGCTGGATAAACACCCAGCACGCGCCTTCCTTGGTGCAGTCGGCGCGGGTGGTGCCGACCCAGTTGGCATCGAGGATGGCCCACTGCAGGATCGGCGGCACCACCAGGTAGATCAGGTAGAACGCCAACAGCGTCAGCAGGGTATTGAGCCAACTGGAGAACAGGTTGGCGCGCATCCAGGCCATCGGTCCGAAGACTTTGCTCGGCGGCGGCATATCAGGTTTGAAAGTATGCGAACTCATGTGCGTTTCCTCACCGCTCGATCAGCGCAATGCGCTTGTTGTACCAGTTCATCAGCAGGGAAATGCTGATGCTGATCGCCAGGTACACGCTCATGGTGATGGCAATAACCTCGATGGCCTGGCCGGTCTGGTTGAGCACCGTGCCGGCAAACAGCGAAACCATTTCCGGGTAACCGATACCGGCGGCCAGCGACGAGTTCTTCGCCAGGTTCAGGTACTGGCTGGTCAGCGGCGGAATGATCACCCGCAGGGCTTGCGGGATGATGACCTTGCGCAGCGTCGGCCCAGGGCGCAGGCCCAGGGAGCGCGCAGCTTCGGTCTGGCCGTGGCTGACGGACTTGATGCCCGAACGCACGATCTCGGCGATAAACGCTGCCGTGTACACGGTAAGCGCCAGGGTCAGGGCCAGCAGTTCAGGGATCAGTACCCAGCCGCCGACAAAGTTAAAACCTGAAAGCTTTGGCATTTCCCAGTGCAGCGGCGCGCCGAAGATCAAGGCACACAACGCCGGGATCACGATAAACAGCGCCAGGCCCGCCCAGAACTTGTGGAAGGGTACGCCGGTCGCCTCAAAGCGCTTGTTGGCCCAACGCGCCATCAGCACGATTGCCACGATGGCAACCACGATGCTGGCCACAAACGGCCAGAACCCGTCAGCGGCCAGCGCTGCGGGCATGTTCAGGCCACGGCTGCTGACAAAGAAGGTGTCACCGAAGTTATGGCTGTTGCGCGGCCCCGGCATGGTCAGGAACACCGCGAAGTACCAGAACAGGATCTGCAGCAGCGGCGGAATGTTGCGGAACACTTCCACATACACGGTCGCCAGCTTGTTGATCATCCAGTTCGGTGACAGGCGCGCCACGCCGATGATGAAGCCCAGCAGGGTCGCCAGGATCACCCCGATAAAGGTCACCAGCAAAGTGTTGAGCAGCCCGATCACAAAGACACGGGCATAGCTGTCCGATTCGGTGTAGTCGATCAAATGCTGCGCGATGCCGAAGCCGGCACTGCGCTCAAGAAAGTCGAAACCCGAGGTAATGCCCCGGTGCTGAAGGTTGGTCTGGGTATTGTCGAAGAGGTACCAGCCCAGCGAGATCACCGCCACAATCGTGATGATCTGGAAGAGCCACGCACGCACTTTGGGATCGCTGAAGCTGAGCTTCCGATTTGGTGCGCCGATTTGTTTTTGCATGAAGTGCCCCGGAAAGAATGGAACAGAACATCACCCGGCGGTTGGCCCACCGGGTGACAGAACCATCAGCGATCAGCGCACAGGCGGTGCGTATTGAATGCCGCCGTTGTTCCACAGCGCGTTCAGGCCGCGGTCGATTTCCAGCGGGGTGCTCTTGCCCAGGTTGCGCTCGAACACTTCACCGTAGTTACCGACTTGCTTGACGATCTGTACGACCCAATCCTTCTTCACTTTCAGGTCTTTGCCGTATTCGCCGTCAGCACCGAGCAGACGCGCAACGTCCGGGTTCTTGGTGGACTTGGCTTCAGCTTCAACGTTTTTGGACGTGATGCCGGCTTCTTCAGCGTTGAGCATGGCGTAGCCCACCCAGCGCACGATGGCCAGCCACTCGTCATCACCGTTACGCACGACCGGGCCCAGCGGTTCCTTGGAAATGGTTTCCGGCAGAACTACGTAGTCTTTTGGCGAGGCCAGCTTGCTGCGCTGGGCGAACAGTTGGGACTTGTCGGAAGTCAGTACGTCGCAACGACCGGATTCCAGCGACTTGGCGCTTTCATCGGAGGTGTCGAAGGTGATCGGGGTGTATTTGAGGTTGTTGCCACGGAAGTAGTCGGAAACGTTCAGCTCAGTGGTGGTACCGGCCTGGATGCAGATGGTTGCACCGTCCAGTTCCTTGGCACTTTTGACGCCCAGCTTGTTGTTAACCAGGAAGCCGATGCCGTCGTAGTAAGTGATGAAGCCCGGGAATTTCAGGCCCATGCCCGCATCGCGGGAGCTGGTCATGGTGGTGTTGCGCGACAGGATGTCGACTTCGCCGGATTGAAGCGCGGTGAAACGCTCCTTGGCGTTCAACTGGCTGAATTTGACCTTGGTGGCGTCGCCGAAAACGGCAGCGGCCACGGCGCGGCAAACGTCAGCATCGATCCCGAGGATCTTGCCGCTGGCATCCGGTACCGAGAAGCCCGGCAAGCCGTCACTCACGCCACATTGCACAAAGCCTTTCTTCTGCACGGCGTCCAGAGTGGCGCCAGCCTGGGCGAAACCACTGACACCCAGTACAGCCGCCGCGCTAACGATGGCCAGGGTGGATTTCAATACCTTCATTCAAACCTCCAGTTGCTCTTGTTGTGTCGAAGCTCCAACCTCAGCGCACCCTTATGAGGCGATATCGACCCGTGTTGGCTTTTTTTAGGGTCAAGCAGCATGAGGCTTTCGCGGTAATTCCAGCGGCTATCCCAGAAGCGGCAGTCACTGATAGTGTTACCGTCCAGGGAAAGTTCTGACATCGACCTACACATAGCAAGGCGCGTACCAGAGTGGCGGCTGAGTCGTTTCAGCCCCTCGTCAATGGAAAAAGATTCAACCTTGCGACATTCTCTTAACAGATCAACCTGTCGCGCACCGTTCCGACGCACCCAATCGGAGCGCACGCACATATATGGAGCAGACATGACCGAACCCTTGATTCTTCAGCCCGCCAAGCCCGCAGACGCCTGCGTAATCTGGTTGCATGGCCTGGGTGCCGATCGCTACGACTTCCTGCCGGTGGCCGAGGCGCTGCAGGAAAGCTTGCTGTCCACCCGCTTTGTTTTGCCCCAGGCACCGACCCGTCCGGTGACGATCAATGGTGGCTACGAGATGCCCAGCTGGTACGACATCAAGGCCATGAGCCCGGCCCGCTCGATCAGCCTGGAAGAGCTGGAAGTGTCAGCAAAAATGCTGACCGATCTGATCGAAGCACAGAAGAGAACCGGAATAGACGCTTCGCGGATTTTCCTCGCGGGCTTTTCCCAAGGTGGCGCCGTGGTATTCCACACCGCGTTCCTGAATTGGGAGGGGCCATTGGGCGGCGTCATCGCCCTCTCCACCTACGCGCCCACCTTCAGCGATGAGCTTGAATTGTCGGCCAGCCAACAACGCATTCCAACGCTGTGCCTGCACGGCCAGTACGACGAGGTGGTACAGAACGCCATGGGCCGCAGCGCCTACGAGCACCTGAAAACCCGTGGTGTCACCGTGACATGGCAGGAATACCCAATGGGCCACGAAGTGTTACCCCAGGAGATTCACGATATAGGGACTTGGTTGACCGCTCGCCTGGGCTGAACCCCACGTTTATGTAGCCGTATGACAGACGCACTACGCCGCGCCCGATTCTTGCATTACACTGGCCGGCGTACATTCCTTAACCAATTAATGAGATCACCGTGCTCAAAGCACTCAAGAAGATGTTCGGCAAAAGCGAGGCTGAGCCGCTCGCGCCTGTTCCCAGTGCTCCTGTCCCCTCCTCCGGCAGCCGCAATGACGGTCAACAGCCAGGCCGGACTGCACCTGTCGCCCAGCCGAAGACGCCGACGGTGACACCGCCCGAACAGGCAAAACCCGAGACCCAAGCCGCACCCAAGCCTCGCCGGGAACGCGCGCCCAAACCGCCGGTGATCCCGTGGAAACTCGAGGATTTCGTCGTCGAGCCCCAGGAAGGCAAGACCCGCTTCCATGATTTCAAACTGGCCCCGGAACTGATGCACGCCATCCAGGACCTGGGGTTCCCGTACTGCACGCCGATCCAGGCGCAGGTACTGGGCTTTACCCTCGCCGGCAAAGATGCCATCGGTCGTGCCCAGACCGGTACCGGCAAGACCGCCGCGTTCCTGATCTCGATCATCACCCAGCTGCTGCAAACGCCGCCGCCGAAAGAACGCTACATGGGTGAACCGCGTGCGCTGATCATCGCGCCTACCCGTGAACTGGTGGTGCAGATCGCCAAGGACGCCGCCGACCTGACCAAGTACACCGGCCTCAACGTCATGACGTTCGTCGGCGGCATGGACTTCGACAAGCAGCTCAAGCACCTCGAAGCCCGCCACTGCGACATCCTGGTGGCAACCCCCGGCCGCCTGCTGGACTTCAACCAGCGCGGCGACGTGCACCTGGACATGGTCGAAGTGATGGTGCTGGACGAAGCCGACCGCATGCTCGACATGGGTTTCATCCCACAAGTGCGCCAGATCATTCGCCAGACCCCGCCGAAAAACGAGCGCCAAACCCTGCTGTTCTCCGCGACCTTCACCGAAGACGTGATGAACCTCGCCAAGCAGTGGACCACCGAGCCGTCCATCGTCGAGATCGAAGCGCTGAACGTCGCCAGCGAAAACGTCGAACAGCACATCTATGCCGTGGCCGGTGCCGACAAGTACAAGCTGCTCTACAACCTGGTCAACGACAACGGCTGGGAACGCGTGATGGTGTTCGCCAACCGCAAGGACGAAGTGCGCCGCATCGAGGAACGCCTGGTGCGCGATGGCGTGAATGCCGCGCAACTGTCGGGCGATGTGCCGCAACACAAGCGCATCAAGACCCTGGAAGGCTTCCGCGAAGGCAAGATCCGCGTGCTGGTGGCCACCGACGTGGCCGGGCGCGGGATTCACATCGACGGCATCAGCCACGTGATCAACTTCACCCTGCCGGAAGTGCCGGACGACTACGTGCACCGCATCGGCCGTACCGGCCGGGCGGGGGCTGCGGGCGTGTCGATCAGCTTTGCCGGGGAGGATGACTCGTATCAGTTGCCGTCGATCGAGACCTTGCTGGGCCGCAAGATCAGTTGCGAGACTCCGCCGACGCACTTGCTGCGGGCTGTAGAACGCAAACGCCCGTAAGCTGAAAAGCGATAAAAATGTGGGAGGGGCGGTGCGACGATTCGACTTGCCCCCTCCCACATTTGGTTAAGTGTTCGGCTGGTTATTTCCAGCGATCCGCCGCAGCGTGGTCGCTGTCCCGCCCTTCCACCCAGCGCGCACCCTCACGGGTGTTTTCCTTCTTCCAGAAAGGCGCACGGGTTTTCAGGTAATCCATCACAAACGCACAGGCATCGAACGCGGCCTGGCGATGGGCACTGGCGGCGGCCACGAACACTATCGGCTCGCCAGGCTCCAGCGCACCGATACGATGCAGCACTTCGAGCTTGAGCAGCGGCCAGCGTTGCTCGGCTTCGACGGCGATCTTGGCCAAGGCTTTTTCAGTCATGCCCGGATAGTGTTCGAGAAACATCCCGGACACCTCTCGGCCCTCGTTGAAATCGCGCACATAGCCGACGAAACTCACCACCGCGCCCACGCCCACATTCGCCGCGTGCATCGCGTTGACCTCGGCACCGGGGTCAAACGGTTCGACCTGTACACGAATGGCCATGTTCAGCCTCCGGTCACGGGCGGGAAGAACGCAACTTCATCACCGGCCTGCAACGGCTCGTCGAGAGCACACAACTCCTGGTTGCGAGCACACATCAAGCTGGTTTCGTTGAGCACTTCAAAGCCCGGATCAGCGGCCAGCGCCTGGCGCACGGCATCGACCGTGGCGAATTCGCCTTCCATCTCAAGTGAATCCAGGCCTATTTTTTCGCTGTAACGCGCGAAAAACAGTACGTTGATGCTCATTGTCCATCCGCCTTGAAATGCCCGCTCTTACCGCCAAGCTTTTCCAGCAGGCGGATGTTTTCGATGGTCATGCCGCGATCCACGGCCTTGCACATGTCGTAGATCGTCAGCGCCGCGACGCTGGCCGCCGTCAACGCTTCCATCTCTACGCCGGTCTGCCCGGACAGCTTGCAGCGCGCGACGATGTGTACCGAGTCTGCGCCATCGGCACTCAGTTCGACCTTGACTCCGGTCAACATCAGCGGGTGACACAGGGGAATCAGATCACTGGTTTTTTTCGCCGCCTGGATCCCGGCGATGCGGGCCACGGCAAACACGTCGCCCTTGGGATGGGCGCCGTCGACGATCATTTGCAGGGTCTCGGGCAGCATGCGCACCCGCGCTTCGGCCACCGCCTCCCGGAACGTCACGGACTTGTCGGTGACGTCGACCATATGGGCGCGACCTTGGGAATCGAGATGAGTCAGCACAGGGATACTCCTGATCAGGAGCGGCGATTGTAAACCCAACACGCAATAAATGTGGGAGCAGCGGTGCGACGCACCGCCGCTCCAACGGTTACAGGTGCGACTCTGCGTATTCAGCCAGAATCGAGCGAGGCACCCCTTGCAGCGCGATATGCACGCCGTTCGGGAAGTCCTTGAAGCGTTCCGTCAGGTAGGTCAGCCCGGAGCTGGTCGCGGACAGGTAAGGGGTGTCGATCTGTGCCAGGTTGCCCAGGCACACCACTTTGGAACCGGCGCCGGCACGGGTGATGATGGTTTTCATCTGGTGCGGGGTCAGGTTCTGGCATTCATCGATCAAAATCAGGCTCTGCTGGAAGCTGCGACCTCGGATGTAGTTGAGGGATTTGAACTGCAACGGCACTTTGCTGAGGATGTAGTCGACGCTGCCATGGGTGTTTTCGTCATCCATGTGCAAGGCTTCGAGGTTGTCGGTGATCGCCCCCAGCCACGGCTCCATTTTTTCCGCCTCGGTACCGGGCAAAAAGCCGATTTCCTGGTCCAGGCCCTGCACGGAGCGGGTGGCGATGATGCGGCGATAGCGCTTGGTCACCATGGTCTGCTCGATGGCGGCAGCCAGGGCGAGGATGGTTTTACCGGAACCGGCAGCGCCCGTCAGGTTGACCAGGTGGATGTCCGGGTCGAGCAGCGCATACAGCGCCAGGCTCTGGTAGATGTCACGCGGTTTCAGGCCCCAGGCTTCCTGGTGCAACAGGGGTTCCTGATGCAGGTCGAGGATCAGCAGCTTGTCGACCTGGATCTCTTTGATCCAGCCCACGAAGCCCTGTTCGTCGACAATGAATTCATTGATATGCACGGCCGGCAGGTTGTCGATCAGTTGTACCTGGTGCCAGGTACGGCCATGGTCCTGACGGGTTTCGACCTTGCTGACACGGTCCCAGAACGAGCCGGTCATCATGTGATAACCACGGGACAGCATCGACACGTCGTCGACCAGTTGGTCGGTACTGTAGTCCTCGGCAGCGATCCCACACGCTCGTGCCTTGAGGCGCATATTGATGTCTTTGGTCACCAGCACCACGCGCAGGTCCTTGTCGCGAGCGTGCAGGTCGATCAATTGGTTGATGATTTTGTTGTCGTTCAGGTTTTCCGGCAGCAGGCTGTTGGGCTCGCTGCGCTTGCTCATCAGGATCGACAGCAAGCCCTTGGGCCCGCTTTTGCCGCGCTGGATCGGCACGCCGACCTCAACGTCCTCGGGTGACGCTTCGCCCAGGGTCTTGTCGATCAGGCGGATGGCCTGGCGGCATTCGGCAGCCACGCTGTGGTGCCCGCTTTTGAGTTTGTCGAGCTCCTCAAGCACGATCATCGGGATGGCGACGTGGTGTTCTTCGAAGTTAAGCAGTGCGTTTGGATCGTGGATCAGTACATTGGTATCAAGCACATAAAGGATTGGCTGGTCGGAAGAAGGGTTACGTCCATGATCATCCATACTCGGTCACCTTTGTGGGAGCCAGTCGACGCAATACCACAACAGTGCTGCGCCTCGATTCGACCACCGACTGCACCTGAGTGACGTCAAGCGCAGTGCCCACATGAGGAGTCTTGGAAGACGCCACCTGTGTTGCAGGTTTCGGCGATCTGACTTCGTAATACCGCAAAACCCATGACAGGAAAAAGTACTTTGACGCTTTTTTGAAGTTTATTTTTCAGGATGACGAATAGCACTAGCCGAGTGCCCGATGCACCGTTAAAGTCGGAAGTCCGCCTGCATCGAAATGTCGCACAAAATCAGCGCCAAAATGCCTCCAACCCAACAGGGCCGGGCACTTCATCCTTTTAACGAAACGCCTCCCGGCAGTCCTGCCAACCCAGCCCACTCTGCGCCGTTGCCTGCAGCAACATCGGCAATGCCACGCGCGCCTTATCCTGGGTGTCGTGAAACACAATCACGCCTTTGCGCCACAACAGCATCAACGTCAGCACCCGTTGCGCCGACTCATCGGCCTTGAGCTTGCCCGGCTCGTCCTGGGAATCGATGTCCCATAACGCCACCTGCAAGCCCTGGGACTGGAAGAACCCCTGGCTGTCCGCGCGCCGCTGCCCGTAAGGCGGTCGGAACAGCGGCACGTAGTTTTCCGGCATCAGGTTCTGCACCAACTGCGCGCTGCGGGTGATGGAACTCTGCCAGTCCACCCAATGGCTGTGGGAACGGTACTGCCAGCCCTCGGTACCGACGCACTGTCCCTGGTACAACGCCTCCACCTCAGCGGCAGAACTGCGCTCCACACGGTTTTGCAGGCTGCTGCCGAGGACAAAGAAGGTGGCGTTCATCTTCTGCTTGCGCAGGTAGTCGGCGAGCCAGTCGGTGTTGCCGCTGACCGGTGCCGGACCGCCGTCGAAGGTCAGCAGGAACAGGCGGTCGTTGAACTCATCGCCATTGCGTTCATGGTCGCCAAAGCGCGCGACTTCGCTGCTGATCTGCGGAAACAGCGCGGCCTTGCGCAGCAGTTCGTCCAGATAACGCTCGTGGAAAGCATGGCTGGGGGCGGCCCAGCCTATATAGAAGGAGTCTTCGCTGATCGCCAGCTTGCCGGCCTGCTCGCGCAGGTCGTCCATGTTCTCCACCAGGTAGCAGAACGAGGCGTCGACTTCGCAGCTCTGCTGGGCGAACGTGTAGTTCTCCAGCAGGCGCTGCCAAAGCTCGCGACGCAGATCGTCGATGGCGGCCAGGTTGATGATCTTCAAGCCCAGGCGCTGCTTGAGTGCGGTTTCATCCTGGGATTCACTGGCCAGCAGGCTGTGGGCGAACATCAGGATTTCCGCACGCGAAGCCACGTCGAACAGGGCGGGACTGCTGAGTTTTTCCGGCCAGGTGCCACGGTCCAGGCTGGCTACATCCACCGGCGCCGCCTGGGCATTCAGGCACAGCAGGCACGCCGACAATAAAAGCGCTATTCGCACGCAGGGGTCTCCCTCTCCAGAGTCACCGGCCATCATAGCGGATCGCGCCTATCGCCATCATAGGTGGAGTCAAAACGCCCAACCCCCTAGAATCCCCGCACGATTTACAGGAGACGACTTCATGCTGATGGTGATTTCCCCCGCCAAGACCCTCGATTTCGAGACCCCAGCGGTGACCCAGCGCTTTACCCAGCCACAGTACCTTGACCATTCCCAGGTGCTGATCGAGCAACTGCGCGAGCTGAGCCCGGCGCAGATCAGCGAATTGATGCACGTGTCCGACAAGATCGGTGGCCTCAATGCCGCCCGCTTCGGCAGCTGGACCCCGGCCTTCACCCCCGAGAATGCCAAGCAGGCCTTGCTGGCGTTCAAGGGCGACGTGTACACCGGCCTGAACGCCGAGACCTTCAGCGATGCCGACTTCAGCTACGCCCAGGACCACCTGCGCATGCTCTCGGGCCTGTACGGCCTGCTGCGCCCCCTGGACCTGATGATGCCGTACCGCCTGGAGATGGGCACCAAACTCGCCAACGCCCGTGGCAAGGACCTGTACGCCTTCTGGGGCACGCGCATCAGCGAATGGCTGAACGAAGCCCTGGCCGAACAAGGCGACGACGTGCTGCTCAACCTGGCCTCCAACGAGTACTTCTCGGCGGTCAAGCGCACGGCCCTGAACGCGCGGATCATCAACACCGAGTTCAAGGACCTGAAGAACGGCCAGTACAAGATCATCAGCTTCTACGCGAAAAAGGCCCGGGGCATGATGAGCCGCTTCGTGATCGAAGAGCGCATCAACGATCCGGCCAGGCTCAAGCAGTTCGATGTGCAGGGTTACCGCTTCAATGCGGAGCAGTCCAAGCCGGACAATCTGGTGTTCCTGCGCGATCACGCACCGGAATAAGGCCGTACCAGCCTCTTTCATACAATGAAATCCAAATGTGGGAGGGGCTTGCCCCGATTGCGGTGGTTCAGTCACGAATCTATCGACTGATGCACTGCCATCGGGGGCAAGCCTCCTCCCACATTTTTATCCGCGCTTCACACCAAGAATCGTCATTTATTTGACGTCAAAAAATATCCCGACACATCCCTAACATTTCTTTCACTCGACTTTTCCGATTTTTTTTCGTAGTGGCACCACTTTTTTAAAACACTAGTGGCACAAAACTATCCCTTCGCGCCAACTACCCGTAACTACTGGCCCAGATAGCAAGTGCTATCAATATAGTACCAGTGCCATCTTTACCTATATTTCAAGAAATTTCGGGAAACAGGATGAGCGGCCAGGAACTTCGTCCTGAAGCGCCGCTCATACCACCGGTAACGAAATTCTCTGTTTCTGTAGGAGATGACTTACAAGGCGGACCAACGGAAGTAGCGAAGTTGTCATATTCAACTTTGACTCAGTGGTCACATTACCAACCGATTAGTTGAGAGCGGCGATAAGGATCCATTGCCACGAACTATAAGGCCAAGGCTGTGCTTACCCTAATGGGTCAGTGAGACAACCCAAGGCATTGATATGTAAAGGCTTACAGCCTCTATCAAGGCCCTGCGGCACTGGCGCCAGGCCCTTCTCCCAGGAAGGCTGGCTGCATTTCAGGGCAGGCCCCAATAACAAGGCCAAGTTGCGCACAACTTGAGTGCAATAGTTAGTCACTCGTTATTCAACATGCCTGTACGCGGCAAGTCGGCGTCTATTCGCCCAACTTTCGCGGCATTTGTGACGTTTGCAAACATGAACTCCGGCCATCTAATGGCATGATTTAAATACAGAGGTAATTGCGATGCGCATCAGCATATTTGGTTTGGGTTACGTTGGCGCAGTGTGTGCCGGTTGCCTGTCTGCCCGTGGCCACGAAGTGGTCGGCGTAGACATCTCCAAGGAAAAGATCGACCTGATCAACGCCGGCAAATCGCCGATCGTCGAGCCGGGTCTGGGCGAACTGTTGAGCCAGGGCATCGCAAACGGTCGACTGCGCGGCACCACCAACTTCGCCGACGCCATCCGTGATACTGACCTGTCGATGATTTGCGTCGGTACGCCGAGCAAGAAGAACGGCGACTTGGAACTCAACTACATCGAATCGGTATGCCGCGAGATCGGTTTTGTCCTGCGTGACAAGACCACCCGCCACACCATCGTGGTACGCAGCACCGTGTTGCCGGGCACCGTCGCCAACGTGGTGATCCCAATCCTCGAAGACTGCTCCGGCAAGAAAGCCGGCGTCGACTTCGGTGTTGCGGTCAACCCGGAATTCCTGCGCGAATCCACCGCCATCGCCGACTACGACCTGCCACCGATGACCGTTATCGGCGAATTCGACAAAGCCTCCGGCGATGTCCTGCAGTCGCTGTACGAAGAACTCGACGCACCGATCATCCGCAAGGACATCGCCGTAGCCGAGATGATCAAGTACACCTGCAACGTGTGGCACGCCACCAAGGTCACCTTCGCCAACGAGATCGGCAACATCGCCAAGGCGGTCGGCGTCGACGGTCGCGAAGTGATGGAAGTGGTCTGCCAGGACAAGACCCTCAACCTGTCCCAGTACTACATGCGCCCAGGCTTCGCGTTCGGCGGCTCCTGCCTGCCTAAAGACGTGCGCGCCCTGACCTACCGCGCCAGTTCCCTGGACGTGGAAGCGCCGCTGCTCAACTCGCTGATGCGCAGCAACGAGTCCCAGGTGCAGAACGCCTTCGACATCGTCGCCGGCCACGACAAACGCAAAGTCGCCCTGCTGGGCCTGAGCTTCAAGGCCGGTACCGACGACCTGCGCGAAAGCCCGCTGGTCGAGCTGGCGGAAATGCTGATCGGCAAGGGCTACGACCTGAGCATCTACGACAGCAACGTCGAGTACGCCCGTGTCCACGGTGCCAACAAGGACTACATCGAAGGCAAGATCCCCCACGTGTCGTCCCTGCTCAACTCGGACTTCGATGATGTGATCAACAACTCCGACGTGATCATCCTCGGTAACCGCGACGAGAAGTTCCGCGCCCTGGCGCAGAACGCACCGCACGGCAAGCAAGTGATCGACCTGGTGGGCTTCATGTCCAAGGCCACCAGTACGACAGGCCGTACCGAAGGCATTTGCTGGTAACAGCAACGGTAAGTTTCGAGCTGCAGGCGTACCAATCCCCAGCGCTTGCAGCTCGAAGCCTTCTTCACCTTCGGATGACGCTTATGTCCAAGTTAAAACACGTACTGCTCCAATCCGCCGGCTGGCTGTTCTTTCTGAGCCTGCTGATGGGTCTCGCCCTGCTGTTGCCGGCGAGTACGTTCGACTCCGAGTCGAAGAATTTTATTTTCCTGATTGGCGCTGTCGGTATCTGGCGCTACTCGATGGGTGCTACGCATTTCTTTCGCGGCATGCTGTTCCTGTACGTGGTCTACCCGCACCTGCGCCGTAAAGTGCGCAAGCTGGGCAAGGCTGCCGATCCGTCCCACGTGTTCCTGATGGTCACCAGCTTCCGTATCGATGCGCTGACCACCGCGCAGGTCTACAGCTCGGTGATTCGCGAGGCCATCGAATGCGGCTTCCCCACCACCGTGGTCTGCTCGCTGGTGGAAATGTCCGATGAGCTGCTGGTCAAGAGCCTCTGGGAACGCATGAACCCGCCGGATCACGTCAAGCTCGACTTCGTGCGTATCGCCGGTACCGGCAAGCGCGACGGCCTGGCCTTCGGTTTCCGCGCCATCTCTCGCCACCTGCCGGACGACCGCGCCGTGGTTGCCGTGATCGATGGCGACACCGTGCTCGCCGAAGGCGTGGTGCGCAAGACCGTGCCGTGGTTCCAGCTGTTCGGCAACGTCGGCGGCCTGACCACCAACGAATTCTGCGAAGTGCGCGGCGGCTACATCATGAGCGAGTGGCACAAACTGCGCTTCGCCCAGCGCCACATCAACATGTGCTCCATGGCCCTGTCCAAGCGCGTGCTGACCATGACCGGCCGTATGTCGGTGTTCCGCGCCAACGTCGTGACGGACCCGGGCTTTATCGCCGACGTGGAAAGCGACTCGCTGCAGCACTGGCGCCTGGGCCGCTTCAAGTTCCTCACCGGTGACGACAAGTCCAGCTGGTTCAGCCTGATGCGCCTGGGCTACGACACCTTCTACGTGCCGGACGCCGCGATCCACACCGTGGAACACCCGCCGGAAAAGAGCTTTATCAAAGCCAGCCGCAAGCTGATGTTCCGCTGGTACGGCAACAACCTGCGCCAGAACTCCCGAGCCCTGGGCCTGGGTGTGCGTCGGCTGGGCCTGTTCACCAGCATCGTGTTGTTCGACCAGCGTGTGTCGATGTGGACCTCCCTGCTCGGCCTGACCGTGGCAATCATCGCCACCTTCAAGTACGGCGGCGCGTTCATCCTCGCGTACCTGCTATGGATCGGCATCACCCGCCTGATCCTGACCCTGCTGCTGTCGTGCTCCGGCCACAAGATCGGCCCGGCTTACCCGGCGATTCTCTATTACAACCAGATCATGGGCGCGTTGGTGAAGATCTACGTGTTCTTCCGCCTTGATCAACAGTCCTGGACCCGCCAGGACACCAAACTGACCCGCGATTTGGCCAGCTTTCAACGTTGGTTCAACACCTGGTCGTCTCGGACCATGACCTTCTCCGCCGGCAGCATCTTCGTTGCCGTGTTGCTGATGATGGTCTGACCCTGCCAAGCCTGAATTAACCAAGGAATTACACCGTCATGAACAGCCAAGTAAATGCCAACGTTGTCCACGAGTCCGAAGCCCAGCGTCAACATGCCCGGGTCAAAATCCCGGCCAAGCTGCGCTTCTTCAACACTGACCGCACCCAGACCGAAGCGCGGGTGATCGACCTGTCCGCCGGCGGCCTGGCGTTCACCGCCACCCAGCCGTTGACCGTGGGTGAAGTGCACAAGGGTCGCCTGCAGTTCGTCATCGATAACCTCGGCCTGGCCATGGATGTGGAGCTGCAGATCCGCTCCTACGACCGCCAGACCGGCCGCACCGGTTGCCAGTTCCAGAACCTCGACGCCCAGGATATTTCCACCCTGCGCCACCTGATCACCTCGCACCTGTCCGGCGACATCGTGACCATGGGTGACGTGCTGGCGACCCTGCAACGCGACAACTTCACCAAGGCGCGCAAGGTCAAGGACAGCGGCAGCAACATGAGCGCCTTCGGTCGCCTGCGCGCCGTGACGTTCAGCCTGGCGATCTTCCTCGTCGGCCTGGCAGCCTTCGGCTTCGTGTTCAAATCGGTGTACGGCATGTACTTCGTCAGCCACGCCCAGGCGGGCCTGGTCAGCGTGCCCGGCATGAACGTGACCATGCCCCGCGACGGCACCGTGCAAAGCCTGCTCAAAGGTGACGCGGTGGCGGCCAAAGGTGCGCCACTGGCGACCTTCAGCACCAGCATGCTGGATGTGCTCAAGGGCCACCTGGACGAAGACCAGCTGCAGCCGGCCAAGGTCGAAGAGCTGTTCGGCAAGCAAATGACCGGCACCCTCACCTCGCCATGCGATTGCGTGGTCGCCCAGCAACTGGTCGCCGACGGCCAGTACGCCAGCAAAGGCGACGTGATCTTCCAACTGGTGCCACGCGGCAGCCAGGCTAACGTCGAAGCTCGCTTTACCTATCGCCAGTTCGGTGACGTGCGCCCAGGCACCCCGGTGAGCTTCCAGGTGGCCGACGAAGAACAGACCCGCACCGGCACCATCGTCAGCAGCACCAGCCTGAACAGCGCCGACCTGTCCTCCGACATCCGCGTACAGATCAAGCCTGACGCCCCGCTGGACAGCGCCTACGCCGGCCGCCCGGTGGAAGTGACCAGCGACCGTGGCCCATCCCTGAACTGGCTGATCGATAAAGCCATGGCTGCGGGTCTTTAATCATGAGCGCCCTTCGAACCCTGCCGGTGCCCCTGGCGCTGGCCATCGCCCTCGCCGGTTGCGCCGGCCTGCCCGACCAACGCCTGGCCAATGAAGCGCTCAAGCGTGGCGACACCGTCACCGCGCAGCAGAATTACCAGCAACTGGCAGAACTGGGTTACAGCGAGGCCCAGGTGGGCCTGGCCGATATCCAGGTAGGCACCCGCGATCCGGCGCAAATCAAACAGGCCGAGGCCACCTACCGCGCTGCGGCGGATACCTCGCCGCGCGCCCAGGCCCGCCTCGGTCGCCTGCTGGTGGCCAAGCCAGGCTCCACCGAAGCCGAACACCATGAAGCCGAAGGCCTGCTGAAAAAAGCCTTTGCCAATGGCGAAGGCAACACCCTGATCCCGCTGGCGATGCTGTACCTGCAATACCCCCACAGCTTCCCCAACGTGAATGCCCAGCAGCAGATCAGCAAGTGGCAGGCCGCCGGTTACCCGGAAGCCGGCCTGGCCCAGGTCCTGCTGTATCGCACCCAGGACACCTACGACCAGCATCTGGATGATGTGGAGCGCATCTGCAAGGCCGCGCTGAACACCACCGATATCTGCTATGTCGAGCTGGCCACGGTCTACCAGAAAAAAGCCCAGCCGGAAAAACAGGCCGAACTGCTCAAGCAGATGGAAGCCGGCTACAGCCGCGGCACCGTCACCGCCCAACGCGTCGACAGCGTCGCCCGCGTATTGGGCGACGCCACGCTGGGCAAGACCGACGAGAAAACCGCCCAGGCCCTACTGGAAAAAATCGCCCCCGGCTACCCCGCTTCCTGGGTCAGCCTGGCGCAACTGCTCTACGACTTCCCCGAACTGGGCGACGTCGACCAGATGATGAAATACCTGGACAACGGCCGCGCCGCCGACCAGCCGCGCGCCGAGCTGTTGCTGGGCAAGCTCTACTACGAAGGCAAGTGGGTGCCGGCGGACGCCAAGGCGGCTGAAGCGCACTTCCAGAAAGCCGTGGGCCGCGAAGTAGCTGCCGACTACTACCTCGGTCAGATCTACCGCCGTGGTTACCTGGGCCAGGTCTATTCGCAAAAAGCCCTGGACCACCTGCTGACCGCTGCGCGCAACGGCCAGAACAGCGCCGACTTCGCCATCGCCCAATTGTTTTCCCAAGGCAAGGGCACCAAGCCCGACCCATTGAATGCCTATGTCTTCAGCCAATTGGCCAAAGCCCAGGGCACGCCAGAGGCCAACGACCTGGCCACGCAGCTCGAAGCCCCGCTTACACCGGAACAACGCGCCCAGGGCCAACGCCTGGTGCAACAGGAACTGGCCGCCCGCGGCACCCTGGCCCAGAGCACGCTGCAACTGCACGCCCTGGAAGAAGAAGACGGCGAGGAATCCCTATGAAGCTCAATCCATTCGTGCAGGCCGGCATCGGCCTGACCTTCGCCCTGCTGTGGTCGTGCCCGACCCTGGCCGCGCTGACCGAAGCCAAGAATTTCGGCCTGGAAGTCAAAGTCACCGGCCAGTCCGAAGATGACCGCGACCTCGGCACCCAGAAAGGCGGCGACGTCAACGGCATCGGCCTCGACCTGCGCCCGTGGATCTACGGCGAAAGCGGCAACTGGAGCGCCTACGCCATGGGCCAGGCGGTTGCTTCGAGCGACATCATCGAGACCGACACCCTGCAACAGTCGGCGGATGACGAAAACCAGCAAACCACCAACAACGACCGCAAGACCAAGAAAAACTACCTGGCCATGCGCGAGTTCTGGGTCGGCTACAGCGGCTTCACGCCCTACCCCGGCGAGATCCTCAAACTTGGTCGCCAACGCCTGCGCAACGACGACGGCCAATGGCGCGACACCAACATCGAAGCGCTGAACTGGACCTTCGACACCACCCTGCTCAAGGCCAACGTCGGCGTCGCCGAACGTTTCAGCGAATACCGTACCGACCTCAAGGAACTGTCGCCCAAGGATAAGGACCGTCAGCACCTCTACGCCGACGCGTCCTACCAGTGGACGCCAGGCCAGTGGATCGGCCTGCGTGGCCACCACACCCATGACAACGGCAAACTCGACTACCCGGAACCGGGCGTCGCCACCGACTCCCTGGACAAGCGCGAGAACGGCGACCTGACCTGGCTCGGCATCGAAGCCAACAGCGACGCCTACAACTGGCGCAACACCAACACCGTCAACTACTGGGCCAGCATCACCGGCATGAAAGGCGACCGCGACTCGGTCAATGCCTTGAACGCCGACGGCACCCGCCCGACAGAGGCCAAGCGCAGCGATGACGTGAGTGGCTGGGCGACCGACCTGGGTATCCGCCTGCGTCTGGACCCGCAATGGCAAGTGGGTGCGGCCTATGCCCGCGCCAGTGCCGAGTACGAGCAGAACGGCCTGCAAAGCAACCGTTCGAACTGGACCGGTACCCAGTCCCGCGTGCACCGTTTCGGCGAAGCGTTTCGTGGCGAGATGAACAACATGCAGTCCATGAGCCTGTTCGGTTCCTGGCAGCTGCGTGAGGACTACGACGCCAGCCTGGTGTACCACAAGTTCTGGCGCGTCGACGGCAACAAGCCAGTCGGCAGCAACGGCATCGACGCCGTGCAGAACAACACCGATGACGTCACCGGCGCGATCCTGTCCAGCACTTCCCTGCCCCTTGAAGACGGCAAGAAAGACCTGGGCCAGGAGATGGACCTTGTCGTCACCAAGTACTTCAAGACCGGCCTGCTGCCGGCCGCGCTCAGCCAGTCGGTTGACGAGCCATCAGCCCTGGTGCGGTTCCGTGCCGGTGTGTTCAAGCCAGGTGATGCCTATGGCAGCCAGGTCGACTCGTACATGCATCGCGCGTTTGTCGACGTGATCTGGAAATTCTGATGGGAGCCTGCGCAATGAATGCTCAAAGCCTACTCGTCGCGGCAATGCTGATGGCCAGTGCCACAGCGTTTGCCGATACGGCGGCCAAGGCGCCGACCATCGCCAAGGAACTGCAACAGGCCAAGACCTACACCATTTCCAGCCCGCCGACCGCGCCGCTGGAAATGGCCAAGCCAGCCCTGCCTGACCTGTCGGGTTATACCGCCGCAGCGATGGAAAAGAAGATCGTACGCACCAAGCCCGGCAAGATCAGCATCCGCCGCATGATGCAGGAAGACGCCCTCAAGGACTTTATCGGCGGCGACAACAAGATGGCCGAATGGGTGGTGCGCCAGCACGGCATTCCCCAGGCGATCTTTGTCGACGACGGCTACATGAACCTCAAGGACCTGCTGGGCAAAGTGCCCAAGCAGTACTTCAGCGAAACTTCGCCGGGCGTGTTCCTGGCCAAGTTGCCGATCGTGGTCGGGCGCAAGGGCATCCTGGACATCGATAAAAACACCCAGGAGCTGCGCCTGTCCCAGGAGGGTGGTTCGTTCCTGATCAACGACGGTCAGCTGTTCGTGCGTGACACCAAGATCACCGGTTGGAGCGAAAAGGCCAATGGCCCGGCGCTGTTCAAGTCGCCCAAGGAATTCCGCCCGTTCCTGCTGGCCTGGGGCGGCACCGAGACCTACGTTTCCAAGACCAAGATGGCCAGTTTCGGCTATGCCAACAGTAAGTCGTACGGGGTGAGTATTTCCCAGTACACGCCGAACATGGCCAAGGTGCTCAAGCGCCCCGAGCCGACCGGCTGGATCATCGATTCCGAGTTCTCGGACATGTGGTACGGCTTCTACTGCTACGAGACCACGGGCTTCGTGATCAAGGGCAATACCTACAAAGACAACATCGTCTACGGCATTGACCCCCATGACCGTTCCCACGGCCTGATCATCGCGGACAACACCGTCTACGGCACCAAGAAGAAGCACGGCATCATCATTTCCCGTGAGGTGAACGACAGCTTCATCTTCAACAACCGCAGCTACGACAACAAGCTTTCGGGCCTGGTGATCGACCGTAACAGCGTGAACAACCTGATCGCCGACAACGAGATCTACCGCAACCACACCGACGGCATCACCCTCTATGAGAGCGGCGACAACCTGCTGTGGGGCAACAAGGTGATCAGCAACCGTCGCCACGGCATCCGCGTGCGTAACAGCGTGAATATCAAGCTGTACGAAAACACCTCGATGGCCAACGGCCTGACCGGCGTGTACGGCCACATCAAGGATTTGACCGACACCGACCGCGACATCGCCCTCGACCCGTTCGACGCCAAGGTCTCGCTGATCGTGGTCGGCGGTGAACTGGCGGGTAACGGCAGCGGGCCGTTGTCCATCGACTCGCCACTGAGTATCGAGCTGTACCGCGTGTCGATGCTGGCGCCGACCAAATCCAGCGGCATCAGCTTTTCCGGCGTGCTGGGCGATCGCCAGGAAGAAATTCTCGACCTGCTGGTGCGCCAGCAGAAAGCCGTGCTGATCGACCCTGTCGAACGCCAGACCGAAATGCAGGACTGAGGATGACCCTTATGCACCCACACATGATCAAACTGCTGAGCCTCTCGGGTCTGGCCCTCGGCCTGCTCGCGGCCAGCCAGGGCGTGCGCGCCGACGAAATCAAGGCGCCGACCTTCACCGCCGAACCCTGCTGCAGCCTGTGCCCGGCCGCCCATGACGCGAAGAACTACACCACGCGCTACCAGCAGAACTTCACCACCCTGGTGCAAGCCCAGGGCGACTGGCTGTTCCGTACCCAGGAAGACCTGCGCACCGAGTTCGACACCAGCCCGGCCGGCTACAAGCGCATGCAACAACTGCACGACGCGTTCAAGGCCAAGGGCGTGGAACTGGTAGTGGTCTACCAGCCGACCCGTGGCCTGGTGAACCGCAACAAGCTCAACCCCGCGGAAAAAGCCTCGTTCGATTTCGACAAGGCCCTGGGCAACTACAAGACCATGCTCGGCCGTTTCGCCAAGATGGGCTACGTGGTGCCGGACCTGTCGCCGTTGACCAACGAGCAACTGCCGGACGAACTGCCGGCCCACGACTTCTACTTCCGCGGCGACCAGCACTGGACTCCATACGGCGCCCAGCGCACGGCGAAAATCGTCGGCGCCAAGGTGCGTGCAATGCCTGAGTTCGCCGATATTCCCAAGCGCGAATTCGAGACCAAGCGCTCCGGACGCATGGGCAAGACCGGCACCCTGCACAACATGGCCGGGCAATTGTGCGGCACCAGCTACGCGATCCAGTACATGGACCAGTTCACCACCGAGCCGAAAGGCGAAGCCGGCGACGGCGACCTGTTCGGCGATTCGGGCAACCCGCAGATCACCCTGGTGGGCACCAGCCACAGTGGCAAGAACTACAACTTTGCCGGTTTCCTGGAACAGGAAATCGGTGCCGACATCCTCAACGTCGCCTTCCCCGGCGGTGGCCTGGAAGGCTCGATGATCCAGTACCTGGGCAGCGACGAATTCCAGAAGAGCCCGCCGAAAATCCTGATCTGGGAGTTCTCGCCGCTGTATCGCCTGGACCAGGAGACCATCTACCGCCAGATGATGGCGCTGCTCGACAACGGCTGCGAAGGCAAGACCGCCCAGATGAGCGCGAGCACTACATTGAAACCGGGCAAGAACGAATTGCTGGTTAACAGTTCGAACAAAGACCTGCGTAATGCCAATCACCAGGTTGATATCCGCTTCGCCGACCCGTCGGTGAAAACCTTGCAAGCCACCCTCTGGTACATGAACGGGCGCCACGAGGACATCAAGATCGAGAAACCCGAAACATCCGAAACAGACGGGCGTTTCGCCTTTGAACTGCGCACCGATGAAGACTGGGCCTCGCAGAACTTGCTGGCCGTGGAAGTGCAGGGCCCCGAAGCGGGCGCTGCCGCGCAGAAGGTCGAAGCGAAAATTTGCACACGCAACGTATTCCCAGCGGGCGGTCAACAGACTGCCTCGACAGGGCAATGAGGTTACTTATGCAGAAGTTATGGATTCCATCGTTACTGGGCCTGGCGATCTTCGCCGGTTCGGTCAACGCCGCCGCCCCGCTGCGTCCGCCCCAGGGCTACTTCGCACCGATTGAAGCGTTCAAGACCGGCGACTTCAAGGAAAACTGCGACACCATGCCGACGCCCTACACCGGGCCTCTGCAATTTCGCAGCAAGTACGAAGGTTCCGACAAAGCCCGTTCGACCCTGAACGTGCAGTCGGAAAAAGCCTTTCGCGACAGCACCGCCGATATCACCAAGCTGGAAAAAGACACCAGCAAGCGCGTGATGCAATTCATGCGCGACGGTCGCCCGGAGCAGCTCGAATGCACCCTGAACTGGCTGGTGTCGTGGGCCAAGGCCGATGCGTTGATGTCCAAGGACTTCAACCACACCGGCAAGTCCATGCGCAAATGGGCCCTGGGCAGCATGGCGTCGGCCTATGTGCGCCTGAAGTTCTCCGACTCGCACCCGTTGGCCAACCACAAGCAGGAGTCGCAACTGATCGAAGCCTGGTTCAACAAACTGGCCGATCAGGTGGTCAGCGACTGGGACAACCTGCCGCTGGAAAAAACCAACAACCACTCCTACTGGGCCGCCTGGTCGGTGATGGCAACGTCCGTCGCCACCAACCGTCGCGACCTGTTTGACTGGGCCGTCAAGGAATACAAGGTTGGCGTCAACCAGGTCGACGACCAAGGCTTCCTGCCCAACGAGTTGAAGCGTCAGCAGCGTGCCTTGTCGTACCACAACTACGCGTTGCCGCCGCTGTCGATGATCGCCAGTTTTGCCCTGGTCAACGGTGTCGACCTGCGCCAGGAAAACAACAGCGCACTCAAGCGCCTGGGCGACAAAGTGCTGGCCGGGGTCAAGGACCCGGAGATCTTCGAACAGAAGAACGGCAAGGAGCAGGACATGAAGGACCTGAAGCAGGACATGAAATTCGCCTGGCTCGAACCCTTCTGCACCCTCTACACCTGCGCACCGGATGTGATCGAACGCAAGCATGGCATGCAGCCGTTCAAGACCTTCCGCCTCGGGGGTGACCTGACCAAGGTCTACGACCCGACGCATGAAAAAGGCAACAAAGGTTCCTGAGCGAACTCGGTAAAAAATGTGGGAGGGGGCTTGCCCCCGATAGCAGGGTGTCATTCAACACAGATGGCGACTGTTACACCGCCATCGGGGGCAAGCCCCCTCCCACATTTTTGAGCCAGTTTCGTCAGTAGGAATGTTGTACCGCCCTCCCCGTCTTTTCGTGGGGGGGTTTGGGGGGGCTCTGGCCCTTGACTGTTGGTTAAACATGGAGAGATCGGGATGGTTTTCTCGTCCAATGTGTTCCTGTTTCTGTTCTTGCCGATCTTTCTCGGCTTGTACTACTTGAGCGGGCAACGCTATCGCAATCTGCTGCTGCTGATTGCCAGCTACGTGTTCTACGCCTGGTGGCGAGTGGACTTCCTGGCGCTGTTCGCCGCCGTCACGCTGTGGAACTACTGGATCGGCCTCAAGGTCGGTGCCGCCGGCGTGCGCACCAAGCCGGCCCAACGCTGGCTGCTGCTGGGCGTGGCGGTCGACCTGTGCATCCTCGGCTACTTCAAGTACGCCAACTTCGGCGTCGACAGCATCAACGTCATGATGAAGTCGGCCGGCCTGGAGCCTTTCATCCTCACCCACGTGCTGCTGCCGATCGGGATCTCGTTCTACATCTTCGAGTCCATCAGCTACATCATCGACGTGTACCGTGGCGATACCCCGGCGACCCGCAATCTCATCGACTTCGCGGCGTTCGTGGCGATCTTCCCGCACCTGATCGCCGGCCCGGTCCTGCGTTTCCGCGACCTGGCCGACCAGTTCAATAACCGCACCCACACCCTCGACAAGTTCTCCGAGGGCTGCACGCGGTTCATGCAGGGTTTCATCAAGAAGGTCTTCATCGCCGACACCCTGGCGGTGGTGGCCGACCATTGCTTCGCCCTGCAAAACCCCACCACCGGCGATGCCTGGCTGGGGGCGCTGGCCTACACCGCGCAGTTGTACTTCGACTTCTCCGGCTACAGCGACATGGCCATCGGCCTGGGCTTGATGATGGGTTTCCGCTTCATGGAAAACTTCAAGCAGCCGTACATCAGCCAGTCGATCACCGAGTTCTGGCGGCGCTGGCACATCAGCCTGTCCACCTGGCTGCGTGACTACCTGTACATCACCTTGGGCGGCAACCGTAAAGGCACGCTGACCACCTACCGCAACCTGTTCCTGACCATGCTGCTCGGTGGCCTGTGGCACGGTGCGAACATCACCTACATCGTGTGGGGTGCCTGGCACGGCATGTGGCTGGCGATTGAAAAAGCCATCGGCCTCAACACCGCACCGCGCAGTTTCAACGTACTGCGCTGGGCCTTCACCTTCCTGCTGGTGGTGATGGGCTGGGTGATCTTCCGCGCCGAAAACCTCCACGTCGCGGGCCGTATGTACGGTGCGATGTTCAGCTTCGGCGAGTGGTCGCTGTCGGAACTCAACCGCGCCAGCCTCACCGGCCTGCAAGTCGCGACCCTGGTGGTGGCGTACGCAACATTGGCGTTCTTCGGCCTGCGCGACTTCTACACCAACCGCCCTGCCGAGAAAACCAAGCCGGCCGACCCGAGCCTGATCAAGGCCGTGCCGGGCGACAACCCGGGCAGCATCCACGAGCCAGGTTTCACCGTAGGTCGTGACGCTGCCGTGCAACCGGCCTACTGGACCGCTGACTGGCCACGCTACGCCATGCGCGCGGCGGTGCTGCTGCTGTTCGTGGCGTCGATTCTCAAACTGTCGGCGCAGAGTTTCTCGCCGTTCCTTTACTTCCAATTCTGAGGGAGCCGACCATGACCCGTTCATTACGCGTCCTCTATATCGGCCTGTTCCTGGTGCTGCTGCTGGCCCTGGGCGCCTGGTCGCTGCGCAGCTTCCTGGGCTTCAGTACCAACGCCGACGCGACCGTGCTCAACGGTCGCTGGACCAAGGCCGTCGAGACCCATTACGACGAGGAGTTCCCGATCAAGCGATTGGGCACCAACCTCTGGGCCGCGCTGGACTACAAGCTGTTCAATGAAGGCCGCCCTGGCGTGGTGCTGGGCCGCGATCACTGGTTGTACAGCGACGAGGAGTTCAACCCCGCCGTCAACGAAGACCAGAACCTTCAAGGCAACTACGCGCTGGTCGAAGGCGTGCGCCAGAAGCTCAAGGCCCAGGGCATCCAACTGGTGATGGCGATCGTGCCGGCCAAGGTGCGCCTGTACCCGGAGCACCTGGGTGAAGTGAAACCGGCGAGCATCCACGCCAACCTGTACCAGGACTTCCACGCCCGTGTGGCCGCCGACAAGATCATCGCCCCGGACCTGCTCGGCCCGCTGCAACAGGCCAAGCTGGGCGGCAAGCAGGTGTTCCTGCGCACCGACACCCACTGGACCCCGGACGGCGCCGAAATCGCTGCCAAGCAATTGGCTAAAACCATCGCCGATAAGACCCCGCTCCACGGCGAGCCGCAGCGTTTTGTCACCGAGGCCGAGAAGACCGAGCCGCATAAAGGCGACCTGCGTCTGTTCCTGCCCCTGGACCCGCTGTTCGAAAACCTGATGCCACCGAAAGAGCCGCTGGAAAAACGCGTCACGCACCTGGCCGAAACCAAAGGCGACGACGCGCTGTTCAGCGACAGCGAAACCCCGGTGGCCCTGGTGGGCACCAGCTACAGCGCCAACCCCAACTGGAACTTCGTCGGCGCCCTCAAGCAAGCCCTGGGCAGCGACGTGGTCAGCTACGCCGAAGACGGCCATGGCCCGATCCTGCCGATGCTCAGCTACCTGAAAAGTGACGACTTCAAGAACAGCCCGCCACAGGTGCTGATCTGGGAGTTTCCTGAACGCTATCTGCCCGTGAACAACGAAATCGGTGATGCCGACCCATCGTGGGTTGCGCAACTTAAACAAGCCGGTTCGCGCCAACAAAACATGGCACTGAACACCCCAGCTAAAAACCCAAAATCCGAGACGCCCGACCGGGCGCAAAACTGAAAGAGAGGTAACTCACATGACTTTCACTACTACTCCGCGTCGTCTCGCTAAGACTCTGGCCCTGGCTGCCGGTATGAGCTTGGTATCCCTGTCCGCCTTCGCCGGTGACGCTGCCTTGTACGGCCCAGTTGCACCGAAAGGCTCAAGCTTCGTGCGGATCTACAACGCCTCCAACCAGGAAGTCAGCGCCACTGTCGGCAGCACCAACCTCAGCGACGTGGCCCCGCTGGCCAGCAGCGACTTCAGCTTCATGCCCGGCGGCGACTACAGCGCCAAGGTCGGCAGCCAGACCGTGCCGGTCAAGCTCGCCCCGGACCACTACTACACCCTGGTCAACAACAACAGCGGCCAGCCGCAGCTGATCGAAGAGCCACCGTTCAAGAACAAGCAGAAATCCCTGGTGCGCGTGCAGAACCTCAGCGACAAGGCCCTGACCCTGAAAACCGCCGACGGCAAGACCGACGTGGTCAAGTCGGTGGCCGCCAAAGGCCGTGGCGAACGTGAGATCAACCCGGTGAAGGTGAGCCTGGCGCTGTATGACGGCGACAAGAAAGTCGGCGACGTCAAGCCAGTGGCCCTGGAGCGCGGTGAAGCAGCGGTGCTGTACGTCACCGGTTCGGGTTCGAGCATTTCGCCAGTCTGGGTAAAACGCCCGGTGTCGACCCGCTGAATGAATTTTCCGGGTCGGCTGCGGCCGGCCCGGACACGAGACAAAAACAAGAGTGAAACGACAAACCTTCGTAGCTCTGACCCAAATTGATTCAAGGAGAAACACATGATCCCAGTAATCCTTTCCGGTGGTAGCGGCTCACGTCTTTGGCCGCTTTCCCGCAAACAGTTCCCCAAACAATTCCTGGCCCTGACCGGCGAGCACACGCTGTTCCAGCAAACCCTGGAACGCCTGGTGTTCGAAGGAATGGACTCCCCGATCGTGGTCTGCAACAAGGACCATCGCTTTATCGTCAACGAGCAACTGGCTAACCGTAAGCTGGAATGCCAGCGCATCCTGATGGAACCCTTCGGCCGCAACACCGCGCCGGCCGTGGCCCTCACCGCGATGATGCTGGTCAACGAAGGCCGTGACGAACTGATGCTGGTGCTGCCGGCCGACCACGTGATCGACGACCAGAAAGCCCTGCAACGCGCCCTGGCCCTGGCCACCGTGGCCGCCGAGCGTGGCGAGATGGTGCTGTTCGGCGTGCCGGCGACCCGTCCGGAAACCGGCTACGGCTACATCAAGTCCACCAACGATTCGCTGCTGCCCGAAGGCGTGAGCCGCGTACAGCAGTTCGTGGAAAAACCCGATGAAAAACGCGCCGTCGAATTCGTCAAAAGCGGCGGTTACTTCTGGAACAGCGGCATGTTCCTGTTCCGCGCCAGCCGCTTCCTGGAAGAGCTGAAAAAGCACGATCCGGACATCTACGACACCTGCGTGCTGACCCTGGAGCGCAGCCAGCAAGACGCCGATACCGTGACCTTCGACGAAGCCACCTTCGCCTGCTGCCCGGACAACTCCATCGACTACGCCGTGATGGAAAAAACCCAGCGCGCCTGCGTGGTCCCCCTGAGTGCGGGCTGGAGCGACGTGGGTTGCTGGGCGTCGCTGTGGGCGGTCAACGATAAAGACGCCAACGGCAACGTCACCAAGGGCGACGTGGTGATCCAGGACAGCAAGAACTGCATGATCCACGGCAACGGCAAGCTGGTGTCGGTGATCGGCCTGGAAAACATCGTGGTGGTGGAAACCAAGGACGCGATGATGATTGCCCACAAGGACAAGGTCCAGGGCGTCAAGCAGATGGTCAACACCCTCAACGAACAGGGCCGCAGCGAAACCCAGAACCACTGCGAAGTCTATCGTCCGTGGGGCTCCTACGACTCGGTGGACATGGGCGGTCGCTTCCAGGTCAAGCACATCTCGGTCAAGCCGGGCGCGTGCCTGTCGCTGCAGATGCACCACCACCGCGCCGAACACTGGATCGTGGTCAGCGGCACCGCCGAAGTCACCTGTGACGAGAACGTGTTCCTGCTCTGCGAGAACCAGTCCACCTACATCCCGATCGCCTCGGTGCACCGCCTGCGCAACCCGGGCAAGATCCCGTTGGAGATCATCGAAGTGCAATCGGGCAGCTACCTGGGCGAAGACGATATCGAACGCTTCGAAGATATCTACGGGCGCTCGACGCCGGTTGAACGTGGCGTGTCGGTGAAAACTATCGCGCAGTAAAACAGTCGTACAAGAAGCCCTCGCCCAGCCCATTGCGTCCCCTATCCGCAGTGGGTTGGGTGGGGGCTTTTTGTTTGGGATTTACGCTGGCTGGGCGGGCCTCATCGGGGGCAAGCCCCCTCCCACCTTTGATCTGCGAATACATTCAAATGTGGGAGGGGGCTTGCCCCCGATGAGGCCGGCACACCCACCACAGCACTCAAGGTAGCCAATCCCACCTACGCTTAAGTTAGGATGCTCGTTCCCTACTCGAGGTGGTCTCCATGTTCTTCGGCGTTCTACTGATCATCACCTGGCTGATCCTCCTGCTGCGCTACCCGGCCAAGGCATTGCCGGTGTCGTTGGCCGCTGCCGTCGGCCTGGGTCTTGTCGCGGTGTGGGTGGTGTGGCTGGACAACCGCGAAGCCTCGCAACTGGCGCGCCTTGAACTGCGCATCACCTACGCCCCGCAGGAATGCCCGGCTGACCGCCCGCTCAAGCTGACCCTGAACAACGGCAACGACGTCCCCCTCACCGAACTGCGCTGGCGCGTCGCCGCCTATGCGCCGGGCGATACGGTCAACCTGGCCGACAACGTCTACGCCGCCCCGCGCTATCGTGGCCCCGGCGAGTTGCAGGCCGGCGCCACTTGGGACGACTGCCTGCCCACCCCGCCCCTGCGCCCCGGCTACCGCGCGCAAACCCTGGAATTTCGCGCCGAGCACCTGCAAGGCAGTTTCTCGGACTGACAAAGGACTGATCCATGCCCAACGTACTCATCACCGGTTGCTCCAGCGGTATTGGCCGCGCCCTGGCCGAGGCCTTCAAATCCGCCGGTTTCAACGTGTGGGCCAGCGCCCGCCGCCCGCAAGACGTCACCGCCCTCGCCGCTGCGGGTTTCAATGCCGTTGAACTCGACGTCAACGACAGTGCCGCTTTACAGCGTCTGGCCGAACAACTGGGCGAGCTGGATGTACTGATCAACAACGCCGGCTACGGCGCCATGGGCCCGCTGCTCGATGGCGGTACCGAGGCGATGCAGCGCCAGTTCGAGACCAACGTATTTTCCATCGTCGGCGTGACCCAGGCGCTGTTCCCGGCCCTGCGCAAGCGCAAAGGGCTGGTGGTGAATATCGGCAGCGTTTCCGGCGTGCTGGTCACGCCGTTTGCCGGCGCCTACTGCGCGTCCAAGGCGGCTGTGCATGCATTGAGTGATGCACTGCGCATGGAGCTGGCACCATTTGGGGTGAGGGTGATGGAAGTCCAGCCCGGCGCCATCAATACGAGTTTTGCCAAAAACGCCGGCGCCCAGGCCGAGCTGTTAATCAACGAAAAATCGCCGTGGTGGCCGTTGCGCGAGGGCATTCGCGCACGCAGCCAGGCCTCTCAGGACAAGCCCACCCCGGCCGGCGTGTTTGCAGCGGATGTGCTCAAGGCGGTGCAACAACCACAGCCGCCGCGCCTGTTGCGCTCGGGCAATGGCAGCCGGGCGTTGCCGTTGATGGCCGCGTTGTTGCCCAAGGGATTATTGGAAGCCGTGTTGAAAAAACGCTTTGGTTTGAATGGGAGTTTGTAAATGATCGACTACAGCGATTTTTTTGAAGAAGTGATCCAGACCCACGTCGAGATCGAGCAATGGTTTGCCGGGGTTGCGCCGGAAGGCACCCTGCAAAGCCTGCTTGCGCGCTTCTCCCCGGAGTTCAGCATGATCGCCCCCGCCACCGGCACACGCGTCAATGCAGCCGGGGTCAACGCCCTGTTCACTCGCCTGGGTGGTATGCGCCCGGGGTTGAAGATCACCTTGAGTGAAATGGCTGGGATTGACCGGCATGCGCGCGGCGCAACGGTGACTTATCGCGAGCATCAGATCGATGCCAGCGGCACACAGACCGATCGCCGCGCCACCGTAGTGTTCGAGAAGCAGGCCAGTGGTGCGCTGTTATGGCGGCATTTGCATGAGACGTTTGTGCCTCAGGCGCGCAACAACTAATGGCCAGTTAGCACCTGTCAGATCTGACAGTAGACGAGGGGGTGTCCCAGGAACAGACTGAAAACGTCGCCGGGTTTGAGCACACGTGGTATCCACGCGGCAGACTTTCCTCTCCAACCAACGAAGGGATGCGTTGATGCGTAAGTCCAAAAAACCCTCAAAGACGCAACCCGGCACGCTGGATCCCGACTTCGGTATTGGAGGGGTGCAAGCCCTGGAAAAAATTCTCGAAGATCATGGTGATCTGAACGTTCGCTTTCGCTTCGGAGGACTTGCAACCGCGAAGGATGGCAAGCTTTTGTTCAGCGCCAGCGTGTATAGAAACCACGACGACCAATACCTATACGGCTTGGGCCGCCTGAGCGCCGACGGCAGCCTGGATAGATCGTTTGGAACGAACGGGCTGGTCACCGGTGATTTTTTACCCTCGCTACCGGCCGGTGGTTCAAGGCTGACCGTACAATCGGCCGGCAACATCCTGATGCTGGGCTGGACATGGCGCAGTGCATCCAATGGCTGGGCGGACTTGGTGATTGCACGTTTCAACAGCGAAGGTAAGCCCGACACGAATTTTGCCGAGCAAGGACGGCGCATTCTGCCCACCAAGGACTACGAAGAACTCATAGGAGAATCAGCGACAGTACACGTCCAGAGTGACGGACGTATTTTAGTGAGCGCCAACTATGTAGCCCACGACAATCAGGACCAGACAGTGGGTGTGCTGTTTCGCCTGCAGCCCAATGGTGCACTGGACGAAAGCTTCAACAAAACTGGCAGGCTGGAGTTCAAACTTGCCGGCTCCAATGTGGCCACGGCGGTCAACGCGTGTATCAGCCAGGGCAGTGATCACAAAATAGTGTTTGTTGGACATGCCCGGTTTATCCCCACCCTCAAGACCGCCCTGTTTGCCCGCCTCAACCCTGACGGCAGCCCGGACGCCGGCTTTGGCAGTCCCAAGACGCCGGGGTTTCATCCCATGGACAGTATCAAGGATCACACCACCTTCAACGCTCTGACCGAGCGCGCGGACAACAGTCTTGTTGGCGCCGGCCAAATTGGGCAGGGCGGCGCCGAAAGCACAAAAGGTCTCATGCAGGCGATTACCCCAAACGGCGCCGTGCACCAACTGTTCAACAACGGTAAACCCCTGGTCAGCCAATTCGACAGCAACCACGACAATGGCTGGCAATGCATCATGCAAACCAGCACAGGCAACCTGGTGACGGCGTCAACCGGCAACTGGATCTACATCGCTCAATTCAAAACCCACGGCGTGCTGGATCTGGCCTTCAACAACCAGGGTTACAACGACATGCAGTCCGAACCCAGATCCCCCCCTGTGCTGCTGACCGAACGGGGTGACCAGCGAATCATTGCCGGTGCGAACGTCTCGGGTATCGATGATAAGGGTGTAGGCCAGCTAAGGTGCTTATTCGGCCAGGGGCACGCTATCGACAATCACCGTGCAGGTAATCCCCGCCGCCAATAACACCCCCTGCGGCACTTCATCAATATGAATCCGCACCGGCACCCGCTGGGCCAGGCGCACCCAGTTGAAGGTCGGATTCACATCGGCGATCAGCTCGCGACTCTCCGGGTTGTCGCGGTCGTAGATGCCGCGCGAGATGCTTTCTACGTGCCCCTTCAATGTCTCGCCGCTCATCAGTTGCATGTCAGCTTTGTCACCGACTTTCACATGGGGCAGTTTGGTTTCTTCGAAGAAGCCATAGACCCAGAACGAGTTCATATCCACCACGGCCATCTTGGCTTCGCCGATGCGTGCGTAGTCGCCGCGATGCACGTTGAGGTTGGTGACGTAGCCGTCCACTGCCGCCACGACCTGGGTGCGTTTCAAGTTGAGTTCGGCCGCTTCCAGTTGCGCCAGGGCGTGCTGGTAATCCGCCAGGGCCGAGTCAGCGATGTTGCTGGCGTCGTCGCGGTTTTCCCTGGAGATCACCAGGGCGTCGAGGTCGGCGCGGCGGTGGGCGTTGACCTTGCGCATTTCCCAGGTGGCTTTGCGCGAGGCGACCAGGGATTGCGCCTGTTTGACGGCGATGCGGTAGTGCTCGGGGTCGATCTGCATCAGCAGGTCGCCCTTTTTCACCAACTGGTTATCGCGCACGGGCACGTCGACCACTTCACCGGTGACGTCGGCGGCCACGTTGATGATGTCGGCGCGCACGCGGCCGTCGCGGGTCCACGGCGTTTGCATGTAGTGCACCCACAACGTGCGGCCAATCCAGATCGCCAAGGCCAGTACCAGCAAGGTCGCGAGCAGGCTGAAAAACTTTTTCATCGGGGCATTCTCAACGGTAGACGGTCAGCGCCAGGGCGCCGAACAGGCAAACGAACAGGCTCAGGCGCAGCAGCGCCGGGTGCCAGAAAAACCGGTACAGGTCGAAGCCGGCCAGGAAGCGGTCCAGGGCCCAGGCCAACGCGGCCGCGATCAGGAACATCAGGGTCATGGTCGGCATATAGATGCCGTGGAATGCGATTTCACGAGGCATTCGGGGTTCCTTTGAGGGCCGCCAGCGGTGATTGCGGGTCCAGCAACGAGGTGCGGATAAAGTGCAGGTAGCTTTTCACCCGGCGCAGGGCCGAGGTATCGAAGTGCGGGGCGAAGGGTTCGTCGGTGGCCTGCACGCGGCTGATCGCGTGGTCGACGGCGATCAGGCCACGCTCCAGGTTGCTGGCGCTGGGTTGCAGGAACAGGCGCACCAACGAGCGGCCCATGACCCGGATCGCCTGGCGCCACGGTTGGGACTCGGCATAGGCCGGGTGTACCGGCAGGATCGCCTGTTCCTTGCGCAACTCGATGATCGCGTGGCCGACTTCCAGCACCACGAACATCCAGCGCAGCAGGTCGCGTTGCACTTGCGGCTGGCCGACAGCGAGGCCATAGGCCTGGTGCAGCAGGTCTCGGGTGCGACTTTCGAAACTCGATGCCAGCCCCTTGAGCTTGCCGCTGATGGCATACACCACCTGCTCGCGCAGGTCCTGCTCCAGGCGGCGCCACAGCCAGCGGCTGTTGGGCGGCAGGATGATCGCCCCTGCCGCCGCGCACACCAGCATGCCAATGATCATGGCGATGTAGTCGTTGATAAAGGTGTAGGGGTTGTAGACCGTGAGGTTGTCCGGCACCGAACCGGTGCTGAAGAAAATCAGCAGGCCCACGCCCACACCGGCGTATTGCGGGCGTGAGGCGAGGAACGCGCCGAGGATGATCACCGGGGCGAGCATCACGCATAGCAGCGGGAAGCCGTCGATCCACGGGAACACGAAGAACATTTCCACAAAGCCCACCAACGCGCCGATCAAGGTGCCGCAGGCCATCTGGAACGCCATGCGCTTGGGATTGGGCGTGGCGGCGGACAGGCCGACGGTGGCAGCGGCGATCAGGGTCATGGTGGCGCCGCTGGGCCAGGCCGTGGCCACCCAGTAACTGCCCAGCACAATCAGGATGAACGACGCGCGAATCCCCGAGGCGGCACAGGCCAGCCAGTTGGTCTTGGGGCTGAAGGCTTCGTCCCATTGCTCCCGTGCATGGCTGTGATCGGCCAGGGACGCATGGGTTTGCGCGTAGTTGTGCAGGTCATCGACGAAGCGGTAGAGCAGTTCATAAGCGGTGTGAAAATCCAGCTGTTCGGCCTCACTCGGGTTGCCCTCCTGGAAGGTCGCACGCAGGCTGCGGACTTTGGCGGGCAGGCTGTCCTTGTAGGCGCTGAGCTGGTTGACCAGGCGCGCGGCGTCGGGGCTGGTGAGGGCGCGGCCGGAGAAGCCGTCGAGGACTTCGGCGAGGTCCTGCAGGCCCGGCTTGATCGCCGCCACCACGTGATCCGCGGCGTCCGTGCGCAGGCGTTCGAGCAACTGGTGCAAGGCATTGAAGCGGGTGGTGATGCTCATGAACTCGCTGTTGAGGCGGCTGAGCCGACCGTTGCGCCGGCGCATATGCGGGTCTTCGAACACCGTGAGGCTGCGCAGACCTTCCAGGCCCACGGCCTCGGCGATAAAGCGCACATTGCTGGCCTCGAACCCTTCGCGCTGGCTACGCCCGCGCAGGCCGTCGGTGACGAACAGCGCGAACACGCCAAAGCGCTGATAGAGCGCGTTGCGCATCGCGGCGCTGGAGGTCTGCGGCAGGATCGCCGCGCTGACCAGGGTGGAACACAGGATCCCCAGGGAGATTTCCAGCACCCGCCACACCGCCGCCATAAAGGCGCCGTCCGGATGGGCCAGGGCCGGCAGGCCGACCATCGCCGCCGTATAACCCGCGAGTACAAACCCGTAGGCGCGAAAGTTACGGTTGCGTGTCGCGCCAGCGGTGCAAATGCCGACCCAGATCGCCAGCGCCCCGAGGAACAACTCGGTGTTCTGCGCAAATAACGCGATCAACACCACCATCACCGCCGACCCCGCCAGGGTGCCGAGGAAGCGATAGAAGCTCTTGGCGAACACCTGGCCGCTCTGGGGTTGCATCACGATAAATACGGTGATCATCGCGGTACGTGGTTGCGGCAGTTCCAGGCGCATGGCCAGCCACAGCGTGAGGAACGCGGCGATCAGCACCTTGAAGATGTACACCCAGGTCACGCCGTCGCTGCGTGCCCAGTCGAAAAAACCACGGCGCCACTCAAGGGAATGCAGCCAGCGCAGCGGTGCAGGCAAGGGAGTCATCAAATCCTACTCAGTGATCAAACACGGCAAGCGCCGCCGGGGTCTTGCTCGGGAGGGTCTTGGCGTCCTGCGGTACGTCTTTGCCGGCGTCGAGGCCGCCACCCAGTGCGGTCACCAGTTCGGCATGGGCGCCAAGCCGCGCGGCCTGGACCTGCTGCTCGACCTGTTGCTGGCGAAACAGCAGGGTCTGGGCGTTGAGCACATTGAGGTAATCGGTGAGGCCGCGCTGGTAGGCGATCATCGCGATATCGTAGGTCTTCTGCGCCGAGGCCACCGACTGCGCCGCAAATGAGGCTTGCTTGTCCATGGACTCGCGGCGGATCAACTGGTCGCTGATGCCCTTGAGCGCATTGACCAGGGTCTGGTTGTAGCGCGCCACGGCGATGTCATAGCCGGCGCTGGCTTCCCCCAGCTCGGCACGCAGGCGGCCGCCGTCGAAGATCGGCAAGGTGATGGCCGGGCCGACGTTGTAGTTGAATTTCTTGCCGGCGAGAAACGCCAGCATGCCGCCGCCGGTGGCCATGTAGCCGAGGCTGCCGACCAGGTCGACGTTGGGGTAGAAACCGGCGTGGGCAACATCGATGCCACGGGCTTGCGCCGCGACCTGCCAACGGCTGGCAACCACATCCGGGCGCTGGCCGAGCAATTGCGCGGGCAGGCTCGAGGGCAGTTTCAGTGGTGCGGCAAGGGACAGCGTCGGACGCTGCAACGTGGCCCCCTCCCCCGGGCCTTTACCGGCGAGCGCCGCCAACTGGTTGCGACTCAGGGCGATTTCCTCGTCCAGGGCATCCAACTGGCGATGGGTTTCCGGCAGCGGCGTTTCGGCCTGGCTCACGTCGAAATGGGTGCCGATCCCGGCGTCCAGGCGTTTGTTGGCCAAGTCGAGGATCTGCTGTTGCTGGGCCAGGGTCGCCACGACGATATCGCGGTTGGCGTAATGCAACGACAGCTGGATATAGGCGCGCACCACGTTGTTCTGCAGTTCAAGCTGGGCCTGGCGAGCTTCGGCGGCGCTCATGTGGGCCAGGTCGACGGCACGCTCGGTGGCGTTGCTTTCGCGGCCCCACAGGTCGAGGGCGTAGCTCAAACCCAGGGACGCATTGTTGTCCCAGGTGTTGGCACCGCTCAATTCCCCCGGGCCGTAGAACTGATCCTTGGGCCAATTGTGGCGTTTGAGGGTGGTATCAGCGTTGATCTGCAGTGACTCGGCCGACTCGGCAACCCCGGCCATGGCCCGCGCTTCCCGCACCCGCGCGGCCGCCATGGCCATGCTCGGGCTGTTTTGGGTGGCGAGTTCGACCCAGCGGTTGAGCTGGGGGTCGCCGTAGGCCTGCCACCATTGTGCGGTGGGCCAATGGGCGTCCTGGGCGGCGCTGCGGATCGCTTCGTCGGTGGCCAGGGTAGTGGCCTTGAGGGCCTGGCCTTGGGGGGCGATTCCTCCGGTTCCGATGCAGCCGCTGATTGCTAACGATAAAGCGCAAACACTGAGAGCCTTCAGCGCTCGGTTAATGAGAGTCTTCAGCTCTCTGCTGATGCGACGCGGCACGGCGAACGAATTCCTGAGGTGGTGTTGCGGGGGGAGGTGGCGCAATTCTAGGCGGCGCCATGGAGGACGATAAGCTGGCATTCCTGTGAATCTTTGTTACCGTTCAAGCGATAATCCGTTGGTAGGGATCACTGGACGGCGTAACTTTCTGTCACAATTTGGCATCTCCCCTGAGAACTCTCCATGGACACTTTGCAAAACATGCGCGCCTTCAGTTGCGTGGCCGAAGCCGGCAGCTTCACCGCCGCCGCCGCGCAACTGGATACAACCACCGCCAACGTCTCGCGCGCGGTCTCCAATCTTGAGGCCCACCTGCAAACCCGCTTGCTCAACCGCACCACCCGCCGCATTGCCCTCACCGAGGCTGGTAAACGCTACCTGCTGCGTTGCGAGCAGATCCTGGCCTACGTAGAAGAAGCCGAGGCCGAAGCCAGCGACGCCCACGCCCGCCCCGCCGGACAGCTGAAAGTGCACACCATGACCGGCATCGGCCAGCACTTCGTCATCGACGCGATAGCCCGCTACCGCCGCACCCACCCGGACGTGACCTTCGACCTGACCCTGGCCAACCGCGTGCCGGACCTGTTGGACGAGGGCTACGACGTATCCATCGTGCTGGCCAGCGAGCTGCCGGACTCGGGCTTCGTCTCCCAGCGCCTGGGCATCACCTACAGCATCGCCTGCGCCTCGCCGGACTACGTCAAGGCCAAGGGCTGCGCGCAACGGCCCCAGGATTTGCTCAACCACGCCTGCCTGCGCCTGGTCAGCCCGGTGATCCAGTTGGACAAGTGGACCTTCAACGGCCCCGAAGGCCAGGAAAGCGTGGCGATCAATACGTCGCCGTTCCTGGTCAACTCCGCCGACGCGATGAAAACCGCGATCACCAGCGGCATGGGCGTCGGCCTGTTGCCGGTGTATGCGGCCATCGAAGGCCTGCGCAACGGCACATTGGTGCGGGTCATGCCCACCTATCGTTCCCAGGAGTTGAACCTGTACGCCATCTACCCGTCGCGCCAGTACCTGGATGCGAAGATCAAGACCTGGGTGGAATACCTGCGCGGCTCGTTGCCGGAGATCCTGGCGGCGCACCAGGCGGAGCTGGTGGCGTATGAGTTGAGCGGCAGCCTCAGCGGTGCACGGCTGGCGAACTGATTTCTACCAGGCGATACAAGTCTTTAAATGTGGGAGGGGCGGTGTCCTGACAATTGCCGGCAGGAATGTTAGCGTGCTTGGCATTCTTCCGTAGTCGATGAGCCCGCCTGCAATGAAAAAGACCGTCCTCGCCTTCAGCCGTGTCACCCCGCAAATGATCGAACGCCTGCAACAGGATTTCGACGTGATTGCGCCCAACCCCAAGCTGGGCGATATCAACGCTCAATTCAATGAAGCCCTGCCCCACGCCCACGGTTTGATCGGCGTGGGTCGCAAGCTGGGCCGCGCGCAGCTCGAAGGCGCGAGCAAGCTGGAGGTGGTGTCCAGCGTGTCGGTGGGCTACGACAACTACGATGTGCCGTACTTCAACGAGCGCGGGATCATGCTCACCAACACCCCGGACGTACTGACCGAAAGCACCGCCGACCTGGCCTTCGCCCTGCTGATGAGCAGCGCGCGCCGAGTGGCCGAGCTGGACGCCTGGACCAAGGCCGGCCAGTGGAAAGCCAGCGTCGGCGCGCCGCTGTTTGGCTGTGACGTGCATGGCAAGACCCTCGGTATCGTTGGCATGGGCAATATCGGCTCGGCCGTGGCCCGGCGTGGGCGCCTGGGCTTCAATATGCCGATCCTGTACAGCGGCAACAGCCGCAAGGCCGCGCTGGAACAGGAACTGGGCGCGCAGTTCCGCAGCCTGGACCAACTGCTGGCCGAGGCGGATTTCGTCTGCCTGGTGGTGCCGTTGAGCGACAAGACCCGTCACCTGATCAGCGCTCGCGAGTTGGGGCTGATGAAGTCCAGCGCGATCCTGATCAATATCTCCCGTGGCCCGGTGGTGGACGAACCGGCGTTGATCCAGGCCCTGCAAAACCACACCATTCGCGGTGCAGGGCTGGATGTGTATGAGCAGGAGCCGTTGGCCGAGTCGCCGCTGTTCCAGTTGAGCAACGCGGTGACCCTGCCGCACATCGGCTCGGCGACCCATGAAACCCGCGAAGCCATGGCCAACCGCGCGTTGGACAACCTGCGCAGCGCCCTGCTCGGCCAGCGCCCGCAGGACCTGGTGAACCCGCAGGTGTGGAAGGGCTGACACGGGCCCAGCCCGACACAAAATCGGGTTAAAGCCTGGCTCTCCCGAGTCGATAACCTTCAATAGAAGTTCGTCATCCCTGATCCACAGAAGGTTTTTATGTCCACCACCAAAGCCCGCGCAGACTCACTCTCGCTTCTGCTCTTTACCTTGCGCAGCGGCAAGCTGATGGCCATCAACCTGCTGAAAGTCAGCGAGATCATCCCTTGCCCGCCGCTGACCAAGCTGCCGGAGTCCCATCCCCACGTCAAAGGCATCGCCACCCTGCGTGGCAATTCGTTGGCGGTGATCGACCTGAGTCGCGCCCTGGGGGAAATGCCCCTGGAAGACCCGAACGGCGGCTGCCTGATCGTCACCGACGTGAGCCGTTCCAAGCAGGGTCTGCATGTGCAGGCCGTGAGCAAGATCGTGCACTGCCTGACCACCGATATTCGTCCACCGCCCTACGGCTCCGGCGGCAACCGTGCGTTCATCACCGGGGTGACCCAGGTGGAAGGCGGCCTGGTGCAGGTGCTGGACATCGAAAAAGTCATCCACGGCATCGCCCCGGCGCCGATTGAAGCGGCGCCTACCGACCTGACCATGGAAGAGGCGGAAGTGCTCGGCAATGCGCGGATCCTGGTGGTGGATGACAGCCAGGTCGCCTTGCAACAGTCGGTGCACACCCTGCGCAACCTCGGCCTGACCTGCCACACCGCGCGCAGCGCCAAGGAGGCCATCGATGTGCTGCTGGAACTGCAAGGCACCGCCGCGCAGATCAATGTGGTGGTGTCGGACATCGAGATGTCCGAAATGGACGGTTATGCCCTGACCCGCACCCTGCGTGAAACCCCGGACTTCCAGGATCTCTACGTACTGCTGCATACCTCCCTGGACAGCGCGATGAACAGCGAAAAGGCGCGCCTGGCCGGTGCCAACGCGGTGCTGACCAAGTTCTCCTCGCCCGAACTGACCAAGTGCCTGGTGGTCGCCGCCCAGACCGTGGCGCAACAGGGGCTGTAACCGGTGGCGGAGCATTTCCAACTGCTGCGCCGCGACCTCACCGGCAGCCTGCCTGCACCGCAATGGCCGGCCCATACGCAGTTGGATCATTACCGCGACGAGCTGGCCCCGGCGATCCATGCGGTGCTGCGCATGACCCAGGAGCAAGGGGGTGGCCGCGTTCCCCATCTGCACGCCTGGCAGCATCTGTTCGTCAGCGACGCCGAATTCGACCCCACGCTGTGCCTGGTGGCCAGCAATGGCGATGGCATTCTCGGCGTGGCGCAGTGCTGGACCAGCGCGTTTATCAAGAACCTGTCCGTGCATCCTTGCGCTCAAGGCCAAGGCCTGGGTCGCGCGTTGCTGCTGCACTGCTTCCAGGTGTTCAAGCAGCGCGGCGAACCCTATGTCGACCTCAAGGTGCTGGAGAGCAACCGGCGCGCCCGACAACTGTACGAAAGCGCGGGCATGGTCTTTGTGTTGCGGGATGTGGTCGCCGACGACTGACAGGCCCTGGCGCATAACTTGCTTCCAGAGCAGCACAACGGTGGATAGAGGTAAAAACCCGTCACTGTTCCTGCGTGCCCTCTGACCTAGCCTGGTGACAGATCCGCCATGAACACCCATTTTTCCTGCGTCGGTTGCGGCAAATGCTGCAGCGATCATCACGTCCCCCTGACCCTGCAGGAAGCCCGCCAATGGGCGGCTGACGGCGGTAACGTCATCGTTCTGGTGGAGGGTTTCCTGAGCAATGGCCTGGGCCTGCCTCAACTGCAGCGCGAACATGCCGAGCGCCGTTCGGTGGTGGTGCCCAGCGGCAACACCGAGGCGTTTGTGGCAATCACCTTTGCCGCCTACAACGCCGGGCGCTGCCGGAATCTTGACGCAGACAACCGATGCCGCATCTACGAGCGCCGCCCGTTGGTGTGCCGCATCTACCCGATGGAGATCAACCCCCATATCCCGCTCAACCCCGCCGCCAAGGATTGCCCGCCGGAATCCTGGGAACAGGGCCCGGCGTTGATCGTCGGGGGTGAATTGATGGACCCGGAGCTGGTGGAACTGATCCAACGCTCGCGCCAGGCCGACCGAGACGATGTGCAGACCAAGGAGGCGGTGTGCGCCTTGCTGGGCATCCGCACCACGGCCCTCAAGGGTGATGGGTTTACCGCGTACCTGCCGGACATGGGCGCGTTTGCCCAGGCGATTGAGCTGGCGGTGGACCGGCCGGCCGTGGCCAATGAGTGGGTGTTTCATGTATCGGGGATGGATATCGCCGAACAGTTGCTGGATGCCGGCGCGCAGATTGCCACCGAGGTGCCGGCCAACTATGCGTTTATCTCGCTGCGGGCGGCGTAGACCTTGAAGGCCGCCGATCAGTGCTCTGCAGGAACGGCGTCAAGGCGGTAGGGCTGGATGATCCGCTGGTACTCGCCGCTCTGCTTCAGTTGTTCAAGGGCGCAGTTGAGTTCGTTGCGCAATGCGGTGTCAGGTTTGCGCACCGCGATGGCCACACCATCGCCCAAAAGCTCGGACGAAATGGCAGGGCCGACGAAGTCGAAATCGTGGCCGTCTTCGGTGTCGAGCAAGGCTTCACGAATTTCTACCGTGCCTTGCAGGGTCGCATCAATCTCGCCGGTTTTAAGGCTGCTGACCAATTCATTGTTGAGCCAGAAACTCTTGACGATGACGCCATTCGGCGCCCACATCGAGCGGGCAAACGCCTCACGGCTACTTCCCAGCAACACGCCGATACGCTTGCCCTTGAGCGACTTTACCCGCGGCTGCAAGTTGGACATGCGGCGCGCCACCAGGCGCGTGGTGAAGGGGTAGAGGTTATCGGTGAAGCCCACCCAGCGTTGTCGTTGCGACGTCGGCGCCATCCCCATGATCGCGTCGAATTTCCTGGCTTCAAGGGAGATGAAATCTTCGGCAAGCACCTGGTCGACCCAGATGCAGCGTGCATTCAACTGCACGCACAGGGCGTTGCCCAACTCGATATTCAAGCCGACCAACTGCCCTTGCGGGTCGCGGCTCTGGAACGGGGGGAACTGTGCAGCAACGGCGAAACGGATTTCACGCAGCGGTGGATCATCGGCCGCAGAGGCATCCGCCGCAAGCAACAGGGCAAACACTACACAGATGTGTATCAGAGCCAAGGGAGACGTCCTTTTCCGGAAAGACCAGCATCGCCCTGCTTCCCCCTGAAATCACAGGGGCAGAGCAAAGGCTGTGCAAGCTTTCAAGAAACGGTCGTAGGCCTACAATCAGAAATTTCAGCAGAGGCTGTAGGCAATAATCGACACGATGTGCGACTTGTTAATCTCAGCGTTTACCCATCGAACGACGAGTACCCGGCGGTGCCATGCCTGGCGACTTGGTATGGCCGTTCTTGGCGCCGTTTTTGTACCACGGTTGGGCCGCATTCCTGGCCCCAGCCAACTCACCCGGCTTGAACGGAAACTTGAACGCCGGGATCTCGGCTTTTTCAACGCCTTCGGCGCTGGCCGGATCGACGATGTCGGTCGCTTCAACAGGGGGTTGTGTCGGGGAAGTCATGAAAGCTCCGGGGCGTGCAAAAAATGATGCGGGGCCGGCTTGCGGGCCACACTGGCGCGCAGTATACCTGCGAGCTTCAGATCTTTAACCACCACCGGTACGAATGGTCGGAGTTTGCTGACAGCGCTGTCAGTTAGCCGTCACCGTGCTGACCGGGTTGAAGGGCTATAAAGACCGCTCACTCTCCCCATCCTTTGCCCCGGCGCCTCACCCATGCACATTCAACGAAAAACTGCCCTGATCGTGGGTGTCCTCGTGGTCGTGGCGGTTGCAGCCTGGGCGCTGACCCGCCCAGCCAAGGCCAGACTGGCAGCACCCACCGCGATCCCGGTGCGGGTGGTGAGCGTAGCGCAGCAGGACATTCCACGCTTTGTCAGCGGCATCGGTACGGTGTTGTCCCTGCACAGTGTGGTCATTCGCCCGCAGGTCGACGGCATTCTCACCCAATTGCCGGTCAAGGAAGGCCAGTGGGTCAAGGCCGGTGACCTACTGGCCAGAATCGATGATCGCTCGATCCGCGCCAGTCTCGACCAGGCCAGGGCGCAACTGGGCGAAAGCCAGGCGCAGTTGCAGGTGGCGCTGGTCAACCTCAAGCGCTACAAGGAATTGAGCGTCGACGACGGCGTATCCAAGCAGACCTACGACCAGCAACAAGCCCTGGTCAACCAGCTCAAGGCCACCGTCCAAGGTAACCAGGCCGCCATCGATGCAGCCCAGGTCCAGCTGTCCTACACCCAGATTCGCTCACCGGTCAGTGGCCGCGTCGGTATTCGCAATGTGGATGAAGGCAACTTCCTGCGCACCAGCGATACCCAGGGCCTGTTCTCCGTGACCCAGATCGACCCGATTGCCGTTGAGTTCTCTTTGCCGCAACAGATGCTGCCGACCCTGCAAGGCCTGATCGCCGCGCCTGCCAAGGCCAGCGTCGACGCCTACCTGGGTGCCGACACCGACGGCCAGACCGGTGACCTGCTCGGCGAAGGCCACTTGAGCCTGATCGACAACCAGATCAGCTCCACCACCGGCACCCTGCGCGCCAAGGCCGAGTTCAACAACGCCTCGCAACGCCTGTGGCCGGGGCAACTGGTGACCATCAAGATCCAGACCGCCCTCGACAAAAATGCCTTGGTGGTGCCGCCGACCGTGGTGCAACGCGGCCTGGATTCGCACTTCGTGTACCGGGTCAACGGTGACAAGGTCGACGTGGTGCCGGTGCAAGTCACCTATCAAAACAGCGATATCAACATCATCAAGGGCGTGCAGGCCGGTGATCTATTGGTCAGTGATGGCCAGTCGCGGCTCAAGGCCGGTGCCCAGGTGGAGGTGCTCAAGGAACCCCCGCAGGTGATCCAGACCGTCGATGCCAAGGTGCAGCCATGAACGGCAGCCGTTCGCCCTCGGCCTGGTGCGTCGACCACCCGGTCGCCACCCTGTTGTTGACCTTCGCCCTGGTGCTGCTCGGGATCATTGCCTTTCCGCGCCTGGCCATCGCGCCACTGCCGGAGGCGGAATTTCCGACGATCCAGGTCACCGCACAATTGCCTGGCGCCAGCCCGGACACCATGGCCTCCTCGGTGGCGACGCCGCTGGAAGTGCAGTTCAGCGCCATCCCCGGCATGACCCAGATGACCTCCAGCAGTGCCTTGGGCTCAAGCCTGTTGACCCTGCAATTCACCCTCGACAAGAGCATCGACACCGCCGCGCAGGAAGTGCAGGCAGCGATCAACACCGCATCCGGCAAGCTGCCCAGCGACATGCCGAGCCTGCCCACCTGGAAGAAGGTCAACCCGGCGGACAGCCCGGTACTGATCCTCAGTGTCAGCTCCGACAGCATGCCCAGCACCGAGTTGAGCGACTATGTGGAAACCCTGCTGGCGCGGCAGATCAGCCAGATCGACGGCGTCGGCCAGATCAACATTACCGGCCAGCAGCGCCCGGCGATCCGCGTGCAGGCGTCCCCCGACAAACTCGCGGCCATCGGCCTGACCCTGGCCGATATCCGCCTGGCCATCCAGCAATCGAGCCTCAACCTGGCCAAGGGTGCGATCTACGGCGAGAACAGCGTGTCGACCCTGTCGACCAACGACCAGCTGTTTCACCCGGAGGACTACGCCCGACTGATCGTGTCCTACAAGGATGGCGCCCCCGTTCAACTGCGCGATATCGCCAAAGTCATCAACGGTTCGGAAAACGCCTACGTGCAGGCCTGGTCCGGCGACACTCCGGGGGTCAACCTGGTGATCTCGCGCCAGCCCGGCGCCAACATTGTCGAGACGGTGGACCGCATCCAGGCCGAACTGCCGCGCCTGCAAGGCATGCTGCCGGCTTCGGTGCAGGTCAGCGTATTGACCGACCGCACCAAGACCATCCGCGCGTCCCTGCATGAAGTGGAAGTCACCCTGCTGATCGCCATCCTGCTGGTGGTGGCGGTGATGGCGCTGTTCCTGCGCCAGTTGTCGGCGACGCTGATTGTGTCCAGCGTGCTCGGCGTGTCGCTGGTCGCCAGTTTTGCGTTGATGTACCTGATGGGCTTCAGCCTGAACAACCTCACACTGGTGGCGATCGTGATCGCCGTGGGCTTTGTGGTCGACGATGCCATCGTGGTAGTGGAGAACATTCACCGCCACCTCGAAGCGGGGCTCGACAAGCGCGAAGCGGCGATCAAGGGCGCCGGCGAGATTGGCTTTACCGTGGTGTCCATCAGCTTCTCGCTGGTGGCGGCGTTTATTCCGCTGCTGTTCATGGGCGGTGTGGTCGGACGGTTGTTCAAGGAGTTCGCGCTGACGGCCACTTCGACCATCCTGATTTCGGTGGTGGTCTCCTTGACCCTGGCACCGACATTGGCCGCGCTGTTCATGCGCGCCCCGACCCATCCGGCCCATGACAAACCCGGCTTCAGCGAACGCCTGCTGGCCGGCTACGCGCGCAACCTGCGTCGCGCGCTGGCCCATCAGCGCAGCATGGCCGCGCTATTCGTGGTGACCCTGGCCCTGGCCGTGGCCGGCTACGTGTTTATCCCCAAGGGCTTCTTTCCGGTACAGGACACCGGTTTTGTGCTCGGCACCAGTGAGGCGGCGGCGGATGTGTCGTACCCGGACATGGTCGCCAAGCACAAGGCCCTGGCCGAGATCGTCAAGGATGACCCGGCGGTGCAGGCTTTTTCCCATTCGGTGGGGGTGACCGGCAGCAACCAGACCATCGCCAACGGGCGCTTCTGGATCGCCTTGAAAGACCGCGGTGATCGCGACGTGTCCGCCAGCCAGTTCATCGACCGCATCCGGCCCAAGCTCGCGAAAGTGCCGGGCATCGTGCTGTACCTGCGCGCGGGCCAGGACATCAACCTCAGCTCCGGCCCCAGCCGTGCCCAGTACCAGTACGTGCTCAAGAGCAACGACGGCCCGACACTCAACACCTGGACCCAGCGCCTGACCGAAAAACTGCGCGCCAACCCGGCGTTTCGCGACCTGTCCAACGACCTGCAACTGGGCGGCAGCATCACCCATATCAGCATTGATCGCCAGGCCGCCGCGCGCTTTGGCCTGACCGCCACCGATGTCGACCAGGCGCTCTACGACGCCTTCGGCCAGCGCCAGATCAACGAGTTCCAGACCGAGATCAACCAGTACCAGGTGGTGCTGGAGCTGGACAGCCAACAGCGCGGCAAGGCCGAAAGCCTGAACTACTTCTACCTGCGATCAAAGCTGACCAATGAGATGGTGCCGTTGTCGGCAGTGGCCAAGGTCGACCCACCGACCGTGGGGCCTCTGTCCATCAGCCATGACGGCATGTTCCCCGCCGCCAACCTGTCGTTCAACCTGGCACCCGGTGTGGCGCTGGGTGACGCGGTGATCATGCTCAACCAGGCCAAGAATGAAATCGGCATGCCGACCACCATCATCGGCAACTTCCAGGGCGCGGCCCAGGCGTTCCAGAGTTCGCTGGCCAGCCAGCCGTGGCTGATCCTCGCGGCGCTGGTGGCGGTCTACATCATTCTGGGTGTGTTGTATGAGAGCTTCGTGCACCCGCTGACGATTATCTCCACCTTGCCCTCGGCGGGGCTGGGCGCGCTGATCATGCTGTCGCTGATGGGCCAGGACTTTTCGATCATGGCGCTGATCGGCCTGGTGTTGCTGATCGGCATCGTGAAGAAGAACGGCATCCTGATGATCGACTTTGCCCTGGACGCCCAGCGGGTGCGCGGGCTACCGCCGGAGGAGGCGATCTATGAAGCCTGCATCACGCGGTTCCGGCCGATCATCATGACCACCCTCGCCGCCCTGCTGGGCGCGGTACCGCTGATGCTCGGCGCCGGCCCTGGCGCGGAAATGCGCCAGCCCCTGGGCATCGCGGTGGTCGGCGGCTTGCTGGTGAGCCAGGCGCTGACGCTGTTCACCACACCGGTCATATACTTGTACCTTGAGAAATTTTTCCACCGGCCCAAACCAGCGGCTGAGCTGGCAACCACACATTGAGGCCAAGGCACCGTCCTGGAGCAAAAGGCTCATGCGCGTACTGATTGTTGAAGATGAAGAAAAAACCGCCGATTACCTGCACCGCGGCCTGACGGAGCAAGGCTACGCCGTCGATGTGGCGCGCGAGGGTGTCGAGGGCCTGCACCTGGCGCTGGAGAACGATTACGCGGTGATCGTGCTCGACGTGATGCTGCCCGGCCTCGATGGCTTTGGCGTGCTGCGTGCATTACGCGCGCGCAAGCAGACGCCGGTGATCATGCTCACCGCCCGCGAGCGCGTGGAAGACCGTATCCGCGGCCTACGCGAAGGCGCCGACGATTACCTCGGCAAACCGTTTTCCTTCCTCGAACTGGTGGCGCGCCTGCAAGCCCTGACCCGCCGCAGCGGCGGCCATGAACCGGTGCAGGTCACGGTCGCCGACCTGTGGATCGACCTGATCAGCCGCAAGGCCAGCCGCAATGGCGTGCGCCTGGACCTGACCGCCAAGGAGTTCTCGCTGCTCAGCGTATTGGCGCGGCGCCAGGGCGAAATCCTCTCCAAGACCTCGATTGCGGAAATGGTCTGGGACATCAATTTCGACAGCGACGCCAACGTGGTCGAGGTGGCCATCAAGCGCCTGCGCGCCAAGCTTGACGGGCCGTTCGAACACAAGCTGCTGCACACCATTCGCGGCATGGGTTATGTGCTGGAGAATCGCAGTGTCGGCTAACTCCATTGCCCTGCGCCTCAGCAGCATGTTCACCCTGGTGGCGGCGCTGATATTCCTGTTGATCGGCGGCGCGCTGTATCAGCAGGTGGACCGCAGCCTGGGCTTGCTGCCAGGGGCGGAGCTGGACGCGCGCTACAGCGTGTTGGAATCCTCTGTGAACCGCTTCGGCACGCCGGACCATTGGGTGAAGATTCAAGCCAAGCTCAAATTACTCGGCGAGGAAGACAAGCGCATCCGCTTCTGGGTCGTCAGCAGCGATCCGACCTACGAGTATGGCAACCCCGATGCGCAGATCCGCGCCTTCGCCGAGGGCCCGACCGGCAAGCGGGATCTGCGCCTGCCGGGGCGCGAGTACCCGTTCAAGGTGCTGGTGAGCCAGTTCCCGGCCAAGGACCAACGCCCGCCGCTGCGCTTCATGATTGCCATCGACACCGAAAACTTCCGCGCCACCCAGCACCACCTGCTGGTGGCGCTGGTCAGCCTGGCGCTGGTCGGCGTGGTGCTGGCCGCGCTGCTGGGGTTCTGGGTGTCGCGCATTGGCCTCAAGCCGCTGGGCAAACTCTCGGATGAAGCACAGAAACTGGCGCCACCGAAGCTCTCCGGGCGCCTGCAACTGTCGCCGCTGCCGCCGGAGCTGAGTCAGTTCGTCAACTCGTTCAACGCCACTCTGGACCGCGTGGAACAGGCCTACTCGCGCCTGGAGTCGTTCAACGCCGACGTCGCCCACGAACTGCGCTCGCCGCTGACCAACCTGATCGGCCAGACCCAGGTTGCCCTGACACGCGGGCGCTCGGCCGAGCACTACTTCGAGGTGCTGCAATCCAATCTCGAGGAATTGGAACGCCTGCGTTCGATCATCAACGACATGCTGTTCCTCGCCAGCGCCGACCAGGGCAGCAAGGCCACCAAGCTGAGCGAAAGCTCCCTGGCCGATGAAGTGGCGACCACTCTCGACTACCTGGACTTCATCCTTGAAGACGCCCAGGTTCAGGTACGCGTGCATGGCGACGCCCGGGTGCAGATCGAAAAAGCCCACCTGCGCCGCGCCCTGATCAACCTGCTGAGCAATGCGGTGCAGCACACCGCGCCGGGGCAGGTGATCGATGTGAACATCGACGTGCTGGAGCATCAGGTGGCAATCGGCGTGACCAACCCTGGTGACGTGATTGCCAGCGAACACCTGCCCCGGCTGTTCGAACGCTTCTATCGGGTGGACGCGTCGCGCAGCAACAGCGGGGCGAATCACGGCTTGGGGCTGGCCATCGTCAAGGCGATTGCCTTGATGCACGGCGGTGATGTGTTCGTGCGCAGCGATGTCAGCGGCAATACCTTTGGCATTACCCTGCCGGTCTAGACATCTCCCCCATGGCCCTCAGCATCACTGTTGCTGTTTTGGCAACAGTCATTATCTTGTTACACTCTGTATCGCAGCGCTCGCCTGCGTTAATTTGACGCATCGATGAGCGCGACGGCAAAGGCAGCTGACCCGCTTACCCGAATTTCCCTCGACTTATTTCCAGGGCTCTACACTGGGAATCTGTCTTAAAGCCGCTGACTTCAGCGGCTTTTTTTTGCGGTAAAAAAAGGCCAGGCACACCCCCACGACACTGGCCGTTTTCGATTGACCAAAGGAGCTCCACCGGTGAAGAACTCGCTGACGTTCACCCCGTTATTCCTCGCGATTGCAGCAACGATCGTTCCCCTTGCCCACGCGGCAGACACCACCCCCGCCGACGGATTCGTCGAAGGCTCGCACCTCGACATCAACACCCGCAACTACTACATGAACCGCGACCGTCGCGACCTCCACACCGATGACAGCAAGGAATGGGGCCAAGGTTTTATTGGCACCTTCGAATCCGGCTACACCCAGGGCACCGTCGGCTTCGGCCTGGACGCCCACGCCATGCTTGGCCTCAAGCTCGACGGCGGTGGCGGCACCGACGGTTCCAGCATCCTTCCCTACGGCAGTGCTGACGGCAGCGGCAAAGCGCCCGGTGCGTTCTCCACCGCAGGGGGCACCTTGAAGATGCGCGCCTTCGACACCGAGCTGAAGGCCGGTGACCTGTTCCTCAACAACCCGGTGATCGCCGGCGGCATGACGCGCATGCTGCCGCAGACTTTCCGTGGCGTGAGCCTGAGCAACCACAGTTTCGACGGCTGGATGCTCGAAGGCGGCCAGGCCAGCTTCACCAAGCTCTACAACCAGAGTGGTCACCGACGCATCGGCACCAGCTATGGCGCATTGCCCAGCAACGCTGACAGCCAGCACATGAATTGGGCGGGCGTGTCGTTCAGCGGCATCCCGGGAGTGACCAGCAACCTGTACGCTTCCGAACTCAAGGACGTGTGGCACCAGTACTACTACGACCTGGACTACACCTACGCGCTGAACGACCTGGTCAGCCTCAACCCGGGCCTGCACTACTACCACACCCAGGACACCGGCCAGTCGCTGCTCGGGGATATCGACAACAACACCTACAGCCTGCACTTCACCGTCGGCGTGGGCCACCACAGCGTCACCGCCGCCTACCAGCGGGTCAACGGCAACACGCCGTTCGACTACATCAGCCAGGGCGACAGCGTGTACCTGGACAACTCCCAGCAATACTCGGACTTCAACGGCCCCAATGAGCGCTCATGGAAGCTCAAGTACGCCTACGACTTCGCGGGCCTCGGCATGCCTGGCCTGACCTCGGCGGTGTCCTACATCAGCGGCAAGACCGACCTGACCAAAGTCGACCCGCAAAGCCGTGGCTACAGTGCCTGGTACAGCGCCGATGGCAAGGACGCCAGACACTGGGAACGGGATATCGATGTGAAGTATGTGGTGCAGGGCGGCAAGGCCAAGGATCTGGCGATGCGCCTGCAATGGGCAACCAATCGTGGCAGTCATGGCTACTCGGCGGTGGACCGGGATGTGGATGAGTACCGAGTGATCGTCGACTACCCGATCAACGTGTTCTAACGCGCAGATCTTTCTTTTTAACCGAGTATTTAATTTTCATCGGGTAGAACTAAACTGCCAGCATCCACATCGCTGAAGTCTGCCCGATGAGTCAACGCCGTGTCCGTACCCTGGCCGCACGCCCAGAACTGTTAATGGTTCTGGGCAGCGGTATCACTGTTGTCTTGATCGTGGTCATCGTCGCCGCGTTGCTGATCCGCGAACACGCCAGCACCCTGCAGGCCGCTACGCGCTCAACCACCAATATCGCCCAGTTGATCAACGCCGACGTGCTACGGAACGTCGAGCTCTACGACCTGGCACTCAAAGGGTTGATTGCCGCCAAACAACGCGAAGACCTGTCCCAGGTTACGGCGAATATCCAGCACCTGGTGCAGTTTGACTTGTCCACTGCCGCACCTTTCAAGGGTGAAGTGCTGTTGTTGGACGCCGACGGCGCGGTGATCGCGGACTCTTCCACCCTGCAGCCCACCCCGCGCAACTTTGCCAGCCGCGATTACTTCCAGGTGCATGCCAAAGACGCCCAGGCCGGTTTGTTCATCAGCCGACCGTTCAAGATCCACTGCGATTGCGACCAGGTCTGGCGCATGGCGTTCAGTCGGCGCGTATCAGGCCCCAATGGTGAATTTGCCGGCGTTGCCGTCGCAACCATGCGCCTGGCGTACTTCGATCAGCTTTTCAGTACGCTCACCATCGGCAACGGCAGCAGCGTCAACCTGCTGAGCAACCGAGGCATTTTGCTCGCCCAGCAACCGCTGCTGGAGCGCGACATGATCGACAAGGACCTGAGCGAACGTCCCAACTTCAAGCGCATGCTGCGCGAAGGCAGTGGCAGCTTCCAGGCCATCTCTGCCATCAGCGGCAAGGAGCGCCTGTACACCTTCACCAATGTCGGAGACCTGCCGCTGATTGTGGTGGTGGCCCTGTCCAGTGAAGATGTATTCGCCCCCTGGAAGCGCGCCGCACTGCTGACCAGTGGCGCCACGGGCATCCTGTGTATCGGCTTGTTATGGCTGACCTGGATGCTGCGCCGGGAACTGCGCCGCCGTTATCGCGCAGAGCGCGTCCTGTCAGAACTGGCAGCCACCGACGCCCTGACCGGCCTGGCCAACCGCCGCATCCTCGACGAACGCCTGCGCCTTGAATGGGACCGGGCGCAACGTTCGCTCGAACCACTGACTGTGCTGATGATCGACGTGGACCACTTCAAGGCCTTCAACGACCGCCACGGCCATCATGGTGGCGATGCAGCACTGCGCACGGTGGCCCAGGTTATCAGCGCCAATATCCGCCGCCCTGCCGACCTCGCAGCGCGTTACGGCGGCGAGGAGTTCGCGGTGGTGCTGCCCAATACGGACGCCAAGGGCGCGTGGGTCATCGCCGAGCATATCCGCAGCAGCATCGAACATTTGCCGCGGGTGGCGGGGGATGAGCAGCCGATCACGGCGAGCATCGGCATGAGCACCCGGGACAAGCGCAGCCGGATGTCCCTGGAGGGCTTGCTGCTCAGTGCGGACCGGGCGTTGTATGAGGCCAAGCACACGGGGCGCAATCGGATTGTGGATGCCAGTGAGGGGTGATGATCGCCACCACGCTGCGCATGGGAACGAGGGAGGCGCGTCACAGGCACATAAAAAAAGGCCACCCGAAGGCAGCCTTTAAAAACTAAAGAAAGAGAGTTGTTACTTACACCGCCGCAACGGGACGCATGTAAGAGATCGGTGCGGTGCTGGCATCTTCGAAGGTCACGACTTCCCAAGCGTCTGTCTGCTCAATCAACTTGCGCAGCAGCTGGTTGTTAAGGGCGTGGCCCGACTTGAAGCCTTTGAACTCGCCTATCAGGCTATTGCCCAGCAGGTAGAGGTCACCGATTGCATCGAGGATCTTGTGCTTCACGAATTCGTCTTCATAGCGAAGGCCGTCTTCGTTCAGTACACCATCCGCGTCGACCACAATGGCGTTTTCAACGCTGCCGCCGAGTGCGAGGTTGTGCTTGCGCAGGTACTCGATGTCACTCATGAAACCAAAGGTACGGGCGCGGCTGACTTCTTTTACGAACGAAGTGCTGGAAAAATCCACGCTTGCACTCTGGGTGCGGTCACGGAATACCGGGTGATCGAAATCGATCTCAAAGCTCACTTTAAAGCCTTCGAACGGGACGAAGGTGGCGCGCTTGTCGCCGTCTTCTACTGTCACTTCCCGCAGAATGCGTATGAACTTCTTGGCTGCGTCCTGTTCTTCCAGGCCGGCAGATTGAATCAAGAATACGAAGGGTCCAGCGCTGCCATCCATGATCGGGACTTCGGACGCGGAGAGCTCGACGTAGGCGTTATCGATGCCCAAACCGGCCATGGCCGAGAGCAAGTGCTCCACCGTGTCCACTTTGACGTCACCGTTGACCAACGTGGTCGACATCGTGGTTTCGCCAACATTTTCCGCGCGAGCAGGAATCTGCACCACAGGGTCCAGGTCGGCACGCACAAACACGATGCCGGTGTCGACAGGTGCAGGCTTGAGGGTCAGGTATACCTTCTCCCCGGAGTGCAGACCTACACCTGTGGCACGAATAATATTCTTCAGGGTGCGTTGTTTAATCATGGCTTGGACCGCTTCAGCGCAAATTGCGAACTGGTATCAACAAAGGCTGGCGATAATAGCAGACCAGACCTTTGCTGAACACCAATCACCTTCATAGCCCTGATACATTCCATTAATCGGCCTGACGACGCAGGAATGCCGGGATGTCCAGGTAGTCCAGATCATCTTGCGGATTCGGGCTACGGGACGCCGCAGCACCGGCCTGAGCCTGGTTGCGCATCACGGTCGGACGATCCAGGTCACGGTAGTTCACCGACGGCAGTTCCTGGCGCGAAGGCGCTGGAGCGGCAGCCGCTTGGCTCGCGTGGCTGGCCTGGCTGTTATGCAGGGTGTTGTCGATGACCTTCACAGGCTTCTCGATTTTCGCGCCCAGGCCGGTGGCAACCACGGTCACGTGCAGCTCGTCGCGCATGTCCGGATCGATAACGGTACCGACCTTGACCATGGCGTGCTCGGAAGCGAAGGCTTCGATGATGCTACCCACATCGGAGTACTCACCCAGGGACAGGTCAGGACCGGCGGTGATATTCACCAGGATGCCGCGTGCGCCTTGCAGGTTCACGTCTTCCAGCAACGGGTTGCGGATGGCCGCTTCGGTGGCTTCGCGTGCACGGTTCGGACCGCTGGCGCAGCCAGTGCCCATCATCGCCATGCCCATTTCGCTCATGACAGTACGGACGTCGGCAAAGTCGACGTTGATCATGCCCGGGCGCTTGATGATGTCGGAGATACCGCGAACGGCACCGGCCAGTACATCGTCAGCCTTGGCGAATGCGGACAGCAGGCTCGCGTCCTTGCCCAGGATGGTCAGCAGCTTCTCGTTGGGAATGGTGATCAACGAGTCGACGCTTTCAGACAGCAGACGGATACCTTCGTCGGCGATCTGCATGCGCTTGCGGCCTTCGAACGGGAACGGACGGGTCACGACCGCAACCGTCAGAATCCCCATTTCCTTGGCCACTTCGGCAATGATCGGCGCTGCACCGGTACCGGTACCGCCGCCCATGCCCGTGGTGATGAACACCATGTTGGTGCCCTGCAGCACTTCGGCAATACGCTCGCGATCTTCCAGGGCGGCTTGACGGCCGACTTCCGGATTGGCGCCGGCGCCGAGGCCCTTGGTCACGGCTGTGCCCAATTGCAGGATGGTCCGCGCGCCGATGCTTTTCAGCGCCTGGGCGTCAGTGTTGGCGCAGATGAATTCAACGCCTTCAATGTTGCTCTTGACCATATGGTTGACAGCGTTGCCGCCGCCACCGCCGACACCGATCACTTTGATGACCGGGCTGGCGGGGATGTTGTCTACGAGTTCGAACATGTTCCCTCTCCTTTCGTTTTCTCTAGTTTTTTCGCCTACTGCTTGTTTCGGTGCTGCGGTGTTGCGGTAAATCTTTAGAAATTGCCCTTGACCCACGCCTGCAGCCGCTCGAACAACGGCGCCTTGGCCTCGTCGTCGCTGCGGTAGCTGTCACGGTTGCTCGGGCCCGACAGGGAAATGCCGTCGGTCTGCTTTTGCAGCCCGTACAACAGCAAGCCCACACCGGTGGAATAAATCGGGTTGCGCACCACGTCGCCCAGGCCTTTGACGCCATGGGGAACACCCAGGCGGACCGGCATGTGGAAGATTTCCTCGGCCAGTTCGACCGCGCCTTCCATCTTCGAGGTGCCACCGGTCAGCACAATGCCGGCCGGGATCAAATCTTCGTAGCCGCTGCGGCGCAGTTCAGCCTGGATCAGGGTGAACAGCTCGTCGTAGCGCGGCTCGACCACTTCGGCCAGGGCCTGGCGCGACAACTCACGCGGTGGACGGTCGCCCACGCTTGGCACCTTGATGGTTTCACCGGCACCGGCCAGCTTGGCCAGGGCGCAGGCGTAGCGGATCTTGATTTCTTCGGCGTACTGGGTCGGTGTACGCAGCGCCATGGCGATGTCGTTGGTCACCTGGTCGCCGGCAATCGGGATCACGGCGGTGTGACGGATCGCACCCTCGGTGAAGATCGCGATGTCGGTGGTGCCGCCGCCGATGTCTACCAGGCATACGCCCAGTTCTTTTTCGTCGTCGGTCAGTACCGAATACGCGGAGGCAAGCTGCTCGAGAATGATGTCGTCGATTTCCAGGCCGCAGCGGCGCACGCATTTTTCAATGTTCTGCGCGGCGTTGACGGCACAGGTCACCACGTGGACCTTGGCTTCCAGACGTACGCCCGACATGCCCAGGGGCTCGCGGACGCCTTCCTGGTTATCGATCACGTAGTCCTGCGGCAGGGTGTGCAGCACGCGCTGGTCAGCCGGGATCGCCACGGCCTGGGCGGCGTCGAGGACGCGCTCAAGGTCGGCGGCGCTGACTTCACGGTCGCGAATCGCCACGATGCCGTGGGAGTTCAGGCTGCGGATATGGTTGCCCGCCACGCCGACGAACGCCGAGTGAATCCGGCAACCGGCCATCAGCTGCGCTTCTTCGATGGCGCGCTGGATCGATTGCACAGTGGACTCGATGTTGACCACCACGCCCTTCTTCAGGCCACGGGACGGATGCGTGCCAATACCGACGATTTCGATCGTGCCGTCTTCCCCGACCTCGCCCACCAGCGCCACCACCTTGGAGGTGCCGATATCGAGACCGACGATCATTTTGCCGCTTTGCACGTTTGCCATGGGTCCTGCCTCTTCTTAATTCTTCGCGACAGCGGGTTGCGCTGCCGTGGGCGCAGCCGGTTCACGCCAGCCGACGGCAAGGCCGTTGGCGTAACGCAGGTCGACGCTCGCAATGTTCGTAATCTGTTCTTTCAAGGTCTTGTCATAGATGGCGATGAAACGGCGCATCTTTTCCACCAGGCGGTCGCGTCCCAGCAACAACTGGATGCCCGGGCCGGAACTGCCTGCCCCGGTCGTCAAAAACCAGCTGCCCCGTTCACGCAGTTCCAGGCGTGCAATGGAGAAGCCCATTGGCCGCAGCATCTGGCTCAGGGCCTGGTACTGCTGCATCACTTGCTGCTGCGCCCGCTGCGGCCCGAACAGCTGCGGCAGGTGCTCGTAGTTGGCCAGCTCACGCGGAGTGAACGCCTGGCCCTGGTTGTTCAACAGCGCCTCATCGCCCCAACGGGCCACGGGAAGTTGCTCTTCCAGGCGGATCGTCACCTGGTCCGGCCAGACGCGGCGGACTTCGGCGTGGGCGATCCACGGCATCTGCTCCAGCTCCCGACGCATACCGGCCAGGTCAATGGTGAAGAAGCTCGCGGCCAGGAACGGGCCGATACGCTGCTGCACCGCTTGCTGGCTGATGTAGCTCAGGTCGCCCTGCACGCTGATCTTGGTGATCGGCCGGTCGGCGTACGGCAATAGACGCTGCGCGCCCTCGTAAGTGCCGAAGCCCAACACCACCAGCATCACCGGCCAGAACAGCGCCTTGAGGAAACCAAAGTTGGCTTTCGGCAGGCGCGCCGACATCGGCTCTTTAGCCACCATTCGACTGGCACCCCGTGGCACCGGCTTGCGGCTCGGTGCTTGTGGGGGCTGATGACGAAGCGATGCGCCTTTCATGTCCTTAGCCTCTTGGCTCGATGCTGGCGGCCAGAATCGCCAGCACTAACTGCTGGAAATCCAGGCCGGCTGCGCGAGCGGCCATCGGTACCAGGCTGTGGTCGGTCATGCCCGGTGCGGTGTTGACTTCCAGGAACCAGAAATTCCCTTGGTCATCCTGCATCACGTCTGCCCGTGCCCAACCGGCAATACCCAACGCCTCACAGGCTTTCGCCGTGAGGTCCATCAATTCCTGTTCTTTGGTTGCGTCAAGGCCGCACGGGATCCGGTACTGGGTATCGGAGGCCAGGTACTTGGCGTCGTAGTCGTAAAAGGTGTGGGGCGTGCCCAATGCGATGGGCGGCAATACCTGGCCACGCAGGGTGGCGATGGTGTACTCGGGACCCTGGATCCACTGTTCCACCAACACTTGCGAATCGTAGGTACTTGCCGCTTTCCATGCGTCGATCAATTCGGCGGCCGAGTTCACTTTAGCCATGCCGATACTGGAGCCTTCATGGGCAGGTTTGACGATCAAAGGCAGGCCCAGTTCCTTGGCTGCAGAAATACAATCGTCTTCGCTGCACAGAACACTGTGACGCGGGGTCGGAATACCCAGGCTGTGCCACACCTGCTTGGTGCGCAACTTGTCCATGGCCAGTGCCGAAGCGAGGATGCCGCTGCCGGTGTAAGGGATACCGGCACACTCCAACAGGCCCTGCATGCTGCCGTCTTCACCGCCACGGCCGTGCAGGATGATGAAGGCACGGTCGATCTTCTCGGCCTGCAGGCGGGCGAGGAAGTCATCGCCCACGTCGATCCCGAACGCATTCACGCCGGCACTTTGCAGCGCATCGAGCACGGCGTTGCCGGACTTGAGCGACACTTCGCGCTCGGCGCTCTTGCCGCCGAACAGCACGGCCACGCGGCCGAAGTCGGCTGGCGCGATTGTCGAAAACAGGGAGCCGTAGTCAGCAGTCATTTCGACGCCCCCTTCTTGGCGGCCGCAAACAGCGGGCTCGCCAGCAACTTAGGCGCAAGGCCACCGATATCACCGGCACCCTGGCACAGCAGGATGTCGCCGGCGCGCAGCAGCGGCTTGACGATCGGCGCCAGGTCCACACCGCGCTCGATGTAGATCGGGTCCAACTGGCCGCGCTGGCGGATACTGTTGCACAGCTTGCGGCTGTCGGCGCCGGGGATCGGTTCTTCACCGGCCGGGTAGACTTCCATCAGCAGCAGCACGTTGGCATCGGCCAATACATTGACGAAATCGTCGTACAAATCGCGGGTGCGGCTGTAGCGGTGCGGCTGGTAGACCATCACCAGGCGACGCTCCGGCCAGCCACCGCGCACGGCCTTGATCACCGCGGCAACTTCGGTCGGGTGGTGGCCATAGTCATCCACCAGCATCACGTCACCGCCTTCCACCGGCAGTTGGCCGTAGACCTGGAAGCGTCGGCCGACACCGGCAAAGCGCGACAGGCCCTCGACGATGGCTTCATCGCTGACGCCCTCGTCGGAGGCGATGCAGATGGTCGCCAGGGAATTCAATACGTTGTGGTTGCCCGGCATGTTCACCGACACATCCAGCGGCTCGCGGTCGGGACGCAGCACGGTGAAGTAGGTCTGCATGCCTTCCTGGCGCACATTGATCGCGCGCACGTCGGCGTCTTCGCTGAAGCCGTAGGTCACGGTCGGACGCTTGACCTGGGGCAGGATTTCACGCACCACCGGGTCGTCCAGACAAAGCACGGCCAGACCGTAGAACGGCAGGTTGTGCAGGAACTCGACGAAGGTTTTCTTCAACTTGTTGAAGTCACCGTCGTAGGTGGCCATGTGATCTTCGTCGATGTTGGTGACCACAGCGACCAGCGGTTGCAGGTGCAGGAAACTGGCGTCGCTTTCATCGGCTTCGGCGATCAGGTAGCGGCTGGTACCGAGCTGGGCATTGGTACCGGCCGCATTCAGGCGGCCACCGATGACGAAGGTCGGGTCCAGGCCACCGGCGGCGAACACCGAGGCAATCAGGCTGGTGGTGGTGGTCTTGCCATGGGTACCGGCGACGGCGATGCCGTGGCGATAGCGCATCAGTTCGGCGAGCATCTCGGCGCGTGGCACCACGGGAATGCGGCGCTCAAGAGCAGTGGCCACTTCCGGGTTGGAGGTGTTCACGGCGCTGGACACCACCAGCACGTCAGCCTCGGCAGCGTTCTCGGCGCGGTGACCGATAAAGATCTGCGCGCCAAAGGACTTCAGGCGCTCGGTGACCGGCGACTCTTTCAAATCCGAGCCGGACACCTGGTAGCCCAGGTTCAGCAACACTTCGGCGATGCCGCACATGCCCACGCCGCCGATACCGACGAAGTGGATGCGACGGATGCGGCGCATTTCCGGTTGTGGCATGGCTTTCTGATTCTCAACCATGGGCCACCTCCAGGCAGATATCGACCACGGTGCGGGTTGCGTCAGGTTTGGCCAGGCGGCTTGCGGTGCTCGCCATGTTGTTGAGTCGTTCCGGTTGCATCAAAACCTCGGTCAGGCGTGCGGCCAAATCGGCGGCGCCAGTCGTTCTTTGCGGCAGCAGGAAGGCAGCGCCCTCCCCGGCCAAATATTCGGCGTTGCGGGTCTGGTGATCGTCGATGGCGTGGGGCAAGGGCACCAGCAAGGACGGCAGACCGGCAGCAGCCAGTTCACTGACGGTCAGCGCACCCGCGCGACAGACCACCAGGTCGGCCCAGCCATAGGCATGGGCCATGTCTTTGATAAAGGGCTGCACATTGGCCGCCACACCGGCTTCGCGATAACGCGTGGCGGTGACTTCATCGTGGTTCTTGCCGGCCTGGTGGAAGATCTCCGGGCGCAATTCCACGGGGAGTTGCGCCACGGCTTCCGGCAGCAATTTATTCAGCGGCTCGGCACCCAGGCTTCCGCCCAGGATCAGCAGGTGCGCCTTGCGCCCCGCCAGTGCTTCGCGGGCGATATCCATAAACAGCTCGGTGCGCACCGGGTTGCCGGTGGTACGGCGCTTATCCGACACACTGAAGGTGTTGGGGAACGCCTCGCACACCCGCGCAGCCAGCGGCACCAGCAAACGGTTGGCGGTACCGGCCACGGCGTTCTGCTCGTGCACGATCACCGGCACGCCGGCAAGTCTGGCGGCGACGCCACCGGGGCCGGTCACATAACCACCGAAGCCGAGCACACACACCGGCTGCAATTCACGGATGACCTTACGCGCCTGCCACACCGCCTTGAGCAACACGAACGGTGCCTTGAGCAGGGACAACGTGCCCTTGCCGCGCAGGCCCGTGACGTTGATAAGGTGCAACGGCAAGCCCGCATTCGGCACCAACTCGTTTTCGATGCCGCGCGGTGTACCCAGCCAGTGCACGGTGTAGCCACGGTTCTGGAATTCCCGCGCGCACGCCAGGGCCGGGAACACATGGCCCCCGGTGCCGCCGGCCATGATCAGCACGTTAGCGCCCATGGGTCGGCTCCTCGGCGAAGTCGCTTTCGCTGAACTCCATCTCTTCGCTGCCCAGGTGGGTTCGACTCTCCCACTCGATGCGCAGCAACAAGCCAAGACAGGCGCAGCAGATCACCAACGAACTGCCGCCATAGCTGAGGAACGGCAAGGTCAGGCCCTTGGTTGGCAGCAGGCCGACGTTCACCCCGATGTTGATCAGGAACTGGCCGATCCACAGGAACGACAAGCCGTAGGCCACATAGGCGGCGAAATACTGTTTGGCCTTCTCGGCCCACAGGCCGATGTACATGCCGCGGACACACACGAACACGAACAGGGCGACGGTGCACAGCGAGCCGACCACGCCGAGTTCTTCGGCGAGTACGGAGAACACGAAGTCGGTGTGCGCTTCCGGCAGGTAGAACTGCTTCTGCACGCTGTTGCCCAGGCCCACGCCCAGCCATTCGCCGCGACCGAAGGCGATCAAGGCCTGGGTCAATTGGTAGCCGGAACCGAACTGGTCGGACCAGGGGTCGGTAAAGGTGATCAGACGCGCCATCCGGTACGGTTGTGCCTGTACCAGGATGGTCACCGCCGCCACCGCCAGCACCACCATCAAGCTGAAGCGGAACAAGCCCACGCCGCCGAGGAACAGCATCGCCGCCGCCGCGCCCATCATCACCACGGTGGCGCCGAAGTCAGGCTCCATCAGCAACAGGCCGGCCATGGGCAGCAGCACGATGAATGGCTTGAAGAAGCCCATCCAGCTTTCGCGCACTTCCTTCTGGCGACGCACCAGGTAACCGGCCAGGTAGATCACCACGAACACCTTGGCGATTTCCGACGGCTGCACGTTGAACGCACCGAAGCCGATCCAGCGCATCGAGCCGTTCACCTCGCGGCCGATGCCGGGCAGGATCACCATGACCAGCAAGCCGAACGCGCCGATCAGCATCAGCCAGCCCAGGCGCTGCCAGGTGGCGATGGGGATCATCATGGTGACGATGCACGCGCCCAGGCCGATGATCAGGTACACCAGGTGACGGATCATCATGTACAGGGTGTTGCCCGATTGCACGGCGGCCACTTCGGAAGAAGCCGAGGTGATCATCACCAGGCCCAGGCCCAGCAGCGCGAGGCAACCGGCGAGCATCGGAAAATCAAGGTCGATGCCACGCCCGGTAATGATCGGCGACGGGTACGGCTTGATGATGTTTCTGAAGTCAATGCTCATGCCAAGCCCTCCACGGTGCGGGCGAACAACTGGCCGCGCTCTTCGTAGTTCTTGAACATGTCGAAACTGGCGCACGCCGGCGACAGCAGTACCGCATCGCCTGGTTGGGCCAGGGCTTGGCACTGGGCAATAGCGTCGTCCAGGGAGGTGGCACGCACCTGTGGCACGGCATCGCCAAGCGCGGCGGCGATCAAATCGGCGTCGCGGCCCATCAACACCACGGCGCGGCAATGGGCAGCCACCGGTGCCTTGAGGTCCTTGAAATCGGCACCCTTGCCGTCGCCACCGGCGATCAGCACCAGTTTGCCTTCGATATCGGCGCCCAGGCCTTCGATGGCAGCCAATGCGGCCCCCACGTTGGTGGCCTTGGAGTCGTTGTAGTAACTGACACCATCAAGGTCGCGGACCCACTGGCAGCGATGTTCAAGGCCGCCGAAGGTGCGCAGGCTCGACAGCATGGCGTCGAACGGCAAGCCCACGGCGTGCCCCAAGGCCAACGCGGCCAAGGCGTTGGATTGGTTATGGGCGCCACGGATTTTCAGCTCGCGCACCGGCATCAGGTTCTGGAATTCGAAGGCCAGGTACTTCTCGCCGTTCTCTTCACGAATGCCGAAGGCCTTGAAGTCGGGTTTGCCCAGGCCGAAGGTCCAGCACGGCATGCCCTCGCCCATCAGCGGACGGCTCAGCGCATCCTGGCGATTGACCACAAATTGCTTGGCGCCGCGGAAGATCCGGTGCTTGGCCAGGTGGTACGCCGGCAGGCCGCTGTAGCGGTCCATGTGGTCTTCGCTGACGTTCAACACGGTGGCCACTTCAGCGCCCAGGTCGTGGGTGGTTTCCAGCTGGAAGCTCGACAGTTCCATCACGTACAGCTCGACGTCGTCGCTGAGCAGGTCCAGCGCCGGCGTGCCGAGGTTGCCGCCCACGGCCACGCGCTTGCCGGCCGCCATCGCCATCTCGCCGACCAGGGTGGTCACGGTGCTTTTCGCGTTGGAACCGCTGATGGCCACGATCGGCGCCTTCGCATTGCGTGCAAACAGGTCGATGTCGCCGGACAGCTTCACGCCACGGGCCGCTGCGGCTTGCAGGGCCGGTGTCGCCAGGGCCAGGCCGGGGCTCACGTAGAGCTCATCGGCGCGGCACAGAAACTCGACATCCAGCTCGCCACAACGCACTTCCACGTGCGGGTAGTCACGGCGCAGCGTGACCAGCTCCGGTGGATTTTCCCGCGTATCGGCCACGGCAAACGACGTGCCCCGGTTCGCCAGGAAGCGAACCAGGGACATGCCGCTCTTGCCGAGGCCGACAACGATGCGGAAGTGGTCTGAAGCGATCAGGGACACTCGTTTCTACCTCAGTTTCAGGGTGGCAAGGCCGACCAGGACCAGAATCACGGTGATGATCCAGAAACGGACAATCACACGCGGCTCAGGCCAGCCCTTGAGTTCAAAGTGGTGGTGAATCGGCGCCATGCGGAACACGCGGCGCCCGGTCAACTTGAAGGACGCCACCTGGATGACCACCGACAGGGTTTCCATCACGAACACACCGCCCATGATGAACAACACGATTTCCTGGCGAACGATCACCGCGATGGTGCCCAGGGCCGCGCCCAGCGCCAGTGCGCCGACGTCGCCCATGAAGACTTGTGCGGGGTAGGTGTTGAACCACAGGAACCCCAGGCCGGCACCGATCAAGGCGCCGCAGAACACGATCAGTTCACCCGCGCCCGGTACGTAGGGGATCAGCAGGTATTCAGCGAATTTCACGTTACCCGACAGGTAGCAGAAGATACCCAGGGCGCCGCCCACCATCACCGTCGGCATGATCGCCAGGCCGTCGAGGCCGTCGGTCAGGTTCACCGCGTTGCTGGAGCCGACGATCACGAAGTAGGTCAGCACCACGAAGCCGATGCCCAACGGGATGCTGGCGTCCTTGAGCATCGGGATGATCAAGGTGGTTTCCACTGCGCTTGGCGCCGTGGTGTAGAGGAAGATCGCGGCGGCAAGGCCGAACACCGACTGCCAGAAATACTTCCAGCGGCTTGGCAGCCCCTTGGAGTTTTTCTCGATCACTTTGCGGTAGTCATCGACCCAGCCGATGGCGCCGAACAGCAGGGTCACCAGCAGCACCACCCATACGTAGCGGTTGTGCAGGTCGGCCCACAGCAAGGTGCTGATACCGATGGACGACAGGATCAGCGCACCGCCCATGGTCGGGGTGCCGGACTTGGACAGGTGCGACTGCGGGCCGTCATTACGAACCGATTGACCAATTTGCAGGTTCTGCAGGGTGCGGATCATCCACGGCCCTAAAAACAGCGACAAAGACAGCGCGGTCAGCACACCCAGGATCCCGCGCAGGGTCAGGTACTGAAAGACCGCGAAGCCTTTGTGGAACTGTTGCAGATACTCAGCCAGCAGCAGCAGCATTAATGTTTCTCCGTACTTGAGCCACACAAGGCCGCGACGACGTTTTCCATCACCGCGCTGCGCGATCCCTTGATCAAAATGGTTGTGTGTTTGTCTTGTTCTGCCACGCCCAGCGCCTGGATCAACTCGGCCTGGGTGGCGAAATGTCGCGCACCGGGGCCGAAGGCAGCCACGGCATGGGCCATGTTCAGGCCGACGGCGTAGAGGGCGTCGACTTTACCGGTGGCATAGGCCCCGACTTCACGATGACCTTGTTCAGCCCAGTCGCCCAACTCGCCGATATCGCCCAACACCAGTACCTTGCGCCCATCGAAGCCTTTGAGCAGGTCGACAGCGGCGTTGACGGACGATGGATTGGCGTTATAGGTGTCATCGATCACACGCATGCCGTTGCTCGCCAGTTGCGCAACAGTGCGGCCCTTGACCGGCTGCACCGCGCCCAGGCCCGTGGCGATACCGAACAGCGACACGCCCAAGGCGCCAGCCGCAGCCGCAGCGGCCAGGGCATTGGCGACGTTATGGTTGCCGAGCAAATTCAGTTGCACGTGCTCGCTACCTTGCGGTGTGTGCAACGTGAAGGACGGGCAGCCACGGGCATCGACGGTGATGTCGGAGGCATGGAAATCAGCCGCGGCGTTAAGCACGGCAAACGTCAGGACCTTGCGACCGGCGGCGCGTACACGCCAGGTCTCGAAGGCCTTGTCGTCCAGGTTCAAGACTGCGGTGCCCGATGCAGCGAGGCCCTCGAGGATTTCCCCCTTGGCCTCGACGATTTTTTCCGGGCCACCGAACTCGCCGACGTGGGCCGTACCGGCGTTATTGATAATGGCGACGTGGGGCTTGGTCAGCGCCACGGTGTAGGCAATTTCGCCGATGCGCGAGGCACCCAGTTCGATCACCGCCGCCGTGTGTTCCGGGGCGAGTTCGAGCAGGGTCAGCGGAGCGCCGAAATCATTGTTCAGGTTGCCACGGGTGGCCAGCACGGGGCCGCGCGTACGCAGGATACCGGCGAGCAGTTCCTTGACCGTGGTCTTGCCGCTGGAGCCGGTGATGGCGGCAACGGGCTTATCGAAAGCGGCACGGTTCAGCGCCCCCAATTGGCCGAGGGCCAGGCGGGTGTCGGCGACCAGCAGTTGCGGCAAGGTGGAATCAGCCACTTCGCGCTGCACCAAGGCACCTGCGGCGCCTTTGGCGGCGACTTCGTTCAGGTAGTCGTGACCGTCGAAACGCGGGCCGGCCAGGGCGACAAACAGTTGTCCCGGCTGGATCGCACGGCTGTCGATGCTCACGCCGCTGAAGCTGCAATCGCTCGACAGTACGCGTGCCGACAGGGCCTGGGTCAGTTCGCTGAACGTCATCGCCTTAAGCATGGGCAACCTCCCAGGCGGTCAAGGCATGATCGGCCTCGACCAGATCGGAGAAGGCATGACGCTCGCCGTTGATTTCCTGGTAATCCTCGTGCCCCTTACCGGCCAGCACGACCACGTCGTCAGCACTGGCGCTGGCGATCAACCGGGCGATTGCCGCGCCGCGACCGGCGACGAAGGTGGCCTTGGATGCATCTTTGAAGCCGGTGCGAATGTCATCGAAAATCCGGCCTGGGTCTTCGCTGCGCGGGTTGTCGTCGGTGACGAGCACACCATCGGCCAGGCGTTCGACGATCTCGGCCATCAACGGCCGCTTGCCGCGATCACGATCACCGCCACAGCCGAACAGGCAGAGCAACTTGCCCTTGGCGTGAGGGCGCAGGGCTTCGAGGACTTTTTCCAGCGCATCCGGGGTATGGGCGTAGTCAACCACCACCAGCGGCTGCGTACCGCCACCCAGGCGTTGCATGCGACCGGCCGGGCCTTCCAGCTTCGGCAGCACCTTGAGAATCTCGTCCAGTGCGTAATCCAGGCCGAGCAGCGCGCCGATGGCGGCAAGCACATTGCTCAGGTTGAAACGCCCGAGCAGGGTGCTGCGCAAGTGGTGCTCGCCCTGAGGTGTGACCAGTGTGGCGCGCACGCCTTCGTCATTGAATTGGGCTTCGCGGCAATACAGGTACGCGCCGGCGTCTTCCAGGCTGTAGGTGATCAGGCGCGCTTCGCTGTCTTGGGCCGCCAGTTGGCGACCAAAAGCGTCGTCCAGGTTGATCACCCGGCACTTGAGGTCATTCCAGGCAAACAGCTTGGCCTTGGCGGCGGCGTACGCCTCCATGGTGCCGTGATAATCCAGGTGATCGCGGGACAGGTTGGTCATCACGGCCACATCAAAGGCCAGGGCGGTGACGCGGCCCTGGTCCAGACCGTGGGACGACACTTCCATGGCAATCGCCTTGGCACCGGCCTTTTTCAGGTCGGCCAGGGTCGCTTGCACGGCGATGGGGTTCGGCGTGGTGTGCAGGCCGCTTTGCAGCGCGCCATAAAAACCGCTACCCAGGGTGCCGACGATGCCGCAGTGCTGGCCCAGCAGGTCAAGGGCCTGGGCGACCAATTGGGTCACGCTGGTCTTGCCGTTGGTGCCCGTCACGCCCACCAGATTGAGGTGGCGGCTCGGGTCGCCGTAAAAACGCCCGGCAATATCGGACAGTTGCTTGGCCAGCCCCTTGACCGGGATCAGCGGCACGTCGGTGATCGGCAGCACCGTGGCGCCTTCGACTTCATAGGCCACGGCAGCCGCGCCGCGCTGCAGAGCGTCGGCGATGTGCGCACGGCCATCGTACTTGCCGCCCGGCACCGCCAGGAACAGGTCGCCAGCGCGCACGTTACGGCTGTCCAGGGTCAACTCGCGAATCAGCAGATCGCGGCCGGCGTGGGCAAAAATCTTGTTCAGGCTAAGAGACATCAGCCGCGCCCTCCATTGGCTTTTACTGCAGCGGCCGGTGGTCCGGCATTCGCTTGTTGGGTCGGCGGCAGGTTATCCGGGGTGATGTTCATCAGGCGCAGGGTGCCGGACATCACTTTGCTGAACACCGGCGCCGATACCAGGCCACCGAAGTAACCGGCTTTGCTCGGCTCATCGATCACAACGACGATGGCGTAGCGCGGATCGCTCATCGGGCCGAAGCCGGCGAACAGCGAGCGGTAGGAGTTTTCGGCGTAGCCCTTGGTGCCCACCGACGTCTTACGCGCGGTACCGGACTTGCCGGCCACGTGATACGCCGGCACCTGGGCACGAAATACGCCGCGCGGTGCTTCGATCACTTGTTGCAGCATGCCCTGCATGGTCTTGGCGACATTTTCCGGGATCACCTGGGTGGCTTTCGGCGCTTCATCGACGTGGATCAGGCTCAGCGGCACCATGCGCCCGTTATTCGCCAGCACGGAGAAGGCATGGGCCAGCTGGATGGCGGTCACCGACAGACCGTAGCCGTAGGAAAGCGTGGCGGTCTCGGCTTTTTTCCAGTCGCGGTAGTTGGGCAGGTTGCCGACGCGCTCACCCGGGAAATCCAGGCCGGTGGGTTGCCCCAGGCCGATCTTCTGCGCCAGGTGGTAGATGGTTTCACCACCGATATCGAAGGCGACCTTACTCATGCCCACGTTACTGGAGTTGATCAGGATACCTGTCAAATCCAGCACCGGACCTTCAGTACGGGACACGTCGCGAATGGTGTATTTACCCAGCTGCAACGTACCCGGATACACCTCGACCTTGTCGCTGGGTTTCCAGCGTCCGGTTTCCAGGGCGGCACTCATGGAGATGGCTTTCATGGTCGAGCCCGGCTCGAACACGTCGATCATCGCGCGGTTACGCATCATCGCCGGTTGCAGGTTGCGACGGTTGTTCGGGTTGTAGGTCGGCTGGTTGACCATGGCTAGGATCTCGCCGGTCTTCACGTCCATGATCACCAGGCTGCCGGCCTTGGCGCCGTTCTCGATGATCGCGTTACGCAGCTCACGGTTGGCCAGGTATTGCAGGCGCAGGTCAATCGACAACGCCAAGGGCTTTCCGGCCTTGGCGTTTTTGGTGACTTGGACATCCTTGATCAACCTGCCGCGCCGATCCTTGATGACCTGTCGTTTCCCCGGCACCCCAGCCAGCCATTCATCGTAGGCGAGTTCCACACCTTCACGACCATGATCGTCAATGTCGGTAAAGCCGACCATATGGGCAGTGGTTTCACCGGCCGGGTAGAAACGACGGAACTCCTCGATGCCGTAGACACCGGGGACTTTAAGGTCGAGCACCTGCTGGCCTTGTTCGGGGGTAAGGCCGCGAACGAGGTAGATAAATTCTTTATTTGCCTGGGCCTCGAGGCGCTCAGCCAAGGCTTTCGGATCCTGGCCCAGGGCGGCAGCCAACTGCGGCCACTTGTCCTTGGCAACCTGCAATTCCTTGGCGTTGGCCCACAGGGTGGTCACCGGGGTACTCACCGCCAACGGCTCGCCGTTACGGTCGGTGATCAGGCCACGGTGCGCAGGGATCTGGATATGACGCAGGCTACGGGCATCGCCCTGGCCGATCAGGAAGTCACGGTCGACCACTTGCAGGTCGATGATCCGCCAGGCAATCGCACCCACCATCAATGCCAGCAAGCCGAGCATCAGGCGGAAGCGCCATGGGTAGAGTGCGCCTTCGAGTTTCATCATGGCGCCACCATGCGCACTTCGGCCGCGCCCGGGATGTGCATTTTCAGCTGTTCGGTGGCCAGCACTTCGATACGGCTATGGGCCGTCCAGGTGCTTTGCTCGAGGATCAAACGGCCCCACTCCGCCTGCGCCTTGTCACGCACGCTCAATTCCCCATAGAGGGTGTTGAGCAGTTGGCGGTTGTAATGGGCGCTGTAGGACACCGCAATTGCGGACACCAGCACGCCGACAAACAGCAGCAACATAAAGAAGCTGCCGCCCGGGAGGGGCTTGGCGAAAAGCTTGCTCACCGCAGCTTCTCCGCGACGCGCATGACGGCGCTACGGGAACGTGGGTTGGCCTTGAGTTCGGCTTCGGAAGCGAACTGCGCTTTGCCATGGATTTTGATTTTCGGCACAAAGGCTTCGAAACGTACCGGCAGGTTGCGCGGCAGGTTGTCGGACTCGCCCTTGACCAGGCGGCGCATGAACAGCTTGACGATGCGGTCTTCCAGGGAGTGGAAACTGATCACCACCAGGCGACCGCCTACTTCCAGCGCCTCGAGGGCGGCCTCGAGGCCAGCCTCCAGGTCGCCCAATTCGTTGTTGACGTGGATACGCAGGCCCTGGAACGCGCGGGTCGCCGGGTTCTTGCCCTTTTCCCACGCGGGGTTGGCGACTTTCAGCACTTCGGCCAAGTCGGCGGTGCGCTCGAACGGCTGGATTTCGCGGCGCTCCACCACGGCACGGGCCATGCGGCCGGCGAAGCGCTCTTCACCGTATTCCTTGAACACACGGGCGATTTCTTCCACCGGCGCAGTGGCAATGAACTGCGCGGCACTGACGCCACGGGTAGGGTCCATGCGCATGTCGAGGGGGCCGTCGTTCATGAAGCTGAAGCCGCGCTCCGGGTCATCGAGCTGCGGCGAAGACACGCCCAGGTCGAGCAAAACCCCGGCTACCTTGCCCGCCATGCCACGCTCGGCGACTTCGGCACCCAGCTCGGCAAAGCTGCGCTGCACAACGACAAAGCGGCCGTCTTCGGCCGCTAGCGCTTGCCCGGTGGCAATCGCTTGGGGGTCTTTGTCGAACCCGAGGAGTTTGCCGTCGGGCCCGAGCTGGCTGAGGATCAACCGGCTATGCCCGCCCCTGCCAAAGGTACCGTCCAGATAGCAGCCATCCGCGCGTACGGCGAGAGCCTCAACGGCTTCGTCAAGCAGTACGGTGATGTGGTTAAAGCCGCTATCAATAGTCACAGGATCAAATCACGCAGTTCATCAGGCATGGCGCCCGGTTGTTGAATAGCAGCCAGGTCAGCTGCAGAAACAGCATCCCAGGCATCTTCGTCCCACAATTGGAACTTGTTCAGTTGGCCGACCAGCATTGCGCGCTTATCCAGCTTGGCGTACTCGCGCAAACGCGGGGGCACCAGGAAACGACCACTGCCATCGAGTTCGAGGTCGACGGCATTACCAATCAGCAAACGCTGCAGACGGCGGTTTTCTTCACGCAATGAAGGCAAGGCACGCAACTTGGTCTCAATCAACTCCCACTCATCGAGGGGGTAAACACATAAACAAGGGTCAACGGCATCGATTGTGATGATCAACTGTCCGGAACTTCGCGAAATCAGCTCGTCACGATACCGGCTCGGCATGGCGAGACGGCCTTTTGCATCGAGACTGATAGCGTTAGCTCCGCGAAACACAGATGCGTTTCTCCAAATTTTAGCGTTTTACGTTCAAAAAACCCACTTTGTGCCACTTTCCGCCACTTGCGCACACTATAGGAATGCGCCCACCACACCGTCAAGGCGCGGATTCAAGGAAAAGCCTTACAGATCGGAGATTTAGGAGCGTAAAAGGAGGAGAAACCAGAGTTCGGCGGTGTTTTTGGCTCGACAAGCACAGATAGCTCAAAGAGCTACAGATCAAAGTTAAAGTGATTTATTAAGAGTAAGATTTTTTTGGTATTACGAAGATGCATCTGCCAATGATTTGGCAGGGAGGGATTCTTGCGCTACTACCGGTTTTCTGCCCGAGATTCGGACAGAAGGAAAAAGGTGGAGAGTCGATCTGTAAGCCGGGTTCTGTCTTGAACAGTCATTCGTCTACGATGGCCATCACTGGACATCTTTAGCAACCTACCCGGTCCCAGCGCGGGCCACGCCTTGGGACCCTATTTGGTCTTGCTCCAAGTGGGGTTTACCTAGCCACGAACTGTTGCCAGTCGTGCGGTGCGCTCTTACCGCACCTTTTCACCCTTACCGGCACCGAAGTGCTTAGGCGGTTATTTTCTGTGGCACTTTCCGTAGGCTCACGCCTCCCAGGCATTACCTGGCACTTCGCCCTATGGAGCCCGGACTTTCCTCCCCCCCCTAATTTTCATAGAGGGCAGCGACTGTCCAATCGACTCTCCGCCGCGCAGGTTAACGGCACGACGGCTTCAGGACAAGTATTAAAAGTGCAGCATTGCCATCACGTTCGGACGGAATACCGGTTTACCCCCGGAACTATTCGGCTTTCTGTTTATCCAGCGCGACTTGATACAACACATTCTTGCGCACGCCGGTAATTTCCGCCGCCAACGCCGCAGCGCGCTTGAGCGGCATCTCCTTGAGCAGCAGGTCGAGGATACGCATGGCCTCGCTGCCGACGGCCTCTTCATTTTCCGGCGCGGTCCAGCCCGCCACCAACACCACGCACTCGCCGCGCTGCTGATTACTGTCGCCCTCGACGAACGCGCGCAGCGCTTCCAGCGGCAGGCCCTTGAGGGTTTCGAAGGTTTTGGTCAGCTCACGGGCCAGCAGGGCCAGGCGCTCGCCGCCGAACACCAGTTCCATATCCTGCAGGCATTCAAGAATACGATGAGGCGCTTCGTAGAAGATCAGCGTGCGCGGCTCTTCTTTCAATGCCTGTAGACGCGCACGACGCCCCACGGCCTTGGCCGGCAGGAAACCTTCGAAAATAAAACGGTCCGACGGCAGGCCTGCCGCCGACAATGCAGCGATCAGCGCGCACGCGCCTGGAACAGGCACTACATTGATACCTGCGGCACGCGCCTGGCGGACCAGATGGTACCCAGGGTCGGAGATCAGCGGCGTACCCGCGTCCGAGATCAGCGCCACATCGTCGCCCGCCAACAACCGCACGATAAAGCGACTGCCTTCTTCGCGCTCGTTATGCTCGTGACAAGCCGCCAATGGCGTGCTGATACCAAAATGCTGCATCAAACGCTGGGAGTGTCGAGTGTCTTCCGCCGCAATCAATTTAACCTCGCGCAACACTTTCAGCGCCCGGGCACTGATGTCGTCCAGGTTGCCAATGGGCGTCGCCACGACAAAAAGCGAGCCTGCAGTGGAATTCAAAGGACCTGGAGCAGTCAAAGCGCACACCTCGATGGTTGGCAAAAGCCATATTGTAGCGCGTAGGCGCCTTGAAAATATGCCATCACGGCCGATGGCTTTTCAGCCGTGCATGGCTGATCGCACCACTTGCACGACCTAAATCGACGGTTTCACGCCAGTAACATCGCGCCTGGGCCAGTGCTTGGGTACAATTCCACGCTAATTTGATCGGTATCAGGAACACTTACATGATCGCTTGCCTGCGGCTGCTCTCCGCCCTCTGCCTCGCTGCCTTACTGGCCGCTTGCGCCAGCTCGCCCTCGTCCAGCCTTGGCGACCTTCCACGGACCCCGGACGCCAGTATCGAGCAACTGCTCGAACAGGCCACCACCGCCAAGACGCCAGAAAAGGCCGCGTTGCTGCGCCTGAGTGCGGCAGACATGGCCTACCGCCAGAACAACCCTGGCCGCTCGTCGCAGATTCTTGCGCAAGTGTCCCTGGATGTCCTCAAGCCAGCCGCGCAAGTCTTTGCCAGCACCCTGGCTGCCGAATTGGCCATGACGCGCAACCAGCCCAAGGCCGCGTTGACCGCCTTGAACCATCCGAGCCTGCAAAGCCTGAAGGAGCTGCCGACCGAACAGCAGATCCGCACCGGCACCGTGCACGCCCGCGCTTATGAAGCCGATGGCCAGACCCTGGCCGCTGCCCGCGAGCGCGTTGCCATGGCGCCATTGCTCAGCGGCGATGCCGCCAAAAGCAATCACGAAGCCATCTGGACCTTGATTGCCGCACTGCCTGCGGAACAACTGCAAGCCAGCGGCAACCCGACCCTGGACGGCTGGATCACCCTGGCCCAAGCCGTCAAGGGCGCCGGTACGCTTGAGCAACAGCAGGCCGCTATCGACACTTGGCGCGCACAAAACCCGGGCCACCCGGCCGCCGTGCAACTGCCAACCCCGCTGACCAAGCTCAAGGAGCTGGCCAGCCAGCCCTTGAACAAGATCGCCCTGCTGCTGCCCCAGGAAGGCCCGCTGGCCTCCGTCGGCAAGGCCCTGCGCGAAGGTTTCATGGCGGCGCACTACCAGGCTGAACAAGCCGGGCAGAAGCCACCGGTCATCGAGTTCTATGACAGCTCGCGCCTGGCCTCCATCGACGACTTCTATGCCAAGGCCCAGGCTGCAGGCGTGCAATTGGTAGTTGGTCCGCTGGAGAAGCCATTGGTCAAGCAGCTCAGCACGCGCCCTCAGCTACCGATCACCACGCTGGCGTTGAACTACAGCGAGACCGATCAGGGCCCGGCGCAATTGTTCCAGTTCGGCCTGGCCGCTGAAGACGAAGCCCGCGAGGTGTCGCGCCGCGCCCGTGCCGATGGCCTGCACCGCGCCGCTGCCATGGTGCCCCGTGGCGAGTGGGGCGAGCGTGTCTACAAGGCCTTCCGCCAGGATTGGGAAGCCAACGGTGGCACGGTTGTCGGTGTCGAGTATGTCGACCAGCCGGTCGCCCTCGCCCAGCAAATTGCCGACCTGTTCCAACTGCGTAAAAGCGAAGGTCGCGCCAAGAGCCTGCAAAGCACAGTGGGCACAGACGTAGCGGCACAGCCCTCACGTCGCCAGGACATCGAGTTCATCTTCCTGGCCGTTACCCCGCAACTGGCCCAGCAGATCAAGCCGACCCTGAACTTCCAGTACGCCGGTGATGTGCCGGTGTACGCCACGTCCCACGTATTCAGCGCCAGCGGTGACAAGAACCAGTACCTGGACATGACCAACGTGATGTTCTGCGAAACCCCTTGGCTGCTCAACACCACCGACCCGCTGCGTAACCAGGTTGCCGCACAATGGCCGCAAGCCAATGGCAGCCTTGGCCGCCTGTATGCGATGGGCGTCGACGCCTACCGCCTGGCCCCGCGCCTGGGCCAGTTGAAGGCACTGCCGGATACACGCATTGACGGCCTCTCGGGCAACCTGGGCATCAGCACCAACCAGCGCGTCGATCGCCAGATGCCATGGGCGAAGTTCGTCGGCGGCGAGATCCAGCGCCTGCCGGACACCCCGCGCTGATGCCGGAGCGGTCTACTGCACAAAGCGGCAAGGATGCCGAACTTCAAGCATTGAAACACTTGCAACAACAGGGTCTGCGCCTGCTGGCGCAGAACTGGTTGTGTAAACGCGGCGAGCTTGATCTGGTCATGCTTGACGGCGATACAGTAGTATTCGTCGAAGTCCGCTACAGAAAACACGCACAATGGGGTGGCGCGCTCGCCAGTATCGACGGGCGCAAGCGTCAGAAGCTGATACTCGCTGCGCAGTTTTTCCTGCAACAAGAGCATCGCTGGGCCGACGCCCCCTGCCGTTTCGATGTGGTTGCCATGGAAAGCACACCGTCTGGTCAGGTTGATCTGAACTGGCTGCAAAATGCCTTCGACAGCTGATTCACCGGACATCTTCACCACACACTTTTGCTCTTTGCTTTGCGGGCTGCACATTCCTGTGCCAAACAGCCGCGCTACTTAAGGTCACACAGATGGACATGCAATCCAGAATTCGCCAGCTTTTCCAGGCCAGCATCGACACCAAGCAACAGGCGATGGACGTACTTGCACCGCACATCGAGCAAGCCAGTCAGGTCATGGTCAATGCCTTGCTCAACGAAGGCAAAATGCTTTCGTGCGGCAACGGCGGTTCGGCCGGCGATGCCCAGCATTTTTCGTCCGAACTGCTCAACCGCTTCGAACGTGAGCGCCCGAGCCTGCCGGCCATCGCCTTGACCACCGATTCGTCGACGATCACCTCGATCGCCAACGACTACAGCTACAACGAAATCTTCTCCAAGCAGATCCGCGCCCTGGGCCAACCAGGCGATGTGCTGCTGGCGATCTCCACCAGCGGCAACTCGGCGAATATTATTCAAGCGATCCAGGCCGCACATGATCGCGAAATGATTGTCGTAGCATTGACCGGACGCGACGGCGGCGGCATGGCCTCGCTGCTGCTGCCCGAAGATGTGGAGATTCGCGTCCCGGCCAATGTCACCGCACGTATTCAGGAAGTCCACCTGCTGGCGATCCATTGCCTGTGCGATCTGATCGACAGCCAACTGTTTGGGAGTGAAGAATGACCGTTAACCGCCTCGGCCTTTTGGCCATTACGTTGTGCCTCGGCATCAGCGGCTGCAGCACGGCAATCACTGCGACACGTGACACCCCTATTCAGGATGACAAGGGCACCCGCACCTTCGGCAGCAAGATTGATGACTCGCTGATCGAAACCAAGGTCGAAGTCAACATTGCCAAAGCCGCCACGGACCTGGGCAACGGTGCTTCACGCATCGTCGTGACCAGCTTCAACGGCGTGGTACTGCTCGCAGGCCAAACGCCACGCGCCGACCTCAAGGCCCAGGCCGAACAGGCGGCCTCGGCCGTACAGCGGGTCAAGAAGGTCCACAACGAATTGCAGGTCATGGACCCGATCACCCTGCTGGCCATCAGCAACGATGCCCTGCTGACAACCAAGATCAAGGCGCAGATGCTGACCGACAACGCGATTCCCGGCTCGCGGATCAAAGTGGTCACCGATAACGGCATCGTCTACCTGATGGGCCTGCTGACCCAGGCGGAAGCCACGCGCGCAGCCAACCTGGTGCAGGGCGTGTCCGGCGTGCAGAAGATCGTCAAGGTGTTCGAGTACATCGATTGATGTAAGCGCCAGCCATAAAAAAGGGCGCCATGCATTCACTGCATGGCGCCCTTTTTAGTGACCAGCGTTTATTGGTATTGCTGGTACGGATTGCCCTGGAACTGGTTGTTCTGCTGCGGCGCTTGCTGCTGCGCGCCAGGCTGGCCGTACTGCTGGCCGGGGATCGGGCCGAGGTTCACTTCTACACGACGGTTCTGCGCACGACCGTTCACGTCGGCGTTGCTGGCTATCGGGTTATCCGGGCCGGCACCGCGTGCACTGAGGTTGGCACCATTGACGCCTTGGGACGTCAGGTAGTTGGCCACGCTCTGGGCACGGCGCTGGGACAGGTCCATGTTCAGTTGGCGGCTGCCGGTGCTGTCGGTGTAACCCACGATCTGGATGGTGTTCTGGTTGAACTGCTTGAGGGAGTTGGCCAAGTTGTTCAGCGGCTGGTAGAAGCTGCTGGAGATCGCGTCCGAGTTGGTGGCGAAGGTGATGTTACCCGGCATGATCAGCTTGATCTGGTCGCCCTGGCGCTGAACTTCAACCCCGGTATTGGCCATGCTCTCACGCAGTTTCTTTTCCTGCTGGTCGGCGTAGTAGCCGTAACCCGCGGCGCCGGCCCCCGCAACCACGGCGCCGATCAGCGCGCCCTTGCCACGGTTGTTATGGTCGATGGCTGCACCCGCCAATGCACCGGCCAGGGCACCCAGGCCACCGTACTTGGCGGTCTTGCTCATACCGCTGGATTCATTATTCGCCTGTCCCTGGCTGCCACCGCCATAAGGATTAGGTGAAGCGCAGCCGGACAACAGGGCTACGGCGGTAGCGACAACAAGCAGACGACGCGGAGTGAACATGAAGGGAGCTCCTACTTTTGCATTCTGTGGTGCAAAGGACATTGGCAATGGACCCGTGCCGAGTTTGGAACGCGACAAACGGTAAAAATTCCGTGGGCGCGCCCCGAGCTGTAACAAAACATTCGGGTCTTGCGTTGCTACAGAAACCGTAGCAGACACATGCTGAACGCGGCCTGAGTTTTTGCTACAGCGGATTGCCGTTCGAACCATTGCTTCACGCCCGCACAAACGGGTTCTCACGCATCTCGTCACCCAGGCGCGTGTCCGGGCCATGGCCGGTCACCACCGTCGCGCCCTCGTCCAGCGTGTAGAGCCGTTGCTTGATCGAACGCACGATCGTCGCCTGGTCCCCGCCCCACAAATCCGTACGCCCAACACCGCGCCGAAACAGCGTGTCCCCGGCAATCAGCAGCTTGGCATCGGCAAACCAGAAGCTCATCGAGCCTGGCGTGTGCCCCGGTGTATGCAGCGCCACACCGCACCCACAGGCCAACGCCTCATCATCGGCCAGCCAGCGATCCGGCGACGGCACCGGCGTGTAGGGCACACCAAACATCTGGCACTGCATCTCCAGGTTGTCCCAGAGAAACTGGTCTTCCTTGTGCAGGTGCAGGGTGGCACCGGTCTTTTCCTTCAATTGCCCCGAGGCCAGGAAGTGATCGAGATGGGCATGGGTGTGGATGATGCTCACCACTTTCAGGCCCAGGGCATCGAGGCGCGCCAGGATCAGTTCATGGTTGCCACCCGGGTCGACCACGATGGCCTTTTTGGTGATGGGGTCGCCAATGATCGTGCAGTTGCACTGCAACGGGCCGACCGGGAAGGTTTCGCGGATCAGCGTGGCTTTTTCAATATTCATCGATGCTCCTGCGGGCGCTATGGCATATTCCACACAGTATGGTTGACGCGGTGCCAGACCTGAAGAGCAGCGACTGCTAAGCTTGCCCACGCCATCGAAAAACAACCCAGGCCCCCGCCACCGTGCCGCGTTGGAGCGATCCCCATGGCGAATCAACTGATCATCTGCGAGCACTGCGACTGTGTGTACGAAAAAGTCACGCTCGCCAAACATCAAAAAGCCCACTGCATACGTTGCGCAGGCGTGCTCCAGCGCTACAACGGCCTGACCGTGCAACAGCGTCTCGCCCTGACGCTGACGGCTGCGGTGCTGTGGACGTTCGCCAATTTCTATCCCGTGATGAGTATCAGCCTGCAAGGCCTGAAAAGCAGCGCCACGCTATGGGATTCGGTGGTAGCGCTGAGCCTGGGGCCGATCACGTTTATCGCGTTGGTGGCGGCCATTTCCATTATCATCGCGCCGGTGTTCCAGTTGCTGCTGCTGATGTGGGTCTTGAGCTTCGCCCTCGCGGGCAAGCGCTCACCGGCGTTCCGATTGTGCATGCGTTGGCTGGAGGCACTCAGGCCCTGGAGCATGCTGGAGGTGTGTCTGCTCGGGGCAATGGTGGCTGTGTTCAAGCTGGCCGGCATGCTTGATGTGATCCCCGGCACCGGCCTGTTTGCCCTGGCCGTGCTCAGCCTGTTGCTGATCCGCATTGCCGGGCGTGATGTACGCGACCTGTGGGACAGCGTATGAGCACACCGCCGACGGCCAGCGAGCTCGGCCTGTGCCTCTGTCACAGTTGCGGATTGTCCTGCGACCTGCGCGCCGGGCCGACCGAATGCGAGCGCTGCGGCGCGCCCTTGCACCGGCGCAAGGTCAGTTCCCTGACGCGCACCTGGGCCTACATGCTCACCGCGCTGGCGTTCTATGTGCCGGCCAATCTCCTGCCGGTGATGAACACCACCATGCTCGGCTCGGGGGCTGACAGCACCATCATGAGCGGGGTGCTGGAGTTCTGGCAGCACGGCGCGTGGGACATTGCGCTGATTATTTTCATCGCCAGCATCGCAGTGCCCGGCATCAAGTTTGTGTCCCTGGCCCTGCTGCTGGTCACCGTGCAGCGCAATAGCCTTTGGGCACGCAAGGAACGTTCGAAGCTGTTCCGCTTCGTCGAACTGATTGGCTACTGGTCGATGCTGGATGTCATCGTGGTCGCGCTGGTGGCCGCGCTGGTGAAGTTCCAGGCCCTGGGCACCATCGAGCCGCGCCTGGGTATCCTGTTTTTCGGCCTGGTGGTGGTGTTTACCATGCTGGCCGCCATGAGCTTCGACCCGAGGCTGATCTGGGAAACCCCACACAACAAGGAGACCGCGGATGACGTCACATCCCACTGACACCCCGCAAGCCCCAGGATCGCCTGCGATCAAGACACGGCGCTTCAGCGTTTCGCTGGTGTGGATCGTGCCGATCGTCGCGGTGCTGGTGGGGATTTCGCTGGTGGTACACAGCGTCCTCCAGCAGGGCCCGACCATCACCCTCAATTTCAAGACCGGCAGCGGTCTGACCGCGAACAAAACCGAGGTCAAGTACCGCAACGTGGTGATCGGCCAGGTGACCGACGTCGCCTTGAGCGACGACCAGAAAAGCGTCAACGCCACGGTTCAACTGGCCAAGCAGGCCGAAAGCTTCACCCGCGCCGATTCGCAGTTCTGGGTGGTGCGCCCGCGTATCGGCGCCGGCGGCGTATCCGGCATCGACACCCTGCTCTCCGGCGACTACATCGGTGCCGACATCGGCCAATCGGAGACCCGTGCCAAGCAGTTCAAAGGCCTGGAAAACCCGCCGCCCATCACCTACGGCGAACCGGGCAAGCGTTTCACGCTGCACACGCAGACCCTTGGTTCGCTGGATATCGGCTCACCGGTGTACTACCGCAAAATCGAGGTCGGCCAGGTGGTGGCCTACGAGTTGGATGCCGAAGGCAAGGGTGTCAACGTCGAGGTGTTCGTGCATGCGCCCAATGATGCCTATGTCACCGAAAACACGCGTTTCTGGAACGCCAGCGGGGTTGACCTGAGCGTCGGCGCCAATGGCTTCGCGCTGAAGACCGAATCGCTTTCGTCCATGCTGGTCGGCGGCATCGCCTTTCGGGCACCGCCGTACAGCCCCAACGACAAACCGGCTGACGAGGCACGTACCTTTGAGCTCTTCGACGACCAGGACAGCGCCCTCGCCCCACCCAATGGCGAGGGGCAATACATGGCCCTGCGCTTCGACCAGGCATTGCGCGGGCTCAAGGTCGGGGCGCCGGTGGAGTTCCTCGGCGTCGAGTTTGGCAAGGTGGTGTCGATCAACCTGGACTTCGATGCCAGTAAACGCAGCTTCCCACTCAACGTCGGTATCGTGATCTATCCACAGTTGCTCGGGCAGGCCCACACCAAACTGCTCAAGGTCATGAACCATGACCCCAACGATGAGGCCGCCGGCGTACGGCTGATCGGCTCGTTCATCGAAAATGGCCTGCGCGCCCAGGCGCGCAGCGGCAACCTGTTGACCGGCCAGTTATACATCGCGCTGGACTTCTACCCGAAAGCCGAGAAGGTCAAATTTGACCCCAGCCTGCGCCCGGTCAGCATTCCAACCATTCCCGGCAACCTCGAGCAACTGCAGGAAAAACTCGAGAGCATCGTCAACAAGATCAACCAACTGCCGATCGAACGCATTGCCGGCAACCTCGACGGCAACCTGGTCGAGCTGCGCAAAGGCCTGACCCAATTCAATGCCAAGACCCTGCCCGGCGTGCAGAACACCCTGGCTGACGTGAGCAAGACGCTGCAATCGGCCAGTTCGACCCTGGCCGAGGACTCACCGCAGCGTGAGCAGCTGACCCAGACCCTGGATGAACTGGGGCGCATGTCGCGTTCCCTGCGCGAACTGTCGGACTACCTGGGCCGTCACCCGGAATCGCTGATTCGCGGCCGTCCCGACAACGCCGCGCCCCTGGACCTGCAAGGACCTCCACGCAAATGACCCCTGGAGCAAGCGCCATGACGTTTCCGTTGAAAATCACAGTGGTCGGCATGCTGCTGTTGCTGGCGGCGTGCAGCAGTACGCCGATTACCTTTCATACGCTGACACCGGCGCACTGGAATACGGCCACGGGAGCCGACGCAGGCAGCATCCGGATTGAAAGCATCACCGTTCCCCCCCAGGTCGACCGACCGCAGATTGTGATTCGCCAGGGCGACAGCGGCGTGGCGATCCTGGAAACCCAGTGGTGGGCCGCGAGCCTCGCGGATGAGCTGAGGAGTGCGCTGGTGGACCAACTGGCCAACAGCAACCCTCGGCAATCGATGTTGTTGCGTCTTGAAGTGCAGCGCTTTGACTCAGTGCCCGGCCAGTACGCGCTGCTCGACGTCAAATGGCGCCTGCGCCCGGCCGGGGGCACCGAGCGCCCACCGCTGACCTGCCGGACCACGTTGCAGTCGCCCGCCGGGCCGAGCATCGACAACGTGGTGCTCGCCCATCAAAACAATCTCAAGCGCTTTGCCGCGCAGGTCAGCCAGGCGGTCGACAGGTCAGCCGGCGAGTGCCCGACGGCACCGTAAACCGCCCGGCACTCACGCCAGCAAGCCCATCGCCTTGGCTCGCGCCACGGCCTGGGTGCGTCGCTCCACCCCAAGTTTGCTGTTGATGTGGCTGGCGTGGGTCTTGACGGTGTGCAGGGAGATAAACAGCTGGTTGCTGATTTCCTGGTTGGAGCAGCCTTGGGCGATCAGTTGCAGGACCGCCAGCTCGCGTGTGCTCAGGGTTTCGTGGCCGGTCGTGACCTCGGGCGTCACGACCGCCGGGAGAAGCGCGAGCAGGCTCTGGTGCAGCACACCTTGGGGGTCTTTGCCCAATTGCTCGCGCATCCAGTCCGGATGCCCGTCCAACAAGCGCTGGAACGGCTGTAACGCGCCCCCGGCACCCGCCTCGAACGCCTGGGCCAGCACCGGCCGCGCCCTGGCTTCCTGGCCGCACTCCAGCAGCAACTGCGCCTGCTGGGTCAGCGCCATCAGGGCAATCATCTGGCGCCCACTGTCGTGGGCCTGTTGCGCCAGTGCTTCGAGCCGCTCCAGCGCCGCCAGGGGCTGATGGCGCACGGCATCGAGGGCGGCTTGTTGCAGCCCGATATGCTGCGGCAAGTGCGGATGGAATTCCGGTGCAGCGGCGGCCTGTTCGCCGTGGTAAGTCTGCCCCAGCCGCGTCAGCCAGGCATCCGCCAGGTCGGTGCGGCCCTGGGCCAGCCACAGTTCGCATTTGATCAGGGTAATCATCGCCAGGTAGTAGATCGGCGGCACATCCCAGATATGCATCAGGCGCTCGGCTTCGGCGAGTTCGGCGAAGGCTTTGGGAAAGTCATGGCGCCGCCCTTCGAAGCTGGCGATCACGCAATGGCCGATCAGCACGCTGATATCGCGACAGGCCCGCGCCTCGGCCAGGCCTGCGCGCAGGAGGGCAATGCCGGTTTCGGGCTGGTTGCGCACCAACAGCAAATAGCCTTCGTAGAGCGACAGCCGCGCACGCACCGCATACAGTCGCTGCGGTGCCAGGCCGTGCAGGCGCTGCAGGCCCTGGCGCACCTCGTCGAGGGCGCGCAGGATTTCGCCACGGGCCTGCAGCACCCGTGCACGGTCGTAATGGGCCAGGGCTTCGAACAGCGGGTTGCCGACGCGCTGCGCCAGTTCCAGGGATTCACGGTTCAGGCCACGGGCGCGCCACAAATCGCCATCGGCAATGGCCAGGTTGGACAGGGTCGACAGGCACACCAGGCGCTGGCCGTAACGCCGTTGCGGCAGGCTGTCCAACGCCTCGCTGCAATAGCGCTGCGTCAATTCACGGTCACCTCGACCGCGGGCGATAATCCCGCTCAGCGCCAGCCACTGGGCCAGCATCGAGCGCTGTGCGGTGGCCGAGGGCGCCGGCAGGAAGCGACTGAGGTACGCGGACAGCTCCTGCGCCGCATCCAACTGGCAGGCCAGTGCCAACGCCCAGCTGTACAGCACAATCAGGCGCGGCGTGCTGATCAGCAGGCTGTCGGGCAAGTCCATTTTCCAGCGCAGCAACATGCCGACATTCTGCTCGGCCAGCAGTTGTTCTTCGGACAGGTTCTGCACCAGGTTGGCCGCCACGTCGAGGTGCCCGGCACGCAACGCCTGCTCCACCGCCTCGTCGATCAAGCCCTGGGCGTTGAACCAACGGCACGCGCGCAGATGCAGGCTGGCGGCCGGCAAGACATTGCTGCTCGCGCGACGGGTGCGCAGCAGGTCGGAGAACAAATGGTGATAACGGTACCAGTGCCCCTGCTCGTCCAGGGGCACCAGGAACACCTGGTGGGCTTGCAGGTAACGCAGGATCTCGGCGCTGTCATGGGCTTCGCGCACGGCATCGCACAACTCGCTGCAAAAACGCTCCTGGGGCGCGGTGTCGAACAGGAACGCCTGCACTTCGGGTGGCAGGCAGTCGATCACTTCTTCCAGCAGGTAGTCGCGGATCAGCCCTTCCCCACCGTGCAGGCTTTGTGGCAAGGCGTCCTCGCTGCCGGCTTCGGAAGCCGCCAGCAGCCAAAAGCGCAGGCCGGCCACCCAGCCTTCGCTGCGGCGGATGAGGTTGTCGAGGGCTTCACCACTCAAGGAGCTGCTGTGGCGATCCAGCAACGCCTGGGATTCGGCATGGGTCAGGCGCAGGTCTTGCTCGTGCAACTCCAGCAAATGCCGTGACAACCGCAATCGCGCCAGATGCCAGTCCGGGCGCTGGCGACTGGTGACCAGCACCACCAGGCCATCGGGCAAATGGTTGAGAAAGAATTGCAGGCAACGGTCCAGCACCGGCCCCTGGGCCAGATGGTAGTCATCCAGCACCAGCAATAATGGCGCACGGGTGGACAGGTGCACGGTCAGCTCATCGAGCAGGCCGTCGAGCCACTCTTCAAACGCAAAGGGTTGGTGACGCTGGCGCATTTTCAGCAAGCCCAGGGATTGGGTGCCGAGTGCCGGGAAGTAGTGCTGCAACCCTTCGAGCAGGCGCTCAAGAAAACGCCCCGGGTCGTTGTCCCGTGGGCTCAGGCCCAGCCACAGGCTGTGCCAGTGAGCCGGCAGGCCCTGGCAGAACTCCACCGCCAACGAACTCTTGCCGAACCCGGCCGGTGCGCAGACCAGCAGCAACCGCCCCTCCAGGCCGGCGCCCAGCCGTTCACACAGGCGCGGGCGCAGCACGTAGCCATCAGGCAGCGGGGGCCTGTAGAAGCGACCTTCCAGGGTCGGGATTATCCGGCTGGCAGGCCCTTGGATTCGGGACAGATCAGTCATCGCCGGGCTCTTGTAGAAGGCTGTTGTCGGCATTGCAGATGTCCGCAGACTAGCGGTAAAAGCGGCGGTTTTGTAGATCTTTGCAACATTTGCCTGAAAAAGAACTGAGACAAGAAATATCACCGCAAACAAAAAGTGGAAGGGGGCTTGCTCCCGATAGAGGCGGATCAGTCAATGCTGCGCTGACTGTCACATCGCTATCGGGGCAAGCCCCCTCCCACCTTGAGTTACTCGTGCAGCTTAGCGAACACCGTCCTGGCGCAGGGCCGCCGGGGTGAAGTCGCTGGTGGTGGCGGTGAAGCCGAAGTCATAGGCCTGCTTCTCTTCGTTCTTCATGCCCAGGGCCAGGTAGCGGCCGGACTGCAGGTCGTAGAGGGTTTCCAGGGCGTACCACGGCACTTGCTTGTCGTAGTAGTTCTCGGCATGGGCTTCGGCGACACGCCACAGTTGGCCACGGCCGTCGTAGTGGTCGATCACTGCGGCTTGCCAGGTGTCTTCGTCGATGTAGAAGTCACGCTTGGCATAGATGTGGCGCTGGCCTTCCTTCAAGGTCGCGACCACGTGCCAGACACGGCGCAGCTCGTAGCGTGCCAGGTCCTGGTTGATGTGGCCGGCCTTGATGATGTCGGCGTACTTGAGCTTCGGATCGTCGATCTTGTAGCTGTTGGAGGCGATGTAGATTTCCTTCTTGCCTTCCAGTTTCCAGTCGTAGCGGTCCGGCGCACCGTTGTACATGTCAAGGTTGTCGGAGGTACGCAAGCCGTCGGCGGCGGTACCCGGCCCGTCATAGGACACTTGCGGCGCCCGGCGCACGCGGCGCTGGCCGGCGTTGTAGACCCACGCCGAACGCGGTTCCTTCACCTGGTCCAGGGTTTCGTGCACCAGCAGCACACCACCGGCCAGACGTGCCGGCGCGGTCACTTGCTGCTTGAAGTAGAACAGGATGTTGCCCGGGTTTTTCGGGTCGAAGTCCTTCATCTTGTCACGGAACACGAACTGGTCGCGGAAGTACACCAGGCTGTAGGAGCCGTTGGTTTGCGGCGTGGCCTGGGTCACCAGGCGGGTCACGCTGCCGCCGCGATAACGGGTGATGTGGTTCCAGATGACTTCCACGCCGCTTTTCGGGATCGGGAACGGTATGGCGGTTTCGAAGTTCTCCAGGCCGTTGCCGCCAGACACCAGGTTGGTGGTGGTGGCGTTCTTCTTGATGGAGGCGAACACATCGGCCGGCACGGTAGCGCCGCGATGGGTCGGGTAGACCGGCATCTTGAAGGTCTCCGGGTAACGCTTGAACATCGCGTACTGCCCCGGTGCCAGCTTGTCCTTGTACTGCTCGACGTTCTGCGCGGTGATGGTGAACTGCGGTTGCTCACTGGCGTACGGGTTGGCGAGGAAACCTTTGGCATCCACAGCGCCGGCGTTGGTCGGCATCGGCGACCATTTCGGGATGGTGCCGGCCGCGTTACCGGCCATTTCCGCGCCCATCGGCGTCAGGGTCGTGCCCAGCTTGGCGGCTTCATCCGCCGACACTGCCGCCATGACATTGCTCGCCAGGATCGACAGCCCAAGCACACCCACGTGCAACAGACTTTTGGTTATTTTCATGTTCTGGTCTTCCTGAAAATACAGTGTGCTTAGAAGTTGGCGCCGAAGCTCAGGGCGACGAAGTCGCGGTCATTCACCGTAGTGAACTCGCCACCAAAGAAGTTGGTGTAAGCCAGGCTGGCGGTGTAGGTGTTCTGGTATTCGGCATCCAGACCCAGGCTGACGGCTTTACGGCCTTCTTCGAAGTTGGCGCCAGGGCCAGGAGCATAGCCCTTGACGTCATGGGACCAGGCCACGTTTGGCTTGAGGTTCACACCCGCGAAGACGTCCGGGTACTCCCAGATAGCCCGACCGCGATAGCCCCAGGAAGTGGCAGTGGTGAAACCATCATTGTTGCAGTTGGTGCTCAGGCCGTTGGCGTTGGCCAGCCCGGCCCCCTGTGCGGTTGAGGTGTTCAATGCGTTACAGGCATTGTTCGGCAGCGTGCCTGGACCAAAAACAGGGTCACGGCCGTAGCGCACGTCCGACTTGCTTTCCAGGCCACCCACGTGGGTCACGCCGACTTCGCCCACCAGCGTCAGACGGCTGGCGCCCATGACCTGGTCGAAGAAATGGGTAAACGTGGTTTGAAACTGGCTGACTTCCTTACGACGATAGCCATGCAAATCCTGGCCTGGAGCCCCGTTAAGCAACGAGGCATTTCCCAGCAGCGGACCACCAAGAGGCTTCACGCCTGCAAACAGAATGTCGGTGGAGTTCAACTGCACAGGAGCGTTCGGGCGATAGCTCAACTCACCGCTCCAGGCCGTCCCTGTAGGCAAGGTGGTGGAAAAGCTCAAACCATACAGACGGATATCTTCCGGGTATTCGATGAAGTAGTTGGAGTTACCTGCTACTACCAACGGCGCCAATTGCCCGACTTGCGCCGCACTGGCGAATGCAGCCCGAGAAGCACCCTGCGCGCTGAAAATCGGCGCTCGACTATGGTAGTTCATGAAATACGCGCCGAACTCGGTGTCGAGCGGCTCGAAGTTGTAGTGCATCGCTGCACCCCATTGACCGCTGTCACGCGCGTCACGATCAGGGCCGCGTTTTACCAGGACACCTTCATTGTTGATATCAACTCCACGTGCTGCCAACGCGGGCAAGAACTGCGCCGGCACAGCGGAGCGTTTATTCAACACCCTCAAGTTGTCTTTGCAGCCATCGGACACGATGTCTGGCTGCGAGAAGAATGTCCCACAGTTGTCCGTGACGGTCTGGTCCCATTCCAGTTGATAGAACGCTTCTGCCGACAGGTTATCGGTCAAGGTTTGCGACACGTAGAACATGTTGACCGGAATCAGGCCTTCCTTGATTTCGGCCCCCGGACGACGGAACGCGGACACGTCAATCGGGTTGATGGAGTTGATGCCACCGCCGATGAATGTACTTTCGCCCCAGCTCACTACCTGTTTACCAAACCGCACGTTGCCGGGCTGATCGGCAATGGAATAGTTATGGTAGATAAACGCATCGAGAATCTGCCCACCGGAGGACTTGGCGCCCTCCTTGCGGTTGTTGTCGCTGATGTCCTTGAACTCACGGCTTTCGTCCTTGAGTTCGAAGTCATACCAGTACTTGCCGCGCACAAATACGCCGGTATCGCCGTATTTCAATTCCAGGTCATGGATGCCCTTGAAGATCTTCGAGAACGTTTCACCGCGCTTGAAGTTCAAGTGCCCATCATCGGAGGTCTGGGACAGACCTTTGCCACCGTTGTTGGCACCGATCAGATCCTGGTTCGGCTTGGCCGTCGACCAGCTCGCCCCCACAGACAGCGACGAGTCAAAACTCCCTTCGATTTCACCGATATTGAAACTGACGCCGAATGCGGGCCCGGCGAGCGTAGAGGCGAGACTGACGGCCAGGGGCAGTCTTGCCCGGCGCCAGAACTGGTTTACTGAGGTCATCGACGCTACTCCATGTGCATTATTGTTATGGCAGTGAGTTTGTTCTGTGATGCTTGTAACGGCCGGAATACAACGATTCCAATGCCGCCTGGCAACTGAACCTCCATGGCCCGAAGCGATGCATCCTTGAAAAACTCTGGGTGGGACTATAGCCAGCAGGGAGTACCGCTTGATCCCTCTAAAGTGTGATTTGCATCACCAACCCGTCTGCCACAGCCCTTTCGCCATGTCGGCGAAGGCCGACGCGGCAAGGATGGCTGAAAATTGGCAAATCACAAGTGAAGGCGCGAGATAGAGCATCGCCGTGCCACAAGGGCACGGCAAATCGGCTCAGAGGGTGGACAGGAAGGTGCTGTTGTTGGCCTGCCATTCAATGATGTCAATACGGATACGTTTTTTGTCGAGCTTGCCGACACTGGTCTTGGGAATTTCCGTAACAACGGCGATCTGGCTCGGAATCGCCCACTTGCTCAGATGGCCCAGTTCGACAAAAGGCTTGAGGTGTTCCTTGAGCTCGCGGGCCCCAATCTCATGGCCATCACGCACCACCAGCAACGCAAACGGGCGCTCGCCCCACTGCGGGTCGGCGATGCCCACCACCGCTACTTCGCGTACCGCAGGGTGACGGCTGACCAGGTCTTCGAGGGCCAGGGAGGAGATCCACTCGCCGCCGGTCTTGATCACGTCCTTGATGCGGTCGCGGATATCGATCACCCCAAATGCATCGAGGGTGGCCACGTCGCCGGTGTGCATCCAGCCACCCGCCCACAGCTCGGCGCCCTTCTGCGGCTCGTTGTAATACCCCTCGGTCAGCCACGGCGCGCGCAGCACCAACTCACCCTGGGACTCGCCGTCGGCGGGCAGGAAATTCCCCTCAGTGTCCATGATCGCCGCTTCCACCAACGGCCCGGGCACGCCGGCCTTGATGCGATAGCTGATGCGCTCGTCCTCGGTGCCGGCCATCAGTTCTTCGTTGAGGTGGGCGCAGGACACCAGCGGGCCGGTCTCGGACATGCCGTACGCGGCGGTCAGCTGAATCCCACGGGCCTTCGCCGCCTCATACAGCGTGCGGTTGAGCGCACTGCCGCCGATGACGATTTTCCAGCCGCCAAAATCGACGCCTTGGGCAGCCTTGGCGTTGAGCACCATTTGCAGGATGGTCGGCACGCAGTGGGAAAAGGTGACCTTCTCCTTGCGCCACAGCTCCACCAGGTATTCCGGGTCGTAGCGGCCGGGGTAGACCTGCTTCAGGCCAAGCATGGTCGCCACATACGGCAGGCCCCAGGCATGCACGTGGAACATCGGCGTGATCGGCATGTACACGTCGTTGGTGCCCAGCAGGCGCACACTGTCGACGCTGCCCATGATGGTCGCCACGCCGATGGTGTGCAGCACCAGTTGGCGATGGGTGAAGTACACGCCCTTGGGGTTGCCGGTGGTGCCGGTGGTGTAGAAGGTGGTGGCGACGGAGTGTTCGTCGAAGTCCTGGAAATCGTACTTCGGGCTGGCGGCGGCCAGCAGGGTTTCATACTCACCGACCAGGTTGGGCAACTCGGCGGTCTTGGCTTCGCCGTCGGTGAGCAGCAGCGTCCTGTCGACGGTGGTGAGCTGCCCGGCAATGGCCTGGTAGAGCCCCACGAACTCGCTGTTGACCAGCACGAAGCGGTCTTCGGCGTGGTTCATGGTGTAGAGAATCTGTTCCGGCGACAGGCGCACATTGATGGTATGGATCACCGCGCCGATCATCGGGATGGCGAACATGCATTCCAGGTAACGATGACTGTCCCAATCCATCACCGCCACGGTGTCACCGGCCTTGACCCCGGCTGCGGTGAGCACGTTGGCCAGGCGCGCGACGCGCTCGATCAAGGTCGGGTAGGTGTAGCGCAGCTTGTCGCGGTAGACGATTTCCCGGGTCTTCTCGTAACGGGTACCGGACATCAACAGGCGCTTGATCAACAGCGGGTATTGATACGCACCTTCGGCGGGCGGAATAACACGGGTCTGCAACATACGAATCCCTTTTATGACTGCACGGTCTTGGCTTGAAGACCTGCACTGTAGAGACGTTATGTGTCAGACAAATCAGCCAAAGGAATGATTTGCAGAGGCTGGGGAATGCTAGCTTTGAGCCATTATTCAGGGACAATGGAGGTCAAATGTGGGAGGGGGCTTGCTCCCGATGGCGGTGAATCAGTCAATACACGTGTCGACTGAAGCACCGCCATCGGGAGCAAGCCCCCTCCCACACTGGATTGTGTTTACTTGAGAACAGCGTTTATTTCGCGCTGGTAAACGCCAACTTCACCCCAATCGCAATCAACACCGCTCCCATGGTCCGATCAAACCAATGCCCCATCCGCGCAAACCCGGCGCGCACGCGCTGCTGGCTGAACAACATCGCCACCAGGCAGAACCAAAACGCCGTCGCCACCGCCAGGTACACGCCGTAGCCGGCCTGGATCGCCAGCGGTGTGTGCGGGTTGATCACCACGGTGAACAGCGACAGGAAGAACAACGTCGCCTTGGGGTTCAGGCCGTTGGTGACGAAGCCTGCGGTAAACGCGCCGCGCGGGGTGCGCTCGCCCGCTTCGCGGTGCAACTCGCCCTCGACGGCAGGCTTGGCCGGTTTGGCGCGCAGGGCCTTGAAGCCGATGTACAGCAGGTAGGCGGCGGCCGCCCATTTCAGTGCGTTGAACAACACGATGGACTGGGACACGATCAGGCCGATGCCGAGCAACGAATAGCCCACGTGCAGGAAAATCGCCGAGCCCACGCCCAACGCAGTCCAGGTTCCGGCGCGGCGGCCGTGAGTCACGCTCTCACGCACCACCACCGCAAAATCCGGGCCGGGGCTGGCCACCGCCAACAGGTGAATCAGGGCTACGGTCAAAAACTCGGCGGCGTACATACTCACTCCATTAAGTAACGGATTATTTCATCTGATAGGCTCGGCAGATTACGCCTTCGAACCCTGTCGCAAAAGGTACAGTTGATGACGAACAATCGCCGCGCCGTCTTCCTTGATCACCCGTCCCTGGATCTGGGCGACCTCGACCTCAGCGAGTTGCACGCCCGCTTCAGCGACTTGCAGTTGTTGACGGGCACCACGCCGCAGAATGTGGTCGAGCGCCTGCAAGGCGCGCAGGTGGCGATCAGTAACAAAATCCCGCTCAACCGCGAAACCCTGGCGGCCTGCCCGGAACTCAAGTTGATCCTGGTTTCGGCGACCGGCACCAACAACATTGACCTGGAAGCCGCCCGCGCCCACGGCATCACCGTGAGCAACTGCCAGGGCTACGGCACACCGTCGGTGGCGCAACACACGATCATGCTATTGCTCAACCTGGCGACGCGGCTGCAGGACTATCAGCGCGATGTGAGCGCCGGCAAATGGCAGGAGGCCAAGCAGTTCTGCCTGCTGGACCACCCGATTGTCGAGCTGGAAGGCAAGACCCTCGGCCTGCTGGGCCATGGCGAACTGGGCAGTGCCGTGGCCCGCCTGGCCGAAGCCTTCGGGATGCGCGTGCTACTCGGCGCCATCCCCGGGCGCCCTGCCCGTGCCGACCGCGTGCCCCTGGATGAACTGCTGGCGCAGGTGGACGCACTCACCTTGCACTGCCCGCTCAATGAACACACCCGGGACTTTATCGGCGCCCGTGAATTGGCGCGGCTCAAGCCCGGCGCGTTTATCGTCAACACCGCGCGCGGTGGCTTGATCAACGAGCAGGCCCTGGCCGATGCCTTGCGCAGCGGCCATCTGGGCGGCGCGGCGACCGATGTGCTGAGTGTTGAGCCCCCGGTCAATGGCAACCCATTGCTGGCCGGCGATATTCCTCGACTGATCGTCACGCCCCACAATGCCTGGGGCAGCCGCGAAGCGCGGCAGCGTATCGTCGGCCAACTGGCGGAAAACGCCCGGGGCTTTTTCAGCGGCGCCCCGCTGCGCGTCGTCAGTTGATAAACTGCGCCCCTTTTCAAGGAGCAGACCATGGATCCGCGCAGTGAAGTACTGCTTCGTCAGGCCGAACTTTTTCAAGGCAACCTGCTGCTGGTGGGCTTGCCCGCAGACGACCTGCTGGGTCGCCTGCCCAACGCCCACGGCTGGTGCTGGCATGCCGGCGACCAGGCGGCGCTCGACGCGCGCTTCCCGGAGCGCAGCCAGTTTGGGGTGAATGCGCCCGAGCGCGGGTTCGAGGCGGCGGTGATCTTCCTGCCCAAGTCCAAGGACCTCACCGATTACCTGCTCAACGCCGTGGCAGCGCGACTGCCCGGCGCCGAGCTGTTCCTGGTAGGGGAGAAAAAAGGCGGTATCGAAAGCGCCGCCAAGCAGATGGCCCCGTATGGCAAACCGCGCAAGCTCGACAGCGCGCGGCATTGCCAGCTGTGGCAAATCACCGTGGCCAACGCCCCGCAAGCGGTCGAGCTGGAAAGCCTGGCGCAGGTGTTCGATGTGCCGCTGGCCGAAGGCCCGCTCAAGGTGGTGAGCCTGCCGGGTGTATTCAGCCACGGCCGTCTGGATCGCGGTACCGAGCTGTTGCTGGAGCACTTGGACAAATTGCCGAGCGGCCATTTGCTCGACTTCGGTTGCGGCGCCGGTGTGTTGGGGGCGGCGGTCAAACGTCGCTACCCGCACAACAGCGTAACGATGCTGGACGTGGATGCTTTCGCCGCCGCCAGCAGTCGCCTGACCCTGGCCGCCAACGGGCTGGAAGCCGAGGTACTGACCGGTGACGGCATCGACGCCGCGCCGATGGGTTTGAACGCGATTTTGAGCAACCCGCCGTTCCATGTCGGCGTGCACACCGACTATTTCGCCACGGAGAACCTGCTGCTAAAAGCAGCGAAACACCTGGCAAAAGGTGGCGAACTTCGCCTGGTGGCTAACAGCTTCCTGAAGTACCAGCCGTTGATCGAAGAGCATCTGGGCGTGTGTGCGGTCACGGCCGAAGGCAATGGTTTTCGCATCTACCGTGCCAAGCGCGGCTGATGGCCGTTTGAAAAAGAACGCTTGCCGAATGGATTTTGCCTAGGCAGAATCCGCTCCGTCCTAGGGGAGTAGTCTCCCACGAGCGCCACGCTCGTCCGGCATACGTCAACATACTTGGTCAACAGGCCATGGCGTATGCGACCCAGGAGTCCGCACAGACGGACCGGGGTTTGACAAGACCTATGACACGCACACCTTACCCGGGGCGGGAAGGCTGTACGTGTCATAGCCGTGTCGACCCGCCCCCTGGAAACCTACCTGATGCTGGATTCATTGCTCGTTCCTACCGCAATCGTTGCCTTGGCCGAAATCGGCGACAAGACGCAACTGCTCGCGCTCATCCTTGCCGCACGCTTTCGCAAACCCTGGCCGATCATCGCCGGCATCGTCGCTGCGACCCTGGCCAACCATGCGGCCGCCGGTGCCGTGGGGGCCTGGTTCGGGAGTTTCTTCTCGGATGCGGTATTGCACTGGATTCTCGCGGCCAGCTTCTGCGCCACCGCGCTGTGGACCCTGGTGCCTGACAAACTCGACGATGACGAAGCCAGCACCACGCGCAAGTTCGGGCCGTTCCTGACCACGCTGATTGCTTTCTTCCTCGCGGAAATCGGGGACAAGACCCAGATCGCCACGGTGATGCTCGCAGCGCAATACCCGGAACTGTGGCTAGTGATTATCGGCACCACCCTGGGCATGTTGATTGCCAACGTACCGGTGGTTCTGGCGGGGAATTTCGCGGCGGAGAAACTGCCACTGACGTTGATTCGTCGACTGGCGGCAACGGCGTTCTTTGTCCTGGCAATTGTGGCGGTGTACAAGGCCATGCAAAGCAGTGGCTGGATCTAGCTGCAAGCTTCAAGCCTCAAGTTGCAGGAATAAGCAGTGCTTTTTCCTGCAGCTTGAAGCTTGCTACTTGTCGTTGAAGTCTTAGGACTTCTTGGCCTGCTGATAGAGCGGCATCACCTTCGGAATCGCCGCCTGCAACGAGGCAATGCGGCTGTCGGAGGCCGGGTGAGTGCTCATGAACTCCGGCGGTGCGCCCTCCGAAGCCTTGGCCATCTTGTTCCACAGGGTGATCGCCGCGTTCGGGTTGTAGCCGGCGCGGGCCGCCAGTTCCAGGCCGATCAGGTCCGCTTCGTTTTCATTGCTGCGGCTGTTGGGCAAGGTCATGCCGTAGTTGGCCACGGTATCGGCCAGCGCCAGGCTGTCCTGGCCCAGGCCGAACAACGCACCGGCGCCCTGCTTGGCCATCTCGATGCCGTAGGCCTTGGACATGGCTTCGCGGCCGTGCTCACGCAAGGCGTGGGCGATTTCATGGCCCATCACCGCGGCGAGTTCATCGTCGGTGAGCTTGAGGTTGTCGATCAACGCGCTGTACACGAAGATCTTGCCGCCAGGCCCGCAGTTGGCGTTCATCTCATCGCTCTTGATCAGGTTCACTTCCCACTTCCACTGCGCCGCATCCGGGCGGAAGGTCGGCGCCTGGGCGATCAGGCGATTGGCGATCGCCTGCACGCGCTTGGCATTGGCACTGGTCTTGTCCAACTGGCCTTTGCTGCTGGCCTCGCCCAGGGTCTGCTGGTAGGACTGGGCGTACATCTGGTCGACTTCCTGGCTCGACAGCATGCTGAACATATATTGCTTGCGCTCAACCCCGACGGCGCCGCCGCTGGTGGTGTTGACCGACTGACACCCGGCCAGCAACACGCCTGCCGCCAATACACTTACGGCCAATGATTTCTTCATCAATACACTCTCCCTGAAAAGACGCCCTGAAAACATGGCGCGTATCGTAGGCGCTCATTTGTATCGGCGCCAGATACAACAGACGTGTAACCGATGAATTTCGGACACATCTCACACGCCCGGCAACGTCAGTGAGCAACCGGCCTCAGGCTCAGGCCGGGGTCAGGCACTCCGGCCCGTTGAGCTTGGGATCATTGACCATGTTGGCCAGGACTCGCTCACGCAATGGGGCCGGCTCACTGGCCAGCAAGCCTTGCAACACATGCAAGGGCGTCTCGGGATCGAGCCAGGCGGCCTGCCCCGCCGCGTCCAGAATCAACGGCCGGCGCTGACTCTGGGCGGCCTGGGTCACCACTGCCGTACTCAGCCACACCTGCTCCTGCACCGGGTACGCCTCCCAGATCGCGGCAAAAAACAGGGTCGAGCCCTCCCCCGGCGTCAGCCAGTACGGACGCTTGCGCTGGGTGCCGCGCCATTCGTAAAAGCCGTTGGCGGGCAGCAGGCAACGACGCTGGCGAAACGCTTCGCGAAACATCGGTTGCTCGGCCAGGGTTTCGGCACGGGCATGGGCCGGGGTGCGGGAAAGGTCAGTCAGCCAGGGCGGCGTCAGGCCCCAGCGCGCCCGTGCCAGGGTGCGCTGGCCGTCATTGAGGCGCTGGATCAGCACCGAATCATTCGGGGAAATGTTCCACTGGGCCTGCTGGTCGGCCGGAAAGCCCGGCAGGGCAGCAAAGGTAGGGTTCCAGCGAAACAGGGCATAACGTCCACACATGGGGCAACACGACTCTTGGGTAAACCGACCGACAGCCTAACAGACCAATACGTCGGGGAAGCTGTCGGGTTCGTCGCCGGGCAGGGGTTGCGCACCGATATAGGCGGTAATCAGCTCGCGGGCTTCAGCCGCCCGGTCGTTGTCCACTTCCAGCCCCAGCAGGCCGAAGATCGGCAACTCCCCCGTGCCGCCGAGCAAATGGCGCCCTACCAGGTGCGCCTCGATGCCCTCGCTGGCGAGCATTTGCTGCAGCAACTCGCCTTCCATCAGGTTTTCCGGTTCGTAGATTCGCTGCATGGGCGTACCTGCTATTCGTTTTCACTGCGGGTTTCGAGCATCCACTCTTCACCATGGACCTGCAGGTTGAAAATGATCGGTCGGCAACACACCTGACAGTCCTCGATGTAGGTCTGATCACCGCCGGATAAATCCACCGCGGTCTCTACCGCTTCACCACAATAAGGACAATCGTACAGCGCAGTTTCCAGCATCGCAGTCTCCCAGGTGACTTGTGCGTATAATCGCCGGTCTATTTACAGGGCTATTTTCCGGCCGGGCCAATTCCCCGGACCGCACCCTGGTATTTCCTTTACTTACCCTAGCCGTTTCTAACAAGAGAGCATGATGGGCGAATTCGATACCATCCGACCTTACAACGACAGCGAAGTCCCGGCAGTGCTGGCCCGGCTGTTCAGTGACAAGGCCTTTCTGGACATCCTGACCCACTTCCGCTTCCCGCGCTTTGCCGGCGCCCTGGGCTGGCTGCTCAAGCCCATGATCGCGCGCAAACTGCGTCGCGAGTTCGCCGGTGTCACCACCGTGGCCACGCTTCAGGACAAAGTCGAGTATTACGTCGACCACACCATTGACCGGGCGACCGACGGCGTGACCTACACCGGCGTCGAACAGCTCAAATCCGGCACCGCCTACCTGTTCCTGGCCAACCACCGCGACATCGTGATGGACCCGGCCTTCGTCAACTATGCCGTGTACCACGCCGGCCTGCCGACGCCACGCATCGCCATCGGCGACAACCTGCTGCAAAAGCCGTTTGTCAGTGACCTGATGCGTCTGAACAAGAGCTTCATCGTGCACCGTTCGATCACCGGGCGAAAGGAGAAGATGGCGGCGTTCAACCTGCTGTCGGCCTATATCAACCATTCGATCCGCAACGACTGCCAGTCGATCTGGATCGCCCAGGCCGAAGGCCGCGCCAAGGACGGGGATGACCGTACCGAGTCGGCGATCCTCAAGATGTTCCATGTCAGCCGCAAGGACGAGCCGTTTGCCGAAGTGATCCAGTCACTCAACCTGACGCCGGTGTCCATCAGCTACGAGTACGACCCGTGCGATGCCGCCAAGGCCCGCGAACTGTATATCCGCGCCACCACCGGCACCTACGTCAAGGCGCAAGGCGAGGATGACGTCAGCATTGCCCTGGGCATCACCGGCTACAAAGGCCGCGTACATATCAACTTCGCGCCGCCGATTACCGAGCGTTTCGAAGACACCAAGGTCCTGGCCGTGGAAATGGATCGGCAGATTCTCGGCGGCTACCGGCTGTTCCCGGTGCACTACCTGGCGTACGCCCAGTGGAGCGATGCCGACCCGCAGTTGCAGGTGCCGAAGGCGGCCGACGTGTTCCCGGCGGACGAACTGGCCAAGGCACAGGCGGAGTGGGAGCGGCGCCTGAACGAATGCCCGGCCGAGCACCGTCCGTTCCTGGTGGTGCAATACGCGACGCCAGTGCGCAATCAGTATCGCGTCAAGGCTGGAATCCCGCTGTAAACACCGATCAAGAAAATATGGGAGGGGCCAAGCTCCCTCCCATATGATGGGTTCTGCGGTTTTTTAGATTCGGGTGCTGAGCCAGGAAATAGCCAGCGCCAGCCCAAGGCAGGCGAACCCGATGCGGTAAGCCACACGGTGCGCCCGCTCGGTGCGCACATCCAGGAACAGCATGGGCTGGTCGATTGCGCGATCTTCACTTTGCGCCGTCAGTTCAGCCATGGCGCGTTGCTCGCGCAGGCGGGTGATGAACAGCAGCGCAGCGCCTGGGCAGGCCACTGATAAAGCCACGGCATTGATCAATAGTGCGGGCAGCGCCATCGCAAACCTCGATGAAACAGTGTCTGGGTATCGGTTCAGATACAAACCTGAACCGTAGTGGCCTCGAGCGCCAAAACCGCTCCGCCTCCCATGGACGATTAATGTATCCAGTAATTTACGCCGTCACCTGAACGTCACCTTAACAAGCCACTCTGTTGCCCTTCGAACATTCAGGAGCTTGTCATGCTGCACGCGCACAACCAGGATCGGCTGTATCTGATTGCCCAAAGCGACGAGCAGGAGGCGCTGATCGGCGGCCTGGCGTTCAACGTGCAGGACCGCCACTGGCTGGTGTATTGCGCCCTTGGCGGGCACCAGCATGCGGACTTGCCGGAGGCCGATCTGTTGACGGGGGTGAGCATGCTGGACTTTTGTATCGACACGGCCGCGTGAAACTGAAGGCATAAAAAAACCGGGCTCATCGCTGAGCCCGGTTTTTTGTTTGAGCGATTACTGCGCGCTGAGCAATGAACCGATGCTTGGGTCCTTGAACAGGCGGGTCAAGGCGTCGCTCAGGACGTCGCTGACCAGCCTGGTGTTGGTTTCCTGGTTAGGCGACATGCCGAAGCGCTGGTTCAGCGACGCACCGTAACGGCCGCTGTAGCGACGGGTGCCGGCGGTGACGTCGGACTTGAAGGTGGCACCAATGGACGCCTCGGTCACGTAAAGACCGTCTTTAGGCGACTGATACTTCAACTCGGCCAAGGTGATCGTCAACTGCGGAGCGCCCGGCGCGTTGGGGCTGGGGGTGAAACCCAGCAGCCGCACCGCCGCTTCGGCCTGGGCCTGCAGCTTGGGCAGCACGTCTTGAGCGTTCACCGACACCAGGGCGGTTTCCGGGTACAGGCCACCGCGCGAACCGAGTGTCGGCGACGGACGACCGTCCACCACCCGTACCGACACCGGCTGGCCGTGGCCCACCGGGGCCAGCTGCGTGGTGATTTTCGGTTCCGGGGTCAGTTGCTGCGGGCTGTTGGCGCAGCCAACCAGGGTCAAGCTGGTCACAGTGATCAAACCGAACAACAGGCGTTGCAACATGCGCTTCTCTCCAGAAATCAGGTACCGACAGGCCGGCAGTATAGCGGGGCGCCCCTGCAGGGAACTAGCGTCAGTTACAACCTGTGACCCGGGGCTTCGCCTGCGGTTCGATGTCACCGATATGTCATAGCCGTTACATGGGCTCGTCATCCGAAGCAGGCATGCTTGGCCTCAATCTCAGGAGGTTGATCGCCATGCATTTTCTCTGGTCGCTGTTTACGCGCAAGCCCGCCCTTCGCCAGTTCGCCCTGCTCGATGCGCAAGGCCGTTGCCAGGCGTTCAAGGCGTGCTGCCAGCCTCCCGTCGGCGAAGGCTGGGTGGAAATCGAAGAAATTCGCCTGAGCTGGATGCATCATCCGTTGCCGGCCCGCGCCCGTGTAAACCCACGCCCTGCGCGGTCGCCACGTCACCAGGCGTTGGCCGCCTGACCGAACGCCTAATAAAAGTCATAAAACCCGCCCATTTCCCCGGCGTTCTTCGCTACAATCTCCCCCCGATTATAAGGACGTCTCCTGATCGGGCCTCGCAGCATCGTTAATGCCTCGGTATTAACCCCAAGAATCGCCCACAGAGAGCCGCCCACACAGATCGAGTGAAGCTGGCGAGCTTGCTGTTTCCTTTGCAAACCACCCGCCTTTGCCGAATCTGCCAGAGCTGCCATTGCGCTCGGCCACTTGAGTTGTTTGCCCGTTTTGCCGCGTGTCGGCAGAGGTTTGCGGGCCAGGTGCCAGGCCGGGGCAGCCCTTTTTTGAGGTTCACGTCTTCAAAAGAGCGTGAAAAAAACGGGTTTTCACAACTTCACAAGAGTGTGGCGAGCAAATGAATAGTTTGGCGTTTGTACAAGCACCATCAGCGTCTGGAACAGCCCAACCACACAGGACCGAGTACTCCGCAAACACCGGAGCTTGAGCCTGTCCGCTACGGATTGATTGCACGAATCCCACGCTTTGACCATAAGTCGAATTGCCACAGGCGCCCATGAATGCGTTCATAGGCAGATCAGGCCGGGCAGGAAGCGTGTGCTGAATGTGCAAGGAATTGCGAAACGGACATGGCGATCCTGGCCATGGGTGACCTGGGGCAACACGTGAAACGCCCCGTCACTCCTGGCAGCCATGCCGTCAATTTGGTGCTGCAGATTTTGGAGACGCGTTAAATGGCGCATAACGAAGCAGTCGACGTAGTACTGGTAGGGGCCGGCATCATGAGTGCCACCCTGGCCGTACTGCTTAAAGAGCTCGACCCCGGCCTCAAGCTGGAAGTCGTTGAGCTAATGGACTCGGGTGCCGCGGAAAGTTCCAACCCGTGGAACAACGCCGGTACCGGCCACGCCGGGCTGTGTGAGCTGAACTACACGCCCCAGGCCGCCGATGGCTCCATCGACATCAAGAAAGCCGTGCACATCAACACCCAGTTCGAGGTGTCGAAGCAGTTCTGGGCCTACCTGACCAGGAAGGGCACCTTTGGCTCGTCCAAGTCCTTTATCAGCCCGGTGCCGCACCTGAGCTTCGTGCAGGGCGAAAAAGGCGTGGAGTTCCTCAGGAAGCGCTTTGAAACCCTCAGCCAGCACCATGCGTTCTCGGACATGCACTACACCGAAGACCGCAGCGAAATGGCCGAGTGGATGCCGCTGATGATGCCGGGGCGCCCGCTCGACGAAAAAATCGCGGCCACCCGCGTGATGAACGGCACCGACGTCAACTTCGGCGCCCTGACCAACCAGTTGCTCACTCACCTGACCAGCTCACCGGACGCCCAGGTCAAGTACAGCAAGCGCGTGACCGGCCTCAAGCGTAACGGCGCGGGCTGGACCGTGAGCATCAAGGACGTCAACAGCGGCAACAGCCGCGAAGTGGACGCCAAGTTCGTGTTCCTCGGCGCCGGTGGCGCGGCCCTGCCGCTGCTGCAGGCCTCGGGTATCGAAGAAAGCAAAGGGTTTGGCGGTTTCCCGGTCAGCGGCCAGTGGCTGCGTTGCGACAACCCGGAAGTGGTCAAGCACCACCAGGCCAAGGTCTACAGCCAGGCTGCCGTGGGCTCGCCGCCGATGTCCGTGCCGCACCTGGACACCCGCGTAGTCGACGGCAAGAAATCCCTGCTGTTCGGGCCCTACGCCGGCTTCACCACCAAGTTCCTCAAGCACGGCTCGTTCCTCGACCTGCCGCTGTCGGTTCGCGCCGGCAATATTGGCCCGATGCTGGCCGTGGCCCGCGACAACATGGACCTGACCAAGTACTTGGTCAGCGAAGTGATGCAGTCCATGGAGCAGCGCCTGGAATCCCTGCGTCGCTTCTACCCTGAAGCGAAAGCCGAAGACTGGCGCCTGGAAGTGGCCGGCCAACGGGTGCAGATCATCAAGAAAGACCCGAAGAAAGGCGGCGTGCTGCAATTTGGCACCGAGCTGGTCGCGGCCAAGGACGGTTCGCTGGCTGCGCTGCTGGGTGCCTCGCCGGGCGCCTCGGTGACGGTGTCGATCATGCTGGAATTGATCGAGCGTTGCTTCCCGCAGAAAGCTGCCGGTGAATGGGCGACCAAGCTGCACGAGATCTTCCCGGCGCGGGAGAAGGTCCTGGAGACTGATGCCGAGCTGTATCGCAAGATCAACGCGCAGAACAACATCAGCCTCGAACTGGTTGAGCAGAGCAACGAGGCCGAGAGCTACGCCTAAGGCATTGCGGCCATGAAAAACGCCCCGTTCTCGCGATGAGAACGGGGCGTTTTTTTATGCCCAGGAATAATCAGCCGCGGGCGTTGTCGATCAGCTCGATATAGTCGGCGGCGTTGCGCTGGTCCTTGATCAGGTCGACAAACGTCTGGCCGTGCTCATCCTTGCCATCCAGGTCCAAACCGGCCGCCTTGAAGAAAACCAGGAAGCGTTCGAAGTCGTCGATACGCAGGCCACGGTAGGCCTTGATCAGTTTGTGCAGGGACGGGGACGTCGCGTCAACCGGCTCGAAGTCCAGGAACAACTTGATCTGGTCGTCGCCGATCTCGTCACCAATCACCTGTTTCTTATCTTTACGCATTACCGACTCCAGCCAGCAGACATTTACACGGGATTTGAAGTCTACCTGCGAGGCGCAGGCTTCGAAAGCGGTGAAGAACCAATGCGGCCGGGGGCAAGCCCTTCCCACATTGGTTCTTCAGTGTTTTTGCTATTTGCTACGAACAGCACCGGTATGCACATCCGCCCAGACATGCCCGTTGGCGTAACTGAGGAACTGCACATACACCGTGTCATTGCGCAGCAGGTCGACAATCACTCGGTACTGGGCCACCGGGTAGGACAGGGTCAAGGTTTTGCTCTTGTCATCGTATACCGGCTTTTTCAGGCTTTTGCTTTCGGCATCGAAGTTGAGCACCACCTGGCTGATAGTCGCGCCTTTGTTCAGGGACTTGCCCTTGAGACGGATCATCAGCGGCGAGGTCACCGGGATCGGCTGTTGCGTGGATTGACGCTGGTTGCCCACCACCACCGCATACTCGGTGACTTGCAGCAGTTGCTGCTGGTCAGGGGTTTCGGCGCGCAGGGTCAGATCGTCCGGCGGCAGGAACTGCGCATGCATCGGCGCAGGCGCCGCAGCCAGCGGCAGACTGAGGGTCAACGCCAGGGCGGCGCAGGTGCGTATCAACAGGCTCATGGGCCGCTCCGCAAGAGGTGGCCCAGCACTGTAGCTCAATCGAACTGGGCAAGCATCCAGCGTTGATACTCGGCCACGTTGACGTCGCCTTCACGGGGCGCCCAATCGGCCAGTTCGCCTTCGCCCACCGGCCGATAAGGCCCGGCCTTGCACTCGAACATCACCGTGTCGGGGGCGAGCACCACCAGGCCATGGAACACGCCGGGCGGCAGGTCGACGCCCGAGCATTCGCCGCCGGCCTGCATCACGCGCTTGGCAAGCACCTCGCCGGTGTCGCTGAACACCAGCAAGCCCAAGCGCCCCTGGAGGACCAGCAAGGTTTCCGCCTTGTCAGCGCTCAAGTGCCGATGGGGCGGCACGTAGGTGCTGGGCTGCAGGCACACGGCCAGGCGATGGCACGGCTCTTCCATCTGATGAAAGTTGTGATGATGCCGGCCACGGAGGCTGGCGCCCGCTTTCTCGGCCAACTCGGCAAACAGCGTCTGATCAAGAAAGCGAGTCATGGGTTACATACCTTTGACGGCGTAGATTCCATTGGCGTTGCGCCAGTAGCCCTTGTAATCCATACCGTAACCGAAGATGTAGCGATCGATGCACGGCAGGCCGACGAAATCGGCTTTCAACTCGGGACGGGCCTTGCGGTCGTGGTCTTTGTCGATCAGCACGGCGGTGTGCACCTTACGTGCGCCAGCGTGTTTGCAGAAGTCGATGATCGCGCCCAGGGTGTGGCCCTCATCGAGGATGTCGTCGATGATCAGCACGTCGCGGTCGATGAACGAAACTTCCGGCTTGGCTTTCCAGAACAGGTCGCCGCCGCTGGTTTCGTTGCGATAACGAGTGGCGTGCAGGTAGGACGCTTCCAACGGGAACTGCAGGTGAGTCAGCAATTTGCCGGCGAAGATCAGGCCACCGTTCATCACGCAGAAGACCACCGGGTTGGTGTCGGCCATCTCGCGAGTGATGTGTGCGCCGACCTTGGCGATCGCTGCTTCGACTTGCGCTTCGGTGTACAGGCAGTCAGCCTCGCGCATGATTTGACGGATATGCTCGAGATCAGCGGACATGGCGCTCTCCAAGGGGTGCTGTGGCAAGAAAAGCGGGCGAAGGTACGCTTCTCATGCGCTCCGAGCAAGCCTTAATGGACTAACGTACTAGATGTCTATAGGACAACACCCTCGGATAGATTAATCTAGGCCGGTTTTTTTGCCCGCCGCCGGAGCCTTTCCCATGCCCACTCGCGAGATCCGCCACCCGCTGATCCGACACAAACTCGGCCTTATGCGCCGTGCCGACATCAGCACGAAGAATTTCCGTGAGCTTGCTCAGGAAGTTGGAGCGCTGCTCACTTACGAAGCCACCAAAGATTTGCCCCTGGAAACCTACGACATCGAAGGTTGGGCTGGCACCGTCCAGGTCGAGAAAATCGCCGGTAAGAAAATTACCGTGGTGCCGATCCTGCGTGCCGGTATCGGCATGCTCGAAGGCGTGCTCAGCCTGATCCCGGGCGCCAAGGTCAGCGCCGTCGGCGTCGCCCGCAACGAAGAAACCCTGCAGGCCCACACCTACCTGGAAAAACTCGTACCGGAAATCAACGAGCGCCTGGCCATGATCATCGACCCGATGCTCGCTACCGGCAGCTCCATGGTTGCCACCATCGACCTGCTGAAAAAAGCCGGTTGCCGGGACATCCGTGCCATGGTGCTGGTGGCCGCGCCCGAAGGCATCGCCGCCGTCGAGAAAGCCCACCCGGATGTACAGATCTACACCGCCTCCATCGACGAGCGCCTGAACGAACACGGTTACATCATCCCAGGCCTGGGCGATGCCGGTGACAAGATCTTCGGCACCAAGCAGAAGGACGCGTGAGCATGCAGGATGAGTTCAACGACCCGCTTTGGCGCCAGATCCTGTCTGGCGCACAGATGCTCTTCGTAGCATTTGGCGCGCTGGTGTTGATGCCACTGATCACAGGTCTTGATCCAAACGTCGCCCTGTTCACCGCCGGCCTGGGCACGTTGTTGTTCCAGCTGGTGACAGGGCGGCAGGTGCCGGTCTTCCTGGCATCGAGCTTTGCCTTCATTACCCCGATCATTCTTGCCAAGGGCCAGTTCGGCCTCGCGGCGACCATGGGCGGGGTGATGGCGGCCGGTTTCGTCTATACCTTCCTCGGCCTGGCCGTGAAGATCAAAGGCACCGGTTTCATCGACCGCCTGCTGCCACCCGTGGTGATCGGCCCGGTGATCATTTCCATCGGCCTGGCCATGGCACCGATTGCCGCGAACATGGCGATGGGTAAATCCGGCGATGGCGCCGAGTTGATTCATTACCAGACGGCGATGATGATCTCGATGCCGGCGCTGCTGACCACGTTGATCGTCGCGGTGTTCGGCAAGGGTATCTTCCGCCTGGTGCCGATCATCTCCGGCGTGCTGGTGGGCTTTGCCATGGCGTTCTACTTCGGCGTGGTCGACACGGCGAAGATCGCCGCAGCACCGTGGTTCGCCCTGCCCCACTTCACCGCGCCGGAGTTCAACTGGCAGGCGATCCTGTTTATCGTCCCGGTGGCCCTGGCCCCGGCGATCGAACATATCGGCGGCGTGATTGCGGTGGGCAGCGTGACCGGTCGCGACTACCTGAAGAAACCTGGCCTGCACCGCACCCTGCTCGGTGACGGGATCGCCACCACGGCCGCCGGCCTGTTTGGCGGCCCGCCGAACACCACCTACGCCGAAGTGACGGGCGCGGTGATGCTGACCAAGAACTACAACCCGAAGATCATGACCTGGGCGGCAGTGTTTGCCATCAGCCTGGCGTTCATCGGCAAATTCGGTGCACTGCTGCAAAGCATCCCGGTACCGGTGATGGGCGGGATCCTGTGCCTGCTGTTCGGCTCGATTGCCGCGGTGGGGATGAACACCTTGATCCGCCACAGGATTGACCTGGGTGAGGCGCGCAATCTGGTGATTGTGTCGGTAACCCTGGTGTTCGGGATTGGTGGGGTGCTGGTGGGGACCGGGACCGGTCCGGATGACTTCGGCCTGAAGGGCATTGCCCTGTGTGCGGTGGTAGCGATTGGCCTGAACCTGTTGCTGCCGGGTAATGATGGCTGGAAGAACAAGAAGCCGGATGAGCCGCTGATCTAACACATATGGCAGAACCTAATGTGGGAGGGGGCTTGCTCCCGATGGCAGTGTGTCAGTCAATTCATTAGCTGACTGACACACCGCTATCGGGGGCAAGCCCCCTCCCACATTTTTTGATCTCCAGTTTGGCTTAGAGCTCACCCAACCCATCGATCAGCGCCTGGTTCTGCTCCGGCGTACCGATGCTGATCCGCAGGAACTGGGCAATCCGCTCCTGCTTGAAGTGCCGCACGATCACCCCTTGCTCACGCAGCTTGGCCGCCAGGCCGGCTGCGTCGTGCCGCGGGTGGCGGGCAAAGATGAAGTTGGCCGCTGACGGCAACACTTCAAAGCCTTTACCTTCCAGTTGCGCGACCACCTTGTTGCGGTTGTCGATGACCAGTTGGCACGTCTTGTCGAAGTACGCCCGGTCCTCGAACGCCGCCGCCGCGCCGACAATCGCCAGGCGATCCAGCGGGTAGGAGTTGAAGCTGTTCTTGACCCGCTCCAGCGCTTCGATGAGGTCCGGGTGGCCCACGGCCAGGCCCACGCGCAAACCGGCCAGTGAGCGCGATTTGGACAGGGTCTGGGTCACCAGCAGGTTCGGGTAACGGTCCACCAGGCTGATCGCGGTTTCGCCGCCAAAGTCGATATAGGCTTCATCGACCACCACCACCGAATCCGGGCTGGCCTTGAGGATCTGCTCTACGGCGTCCAGCGCCAGCACGCAGCCGGTGGGCGCGTTCGGGTTGGGGAAGATGATCCCGCCGTTGGGCCTGGCATAGTCCGCTACGCGGATCTGGAACTGCTCGTCCAACGGCACCGGGTCGGACTTGATGCCGTAGAGGCCGCAGTACACCGGATAGAAGCTGTAGCTGATATCCGGGAACAGCAACGGCAGCTCGTGCTGGAACAGGCCGTGGAAGATGTGCGCCAGGACTTCGTCGGAGCCGTTACCGAGGAACACCTTGCCGGCGTCGATCCCGTAGTACTTGGCCACGGCCTGCTTGAGCAGGTCGCTGTTGGGGTCCGGGTACAGGCGCAGGTTGTCGTTCAACTCGGCCTGCATCGCAGCCAGCGCCTTGGGCGACGGGCCGTAGGGGTTTTCATTGGTGTTGAGCTTGACCAGTCTGGTCAGCTTCGGTTGCTCGCCGGGCACGTAAGGCACGAGGTCCTTGACGAAGGGGCTCCAGAATTTGCTCATGTGTTATTTCCCCTCTTCCAGGATTCGATACTCAGCGCTACGGGCGTGGGCGCTCAAGGATTCACCACGGGCCAGCACCGAAGCGGTCTTGCCCAATTCGGAAGCGCCTTGTGGCGAGCAGAAGATGATCGACGAACGCTTCTGGAAGTCATACACCCCCAGCGGCGACGAGAAGCGCGCGGTGCCGGACGTCGGCAGCACGTGGTTGGGGCCGGCGCAGTAGTCGCCCAGGGCTTCGCTGGTGTGGCGGCCCATGAAGATCGCACCCGCATGGCGAATCGACGGCAGCCAGGCCTGTGGATCGGCCACGGACAGCTCCAGGTGCTCCGGCGCGATACGGTTGGTCACTTCGATGGCCTGTTCCATGTCACGCACCAGGATCAGCGCGCCACGGCCATTGATCGACTTCTCGATGATCTCGGCGCGGTCCATGGTCGGCAGCAGCTTATTGATGCTGGCGGCGACCTTGTCGAGGAACTCGGCGTCCGGGCTGACCAGGATCGCCTGGGCGTCCTCGTCGTGCTCGGCCTGGGAGAACAGGTCCATGGCGATCCAGTCCGGATCGGTCTGGCCGTCGCACACCACGAGAATTTCCGACGGGCCGGCGATCATGTCGATACCGACCTGGCCGAACACGTGGCGCTTGGCAGTGGCCACGTAGATGTTGCCGGGGCCGACCACCTTGTCGACCTTCGGCACGCTTTCAGTGCCATAAGCCAGGGCGGCAACCGCTTGGGCACCGCCGATGGTGAACACGCGGTCGACACCGGCAATGCAGGCGGCAGCCAGTACCAGTTCGTTGATTTCACCGCGCGGGGTCGGTACCACCATGACCACTTCGGTCACGCCGGCCACCTTGGCGGGAATCGCGTTCATCAATACCGACGAGGGGTACGAGGCTTTACCACCCGGCACGTACAAGCCGGCACGGTCAAGCGGTGTGACCTTCTGGCCCAGTACGGTGCCGTCGGCCTCGGTGTAGCTCCAGGAATCCTGCTTCTGTTTTTCGTGGTAGCTGCGCACTCGGGTCGCGGCGACTTCGAGGGCCTGGCGCTGGGGCGCGGTGATGCGCGTCAGGGCCAGTTCCAGGCGTTCGCGGGGCAGGATCAGGTCGGACATGGACTTGACGTCCAGACCGTCGAACTGCCGGGTGAAATCCACCAGGGCCGCATCACCGCGCTCGCGCACGGCCTTGATAATGTCGAGGACCCGCTGGTTGACCGAGTCGTCGGACACGCTTTCCCAGCTCAGCAGATGATCCAGATGATGGGCGAAATCCGGGTCGGCAGCGTTGAGTCGGGCAATTGCAGTGGACGTGGTCATAGCGAGGGCCTCAATAGAATTGGCAAAAACTCAGGCGCCCTAAACTAGCAGTCGTTTCCGCTTGGGCACCTGAGAATTCTGGCTATGAGGCGGATAGACGGGCGCAGCTTTTCAGCTACGCGGGTGAGTCAACCGCGGTGTCGAGACTCCACTGCCTGGCGCAGGGTGTCGATCAACGCCTGGATACGGGCGTGCTGCATCTTCATCGACGCTTTGTTGACGATCAGCCGAGAGCTGATGTCGGCGATAAAGTCCTGTGGTTCGAGACCGTTGGCACGCAGGGTGTTGCCGGTGTCGACCACGTCGATGATCTTGTCGGCCAGGCCGATAAGCGGCGCCAGCTCCATCGAGCCGTAGAGCTTGATGATGTCGACCTGGCGGCCTTGCTCGGCGTAGTAGCGCTTGGCGACGTTGACGAACTTGGTGGCCACGCGCAGGCGGCCTTTAGGCTCGACATCACCGACACGGCCGGCGGTCATCAGCTTGCACAGGGCAATGCGCAGGTCCAGCGGCTCGTACAGGCCTTGGCCGCCGTATTCCATCAACACGTCTTTACCGGCGACACCGAGGTCGGCCGCGCCATGTTCAACATAGGTCGGCACGTCGGTAGCCCGTACGATCAGCAGGCGAACGTCGTCCTGGGTCGTCGGGATGATCAGCTTGCGGCTCTTGTCCGGATTCTCGGTCGGCACGATGCCCGCTTCAGCCAGAAGCGGCAAAGTGTCGTCAAGGATGCGGCCCTTGGACAGTGCAATGGTCAACATGGGAAACGTCAGTCCTTCATCAGGCTATTGCTGTCCGGTCGCAAACGGCGCCAGACACAGATCGAGACCATGACAGCCTCGATTTGAAACAAACCAGTGTCTGTAGGAGCGAGCTTGCTCGCGAAAAACGTCAACGATAACGCGTTTATTCAGACTCAACGCGGTGCCCACGAGTTCTTCGCGAGCAAGCTCGCTCCTACAATGCAGTGGGACTAGCCCGGTACGCGGCGGATTTTCGCGCCGAGCATCTGCAGTTTTTCTTCGATGCACTCGTAACCACGGTCGATGTGGTAGATGCGGTCGATCAGGGTATCGCCTTCGGCGATCAGCGCCGAGATCACCAGGCTGGCCGAAGCGCGCAGGTCGGTGGCCATGACTGGCGCGCCCTTGAGCTTCTCGGTGCCGGTCACGATGGCAGTGTTGCCTTCGACCTGGATCTTCGCGCCCATGCGGTGCAGTTCGTACACGTGCATGAAGCGGTTTTCGAAGATGGTCTCGATCACGGCACCCGTGCCTTCGGCAATGGCGTTCAAGGAGATGAACTGCGCCTGCATGTCGGTCGGGAACGCTGGGTACGGAGCGGTACGCACGTTGACGGCTTTTGGCCGCTTGCCGTGCATGTTCAGCTCGATCCAGTCTTCACCGGTGGTGATTTCGGCACCGGCTTCGCGCAGTTTTTCCAGGACCGCTTCCAGGATGGTCGGATCGGTGTCCTTGACCTTGACGCGACCACCGGTGACGGCGGCAGCAACCAGGTAGGTACCGGTCTCGATACGGTCCGGCATCACTTTGTAGGTGGCCGGGTGCAGGCGTTTCACACCGTCGATGGTGATGGTGTCGGTGCCGGCGCCGGTGATGTTGGCACCCATGGCGATCAGGAAGTTGGCCAGGTCGACCACTTCAGGCTCGCGCGCAGCGTTTTGCAGCACACTGCGGCCGTTGGCCAAAGCAGCAGCCATCATGATGTTCTCGGTACCGGTCACACTGACGGTATCAAAGAAGAAGTTGGCACCACGCAGGCCGCCTTCCGGCGCCTTGGCCTTGATGTAGCCGCCTTCGACGTCGATGGTCGCGCCCATGGCCTCAAGGCCACGGATGTGCAGGTCCACCGGACGCGAGCCAATGGCGCAACCGCCAGGCAATGCGACTTCGGCTTCGCCGAAACGAGCGACCATCGGGCCCAGTACCAGGATCGACGCACGCATGGTCTTCACCAGTTCGTACGGGGCGATCAGGGTCTTGATGGTGCGCGGGTCGATTTCGACGGACAGCTTCTCGTCGATTACCGGCTCGATACCCATGCGACCAAACAGCTCGATCATGGTGGTGATGTCGTGCAGGTGCGGCAGGTTGGCCACGGTCACAGGGCCATCGCACAGCAGGGTCGCAGCCAGGATCGGCAAGGCAGAGTTTTTCGCACCGGAAATGCGAATCTCGCCATCAAGGCGGGCACCGCCGGTAATAATCAATTTATCCATAAGAATCTCGACGCCTTGGGGGCTCAGGTGCGCTCGGCCCAGGCCGCGCGGCTGAAAAATTTCATAGTGACCGCGTGGATGCTGCCATCGGTGATCCACGGGTTCAAATGGGCATAGATCTGCTGCTGACGCTTGACCGGGCTGAGTGCCGCCAATTCATCGCTAATCACGTTCAGCTGGAAGTTGCAGCCTTCGCCTTCAACTTCTACGTTCGTATCCGGCAGCTTTCCTTCGAGAAAGCTTTTAACTTCTAGGGCCTGCATGATCAACCTCTATCGGCGCCCAGTGCGCACGGGTCGCACATCATACAAAAAAGCCCCGCGCCTGCGAACCCCGCATAGCAGGACTCTGACGGGGGGCTTTATCGATAATGTGTATTAAGGATGCGCCAACAGCTCGGTCAAACCGGAAACTTCGGCGATTTCACGCATGTCTTCGGGCAATGCACGAAGGGTGACCGGCTTTTTGGCCGCTTCGGCATCGCGCATGAAACACAGCAGCAACGACAAGCCGACACTGCTGGACTTGGTTACCGCCGAGCAATCCAGCACCAGCGCAGGGGCCGTGCTGGTCTTGATCAGCGCCTGGCCCTGCTTGCGCAGGTCAGGCCCGGTGCGGTAATCGAGCACGCCGCTGAGGAACAGCTCGCCCGCGTCGCCGAGACGAACAGCCGACTCGGTCATTGCGCAGGTTTCCCGGCGGCTTTATCGGTCTCTTCCTTGGCCTTGGCGACTTCACCGGCCCAACCATTGATGGTTTTGTCCAGGTCGTTGCCATTGCGCTGCATGGCGTCGGCGAACTGGTCACGGAACAGCTTGCCGATGTTGATGCCGTTGATGATCACATTGCGCAGTTTCCACTCGCCATTGATCTTCTCCAGCGTGTACTGCACAGGGTAGACGGCACCATTGTTGCCCTTGACGCTCATGTTGACACTGGTGCGGTCACCCGACTCATCCCCGGCGGGAGCGACGGTAATGCCCTGGTTGTTGTACTCGAGCAAAGCGTTGCCATAGAACTGGAACAGGCCGCGCTTGAAGTTCTCCTGGAACGTCTGCATTTGCGCAGGGGTGGCCTTGCGCGAATATTTGACCGTCATGATGCTGCGAGAAATGCCTTCAGCATCGACGACCGGGCCCACGATGCTGTTCAGCGCCTCGTAGAATTTGCTCGGGTCTTGCTTGTACTGCTCTTTATTGGCAGTCAGGTCAGCCAACATCCTGTTGGTAGTGTCCTGCACCAGTTCGTGCGCAGAACCCGCTGCGTTGGCCATCAACGGCAGCGCTGCCAGCAGTACCAGGAGGCCACGTCGCAAGGTAGAGATCATGTACAGATTCCTCATTTGGCGTCTTTATTGACCGTATTGAGCAGGAATTTACCGATCAGGTCTTCAAGTACCAGCGACGACTGCGTGTCGTGGATGGTCGAGCCATCCTTGAGCAGGGCTGTTTCCCCGCCCACGCTGACACCGATGTACTTCTCGCCCAGCAGGCCCGCAGTGAGGATAGATGCAGTGGAGTCGGTCGGCAGATTATCTACCTTCTTGTCCAGTTGCATCGTCACTCGACCGGTGAAGCTGTCGCGATCCAGATCGATTGCCGTGACCTTGCCGATGGTCACACCGGCCATGGTCACTTTAGCTCTGACAGTCAAACCGGCGATATTGTCGAAGTACGCGTAAAGTTTATAAGTATCGGCGGTGGGGCTGGCCGAAAGGCCGCTGACTCGCAGGGCCAGCAACAGTAAAGCCAGGATGCCAGCCAGCAAGAAAAGGCCGACACCGATTTCCACAGTGCGGTTTTGCATCAGAAATCTCCAAACATCAAGGCGGTCAAAATGAAGTCAAGGCCCAGTACTGCCAACGAGGCGTACACAACGGTCTTGGTGGTGGCGCGACTGATCCCTTCTGAAGTGGGCTCACAGTCGTAGCCTTGGAATACGGCGATCCAGGTCACTACAAAGGCGAAGACGATGCTCTTTATGATGCCGTTGAGCACGTCACCGCTGAAGGTCACGCTGTTTTGCATGTTGGCCCAGTAGGAGCCGTCATAGACGCCCAGCCAGTCCACCGCCACCCACGAGCCGCCCCAGATACCAACCACGCTGAAGATCATCGCCAGCAACGGCAGGGAAATAAAGCCGGCCCACAGGCGCGGGGCAACAATGTACTTGAGCGGGTCCACGCCGATCATTTCCAGGCTGGACAACTGCTCGGTGGACTTCATGTTGCCGATTTCGGCGGTCAACGCGGAACCCGCACGCCCGGCGAACAGCAACGCGGTCACGACCGGCCCCAGTTCACGCAGCAGCGTCAGGGCAACCATCTGCCCCACCGCCTGCTCCGAACCGTAGCTGGACAGGATATTGAAGCCCTGCAACGCCAGCACCATCCCGATGAACACCCCGGAGACGACAATGATCACCAGGGACATCACGCCCACCGAATGCAGTTGCTTGATCAACAGGCCGAAGCCGCCACCAATGCCACCGCGGCCGAGCAACGCGTGAAACAGGAAAATCGTCGAGCGGCCCAGCACTTCGACGATGTCGATACCGGATCGACCGAAAAGGCGAACCTTCTCGATGAGAGATGTCTTGCGCATCAGCGCTTCCCCAGAAGGTCTGAGCGGTAATCCGCTGCCGGAAAGTGAAAAGGCACAGGGCCATCGGGATCGCCGGTCATGAATTGGCGAATACGCGGGTTGTCGGCGTTCATCAGTTCTTCAGGCGTACCCTGCCCCAGCACCTGGCCATCGCCGACTACATAAAGGTAATCGGCAATGCTCGCGGTTTCTGCAAGGTCGTGGGAGACCACGATGCTGGTGATACCCAGCGCATCGTTGAGCAGACGGATCAGGCGTACCAGCACGCCCATGGCAATCGGATCCTGGCCGACGAAGGGCTCGTCGTACATGAGGATCTGCGGGTCGAGGGCAATGGCGCGCGCCAGGGCCACGCGGCGCTTCATGCCGCCGGACAGTTCGTCGGGCATCAGGTCGATGGCGCCGCGAAGGCCCACGGCCTGCAATTTCAGCAACACAATGTCACGAATCATTTCATCGGACAGCTGGGTATGCACCCGCAACGGAAACGCCACGTTCTCGAACACATCCAGGTCGGTAAACAGCGCGCCGCTCTGGAACAGCACCCCCATATGCTTGCGCGCATCGAACAGATCGCTGCGCGACAGTGTCGGCAGGTTCTGGCCGTTGACCCATACTTCACCGGCGCTGGGGCGCAATTGCATGCCCATCAGACGCAGCAGCGTGGTCTTGCCGCAACCGGACGGCCCCATGATGCCCGTGACCTTGCCGCGGGGAATGCGAATATCGACGTTATTGAAGATGCTGCGCGTCCCGCGCTTGAAGGTCAGTCCCTTCAGCTCGACCGCGTAGGCGTTATCGGCACTCATCTAAACTCCTTGGGATGCAGCCTCTCACTCAGACACCATGCATGCGACAAACGTTTGCAACGGTGACGCATATAGATAGCCACATGGGCTGGGCGGACCGAACTGGCGGCGAACTATATCACTGCTGGTACAGGGCGCCCAAGGCCGGAACTGCGCTAGTTCAGTTTAAGGACAGGGAAAAAACGTTGCTGGCTATGTTACTGAGGATCGATCTCAGGCATTCGTTGAATAAAGCCTGACGAACTTGCGTGAGGGAATTGATCATTACCGCTATAATCGCCGACTTTTCGTCAGGCTATACGACTTCAGACATGAGCCAATCCAGCGACCTTATTCAATCCGCGCAACGCACCATCCGCCTCGAAGTTGAAGCCGTAGAAGGCTTGCTGGCCCATATCGACGCAGATTTCGTACGCGCCTGCGAGATGATCCTGGCCAGCAAGGGCCGTGTTGTCGTGGTCGGCATGGGCAAATCGGGCCACGTCGGCAACAAGATCGCCGCCACCCTGGCCAGCACCGGGACCACCGCATTTTTCGTGCATCCGGCCGAAGCCAGTCACGGCGACATGGGCATGATCACCAAGGATGACATCATCCTGGCGCTGTCCAACTCCGGCACCACCAACGAAATCGTGACCCTGCTGCCGCTGATCAAGCGCCTGGGCATCAAGATGATCAGCCTCACCGGCAACCCGGAATCCACCCTGGCCAAGGCCGCCGACGTGAACCTGAATGTTCACGTGGACCACGAGGCCTGCCCGCTGAACCTGGCGCCGACCTCCTCCACCACCGCCGCCCTGGTCATGGGCGACGCCCTGGCCGTGGCGCTGCTGGAAGCCCGTGGATTCACCGCTGAAGACTTCGCATTTTCCCACCCGGGTGGCGCCCTGGGCCGCCGCCTGCTGCTGAAAGTGGAAAACGTCATGCATTCGGGCGAGGAATTGCCCCACGTCCAGCGCGGCACTCTGCTGAAGGACGCGCTGATGGAAATGACCCGCAAGGGCCTGGGCATGACCGTGATCCTGGAAGCCGACGGGCGCCTGGCCGGGGTATTCACTGACGGTGACCTGCGCCGCACCCTGGACCGCACCATCGATATCCGTACCGCGACCATCGACGCCGTGATGACCCCCCATGGCAAGACTGCACGCCCTGAAATGCTGGCAGCCGAAGCATTGAAGATCATGGAAGACCACAAGATCGGCGCGCTGGTGGTGGTCGATAGCGACGACCACCCGGTGGGCGCCCTGAACATGCACGACTTGCTGCGTGCGGGAGTGATGTAAATGACCAGCGACCTGTTGCAACGCGGCAAACACATCAAACTGGCGATTTTCGACGTTGACGGCGTGCTGACCGATGGCCGCCTGTACTTTCTCGAAGACGGCAGCGAATTCAAGACGTTCAATACCCTCGACGGCCAGGGCATCAAGATGCTGATGGCTTCGGGCGTGCAAACGGCGATTATCAGCGGCAGAAAAACCCCCGTTGTGGAACGCCGCGCACAAAACCTCGGTATTCCTCACCTGTATCAGGGCCGCGAGGATAAACTGGTGGTTCTGGACGAGCTTCTTGGCCAACTCAACCTAAGCTATGAGCAGGTCGCCTATCTGGGCGATGATCTGCCCGACTTGCCGGTCATTCGCCGAGTGGGCCTGGGAATGGCCGTCGCCAATGCGGCGACGTTTGTTCGCGAGCACGCCCATGGCGTCACCACCGCCCGTGGCGGCGAAGGTGCCGCCCGCGAGTTCTGTGAACTGATCCTGCGAGCCCAGGGCAGTCTTGAAGCGGCCCACGCCGCCTACCTATAGAGCGTTTTATGCTGAGTAAAAAGATTCGCAACTTCCTGCTATTCGGAGTCATCGCCGCGCTGTTCCTCGCGGTGGGCTACTGGAATATCAGCCCGGGGCGCTTCCTCGACCAGCCTGCAGCGCAGGTTGAAGAAGGGGCTATCGACTATTACGCAACCAATGCCTACAGCGTGCAGTTCCTGCCTGACGGCAAGGTGCAGTACGAAATGACCTCGGACAAAGTCGAGCATTTGAAGGCCACCGAAGTCACCCTGCTGACTAACCCGGACCTGAACCTGTACCGCGGCACCGAGTTCCCATGGCATGTCACGAGCAAGCGTGGCGAGGTGAACCCGGACGGCACCGAGGTAGAACTGATTGACTCGGTACGCGTTGCGCGTACTGACGCCAAAAAACGTGACACCGTGATTACCAGCAGTCGCATGACCGTATTCCCACAGAAGCAATATGCGCAGACCGAGCAAGACGTTAGAATCGACGGCGCTGGCGGTGTATCGACTGGCAAGGGAATGAAAGCGTATTTGAAAGAAAGCAGGATACACCTGCTATCGAACGTAAGAGGACAGTATGAGGCTCGTTAAAACTCTCCCTATTTTGCTCGGTCTGGGCGCAGCACTGGGAAGCGTGAGCGCCTGGGCTCTGCCGAACGATAGCCAGCAACCGATCCACATCTCGGCTGACGATGCGCAACTGGATGACAAGCAAGGCGTCGCCACCTATACCGGCGGCGTGATCATCACCCAGGGCTCGATGAAGATCACCGGCAACACGGTGACACTGACGCGCACCCAGGCGGGCGATATCGACGTGGTGACTTCGGTGGGCAACCTGGCGTACTTCGAACAGAAGCAGTCGGCTACCGACACCGGCCCGATGAAGGGCTACGGCAAGACCATCCAGTATCACGCCCAGCAGAATCGCATCGTGCTGATCGACCAGGCCAAGGTACTCAGCCCCGATGGCAACTCCACGGAAGGCGAGAAGATCACCTATGACACCGTGAAGCAGATCGCCAACGCCGGTCGCGCCAACGGCAGCAAGGTCACCGCGCCACGCCCACGTATCGACATGGTTATCCAGCCGAAGAAGAAGGCCGAGTAATGGCAACCCTGAAAGCCCAGCATCTGGCCAAGGCCTATAAAAGCCGTCAGGTCGTGCGCGACGTCAGCCTGTCGATCGACAGCGGCCAGATCGTCGGCTTGCTTGGCCCTAACGGCGCCGGCAAGACCACCTGCTTCTACATGATCGTCGGCCTGGTCCAGGCGGACCAAGGTCGCGTACTGATCGACGACCTGGATGTGAGCCACCAGCCAATGCACGGCCGTGCCCGCGCAGGTATCGGCTATCTTCCGCAGGAAGCGTCGATCTTCCGCAAGCTGTCGGTATCCGACAACATCATGGCCATCCTTGAAACCCGCAAGGAACTCGACCGTGAAGGCCGCCGCAAAGAATTGGAAAGCCTGCTGCAGGAATTCCACATCAACCACATTCGCGACAACCTTGGCATGAGCCTGTCCGGTGGTGAGCGTCGTCGCGTGGAAATCGCCCGCGCCCTGGCCACTGCCCCCAAGTTCATCCTGCTGGACGAACCGTTTGCCGGCGTCGACCCTATCTCGGTCGGCGACATCAAGCAGATCATCCACCACCTCAAGGCCAAGGGGATCGGTGTACTGATCACCGACCACAACGTGCGTGAGACCCTCGATATCTGCGAAACCGCGTATATCGTCAACGATGGCCAGCTGATCGCCGAGGGCGACTCTGCCACCATCCTGGCCAACGAACTGGTCAAGGAAGTGTACCTGGGTCACGAGTTCCGCCTGTAAGGCCGCCTGCAAAAACAAGGCGGTGGCAGGTCGTTTGCCCGATGCGCGGGAGTCAATGAAAACCTCCGGATTTTTATTGTTACCGCGCTCTAGGCAAAGCCCCCGATATCAGGCATATAATTTGCTTATGTTTGGCGCTCACGCGCCCTGTCGTGGATGGCGCATTGCGCCGGCGAATAAGGTGTTAAGCCCCTGCCATGAAACCATCGCTAGTCCTGAGAATGGGCCAGCAGCTGACGATGACACCGCAGCTGCAACAGGCCATCCGCCTGCTCCAATTGTCGACCCTGGACCTGCAACAGGAAATCCAGGAGGCCCTGGAGTCCAATCCGATGCTCGAACGCCAGGAAGAAGGCGACGACTTCGATAATGCAGACCCATTGGCCGACAACATCGAGCAAAAACCCAATTCCGACGTACAGGAACCCTCCTACCAGGAAACCGCCCCCACGGTGGATAACCTTGAGGAAGGCGATTGGAACGAACGCATTCCCAACGAACTCCCGGTGGACACCGCCTGGGAGGACGTCTACCAGACCAGCGCCAGCAGCCTGCCCAGCAATGACGATGACGAGTGGGACTTCACCACCCGCACTTCCGCCGGCGAGAGCCTGCAGAGCCATCTGCTGTGGCAACTGAACCTCGCGCCGATGTCGGACACCGATCGCCTGATCGCCGTGACCCTGATCGACTGCATCAATAACCAGGGTTACCTGGACGAGACCCTCGAAGAGATTCTCGAGGCCTTCGACCCGGAACTGGACATCGAGCTGGACGAAATCGAAGCGGTCCTGCACCGCATCCAACAGTTCGAGCCCGCCGGCATCGGTGCCCGCAACCTGAGCGAATGCCTGCTGCTGCAACTGCGCCAGCTGCCCGCCAAGACCCCATGGCTCGCCGAGGCCCAGCGCCTGGTCACCGACTATATCGACCTGCTGGGCAGCCGCGACTATAGCCAGTTGATGCGGCGCATGAAGCTCAAGGAAGACGACCTGCGCCAGGTCATCGAGCTGGTGCAAAGCCTCAACCCGCGTCCAGGCTCGCAGATCGAGTCCAGCGAAGCCGAATACGTCGTTCCCGACGTGATCGTGCGCAAGGACAACGAGCGCTGGTTGGTGGAACTGAACCAGGAGTCGGTGCCGCGCCTGCGGGTCAACCCGCAATATGCCGGTTTTGTGCGCCGTGCCGACACCAGCGCCGATAACACCTTCATGCGCAACCAGTTGCAGGAAGCGCGCTGGTTCATCAAGAGCCTGCAGAGCCGCAACGAAACCCTGATGAAAGTGGCCACCCAGATCGTCGAGCATCAGCGCGGCTTCCTGGAATATGGTGACGAGGCGATGAAACCGCTGGTCCTGCACGACATCGCAGAAGCGGTGGGCATGCACGAATCGACGATTTCCCGGGTGACCACACAAAAATTCATGCATACCCCACGGGGCATATATGAGCTGAAATACTTTTTCTCCAGTCATGTCAGCACATCCGAAGGCGGCGAATGCTCGTCCACGGCGATCCGCGCAATCATCAAAAAACTGGTTGCTGCGGAAAATCAGAAAAAGCCGTTGAGTGACAGCAAGATCGCTGGTTTACTGGAGGCACAAGGCATTCAGGTCGCCCGTCGAACCGTCGCCAAGTACCGCGAGTCCCTTGGGATCGCGCCTTCCAGCGAGCGTAAGCGTTTGATGTGACGGGCGGGCCACAGCGTTCCAGTGGCGGGTATTCCTACCCGCCGCTTTATGCACTGGCAACGAAGGAGAAGCTGTATGCAAGTCAACATCAGTGGACACCATGTAGAAGTCACCCCTCCACTACGCGACTACGTCGAGCAGAAGCTGAGGAAGCTTGAGGGTCATTTCGACAAGATCACCAACGTGCAGGTCATCATGAAGGTCGACAAGCTTCAGCAGAAAATCGAAGCGACTCTTCAGATACCCGGTGGAGAAGTGGTCGCCAATGCCGAACATGAAGACATGTATGCATCAATCGACTTGCTCACCGACAAGCTTGACCGCCAACTCAAAAAGCATAAGGAAAAGAATCTGAGCCTGCTCCAGGGCACAGGTCGTTAACTCTCCCCCCATGATCCGACTTGAAACCATCCTGACCCCCGGCCGTTCCCTCGTGAACGTGCCGGGCGGCAGCAAGAAGAAAGCCCTCGAACAAATTGCCAACCTGATCAGCAGCCAAGTGCCTGAGCTGGAGATGCAAGATGTCTTTGAGGCTCTGATTGCCCGTGAAAAACTCGGCTCCACCGGTTTTGGCAACGGCATCGCCATTCCCCACTGCCGCCTCAAAGGCTGCGAGACACCTGTCAGCGCCCTGCTGCACCTGGACGCACCTATCGATTTCGACGCGATCGACGGCGCCCCGGTAGACCTGCTGTTTGTTCTGCTGGTCCCACAGGCCGCCACCGACGCACACCTGGAACTGCTTAGGCAGATCGCAAGCATGCTCGACCGCAAGGAAGTACGCGACAAACTGCGCAGTGCCAGTAGCAACGAGGCGCTGTATCAAGTTGTCCTGGATGAGCAAAACGGGCAGTAATCATGCGTTTGATCATCGTCAGCGGCCGCTCCGGCTCGGGTAAAAGTACCGCCCTCAACGTCCTTGAGGACAACGGCTTCTATTGCATCGACAACCTGCCCGCCGGCCTGCTCCCGGAATTGGCGGAGCGGGCACTGATCCATACCGAATTGGCACAACCCCTGGTCGCCGTTTCGATTGACGCCCGCAACCTGCCGAGCCACCTCACGCGCTTTCCGGAATTGCTCGAAGAGGTGCGCGCCAAGCACATTCATTGCGATGTGCTGTATCTGGACGCCGACGAAGAAACCCTGCTCAAGCGCTTCTCAGAGACCCGCCGACGTCACCCCCTCAGCAGCCCGCACCGTTCCCTGGCCGAAGCCATCGAGGACGAAACCAAGCTGCTGGGGCCGATCATTGACCTCGCCGACCTCAAGATCAACACCACCAGCCTCAACCTGTACCAGTTGCGCGATGCCATCAAGCTCCGCCTGCTGAACCAGCCGGAGCCTGGCACGGCATTTCTGGTCGAGTCCTTTGGTTTCAAGCGTGGCATGCCGGTGGATGCCGACCTGGTGTTCGACGTGCGCTGCCTGCCCAATCCTTATTGGAAGCCGGAACTGCGCGACCAGTCGGGGCTGGATCAGCCTGTGGCCGATTACCTGGCCGCGCAACCGGATGTGGAGGAGATGTTCCAGGACATTTCCAGCTACCTGCTCAAATGGTTGCCGCGCTTTGCCGCGAGCAACCGAGCCTATGTCACCATTGCCATCGGCTGCACCGGCGGTCACCACCGCTCTGTCTACCTGACCGAGCGCCTGGGCCAGGTGCTGCAACAAACCCTCAAGAACGTCCAGGTTCGCCACCGCGACCTTAGCTGAAAGGAACACCCCCGCGATGCCCGCTCTGGAAATTGAAATCATCAACAAGCTGGGCCTGCATGCCCGCGCCTCGGCCAAATTCGTCGGTATTGCCGGGCAGTTCCCTTGCCAGATCCGCGCCGGGCGTACACCTGAGAGCATGGTCGATGGCAAAAGCATCATGGCGATGATGATGTTGGCGGCCGGCAAGGGCACCAAGATTCATTTGAGCACCGAGGGCGAGCAAGAGCAGGAAGCAATGGACGCCCTGGTGGCGCTGATCAACAACTTCTTTGATGAGGGTGAGTAACCCCTCCCCCCGCTGAGGCCTCACCCCAAGGCGGTATCCATCACCATCATCAAGCAGAACCCCATGCACAACCCCAGGCTCGCGAGTTTTTCGTGACCGTTGCGGCGCGACTCCGGGATCACTTCGTGGGTGACCACCAACAGCATCGCGCCAGCGGCCAGTGCCAGGCCCAACGGTAACAGCACCTCGGCCAGGGTCACCAGCCAGGCGCAAAGCACGGCGAACACCGGCTCTACCAAGCCTGACGCGGCGCCGATCAGGAACGCCCTGATCCGCGACATCCCTGCCCCAGCCAATACCAGCGCAATGACCAGGCCTTCGGGCACATCCTGCAAAGCAATGCCCATGGCCAAGCTGTCGGCATCCGGCATGCCGCCGCCGGCTGAGACGCCAACGGCCATGCCTTCGGGGATATTGTGGGCGATGATGGCAAACACGAACAGCCAGATACGCGGTGGAATCACCGGTTTATCCGGTGTGCCCACCAACATCTCCGGGCTGGCGCCGGAGACCTTGCGGTCCACCAGATACAGACCGAATGCCCCCAGCATGATGCCGAAGCTGATCAGCCCACCTGCCCCCCAGGGCGAAAGACCAAGGGCTTCGGCCGCAGCAATTCCCGGCACGACCAGCGAAAACGCGGTCGCCGCCAGCATCACACCGGCACCGAAGCCCAACAAGGTATCGCTCAACGCCACCGGCATCCGCCGAATCACCAAGACCGGAACCGCCCCCAGCGCCGTGCCAAGCGCGCAAATCGCCCCGCCCTGCAGGGCGCGCATGATGCGCGGTGCCAGATCCAGCCAGGCCAGCCCGTGGGCCACCAGCAATGCAGTACCTGCCAACAGCAGCAGCGAACCAAACGCATAACGAAACATTCGCACGCTGCTGATCGCCAGTGTTTCAGTGCCCATAGTCGGCCTTAGATCTTGTTATGGAAGTGAATGTCAGGCCAACGCGGCCTGATAGCGTGCGGCGACTTCCGGCCAGTTGATAACACTGTAGAAGGCGTTGATGTATTCAGGTCGACGGTTCTGGTAGCGCAGGTAGTAAGCATGCTCCCAGACGTCCAGGCCGAGGATCGGCGTGTTGCCATTCATCAACGGGCTGTCCTGGTTGCCGCTGCTTTCCACTATCAGCGTCTTTTGCGGAGTGACACTCAACCACGCCCAGCCGCTGCCGAAACGGGTCAAGGCGGCCTTGGTGAAGGCTTCCTTGAAACTGTCGAAACCGCCGAGTTGCTCTTCTACAGCTTTTCCCAATGCGCCGTCGGGCTTGCCGCCACCTTTAGGCGACATCACCGCCCAGAACAGCGAGTGGTTGGCATGGCCGCCGCCTTGGTTGATGACGGCCGCACGCAGTTTTTCCGGCAGTTGCTGCACGCTGGACACCAGTTTTTCTACAGGCCAGCCCGCAAACTCGGTGCCCTCGACCGCCGCATTGAGGTTATTGATGTAGGTCTGGTGGTGCTTGGTGTAGTGAATCTCCATGGTTTGCGCATCGATATGCGGTTCCAGGGCATCGTAGGCATAGGGCAAGGCAGGCAAGGTGTAGGTCATATCAATGTGCTCCGTATTGAGACGGGGTCGGCTGCACCGCAGTACCGCCCAGCAAGCGATGGGTGCGCGGGTACTCACCGTGATCGCTGATGAAATTCAACAGTTCGACGTAAGTCTTGCTGCTCTGGCGCAGCGCCGCTTCCCGCAGCTGCGGGCTCAGGCGCACGTCCTGCATGGCCTGGAGCAAGCGCTGGTGAATAGCGCAGAGGTATTCGGCGCTTTCCTCGGGCTGATTCAGGCGCAGGTGCAAATCCGCCAGGTTGTGATGGGAAATGACGCAAGCCGCTACTGCTTCGTCGGCATTCGCCCAGCGCTCGAACAACACTTGAGCCAGGGCCAGGGCTTGCAGATAGGCCTCGCGAGCGTCAACCAATTCGCCCTGCATAAAGCAGCGATTGGCGCGTTCGATCGTGCGTTTCCAGTGCTCCATGGTGAGCCTCCAAAGCAGGGTCGGTGATTACACGCCGCCGGCCGTGAGCTTCTCCGGATCCAACAGGACTTCCAGTTGGCTACGGGGCAGGTCGGTGTGCTCAAGGGCCACATCAATCACCGGGCGGCCCTGCTGATAGGCCTTCTTGGCAATCTCAGCGGCCTTTTGGTAACCAATGATCGGGTTGAGTGCGGTGACCAGGATCGGGTTGCGCGACAGCGCTTCCTTGAGCTTGGCTTCGTTGACCTTGAAGCTGGCGATCGCCTTGTCTGCCAGCAGACGGCTGGCATTGGCCAGCAACTCGAGGCTGCTGAGCAGGTTCTGGGCAATGATCGGCAGCATCACATTCAGCTCGAAGTTGCCGGATTGGCCAGCGACGGTGATCACCGTGTCATTGCCGATGACTTGCGCAGCCACCATGGCCGTGGCCTCCGGAATCACCGGGTTGACCTTGCCTGGCATGATCGAGGAGCCCGGCTGCAGGCCCTCCAGTTCGATTTCCCCCAGGCCGGCCAGCGGGCCGGAGTTCATCCAGCGCAGGTCATTGGCGATTTTCATCAGCGACACGGCGGTAGCTTTCAACTGGCCGGAGACGGCGACGGCAGTGTCCTGGGAGCCGATCAGCGCGAACAGATTCTTGCCCGGCGTGAATTTCACGCCTGCCAGGCTGCTGAGCTGTTGACTGAAACGCACGGCGAATTCCGGGTGCGCATTAATCCCGGTGCCCACCGCCGTACCGCCCTGGGCCAGAGCCTGCAGGGCCGGTAATAAATCCTGCAGGTGACCGATATTGGCCTTGAGTTGCTGCGCCCAGCCATTGAGGACCTGGCTCATGCGCACGGGCATGGCGTCCATCAGGTGCGTGCGGCCGGTCTTGATGAATGGGTGAACCTCTTCGGCTTTCTGCTCGATCACCTGCACCAGGTGCAGCAGGGCCGGCAGCGTGTGCTCGTGCAGCACCAGCGCAGCACTGACATGGATGGTGGTCGGAATGATGTCGTTGCTGCTTTGACCGCAGTTCACATGATCGTTGGGATTGACCGCTTCGCCGAGCAAGCGGCTGGCGAGCGTCGCAATCACTTCGTTGGCATTCATATTCGAACTGGTGCCGGAACCGGTCTGGAAGATATCCACCGGGAAATGCCGCATGTAATCGCCTTCAAGCAAGCCTTGGGCGGCATCGACAATGGCTTTGCCCTGCCCTTCGCTGATCTGCTTGAGGTCGACGTTGACCTTGGCGGCTGCGGCCTTGGCCAGGATCAGTGCGCGAATGAATTGCGCCGGCATGCGTTGGTGGCTGATCGGAAAGTTGTTCACCGCGCGCTGGGTCTGCGCACCGTACAAGGCCTCGGCGGGGACTTGCAGTTCGCCCATGCTGTCGCGTTCGATACGGGTGTTACTCATCGGAAGATCCTTGCACCAGGTCAGAAACGGAAATGGAGGGAAGCAATTCGCAGGTCGCCAATTGCCAGGCAAAGGTCTGCCAGCGCTTGAGGCGGCAGGCACAGTGAGAGAGTTTTTCCAGGTCGCGCAGTGGGCGCCAGGCTTGATCCAGACACAGGGATCGCCAATGCCACGGCAGTGCAATATCGCTGGCGGTGTCGATCAGCAGGCGGAATGAGGTTTCAGCGATGGTCCACGGATGGGTCGCGGTACAACACGCCAGGTATCGGCCCTCGTTGAGGTAATGTTCGATCAGGCGAGGCTCATTGGGATCCAGACCACAGCGAATCTGGCGACTCATCCAGCGCCAGCTTTCCAGGTAAGGATCCTCATGCAGGACAGAACTCATGATCCACACTCATCCGTTAATGATATTTATTATTAAATGATATTGAGAATCAAAACAAGAGTAACACCTCAATCCCCCTGACACACGCCCACAAAAAAGGCGCGCCATCCGTAAGAGGGCGCGCCTTTTTGTGCCGCTGTAGCGGGATTAGCTGCCTGCGACAGTCATCCGCTCGATCAGCACCGAGCCTGTGCGAATATTGCTGCGCAGTTCCAGGTCATTTCCCACGGCAACGATCTGCTTGAACATATCGCGCATGTTGCCGGCGATGGTCACTTCCTGGACGGCGAACTGAATCTCACCGTTTTCCACCCAGAAGCCCGCCGCGCCACGGGAATAATCCCCAGTGACCATATTCAGGCCATGGCCCATCAATTCGGTTACCAGCAGGCCACGTCCCATGCGACGCAACAGCGCCGCCTGGTCTTCGTCGCCATGGGTCACGAAAAGGTTATGCACGCCACCGGCGTTGGCGGTGCTTGGCAGGCCGAGTTTGCGGCCTGAGTAGGTGCCGAGTACGTAAGACACCAGCTCCCCGTTTTCGACGAACGGCTTGGCATACGTGGCCAGGCCGTCCCCATCGAACGCCGAACTGCCCATGGCCCGCATCAAGTGCGGACGCTCATCGATGGTCAGCCACTCGGGAAACAACGTCTGGCCGATCGCCCCTTCAAGGAACGAAGACTTGCGATACAGGTTGCCGCCGGAAATGGCACTCAGGAAACTGCCGAACAAACCGCCTGCCAGCTCCGCCGAAAACAGTACAGGCACTTCACAGGTCGGCACCGGACGCGCGCCCAGGCGGCTCGCGGCACGTTGTGCGGCACGTTGACCAATGCTGGCCGGATCTGCCAGCAATTCACCCTGACGACTTACGTCGTACCAGTAATCACGCTGCATCTGGCCATTGGCCTCGGCGATCATCACGCAGCTCAGACTATGGCGCGTGGACGCATACCCGCCGATAAACCCGTGGCTGTTGCCGTAGACGCGACAGCCCTGATGCGTGTTCAACGTGGTGCCATCGGCGTTCTTGATGCGGGTATCGGCATCGAACGCCGCCGCTTCGCAGGTCAGCGCCAGCTCGATGGCCCGCTCGGGCGTGATGTCCCAGGCATGGAACAGATCGAAATCCTTCAAGTCCTTGGCCATCAGCGCCTTATCGGCCAAGCCCGAGCTTTCATCCTCAGAGGTGTGCTGGGCAATCGCCAACGCGGCGGCAACCGTTTCGCGTATGGCCTCCGGACCGCTGGCCGACGTACTGGCCGAACCTTTGCGCTGCCCCACATACAAGGTGATGCCAAAGCCCTGGTCACGGTTGAATTCGACGGTTTCCACTTCCCGTTGACGTACCGACGTCGACAACCCCTGCTCCAGCGACACCGCCACTTCACAGGCACTGGCCCCCTGGCGCTTGGCCTCGGCAAGGATCTGCTCGACTTGTTCCTGCAGGGCCGGTAACGCTTGCGGACCGACGCTTTGGGCTGCACTCATGGTTTTCTCCACTCAAATTCTGCTTTCGGCTAAGGCCATCGAGCGACCGGGCCGGACAAGCGGCCCCCGACTGGTTATCATGGCGGCGTTTCTTTGCGGACTGCCACCATGGTTGATTCTTACGACGACTCCCTCGATGGGGAGAAAAGCAAAACCCAGGTCAAACGTGAGCTGCATGCTCTGGTTGACCTGGGCGAGCGCCTTACAACGCTCAAGAAAGACTTGATTGCAAAACTGCCACTGACCGACGAAATGCGCCGGGCGCTTGCGGACGCACCCAAGCACACCGCGAATATCGCGCGTAAACGGCACATCATGTTTATCGGCAAGCTGATGCGCGATCAGGACACTGACGCCATTCTCGCCTTGCTTGATCAAACCGATGCCTCCACTCGCCAGTACAACGAACGTTTCCACAACCTGGAACGTTGGCGTGACCGCCTGATCTCGGGCGATGACGCGGTGCTGGAGAAATTCGTGCTGGACTACCCGGACGCGGACCGCCAGCAACTGCGCTCCCTGATCCGTCAGGCCCAGCACGAGCAGGCGCATAACAAGGCGCCGGCCACCAGCCGTAAAATCTTCAAATACATCCGTGAGCTGGACGAGACTCAACGCGGCCTGCGTTGATGCCCTTCCCCGGGTGGCGATCTTCGCCACCCGAAGCTCCACCCTTACGACCCCGTGCCACCCACGGTGATCGCATCAATTTTCAGCGTTGGCTGGCCGACCCCTACCGGCACCGACTGCCCGTCCTTCCCGCACATGCCCACGCCACTGTCCAGGGCCAGGTCGTTGCCGACCATCGACACCTTGCTCATGGCTTCCGGGCCATTGCCAATCAACGTTGCCCCTTTGACCGGCGCGGTAATCCTGCCGTCTTCGATCAGGTACGCCTCGCTGGTAGAGAACACGAACTTGCCGCTGGTGATATCCACCTGGCCGCCGCCAAGGTTGGCGCAGTAGATGCCGCGCTTCACCGAGGCGATGATCTCCGCCGGGTCGCTTTCGCCACCGAGCATGTAGGTGTTGGTCATGCGGGGCATCGGCAGGTGCGCATAAGATTCGCGACGGCCGTTACCGGTGCGCGCAACGCCCATCAGGCGGGCATTGAGCTTGTCCTGCATGTAGCCCTTGAGCACACCGTTTTCAATCAAGGTGGTGCATTCGGTCGGCGTGCCTTCATCATCGACGCTCAACGAGCCGCGGCGACCGGCCAGGGTGCCATCATCGACAATGGTGCACAGCTTGGACGCAACCATCTCGCCCATGCGCCCGCTGTAGGCGGAACTGCCTTTGCGGTTGAAATCGCCTTCCAGGCCATGGCCCACGGCCTCGTGCAGCAATACGCCGGACCAGCCCGGGCCCAACACCACCGGCAACGTGCCGGCCGGCGCAGGAATGGCTTCCAGGTTCACCAACGCCTGGCGCAAAGCCTCACGGGCATAGCCCATGGCACGGTCGTCGGTGAGGAAGTAACGGTAGTCGGTACGCCCGCCGCCGCCGTGGCCGCCACGCTCGCGGCGGCCGTTCTGCTCGACGATCACGCTGACATTGAAACGCACCAGCGGCCGCACGTCCGCCGCCAGCCCCCCGTCGGTGGACGCCACCAGGATGCGTTCCCACACACCGGCCATGCTCACCGAGACCTGCTGGATACGCGGGTCCAGGGCGCGGGTGGCCGCATCGATACGCTTGAGCAACTCGACCTTTTCCGCGCGGCTGATCACTTCCAGGGGGTTGTCCGGCGCATACAACTGCGCCACGTCCTGGGTACTGAACGCCTGTACCGTGCCATGTTGGCCGGCACGGGAGATCGAACGCGCAGCACGTGCGGCCAGGCCCAACGCCTCCAGGGTGATCGCGTTACTGTAGGCAAAACCGGTCTTTTCACCGGATTGCGCACGAACGCCTACACCTTGGTCAAGATTGAAACTGCCTTCCTTGACGATGCCATCTTCCAGGGCCCAGGACTCGGAGATCTGCCCCTGGAAATACAGGTCGGCGGCATCGATGCCTGGCCCGGCCAGATCGCCGAGCACGGTTTGCAAGCTTTCGATGGTCACGCCACCGGGTGCCAGGAGGTGTTCACTGACTGAGGACAACAACTCGCTCATAGGTTTGGCCTTAAATTCATCGTTCTGAAGCAGGCCGCTGGGCGCCCTGCGAGAAAAAGCGCCGATGGTTGACCACCGGCATGCGCGCCCGTATCGACGCCTGTTCACTGCTATCGCGTTCGGCCAGCAACACCGCTTCGCCTTGATCCTGTTGTGCCAGCACCCGGCCCCATGGGTCGACGATCGCCGCATGACCATAAGTTTCCCGTGGCCCTGGATGCACACCGCCCTGGGCGGCCGCCAGCAGGTAACACTGGGTCTCGATGGCCCGTGCACGAATCAGCACATCCCAGTGGGCGGCACCGGTCACGGCGGTAAAGGCCGAGGGCGCGGTAATCAATTCAGCCCCCGCCGCGCGCAGCTCGCTGTACAGCTCGGGGAAGCGCAGGTCGTAACAGACCGTCAGGCCCAAACGGCCAACCGGCGTATCCGCCACCACCACGTTGCTCCCGAAAGCATAGTCATCGGACTCCCGATAGCGACCCCGGGCGTCCGCCACGTCCACATCAAACAAATGCAGCTTGTCGTAACGGGCGACGACTTCACCGCGATCATCGACCAGCAGCGAGCAGGCATTGGATTTGGCGTGCGGTTGATCCTTGGGCGGCAACGGCAGCGTGCCAGCCACTATCCATAAGGTGAGGTCGCGGGCGGTCTGTTTCAACCATGGCAGGATCGGACCTTCACCCAGCGCCTCGGCGCGGCCGATATCCGCCACGTCGCGGCGGCCCATGGCGGCAAAGTTTTCCGGCAGCACCGCCAGCTTCGCACCGCCGGCCGCCGCTTGCTCCAACAAGCGCCGGGCCTGGACCAGGTTGGCCAGCACATCGCTCTGACTGACCATTTGGATTACTGCAAAGGACATGGGCCGATACTCCGTAAAAGGCATGGGGCCATGCTACTCCACAGGCTCTCAGTTTGGTTTTTCAAAGGGCTTGTCGAAGGTGATTTTTGGATCCTTCCATGGGCCTTCCACCTTGTATTGCACGCTGGCGAAACGCGAAACACGGTCACCGATCAGCTTGTCGATCAGGAACAGTGCGCCACCAATCGCCGGCGCGCCCACGATCAGCGCGGCAATCGGCAGGTTGTTGGTCACCGGCAACGTCACCAGCAACTTCGCATCGACACGGTCAGCCACCAGGTCCAGGGTGCCGTTGAGCTCCAGGTTGCTCGACGGGCCGGTCATGGTGATCGGCTCGCGCGTCACGAACACGCCATTGCTGGCGACCAATTGGCCCTTGACCCGGTCATAACTCAAGCCCTTGCCCAGCAGGTCGGAGAAGTCCAGGCGCAGGCGGCGCCCGATGGAGTTGAAGTTGAGCAGACCGAACACCCGCAGCGCCTGGGCACCACCTTCCACCTCGACAAACTGACCTTTACGGAACGTCGCATCCAGGCTGCCGGAGAACCGTTTAGGCCCGACCCAGGCCGGCGAACCCGGCCACCGCCCATCTACATCCAGGTGGAAGTCCTCGCTGGTGACCGTGGGCGCATAGCCCCAGCCTTTGAGTACGTCGGCGATGTTCTTGCCGTCCAGGCGCCCCTTGTACCAACTGCTGCTGTCACCCGGGACACCTTCCCATCCGCCGGCGCCCTTGAGTTGCATGCCCTTGAGGCCCAGGTCCAGCGTATTGAAGGCCAGGCCTTTGACCGTTGGCCGGATCTTGAGTGACCAAGCGCCAATCAGGTCCGGCCCCTGGAACAGCTGGTCAATGGCGATATCCAACGCCGGAATATCCTTGGGATCGATACTGGCCAACGGGTCCGGTGCGTTTTCATCAGCCTGTACCGTCGGGTCCACCGCCGGCAGCTTCACGTATTGCAGGTTGACCGCAATCGGCGCGCCCTTGGCATCCGGCAGGTTCACGGCGCCCTTGGCCTGCTGGCTGTCGAACTGTAAGCCCCAGGCAGCGGGCTTGCGATCCAGCTGCAGGTTGACCTGATCGAACTGGGTACCCAGGCCGGTGAGCTTGCCAATCTTGAATTCGGCACCGCTGAGCAACTGCTTGGCACTGCCACCTGGGTCATTGCCAGCATACTGGTTCACCAGTTTTTTCCACGGGTCGATATCCAGCTCCGAGAGCACGCCACGGATGCGCAAGCCCTTGGCGCCTGGCAGCACGGCATCACCATCGCCGAGGAACAACTCGCCACGGCCGTCATTGAGCTTGTCCGGCGGCGCGGCAAAGGTGAAGTTGGCCAACTCACCGTAATCAAACCAATATCGGCGCTCAGCCCCCTGCAAGGTCATGCGGAATACGCTGTCACGTCCCTGGCTGGCCGGCATGCCGAACGGCGCCGGCAAGTCCACCACAACACCCTTGAGGTTGGAGCTGACCATCAGTTGGCTGTCGGCACCGTCCAGGTTGAGCTGCAACTGATACGAAAGATCACCGGACACCGGCAACGGCTGACTGACTTTCAACCAATCCGTCAGACGCTTGACCGTCACCTGCCCCTTGGCAGCGACACGGGTGCTGATATTACCCGGCTTGCCATCGGCAAAGATCTGCGCGGTGATCGGCCGGTCAAATGCCTGGGCGGTAATCTTTTCGCCGCTCAAGCCCTTGGCGCTGTCGAAGCGGAAATTGCCCTTGAGCTGCGTCAGGTCCAGAGGCGGTTCCGCCAATTGCAGGCGTGCCTTGTCAGTCTGGAAATCCACCACGATCCTGGGCTCGATGCCCTTGACCAGCGGAACATCCAGATCCAGCATGCCTTGCAGGTCTCCTTCGCCTTTCCAGCCGGCGAAGGTGGAGGCCGTGCCGATTGGCGCTTCCTGGAGGATCTTCAGCCCATCACCCAGGCCACCGGCAAAACCACCGGTAAGCAGCAGATGGCTTTCCTTGCCGGACGGCGCGTGGGGAATATTGACGTAGACGTCCTTGACCTTGGTGTCGAGCAACTGCCCCTTGCTGGCCAGGATGCGTACGCCCGTCTCTTCGACAAACACTTCGCCATTGACCTTGTTCACATGGGGCCAACCCGGCTGGAACGCGAGTTCGGCGTCATGCACCTTGAAGAACAGACTGATATTGCGCGCGGCGGGCAACGCATCGTGGTTCAGCGAGCCCTGGTACTGGAAGAACCCCTGGTCCACCGCGCCCTTGAGAATTGCCGTGCGCAGCCACTCATCCAACGCGGGACTCAACACGGCCGGCAGGTATTTAGGGGTAAAGCGTCCATCGCCATCGACCATACCGACCCGCAGGTCCATATAGTCTTCCTGGCTGTGGTCGAAATGCAGGCGAATCAGGAAATCGGCAGCGATCTTGCCCTCTTCCCCCAGCACCTTGATATACGGCGCGATCAGGGTGAAGCCTTGTTTATCCAGCTTCCACGTCAGGCGTGCATTGGCCTGGAGGTATTGCCAGGGCTTGGCGAAGATCGGATCGAGGTGCAGGGAAAAATCCTTGCTGTCCATGCGCAACTCGCCCTGGCCCAGGTCGCCGCTGATGCTGCCGGAAACGTTGCGTGCGGCCGGCGCACCGAAGTAGGCGTCAAACCCGACCCGTTCCAGGTTGGCGGCAAAGCTGACTTTTTGATCGGTGGTGTCTTGAGGACGGAAATCCACCAGTACATTGCGCAGCAGACCGGTGGCCTTCAGGTGCTCGACGGTCTTGGCGACGCCTTCCGGCAGCGGCGCCAGGGCGTTGAGCAACGGTGTGATGGGGGTCAGGTCGAGGCGGTCAGCCTGCAGCTTCCAGACTTCCAGGGCCGTGTCGGTCGCCAGGGTCTGCTGCAATTGCAGGCGCGACTCCCATCGGGTCTCGCCCAGGTTCATCGCCAGGGAATCGAACAACACCTTCAAGCCCGTATCGCTGCGTTGCAGATAGGCCGTAAGTGCAAGGTTTTCGATATGCACCGGCTTGCGCTCGGCGTAGCTGCCCTTCACCTGCGGCGAGTTGAGGCGCACGACCGCACTTTGCACCGTGCCTTTACCCCAGTTCAGCCAGAACTCACCGCCGGCCTTGAACTGCGTGAGTTTCCACTGCTGGGTCAGCCTGGCGGGGATCCACTTGGCCCAGTCGCTTTGGGGCAGACTCAGGTAGGCCTCGACTTCAGCATCCTTCCACTGGCTCGCGCGAATGCGGCTGCGCAGGCTCAGGGCAAGGGGCTGGCCGTCGGGCAAGGTCAGGCGGGCGTCCAGGCGCTGGCGGGTGACGCCCGTGTGCAGGCTCAAGCCCACATAGGTCAGGGTCAGCGGCGCCTGGTCGAACGGTTGCAGGGTGACCTGGCTGTCGAGCAGCGATACGCGCTTGACCATCTGCATGCGCTTGAGCAATTGCTCCGGGTCCAGCGGCTGGTCGTCCTGTATCGGCAAGCCTTGCAGCGCCCAATGGCCGTCCTTGTCTTCCTTGGCGCTCAGTTGCAGGCCACTGACTTCCAGGTGCGCAATACGCACTTCGCGCGCCATCAGGCTGGCCCACATGTCCGGCACCACTTCGACCTGATCCAGGCGCAAGGCACTGCTGCCCTCGCCGACCATTACGTCGTGGGCCAGCAACACGGGCGCAAAACCGCTCCAGCGGCCTTCAAGGCTGCCGATGTGCACAGGCATGTCCACCGCAGCCTGGGCCTTGGCTTCGATTTCCGCGCGGTATTCGGCCACCAGCGGGGTCAATTCGCGCCCCAGGCTCACGTACACCGCCGCCAACACCAGCAGCAAGGCGCACAGCCCAAGGCCCCAACGGGTCAAAGCGGCAAAAAAGCGTGTCAGACGCTCCATGTCAGGCGACCCTCAAGGCAGTAGTCGGACTGCAGATCAAGGTCTGCGAGTCGCGTAAAAAGAAAGCGAATGGGGATCAGAGCAGCACCACGTCATATTGTTCCTGGGAATACATGGTTTCGACCTGGAAGCGAATCGTACGCCCGATAAACCCCTCCAGCTCAGCCACGTTACCGGACTCTTCATCCAGCAGGCGGTCGACCACTTTCTGGTTGGCAAGCACTCTATAACCTTCGGCCTGGTAGGCCCGTGCCTCTCGGAGGATTTCCCGGAAAATCTCGTAGCAAACCGTTTCCGGAGTCTTCAACTTACCGCGGCCCTGGCAACTGCTGCAGGGCTCGCACAGCACCTGCTCCAGGCTCTCGCGGGTGCGCTTGCGGGTCATCTGCACCAGGCCCAGCTCGGTGATGCCGATGATATTGGTCTTGGCGTGATCGCGCTCCAGCTGTTTTTCGAGCGTGCGCAGCACCTGGCGCTGGTGCTCTTCATCTTCCATGTCGATGAAGTCGATGATGATGATGCCGCCCAGGTTACGCAGGCGCAGTTGACGAGCAATCGCCGTGGCCGCTTCGAGATTGGTCTTGAAGATGGTCTCTTCAAGGTTGCGATGACCTACGAACGCGCCGGTGTTGACGTCGATGGTGGTCATCGCTTCCGCCGGGTCCACCACCAGGTAGCCACCGGACTTGAGCGGCACCTTGCGCTCCAGGGCTTTCTGGATTTCGTCCTCGACGCCATACAGGTCGAAGATCGGCCGTTCGCCAGGGTAATGCTCCAGGCGATCGGCAATTTCCGGCATCAGCTCGGCAACAAATTGCGTGGTGCGCTGGAAGGTTTCCCGCGAGTCGATGCGAATTTTCTCGATCTTGGGGCTGACCAGGTCGCGCAAGGTTCGCAGGGCCAGGCCCAGGTCTTCGTAGATCACACTCGGCGCGCCGATGGTCTTGATCTGTGCGCCGATCTGGTCCCACAGGCGCCGCAGGTAGCGAATGTCCATGAGGATTTCGTCGGCACCTGCGCCCTCGGCGGCGGTGCGCAGGATAAAACCGCCCGCTTCCTTGATACCTTCGGCGGCCACGCAGTCGCTGACCACCTTTTTCAGGCGCTCGCGCTCGGCTTCGTCTTCAATCTTCAGGGAAATGCCGACATGGGCGGTGCGCGGCATGTAAACCAGGTAGCGCGACGGAATCGACAGTTGAGTGGTCAGGCGTGCGCCCTTGGAGCCGATGGGGTCCTTGGTGACTTGCACCACCAGGCTCTGCCCTTCGTGCACCAAGGCGCTGATGCTTTCCACCGCCGGCCCTTCGCGCAGGGAGATCTCCGAGGCATGGATAAATGCCGCCCGGTCCAGGCCGATATCGACAAATGCCGCCTGCATCCCCGGCAACACCCGCACCACCTTGCCCTTGTAGATATTGCCGACGATCCCGCGTTTCTGGGTGCGCTCGACATGCACTTCTTGCAGAACACCGTTCTCTACCACCGCCACGCGCGATTCCATCGGCGTGATATTGATCAGAATCTCTTCACTCATGGCTGGGTCTCGTTCAGGCGTTTTCACAATAGTGACCGATCGCTGTAAGGCTGGGCGCTGGAGTAACGCGTTCAGCGCGCGGTAAGGTTTTGCCAACAGGGTATGCCGAATTGTGCAAGCAGTTGCGCGGTTTCGCACACCGGCAGACCTACCACGGCGGAATAGCTGCCATTGAGCCCGGCCACAAACACCGAGCCAAGCCCTTGGATAGCATAGCCGCCCGCCTTGTCCTGGGGTTCGCCGCTGTGCCAGTAGCTTGTAGCCTCCTCGACAGAAATCCCACGGAAAAGTACACGACTGCTTACACATCGGGTTTCACAGCGCTGGCCGTCAGTCAGGGCAATCGCAGTCAGAACTTCATGTTCACGCCCCGCCAGTGCCATCAACATCGCCAACGCATCGGCTTGGTCTACGGGCTTGCCGAGGATCTTGCCGTCCACGATCACTGCGGTATCGGCGCCCAGGACGCAGGCGGCCGAGCGTTGCCCGAGCGCAGCAAAACCCGCTGCGGCCTTACCGCGAGCGAGACGCTCGACGTAGGAAACAGGGGTTTCGTTTGTAAGAGGGGTTTCATCAATGGCGGCGCTGACCACGGTGAAAGGCACACCGATCTGGGTCAGCAGTTCACGCCGCCTCGGGGAGCCCGAGGCCAGATATAGCGAATTCATTGCAGACTCTCCCTGTGGGGTTCGATAACCAGGCAGAGCCTCGCAATCCATTCAATTGATTTTATAGCGACGACGTAACCCACGCAGGCCGAAGCTGATCCACGGCCACAGCAGCGCACTGACCAGGGCCGGCAACACCAGCGCCAGGGTTGGCTGGCGGTTGCCGGTCAGGGCACTGAGCCACAACTGTACCAACTGCGCCAGGCCGAAGATCACCAGGATCACCAGGCATTGCTGCCACATCGGGAACATGCGCAGGCGCTGCTGCAACGACAGCACCAGGAAGGTAATCAGGGTCAGGATCAACGCGTTCTGGCCCAGCAAGGTGCCATACAGCACATCTTCCGCCAAGCCCAGGAACATCGCCGTCACCATGCCCACTTTATGGGGCAGGTTCAGCGACCAGAATGCCAGCAGCAATGCCAGCCACAGCGGACGCAGGATCTCCATGAACTGCGGCAGCGGCGAAACGCTGAGCAGCAAGCCGATAGCGAATGTCAGCCAGACGATCCAGCCATTGCTCGAATGAGTACCGGCCATTATTCCTCCCTCTGCCGTGTGGTGGCCGGGGCTGCGGCTGGAGGCTTCGCAGCGGGCGTCGTAGTGGCAGGCGTGGTGGCCGGCGGTTTCGCTGCAGTCGGTTTCACCGGGTGCACGCTATGGGCCGCAGGCTTGACCGGTGTGGCCACAGGCGCAGTAGCTGCCGGAGTTGCCGCCGGTACAACGGGGGGAGTCGACTGAGGCTTGGGCACGGTCGCAGGAATGATCGGCGCAGTGCCGTTCTTCTTGTCTTCCGCTTCCTGGGCCTGGGCGGCGTCGTTGGCGCGTTCTTCCGGAGTACGGTTGTCGCTGAACACCAGCAACAGGTAGCGGCTGCGGTTCAGGGCGGCAGTGGGTACGGCACGCACAATGGCGAAGGGCTGGCCGGAATCGTGGATCACTTCCTTGACCGTTGCCACCGGATAGCCTGCCGGGAACCGCTGGCCCAGGCCGGAGCTGACCAACAGGTCGCCTTCCTTGATGTCGGCCGTGTCCGCCACATGACGCAATTCCAGGCGCTCAGGGTTACCGGTCCCGCTGGCAATCGCGCGCAAGCCGTTACGGTTGACCTGCACCGGAATGCTGTGGGTGGTGTCCGTCAGCAGCAGGACCCGCGAGGTGTAGGGCATCAGCTCGACGACCTGCCCCATCAGTCCCCGAGCATCCAGTACCGGCTGACCAAGCACCACACCGTCGCGCTCACCCTTGTTGATAATGATGCGATGGGTAAAGGGGTTGGGGTCCATGCCGATCAACTCGGCCACTTCGACCTTTTCGTTGACCAACGCAGAAGAGTTAAGCAACTCGCGCAGCCGAACGTTCTGCTCGGTGAGGGCCGCCAGCTTTTGCATGCGCCCCTGCAACAGCAGGTTTTCGGTCTTGAGTTTTTCGTTCTCGGCAACCAGTTCGGTACGGCTGCCAAATTGGCTGGCCACGCCCTGGTAGAGACGTTGCGGCAGGTCGGTGATCCAGTAGGTCTGCATCAACACCAGCGACATTTGGCTACGCACCGGCTTGAGCAGCGCAAAGCGGGCATCGACCACCATCAATGCGACCGAAAGCACGACCAGCACCAATAAGCGCACGCCCAATGAGGGGCCTTTGGCGAAAAGCGGTTTAATAGGCCGCTCCTCCCAGGCAAATGTTCTCTTTATTCATACGGCATCTAACCGGCCTGGATGCAGATTGAAGAAGATAAACGCCAACAGGCAGCACTGCAAAGTGCTGCCTGCGGGCGAAGCATGGTGCAACCAACGATCTTATTCGCTGGAGAGCAGGTCCATGGTGTGTTTATCCATCATTTCCAGTGCACGACCACCGCCACGGGCAACGCAGGTCAGCGGGTCTTCGGCGACGATCACCGGCAGGCCGGTTTCCTGGGCCAGCAGCTTGTCGAGGTCGCGCAACAGGGCGCCACCACCGGTCAGCACCAGGCCTCGCTCGGCGATGTCGGAAGCCAGCTCCGGCGGCGATTGCTCCAGGGCGCTCTTCACAGCCTGAACGATGGTGGCCAGGGACTCTTGCAGAGCTTCCAGCACTTCATTGGAGTTCAGGGTGAAGGCACGTGGAACGCCTTCGGCCAGGTTGCGACCGCGAACATCGACTTCGCGAACTTCGCCGCCCGGGTAAGCGGTACCGATTTCCTGCTTGATGCGCTCGGCGGTGGATTCGCCGATCAGGCTGCCGTAGTTGCGACGTACATAAGTGATGATCGCTTCGTCGAAACGGTCGCCGCCTACCCGTACGGATTCGGCATACACCACACCGTTCAGGGAGATCAGGGCGATTTCAGTGGTACCACCACCGATATCCACCACCATCGAACCGCGCGCTTCTTCAACCGGCAGGCCGGCACCGATCGCAGCAGCCATCGGCTCTTCGATCAGGAACACTTCGCGGGCACCGGCGCCAAGGGCCGATTCACGGATGGCACGACGCTCCACCTGGGTGGATTTGCACGGAACGCAGATCAGCACACGAGGGCTGGGCTGCAGGAAGCTGTTTTCGTGAACCTTGTTGATGAAGTACTGCAGCATCTTTTCGCAGACGCTGAAGTCGGCGATCACGCCGTCTTTCATCGGACGAATGGCAGCAATATTGCCTGGTGTTCGGCCGAGCATGCGCTTGGCCTCGGTGCCGACGGCAACGACACTTTTCTGATTACCATGGGTCCGAATGGCCACAACCGATGGCTCATTCAGGACGATACCGCGCTCGCGCACGTAAATAAGGGTGTTGGCAGTGCCCAGGTCAATGGAAAGATCGCTGGAAAACATGCCACGCAGTTTCTTGAACATGGGGAAAGGACCCTAGGCAACGCGTGGGTAAAAAAGTGCGGCAAACTCTAACAACGACAGGGATTTTGGGCAAGGCGCCAATGTGCTAAATTGGCCGACTTTCTGTGCACCAACCCCCACAATCGCGGCCGTAAGACCGTAGAAATGCGGTAGTGTTCCGACAATCTAACACACGGACAGCCTCCGTTCTGTTTTCCACTGGAGATTCCCATGGCGCTTGAACGCTCCGACGTGGAAAAAATCGCTCATCTGGCCTCGCTTGGCCTGAATGAAGCCGATCTTCCACAGACCACCGCAGCCCTGAATAGCATTCTCGGGCTGGTTGACCAAATGCAGGCCGTGAATACCGACGGCATCGAGCCCCTGGCTCACCCGCTGGAAGCCAGCCAGCGCCTGCGCGCAGACGTCGTGACCGAGCGCAATAATCGCGAGGCCTACCAGTCCATCGCGCCAGCGGTCGAAAACGGCCTGTACCTGGTTCCGAAAGTCATCGACTAAAGGGAAAGAGCCTTTCATGCATCACATGACTCTGGCCGAGATCGCCCGCGGTCTCGCCGACAAAAAGTTTTCTTCCGAAGAGCTGACCAAGACCCTGCTGGCGCGCATCGCCGAGCTGGACCCCAAGGTCAACAGCTTCATCAGCCTCACCGAAGAGCTGGCCCTGAGCCAGGCCAAGGCCGCGGATGTACGCCGCGCCAACGGTGAAACCGGCGCCCTGCTGGGCGCACCGATCGCCCACAAGGACCTGTTCTGCACCCAAGGCATTCGCACCAGCTGCGGCTCGAAGATGCTCGACAACTTCAAGGCGCCCTACGACGCCACCGTGGTCGCCAAGCTGGCCGCTGCCGGAGCCGTGACCCTGGGCAAGACCAACATGGACGAATTCGCCATGGGGTCGGCCAACGAGTCGAGCTACTACGGCGCGGTGAAGAACCCATGGAACCTGGAACACGTGCCCGGCGGTTCGTCCGGTGGTTCGGCTGCGGCCGTTGCCGCGCGCTTCCTGCCAGCCGCCACGGCCACCGACACCGGCGGCTCGATCCGCCAGCCGGCGGCCTTCACCAACCTCACCGGCCTGAAGCCTACCTACGGTCGCGTTTCCCGCTGGGGCATGATCGCCTACGCCTCCAGCCTCGATCAGGGCGGCCCACTGGCCCGCACGGCCGAAGACTGCGCGATTTTGTTACAAGGCATGGCAGGCTTCGACGCCCAGGACTCCACCAGCATCGATGAACCGGTGCCGGACTACAGCGCCAGCCTCAATACTTCGCTCAAGGGCCTGCGCATCGGCGTGCCGAAGGAATACTTCAGCGCCGGCCTCGACCCGCGCATCGCCGAACTGGTACACAACAGCGTCAAGACGCTGGAAAAGCTCGGCGCCGTGATCAAGGAAATCAGCCTGCCGAACAACCAGCATGCGATTCCTGCCTACTACGTGATCGCGCCGGCAGAAGCCTCTTCCAACCTGTCGCGTTTCGACGGCGTGCGCTTCGGCTATCGCTGCGAAAACCCGAAGGACCTGACCGACCTGTACAAACGCTCCCGTGGCGAAGGCTTCGGCGCCGAAGTGCAACGCCGGATCATGGTCGGTGCCTACGCGCTGTCCGCCGGCTATTACGACGCGTACTACCTCAAGGCGCAAAAGATCCGACGCCTGATCAAGAACGACTTCATGGCTGCCTTTGAAGAAGTCGACGTGATCCTCGGCCCAACCACGCCGAACCCGGCCTGGAAGATCGGTGCCAAGACCGGCGACCCGATTGCCGAGTACCTGGAAGACCTCTACACCATCACCGCCAACCTCGCGGGCCTGCCGGGCTTGTCCATGCCCGCCGGTTTCGTCGATGGCCTGCCGGTGGGCGTGCAATTGCTCGCCCCGTATTTCCAGGAAGGCCGCCTGCTCAATGTGGCGCACCAGTACCAGTTGAACACCGACTGGCACACTCGCACCCCTACCGGCTTCTGAGGAGAACACTATGCAATGGGAAGTTGTGATCGGGCTGGAGATTCATACCCAGCTCGCCACCCAATCGAAGATTTTCTCCGGTAGCGCCACCACGTTCGGCTCCGAGCCCAACACCCAGGCCAGCCTGGTAGACCTGGGCATGCCTGGCGTACTGCCGGTGCTGAACCAGGAAGCCGTGCGCATGGCGGTGATGTTCGGCCTGGCGATTGACGCCGAGATCGGCCAGCACAACGTGTTCGCGCGCAAGAACTACTTCTACCCGGACCTGCCCAAGGGCTACCAGATCAGCCAGATGGAATTGCCGATCGTCGGCAAGGGCTACCTGGACATCCCGCTGGAAGACGGCACCATCAAGCGTGTCGGCGTCACCCGTGCGCACCTGGAAGAAGACGCCGGCAAGAGCCTTCACGAAGAGTTCAACGGTGCCACTGGTATCGACCTGAACCGTGCCGGCACGCCGCTGCTGGAGATCGTGTCCGAGCCGGACATGCGCAGCGCCAAGGAAGCCGTGGCCTACGTCAAGACCATCCACGCGCTGGTGCGTTACCTGGGCATCTGTGACGGCAACATGGCCGAAGGCTCGCTGCGTTGCGACTGCAACGTGTCGGTGCGGCCAAAAGGCCAGGCCGAGTACGGCACTCGCTGCGAGATCAAGAACGTCAACTCGTTCCGCTTTATCGAGAAGGCGATCAACACCGAAGTGCGGCGCCAGATCGAATTGATCGAGGACGGCGGCAAGGTGATCCAGCAAACGCGCCTGTACGACCCGAACAAAGACGAAACCCGCGCCATGCGCAGCAAAGAGGAAGCCAACGACTACCGTTACTTCCCCGATCCGGACCTGTTGCCGGTGGTGCTTGAGGACTCGTTCCTCAATGAGATCCGCGCCACCCTGCCGGAATTGCCGCCGCAAAAACGCGAGCGCTTCCAGGCGCAGTTCGGCCTGTCGGTCTACGATGCCAGCGTACTGGCTTCGAGCCGTGAGCAAGCCGACTACTTCGAAAAGGTCGTGAGCATTGCCGGTGACGCCAAGCTGGCAGCCAACTGGGTGATGGTCGAGCTGGGCAGCCTGTTGAACAAACAGGGCCTGGAGATCGACGAAGCGCCGGTGTCGGCCGAGCAATTGGGCGGCATGCTGCTGCGTATCAAGGACAACACCATCTCCGGCAAAATCGCCAAGACCGTGTTCGAAGCCATGGCCAGCGGTGAAGGCAGCGCCGACGAGATCATCGAGAAACGCGGCCTCAAGCAAGTCACCGACAGCGGCGCCATCTCGGCCGTGCTGGATGAAATGCTGGCGGCCAACGCCGAGCAGGTCGAACAGTACCGTACGGCAGACGAAGCCAAGCGCGGCAAGATGTTCGGTTTCTTTGTCGGCCAGGCGATGAAAGCCTCCAAAGGCAAGGCCAACCCGCAACAGGTGAACGAACTGCTGAAAAGCAAGCTCGAAGGCTGATTGCGATGAATGGTCCGGGCGAGACTTCATGCCTGACTCGGACCTCCTGTGGGAGGGGGCTTGCCCCCGATAGCAGAGTGTCAGTCACTGCTGTTTTGACTGAATCACCGCTATCGGGGGCAAGCCCCCTCCCACATTTGTGATGGGGGGCACCTTGATAATGAAGCGTCTATTAGGTCTATGGGCTCTATTCTCACTGCTGGCCGGCTGCGCCAGCGGCCTCATCGACCCCAACGGCTACGACGAAACCGGCACCGCCTCTTATTACGGCGCCAGGCACCATGGCAAGAAAACCGCCAGCGGTGAACCCTTCAACCAGAACGCCCTGACCGCCGCCCACCGGCGACTGCCCTTCGGCACCCAGGTCAAGGTCACCAATCTCGACAACGACAAATCCGTCGTGGTCCGCATCAACGATCGCGGCCCGCATACCCGTGGGCGCTTGATCGATCTATCACGCAAGGCGGCCGAGCAACTGGGCATGCTGAGCAGCGGCACTGCGCGGGTTCGCGTGCAAGCCTTGAGCAATTGAAGACGGAGCCCTGGCCATTTTCGGATTAACCGCCCTCTCGCCCTGGAGCCTGCTCGAACTGGTCAGCGGCCTGGTGCTGCTGATCCTCGGCGCCGAAATCCTGGTGCGCGCCGCCGTGCGCCTGGCCGCCAGCCTCAAGGTGCGGCCGCTGATCATCGGCCTTACGATCGTCGCCTTCGGCAGCAGCGCGCCGCAGATGACCGTCAGCCTGCAGGCCACCCTGGCCGGCAATACCGACATTGCCGTGGGCAGCGTGATCGGCAGCAGCATCTTCAACATTCTCGTGACCCTGGGCCTGTCGGCGCTGATCATCCCCCTGCGCGTCTCGCGGCAGCTGGTGCGCGTGGATATTCCGGTGATGATCCTCGCCGGGCTGCTGGTGTTTACCCTGGCGGCCAATGAAGAACTGACGCCGGTCGATGGCCTGCTGCTGCTGATTGCCCTGCTGGCCTACCTCGGCGTGCTGCATTACCAGACCCGCCATTCGCGCCGCCCGCGCACCCTGGATACCGTCGCCCGGGCGCCCTGGCTGAGCAGTGTGCTGCAGATGCTGAGCGGGCTGTTGATCCTGGTGCTGGCCGGGCACTTGCTGCTCGGCGCGGCGGTGGATGTGGCGGCGGACCTGGGCCTCTCGGAGCGCATCATCGGCCTTACGCTGATCGGCGTCGGCACGTCGCTGCCCTGCCTGGCCACCTCACTGATTGCCGCCCTGCGCGGCCAGCGGGAAATTGCCGTGGGCAACGTGATCGGCAGCAACCTGTTCAACCTGCTGGGGGTATTGGGGCTGACCGCGCTGCTCGCGCCTTCGCCGCTGTCGGTGTCGCCCAACGCCCTGGACTTCGACCTGCCGGTGATGCTCGGCGTGGTGGTGCTGTGCCTGCCGGTGTTTTATACCGGCTACCGCGTCACCCGCGCCGAAGGCCTGGTGCTGCTGGGCCTGTACCTGGCGTATGGGCTGCACGTGATGTCGTTCACCACCGGCATGCCCCTGGCCAACAAGCTTGAACAACTGATGCTGTATTACGTCCTGCCAGCGCTGGTGGCTTTCCTGTTGTTCAGCACGCTGCGAGCCTGGCGCCGCCAACACAAGAGGGAATCGCAATGACCGATCAGAAAAAGCCCGGGGTTGAAATGCGTCGCCAGGTGATGGGCGATGTGTTCGTCGACCGCGCCCTGGGCAACGCCACCGAATTCACCCAGCCGCTGCAGGACTTCGTCAACGAACATGCCTGGGGCAGCGTGTGGAGCCGCGAAGGTTTGCCGCTGAAGACGCGCAGCCTGATTACCCTGGCCGCCCTCACCGCGCTCAAGTGCCCGCAGGAGCTCAAGGGCCACGTGCGCGGCGCGTTGAACAACGGCTGTACTGTGGAGGAAATTCGCGAAGCGCTGCTGCATTGCGCGGTGTATGCCGGCGTACCGGCGGCGATTGATGCGTTTCGGGCGGCACAGGAAGTCATCGACACCTATCAGAAAGAAGGCTAGATCCAGCCCCCCGCCTGCAACACGAAAATCCCGATGTTCGTGGTCACTGCCGCCATCAGCGTGGTGATCACGATAATCGCCGCCGCCAGTTCATGATTGCCCTCGGCCGCCCTGGCCATCACGAAGCTCGCCGCAGCGGTCGGCGCACCGAAGTACAGGAACAGGATTCCCAACTCCGGCCCGCGAAAGCCCAACAGCCAAGCGCCCAGGGTCGCGACCACCGGCAGCCAGACCATCTTCATCAAGCTCGCGCTCAGCGCCATATTGCCGCTCTTGCGCAACGCCGCCAGGGACAAGGTGCCGCCAATGCAGATCAATGCCAGCGGCAAGGTGGTGTCCGCCAGGTACTGCATGGATTTTTCCAGCCAGCCCGGCAGGCCAATCTGAAAATACGCGAACGGCGCCGCCACGATGACGCTGATGATCAGCGGATTGGCCACCACACTTTTGCAGATGCTCCACGGGTCGGACTTGATCACCGGGCTGTACACCGCCAGCACAATGGTCGACAGCGTGTTGTAGAACAGGATCACCAGCGCCGCGAGGATCGCGCCGAGGGAAATGCCGTAGTCGCCATACATGCTGGCCGCCAGGGCCAGGCCGATCACCCCGTTGTTGCCGCGAAACGCGCCCTGGGTGTAGATGCCCCGGTCTTCACGCTTGCAGCGAAAAATCGCCCAGCCCCAGGCCAGGGCAAAGCTCAGCAGCGTGGCCACGGCAAAATAGATCAGCAACCCCGGCTTGAGCGCCGAGTGCAGGTCGGCGTGGAGGATGCCGAGGAACAGCAGCGCCGGCATGGTGACGTTGAACACCAGGGACGAAGCCGTGTGGATAAAGTTGTCGTTGATCCAGTTGATGCGCTTGAGCAGCACACCCAGGAACAGCATGGCGAATACCGGCGCAGTGATGGTGAGGGTGGTGAGGAAAATTGCCAGCATGCCGGGGAGAACCTTGGTGAGCGTCGTCAGGTGGCTAATGATAAGCCATACAGCCCAACGGCGCCTGATAGACCGCTATCGGGGGCAAGCCCCCTCCCACACTTGAAAGTATTCACAATTCAAACTGTGGGAGGGGCTTGCCCCCGATGGCAGGCGACGCGGTCTCAGGTAATCGGCGCCGGGTTGAACAAGGTGATGTCGTTATGCAGCTTGTGATGCTCCGCCCAGGTCTGCTTCTTACCGCTGGCCACGTCCAGGTAGAAGTGGAACAACTCCCAGCCCAACTCCTCGATGGTCGCGCGCCCGGTGGCAATGCGCCCGGCGTCGATATCGATGAGGTCCGGCCAGCGCTGCGCCAGCTCCGTACGCGTCGAGACCTTCACCACCGGCGCCATCGCCAGCCCGTAAGGGGTGCCACGCCCGGTGGTGAACACATGCAGGTTCATCCCCGCCGCCAGTTGCAGGGTACCGCAGACAAAGTCACTGGCCGGCGTGGCGCAAAAGATCAGGCCCTTGCCCTTGAAGCGCTCGCCAGGGCCCAGCACGCCGTTGATCGCGCTGCTGCCGGACTTTACGATGGAGCCCAGGGACTTCTCGACAATGTTCGACAGCCCGCCCTTCTTGTTGCCTGGCGTGGTGTTGGCGCTGCGATCCGCTTCACCCTTGGCCAGGTAACGGTCGTACCAGTCCATTTCCCTGACCAACTCTTCGGCAACTTCCTTCGTCTCTGCGCGCGAAGTCAGCAGGTAAATGGCATCCCGCACTTCGGTGACTTCGGAAAACATCACCGTTGCCCCGGCCCGCAGCAACAGATCCGAGGCATAGCCCAGCGCCGGGTTGGCGGTGATGCCGGAAAACGCATCACTGCCGCCGCACTGCATGCCCAGGATCAACTCGGACGCCGGCACGGTTTCCCGGCGACGCTGGTCGAGCTTCTTCAGGCGCACTTCGGCCAGGTCCATGATCTGTTCGATCATTTCGGTAAAGCCGTGGCTGGAATCCTGCAACCGATACAGCCACGGCTCGCTGAGGTCGACGGAGCTGTCGTTGTCATGCATCACCTGCCCGGCCTGCAATTTCTCGCAGCCCAGGCTGATCACCAGGGCTTCGCCGCCCAGGTTCGGGTTGCGCGCCAGGTTACGCACGGTACGGATCGGGATGTAGGCATCCGTCGCGGTGATCGCCACCCCGCAGCCGTAGCTGTGGGTCAGCGCCACCACGTCATCGACGTGCGGGTACTTGGGCAGCAATTCGTCCTTGATGCGCTTGACCGCATGATCCAGCACGCCCGTCACGCACTGCACCGTGGTGGTGATGCCGAGGATATTGCGCGTGCCCACGGTACCGTCGGCGTTGCGATAGCCCTCGAAGGTAAACCCCTCCAACGGTGCCTGGGTTTCAGGCACCTCGGTGGACAGCGGCAAGCTGTCCAGCGGTGGCGCGGTGGGCATGCGCAGTTGATCTTCCTGGACCCAACTGCCGCGCGGAATCGGCGCCAGGGCGTAACCGATGGTCTGTCCGTAGCGAATAATCTGACCGCCTTCAGGGATGTCTTCCAGGGTCACTTTGTGGCTCTGGGGGATGAAATCCACGGTCACCAGGCCGTCCGGGAACTCGGTCCCGGCCGGTACGCCCTGGTCGTTGACCACGATCACTACGTTGTCGCGCTCGTGCAGGCGGATGGAGCGCGGCGAGTCGGCATGTTCAATCAACTGCATCACGGGGCCTCTCAGGAATGCGCTTCGGTTAGGTTGGTCAACTCAGGCCCCTTGCTTGGCGGCTCTTTGAGTACTACACGCTTGATCGGGCCGACGATGACCAGATAGCTGAACACCGCCACCAGCGCGTTGGCGCCGACAAACACCAGGGCCCACTTGAACGAGCCGGTGGTGCTGATGATGTAGCCGATGACAATCGGCGTGGTGATCGACGCGAGGTTACCGAAGGTGTTGAACAAGCCGCCACTGAGACCGGCGATTTGTTTCGGCGAGGTGTCGGACACCACCGCCCAGCCCAATGCGCCAACACCCTTGCCGAAGAAAGCCAAGGCCATGAAGCCCACCACCATCCATTCAACGTCTACATAGTTGCACGCGATGATGCTGCTGGAGACCAGCAGGCCGGCAATGATCGGCGCCTTGCGGGCGAACGTCAGCGAATGGCCTTTGCGCAGCAGGTAGTCGGAAATCACCCCGCCCAGCACGCCACCGATAAACCCGCAGATCGCCGGCAACGAGGCGATGAAACCGGCCTTGAGGATGGTCATGCCGCGGTCCTGCACCAGGTAAACCGGGAACCAGGTCAGGAAGAAGTAGGTGATGCCGTTGATGCAGTACTGGCCCAAGTACACGCCAAGCATCATGCGGTTGGTCAGCAACTGACGGATGTAATCCCACTTCGGACCGTCGGTTTTCTTACCCTTGCCCTTGTCCTGGTCCATATCGACCATCGCGCCATTGGCGGCGATGTGATTGAGCTCGGCTTCGTTGATCATCGGGTGCTGGCGCGGGCTGTGGATAACTTTCAGCCAGATCAGCGAGAACACGATGCCGATCACGCCCATCACGATAAACACGTGCTGCCAGCCGAAGCGGTAGACGATCCAGCCCATCAACGGCGCGAACAACACCGTGGCGAAGTACTGCGCCGAGTTGAAGATCGCCGAGGCCGTACCGCGCTCGGCGGTCGGGAACCAGGCGGCAACAATGCGCGCGTTACCGGGGAAGGACGGCGCCTCGGCCAGGCCCACCATGAAGCGCAGCATGAACAGCGCAACCACTGCGGTGGAGACACCGAACTCACCGACGTAGCCTTGCAGCACGGTGAACAGTGACCAGGTGAAGATGCTCAGGGCGTAGACTTTTTTCGAGCCGAATCGGTCCAGCAGCCAGCCACCGGGGATTTGCCCGGCCACGTAGGCCCAACCGAATGCGGAGAAGATATAACCGAGGGTGACCGCGTCGATGCCGAGGTCTTTTTGCAGGCTGGAGCCCGCGATTGCGATGGTGGCCCGGTCGGCGTAGTTGATCGTGGTCACCAGGAACAGCATGAGCAGGATCAAATAGCGGACATGGGTCGGCTTGGTCGCTTGCATGTAGAAGTACTCCCACTAATTATTTTTTTTGCGGGTAATGGTTTTCTGTTTTTGTCGTGGGGACCGGCAGGCCTCCGGCCCCCACTGGGTGTTGCGTATTACGAACCGATGTAGCTGGTTTTCACCACGGTGTAGAACTCCTGCGCATAGCGACCTTGCTCCCGCGAGCCATAGGACGAGCCTTTACGGCCACCGAATGGAACGTGGTAATCCACACCTGCGGTCGGCAGGTTGACCATCACCATCCCCGCCTGGGAGTGGCGCTTGAAGTGGTTGGCGTACTTCAACGACGTGGTGGCAATGCCCGCCGACAAACCGAACTCGGTGTCGTTGGCCATGGCCAGTGCCGCCTCGTAGTCCGCCACGCGCACGACGTTGGCGACCGGGCCGAAGATCTCTTCACGGCTGATACGCATGGCGGCTTCGCTGTCGGCAAACAGCGTCGGCGCCAGGTAGTAGCCTTCGGTGTCGCAGGTGACCAGGCCGCCACCGCTCACCAGCCGCGCACCTTCGCTTTGGCCGATGTCGATGTACTTCATGTCCTGGTCCAGTTGGGCCTGGGAAACCACCGGGCCGATGTCGGTGCCGCTTTTGAGCGCGTGGCCGACCTTGATCGACTTCATGCGCTCGGCCATGGCCGCGACGAACTGGTCGTGGATACCGGCGGTGACGATCAGGCGGCTGGACGCCGTGCAACGCTGGCCGGTGGAGTAGAACGCGCTCTGTACCGACAGCTCGACGGCCTGCTTGAGATCGGCGTCGTCGAGAATGATCTGCGGGTTCTTGCCGCCCATTTCCAACTGCACTTTGGCTTGGCGCGATACGCAGCTGACAGCGATCTGGCGACCCACACCGACGGAACCGGTGAAGCTGATGCCGTCGACTTTCGGGCTGTTGACCAGCACATCGCCCACCACACGGCCGCTGCCCATTACCAGGTTGAACACGCCGGCAGGGAAACCGGCGCGGGAGATGATCTCCGCCAGGGCCCAGGCGCAGCCCGGTACCAGTTCAGCCGGTTTGATCACCACGCAGTTGCCGTAGGCCAGGGCCGGGGCGATTTTCCAGGCGGGAATCGCGATCGGAAAGTTCCACGGGGTGATCAGGCCGACCACGCCAAGGGCTTCACGGGTGACTTCCACATTGACGCCCGGGCGTACCGACGGCACGTAGTCGCCGGACAACCGCAGGCATTCACCGGCGAAGAACTTGAAGATGTTACCGGCGCGGGTCACTTCGCCGATGGCTTCCGGCAGGGTCTTGCCTTCTTCCCGGGCCAACAGGGTGCCGAGTTCTTCGCGACGGGCGAGGATTTCACTGCCGACTTTATCCAGGGCATCGTGGCGAGCCTGGATCCCGGAAGTGGACCAGGCCGGGAATGCGGCGCGGGCGGCGTCGATGGCGGCGTTAACCTGGGTGACGTCGGCCTTGGCGTATTCACCAATGACATCGGACAACTCCGACGGGTTGAGGTTGACGCAGTAATCGGCGCCGGCAACCCATTCACCGTTGATGTAGTTCTCAAAACGCTTTACTTGGGACACGAATCTTCTCCTGACGCAAAAGGCCGCTGATTGCTCAGCGGCCTTGTGGATAATTTATTGCGGACCTTGCTTGTCGATCAGCGCGGCCAGGGCTTCGTATTCTTCCGGCAGCAGATCGGTCAGCGGCGTGCGCACAGGGCCTGCGTCATAGCCGACGATTTTTGCACCCGCCTTGACGATGCTCACGGCATAACCGGCCTTGCGGTTACGGATGTCCAGGTACGGCAGGAAGAAGTCGTCGATGATCTTGGCGACGGTGGCGTGATCGTCCTTGGCAATGGCGTGGTAGAAATCCATCGCGGTTTTCGGGATGAAGTTGAACACCGCCGAGGAGTACACCGGTACGCCCAGGGCCTTGTAGGCAGCGGCGTAGACCTCCGCGGTCGGCAGGCCGCCGAGGTAGCTGAAACGATCACCCAGACGGCGGCGGATCGACACCATCAACTCGATGTCACCCAGGCCATCCTTGTAGCCGATCAGGTTCGGGCAGCGCTCGGCCAGGCGTTCCAGCAGCGGAGCGGTCAGGCGGCACACGTTGCGGTTGTAGACCACCACACCGATCTTGACTGATTTGCACACCGCTTCAACGTGGGCGGCAACCCCGTCCTGGCTGGCTTCGGTGAGGTAGTGCGGCAGCAGCAACAGGCCTTTGGCGCCCAGGCGCTCGGCTTCTTGCGCGTACTCGATGGCCTGGCGGGTCGAACCACCGACACCGGCGAGGATCGGCACGCTGGTGGCGCAGGTATCCACGGCGGTCTTGATCACTTGGGAATATTCGCTGGCGGCGAGGGAGAAAAACTCACCAGTGCCGCCCGCTGCGAACAAAGCAGTGGCGCCGTAAGGGGCCAGCCATTCCAGGCGCTTGATGTAGCCCGCCTGGTGGAAGTCACCCTGGGCATTGAAATCGGTCACCGGGAAAGACAGCAGACCGTGGGAGAGGATGGACTTCAGTTCTTGTGGATTCATTATTCGAACACCCTGGGCGAAGACTTTCTATTGAAAGGTTGTTGGTTTTGTTGATGTCGTACGTCATCGTACAACTATAAATAATTTCGTCAACTGCAATTCATCGGCGTTGTGCACTTGAGGGCGTTGAAAGGCTTGGGCAGCGCTGTTCTTGACGTAGGAAATTATTCCTCTATGCTCTGCATTGCTGTATATACATACAGCATTCAAGGAAGATTCCTACGACATAGCAAGGAGCTAACATGTCAGGTCCTGAACTCGCAGCACCCGCAAAAAAACCGCCTACCCTGCGCTTCGAAGGCGGTGAACACACCGCCATCGGCGACGATACGCTGTTGCGCTTCAGCAAGGACGCCCCGGCAATCCCCGCGCGGCAAGTCGAACTGCACCTGCCCAACGGGCTGGCACTCACCTACGGCCAAGTGATCGCCCTGGGCGGTGATTTTTATGGCATCCCCGGCCAGCCCATCAACGAAGGCACCTCACCTGCCGATCGTATGCAGCGTTTCAGCGCCGCGTTCAACTCACTGGCCGTGCTGCCGGCCTCGCGGGACGAAGCGCCGAAGATCCTGGCGGTGATGCAAAAAGAGATCAACGCGGTCAACCAGGCGATCAAGGACGGCAAGCAAGCCCATGAAGCCTATGATGCCCTGGGTGATACGTTGTCCGAGGAATGGAACCGCATCACCGGTGGCGGCAGCGCGGTGTCGGCACTGATCCCACTGGGGCGTTACCTGAAACTGGCGGCGGACAACGCCGACCACTTCGGCGAATGGGCGCTGGCAGCCTACCTGGCGGGGCATGCAGCCGCCTTGCAACAGGCCGTGGTGGCCCACCAGACCGGTACCGATCAGGCATTGGAGCTGGCCTACGCCATGAACGGCTTTGCCGATCACTTCTTGACCGATCTATTTTCTGCCGGCCACCTGCGCGTGCCGCGCAAACAGCTGGCGGCGGTCGTCACTCCGGGCGAACTGGGCTCGCTGATCAGCCGCTTCATGCACGATGAAGACAGCAAGTTCGGGCTCAAGGTGCGCAATGCCGTGGGTGACGAGTGGCATGCCTATGGCGACAAACGCTATTTCGACAGTCTCGACGCAGCCAATCGGGCACAGGTCAAACGCGCCGTTCAGGCATCCGCTGATGAGATCTTCGAAACCTTCATCAGTGGCGTTGCGCCCTCCCCGGCCAACTTCAAGGCACCGCTGTATGTGCCGGATCTGAATGCCGCGCAGAACCCGGCGAATAACTTCTCGCCATTGTTCAAGATGGAGGGCGACAAGGTGCTGCGACGCAAGGACGTGAATGACCTCAACGACAAGCACTGGACCAATGATTGGTGGGGGTGGAGTACGTATTTGTTGCTTAAGGATTACAAGCCGAATACCCCGGCTTGAGCGGTACCGCCTGTCGATACTGTGAGCTCTAACAGTTATGTACCGTTCATCAAGGGCGGATAACACACCTCAGGGGCTTAGGCATTGGCTCCTGAGGCGAACACTGGACTCGTTAGCGTCCTACATCCAATCAATGCAAACGTCATAGAAAAACGCTGGACAGCACATGAGCCACCTGCTGACGATCAGCCTGCCCTTTCAGCCTCTTCATGGGCATGGCGCAGCCGCTCACGGCTATTGGTCAGGTGCAAACGCATCGCAGCCCGCGCCGCATCCGAATCCTGGCGGGCAATCGCCTCATAAATCTCTTCGTGTTCGCGGCTCAGGCGTCCCATGTAGTGCTGGTGGTCATCATGGGCCAGGCGTGCCGAGTTCAGGCGCGTACGCGGGATGATGCTGGTGCCCAGGTGGGTCATGATGTCGGTGAAGTAGCGGTTGCCGGTGGACAACGCAATTTCCAGGTGGAATGCGAAGTCCGAGGCCACCGCATCACCGGCGTGCGCCGCGCTTTCATTCAGGGCATCGAGGGCCGCGCGCATGGCGGCCAGCTGTTCATCGCTACGGCGCAGTGCGGCCAGCCCGGCGGATTCCACTTCAAGGCTGATACGCAGTTCGAGAATCGCCAGCACATCACGCAGGGTCACTACGGTGGCCGGATCGATGCGAAAGCCGCTCGGGCTCGGCGTGTCGAGCACAAAGGTGCCGATACCATGACGGGTTTCAACCTGCCCCGCCGCCTGCAAGCGGGAGATGGCCTCGCGGACCACGGTGCGGCTGACGCCATGGGCGTCCATGATCGCCGATTCGGTGGGCAGCTTGTCGCCACGTTTGAGTTGACCATCACGGATCTGCTCGGACAGCACCGTGACCAATTCCTGGGCAAGGCTGCGGCGCTTGCGGGGAAGACGAGGGGCGGTGCTGGCGTTTTCCATGTGGAATCATCTATCTCGGCGGACTAAAACAGCATCATAGCCCATGGCGGTTGTACGATCACCGTTTGTACCGCACTTTCATGTACAAGCGGGCAGCTTTCAGCTCCGGCTGTATAGGGCTCCCGTGAAAAGGGGGTTCAAATTCGAACATAACGCGTGGCTACTTCACGCCTGGGTCTTAGTGCCAAACGTTCTCGCGCACCTGGCAATTATGACAGCAGACGGTTTTCCATCCCCGTAGCAGAGTAAAGCCTGTTCCAGCAAACAGGTGCCGGGTGATGAAACGCACAGGCTGGTATTGCACAACGATTGTCTGGCTGCTGGCATGCGCCGTCCACGCTGCACCGCCAAGCGTGCGCAATGGCGGTGGAGAAGACATCCTGCTGCAGGGTTTCCACTGGAACTCCAGCCGCAATGCCCCGCAGAAATGGTATGAGGTGCTGGCACAAATGGCCCCCACTATCGGCCAGGACGGCTTCACCAAAGTCTGGCTGCCGCCCGCCTGGAGCGATCAATCCAGTTGGAGCGACGCGACGTCGGGAACGTCGGGCGGCGGTGAAGGCTACTTCTGGAGCGACTTCGACAAGAACAGCCAGTACGGCAGCGACAGCCAGCTCAAACAGGCGGTCGCCGCCCTGGCAGGTGCCGGCGTGCAAGCGATATACGACGTGGTGCCCAACCATATGAACGACAAGCTGCCAAGTAAACAGATACGCTTTCCCAGGGGGCTCAAGCTGTGGCGCGATGACTGCACCGCCCCCGTCGCCTGTGATGAGGGCGATGCGTTCATGAGCGGTTCGGCCGACCTCAACACAAGCAACTCGGAAGTCTCGCAGCGCTTCATGCAGGAATTCAGGAACCTGCGGGACAACTACAGCGCCAAAGGCTTGCGCTTCGATTTTGTGCGCGGCTACGCGCCGGAGCGGGTCGATGTGTGGATGAAAAACTTGGGTGACCAAGCGTTCTGCGTCGGCGAGTTGTGGAAAGGCCCCGGCGAGTATCCGGCGAACGACTGGCGCAGCCAGGCCAGTTGGCAGGATGCGTTGAAGGACTGGTCGGATCGGTCCCACTGCAGCGTGTTCGATTTTGCCCTCAAGGAGCGCATGCAAAATGGCAGCTTGGCCGAGTGGCGTCATGGCTTGAATGGCAATCCCGAACCGGCATGGCGGCAGGTCGCGGTGACCTTTGTCGACAACCACGACACCGGTTATTCGCCAGGGCAATACGGCGGGCAGCATCATTGGCCCCTTGCCGACCCGCAACGCAATATCGCCTATGCCTATATCCTGCTGAGCCCGGGTACGCCGACTGTGTATTGGCCCGACATGTACGACTGGGGCCGGGGCGACCTGATCCGCGAGCTGATCAGCCTGCGCAAGGACGCCGGCATCAGGGCCGATTCACCCATCAGTTTCCAGACCCACTATTCCGGATTGGTGGCCGCCATCCAAGGCAGCCGCAAGCGCCTGCTGATCGCCTTGGACTCCGACCTTTCCAAGGTGCCTGACGGCTTCAGCCCTGCCCTGTTTGCGGACGGGCAGCGCATCCGCTCGTGGCAGGCCGCCCCGGCACCTTCCGACACCACGACCACCCTGCACTGCGACAATGTCAGGCCGGAGCTCGGCCAGGCAGTCTACGCAGTGGGGTCGCCTATCGAACTCGGCGCCTGGGACCCGGCCCACGCTATCGCACTGCAATCCGGCGCATCCAATCGCTGGAGCGGCACTGTCGTGTGGCCCACACAGCAACACATCAAATGGAAATGCCTGATCCGCAGCCTGAGCAATGTCAACGAGGTCTACTGGCAAGGCGGCGTCGACAATCAGTTCACCACGGGGGCCGCCAGCGAAACAGCGGGGAGTTTTTGACAAAAAAATGCCCCGGCAGAGCCGAGGCATTTTTTAACGCAGGCCCGAAGACTTACGCACTTTACTTCACCACTTTAAGGCTCGGCCGACCGCTTGGACGCGGTGGCTCGGTATCCGGTGGCGGCACATCATCGCCATCTTCCTCTTCAATCACTTCGTCGTCCTCGAAAGGCGACTCCAGATCGAACACCATGCCTTGGCCGTTCTCCCGGGCATAGATGCCGAGGATAGCGCCAATCGGCACGAACAGCGTATGCGGCACACCACCGAAGCGCCCTTCGAAGCTGACCGCTTCATTGTCCATGTGCAGGTGGCGCACGGCGCTGGGTGATACGTTCAACACAATCTGCCCGTCACTGGCAAAACCCTGCGGTACCTGAACCGCAGGAAATTCGGAATTGACCAGCATGTGCGGGGTGCAATCGTTATCCACAATCCACTCATAGAGCGCGCGGACCAGGTAAGGTCGACTGGAGTTCATCAACGGCTCCTTAAGCCTTAGCGCATATCGCGTTCGACACCAGACAGACTTGCCTGGAAAGCCTCACGCGCAAACTGGCGCTCCATGTAATCAAGCAACGGCTTGGCAGGCCGTGGCAGTTCAATGCCCAGAATCGGCAAGCGCCAGAGTATGGGTAATAGGCAGCAATCCACCAAGCTTTGTTCCTCGCTGAGGAAAAAAGGTTTATCGGCGAACAACGGCGAAACACCGGTCAGGCTCTCGCGCAATTCCTTGCGCGCCTGCACCCGAGCGGCTTCTTTGCTGCGGGTATCCAGGATCAAATCCACCAGCCCGCACCAATCTCGCTGGATCCGATGGATCAGCAGGCGGCTGTTGGCACGGGCCACCGGATACACCGGCAGCAAAGGCGGATGCGGGTAACGCTCATCCAGATATTCCATCACCACGGTTGACTCCCACAACGCCAGGTCACGATCGACCAGGGTGGGCAAGCTGCCGTAAGGGTTCACTTCGATCAGTTTCGGCGGATGACGACCCACCTCCACACTGATGATCTCGGCGCTGACACCCTTCTCTGCGAGTACGATGCGTACTCGGTGGGAATAGTGGTCGGCGGGGTCGGAGTAACAGGCCAACCGATTGGTCACGCCCATGGCGGTCCTCCTCGCTTGTTGAAATTATGGAAAGCTCAAAAACGAGCGCGCCCAGAAAGCATCTCTGCAGCCTCTGGAAAGTCCAGGTCGCTACGGGTTAGAGATGCCGCTGGGCGCGCAAGATTAACAGCAATTGCTTACGGTTGGATCAATGCACATCCTTCCAGTATTCGCGTTTAAGCAGATAAGCGAATACGAAGAAGAAAGCCAGGTACAGCAAGACATACGTCCCGATGCGCTGGTGTTGCAGTTTGACCGGGTTGGCCGAATAGGCCAGGAAGGTCACCAGATTCTTGACCTTCTCGTCAAACTGCTCGTCAGTCAACGAACCAGGGGTTTCTATCTTCAGTTGATCGCACGCTTCATGGGTCAAAGGCGTACCGGTCAACGGATCATATTGCTTCTTGCCGTCTTCGACGACCTGAACCTGCTTGCATCCTACCACTTGCTTGCCTTGCAGGCCGACCAGAACGTTAGGCATGCCGACGTTCGGGAACACACGGTTGTTCACGCCATAAGGGCGCGCCGGGTCCTCGTAGAAGGATTTCAGGTAGCCGTAGAGCCAGTCGGTGCCGCGTACACGTGCCACCAGAGTCAGGTCAGGCGGTGCTGCACCGAACCAGGTCTTGGCGTCGGCAGGCTTCATGCCGATATTCATGTGGTCGCCGATCTTGGCACCGGTGAACACCAGCTTCTCCAGCATCATTTCATGGGGGATACCGAGGTCATCGGCCACCCGCTCGTAACGCTGGAACTTGGCGCTGTGGCAGCCCATGCAGTAGTTGGCGAACGTACGCGCGCCGTCTTGCATAGCCGCCTTGTCAGACACGTCGATATCGACTTTTTCCAGTTCCGGGCCGCCGTGCTCGGCAGCGAAGGACAGTAGCGGCAGCGCCGCAAGCATCAATGCAACGAATAATTTTTTCATCAGCCAGTCACCCTTTCCGGAACCGGTTTGGTCTTCTCGAGCCGGGTGTAGAACGGCATCAGAATGAAGTAGGCGAAGTACAGGAAGGTGCAGACCTGCGACAGCAGCGTACGCTCCGGGGTCGGCGCCAATACGCCCAACACGCCCAGAATCACGAATGCAATGCAGAACACCCACAGCCAGATTTTGCTCAGCCAGCCTTTGTAGCGCATGGACTTGACCGGGCTTCGGTCGAGCCACGGCAACACGAACAGCACCGCAATGGCCGCGCCCATGGCGATGACGCCCATGAGTTTGTCGGGGATCGCCCGCAAGATCGCGTAGAACGGCGTGAAGTACCAGACCGGGGCAATGTGCTCAGGTGTCTTGAAGGCGTTCGCCTGTTCGAAGTTAGGCTTCTCGAGGAAATAACCACCCATCTCCGGGAAAAAGAACACGATCGAGCAGAATACGAAGAGGAACACGACCACGCCGACAATGTCTTTCACGGTGTAGTACGGGTGGAACGGGATGCCATCCAGCGGGATGCCGTTCTCGTCCTTGTGCTTCTTGATGTCCACGCCATCCGGGTTGTTGGAACCCACTTCGTGCAGCGCCAGGATGTGCAGCACCACAAGGCCCAGGATCACGATGGGCAGCGCCACGACATGCAGGGCGAAGAAGCGGTTCAGGGTGATACCGGAGATCAGGTAGTCACCGCGGATCCACTGGGTCAGGTCGTTGCCGATGACCGGGATCGCACCGAACAGCGAGATGATCACCTGGGCGCCCCAGTACGACATCTGGCCCCATGGCAGCAGGTAGCCCATGAAGGCTTCTGCCATCAGCGCCAGGTAGATCAGCATGCCGAACACCCACACCAGCTCGCGGGGCTTCTGGTACGAACCGTAGAGCAAACCACGGAACATGTGCAGGTAGACCACGATAAAGAACGCTGAAGCGCCGGTGGAGTGCAGCAGACGCAGGATCGAGCCGTACTCGACGTCACGCATGATGTATTCGACGGAAGCAAACGCCTCCTCCGCCGACGGGGTGTAGCTCATCGTCAGCCAGACACCGGTGACGATCTGGTTGACCAGCACCAGCAGTGCCAGGGAGCCAAAGAAGTAGAAGAAGTTGAAGTTCTTCGGGGCGTAATACTTGCTGAGATGGTCTTCCCACATTTTAGTAGCGGGGAAGCGTGCATCGACCCAATCCATGAACTTGCTCATCACGCGTTCTCCTTATCGAGGCCAATGACAATGAGGTCGTCAGTTTCGTAGGTATGCGGAGGCACGGGCAGGTTCAAGGGAGCGGGCTGGGACTTGTAGACGCGACCCGCCAGATCGTAGTGGGAGCCGTGGCAGGGGCAGAAATAACCACCGACCCAGTCTTTCCCCAGATCGACTGGGGCAACTTCCGGGCGGAAAGTGGGTGAGCATCCCAAGTGGGTACACAGGCCGACCAGCAGCAGAATCTCTGGCTTGATCGAACGTGCTTCGTTTTTGGCGTAGGCGGGTTGGTCGGATTTCTCAGATTTGGGGTCAGACAACTGGCCTTCGATCTTTTTCAGATTTCCCAGGATTTCCTCCGTACGACGAACAATGAATACCGGCTGGCCGCGCCACTCAGCAATCATCTGCTGGCCTGGTTCGATCTTGCTGATATTCACCTTCACCGGTGCACCTGCGGCTTTCGCCTTGGCACTGGGAAACCATGACCCCACGAACGGGACCGCAGCCCCCACCGCTCCTGCAGCACCCACCACGGATGTGGCTGCTACCAAGAAGCGACGCCGGCCTGCATTCACGCCGTCATTGCTCATTCAGTCCTCTCCCATCAGCTTTTTGGCCTGTTAAATCAGGCGTCTACTAAGTATTAAATCTGAACTTATAAAAATTTTGCCGAATGGTAATGAAAAGCCCCACGTCTGACAAGGGAATTGCCCGGGGCTCCGCCTCCAGGCCTTGTAGTATAGGGGGTCTACGGATGTGGCAAGTTGTCACGGTGAAAAATGTGCATAAATCGCAGGCAATAAAAAACGCCCAGCTCCGTAAGGAGGCTGGGCGTTTTTGTGGAACGTAAAGCGAATTAACGCTTCGAGTACTGCGGACGCTTACGCGCTTTACGCAGACCGACTTTCTTACGTTCAACTTCACGGGCATCACGAGTCACGAAGCCAGCTTTGCGCAGAGCGCCACGCAGGGTTTCGTCGTACTGCATCAGAGCGCGAGTGATACCGTGGCGGATTGCGCCAGCTTGACCACTTACACCGCCACCGATAACGGTGACGTAGATGTCGAACTTTTCAACAGTCTCGGTCAATTCCAGCGGCTGACGAACTACCATGCGGGCAGTTTCGCGACCGAAGAAGTTATCCAGAGTGCGGTTGTTGATCGAGATGTTACCAGTGCCCGGACGCAGGAAAACGCGTGCGGTTGCGGTTTTGCGACGGCCAGTGCCGTAATTTTGAGTCGCCGACATAATGAACTATTCCGTTAAAACTTCAGTTCTTGGGGCTGCTGAGCAGCATGAGGGTGTACAGCGCCCGCATAGACTTTCAGCTTGCGAAACATATCGCGACCCAGTGGGCCCTTCGGCAGCATGCCTTTGACCGCGATTTCGATCGGGGCTTCAGGCTTCTTGGAGATCAGGCCTTCAAAGTTGGAAGACTTGATACCGCCTGGGAAACCGGAGTGACGGTAGTACATTTTGTCTTGCGCTTTGTTGCCGGTAACACGTACCTGCTCAGCGTTGATGATCACGATGTAGTCACCGGTGTCAACGTGAGGGGTGTACTCAGGCTTGTGCTTGCCACGCAGACGGCTGGCGACTTCAGTGGCCAGACGACCCAGGGTCTGACCAGCGGCGTCGACGACAAACCAGTCGCGCTGAACTGTTTCCGGTTTTGCAGTAAAAGTTGTCATTCTTTAATAGCCTCAGGGGCCGCCCTGTAAATTAGACGGCGGATCTTACTGAATAGTGCTTACTTTGACAAGTCAAAGGCAGCCGGATACAGACGCTATCGGGGGCTCGGGTCGGCGCGTCCGTTCAACGGCAAGATTCTTCGGCAGGCGGCGCATCACTTCCACTGCAGAAAGAGGTGGGCAATTATGCAGATTGCGAAAAAAAATTCAACCTGCTTTTATGATTGTTTTCCCTGAAGGAGTACCCGATGGATTATCGACAGCTGGGCCGAACGGATCTGAACGTGAGCGCGATAGCCCTGGGCACCATGACCTGGGGCGAGCAGAACAGCGAGGCAGAGGCCTTCGCGCAGATCGAACGGGCCAAGGCGGCGGGGATCAACTTCCTCGACACCGCAGAAATGTACCCGGTGCCGCCCAAGGCCGACACCTATGCCACCACCGAGCGTTACATCGGTAATTACTTCAAAAGCCGCGGCGACCGTGGCGACTGGATCCTCGCCAGCAAGATCGCCGGCCCCGGCAACACCATCGACTACATCCGCGACGGCCACCTGCGCCACAACCGCAAGCACATCGTCGAGGCACTGGACGCCAGCCTCAAGCGCCTGCAAACCGACTGGATCGACCTCTACCAGTTGCACTGGCCGGAGCGCAGCACCAACTTCTTCGGCCAACTGAGCTACAAGCACAAGGACGAAGACGACCTGACCCCGCTGGAGGAAACCCTCGAAGCCCTGGACGAGCAGGTCAAGGCCGGCAAGATCCGCCATATCGGCCTGTCCAATGAAACCCCGTGGGGCACCATGAAATTCCTGGCCCTGGCCGAAGCCCGTGGCTGGCCCCGCGCGGTATCGATCCAGAACCCCTACAACCTGCTCAACCGCAGCTTTGAAGTGGGCCTGGCCGAAGTGGCCATCCGTGAGCAATGCGGCCTGCTGGCTTACTCGCCCCTGGCGTTCGGCATGCTCAGCGGCAAGTACGAAGGTGGCGCACGCCCGGCCAAGGCGCGCCTGACCGAGTACAGCCGTTTCAGCCGCTACTTCAACCCGCAGTCGGAGGCGGCGTGCAGCCGTTACGTGGCACTGGCGCGGGAGCATGGCCTGGATCCGGCGCAGATGGCGTTGGCGTTTGTGACCCAACAACCGTTCGTGACCAGCAACATTATTGGCGCCACGAACCTGGAGCAACTGGACAGCAACATCGCCAGTGCTGATCTGAAACTGTCGAAAGAGGTGCTGGAAGGGATTGAGGCGATTCAGAAGGATCATCCGAATCCGGCGCCTTGATTGATCTGTAGACCGCTATCGGGGGCTTGCCCCCGATGACGCACTCAAGACCAGCAAAAATCAAAGCGCCCGCGCAATGATCTCCTTCATGATCTCGTTGGTCCCCGCATAAATCCGCTGCACCCGCGCATCCGCCCACGCCCGCGCAATCGGGTATTCCCACATGAAGCCGTAGCCGCCGTGCAACTGCACGCACTCATCCAGCACCTTGCATTGCAGGTCCGTGGCCCAGTACTTGGCCATCGCGGCAGTGGGCACATCCAGCTTGCCTTCCAGGTGCAGCGCCATGCATTTGTCGACGAATACGCGGCCGATCTGAATCTCCGTGGCCATCTCCGCCAGCTTGAAACGGGTGTTCTGGAAGTCGGCAATCGCCTTGCCGAACGCCTTGCGCTCACGGGTGTATTCCAGGGTCCACTGCAACGCCGCCTCGGCAGACGACAGCGCGCCAATCGCGACAGTCAGACGCTCCTGGGGCAATTCCTGCATCAGGTAGGCGAAGCCCATGCCGGCCTGGCCCAGCAGGTTTTCCTTGGGCACCCGCACGTCCTGGAAGAACAGCTCCGAGGTGTCCTGGGCCTTCATGCCGACCTTCTCCAGGCGCTTGCCCTTGGCGAAGCCGGGCGTATCAGCCTCCACCAGAAACAGGCTGGTGCCCTTGGCACCGGCCTTGGGATCGGTCTTGGCGACCACGATCACCAGCTCAGCCAGGAACCCGTTGGTGATAAAGGTCTTGGAGCCATTGATCACGTACTCATCACCGTCCAGCACGGCGGTGGTCTTGACCCCTTGCAAGTCGGACCCGGCACCCGGCTCGGTCATGGCGATGGCCGTGACTGTCTCGCCAGAGATCAACTTGGGCAGGTACTTGTGCTTCAGCGCTTCACTGCCGTAATGCAGGATGTAGGGCGCGACAATGTCCGAATGCAGGGAAAAGCCGATGCCAGTCAGGCCCAAGCGACTGATCTCTTCGATCACTACCGCGCTGTAGAGAAAGTCCGCGCCCAGCCCGCCGTACTCCTCCGGCAGATGGGAACACAACATCCCCGCCTCCCCCGCCTTGTTCCACAGGTTACGGTCGATGTAGCCCTGCTTCTCCCATTGCCCGTGAAACGGTGCAGCGTCTTTTTCAAGAAAGGTGCGCACGCTCTGGCGGAAGAGTTCGTGCTCCGGGCTGAACAAGGTTCTCGGAATCATGGGTCACCTGCGTGGATTGTCGGACAAGGAGGAACCCACAGAGCCTATGCCCCGATGGCGTCACAGGACACTGGACACATGCGACAAAAAATAAGACGATCCAGCCGTCTGGTGACCACTTTCCCCTATAAGAATAAATGAAATTATGTCTAACCAAATCTCCACGCCGTTGCGGCGCGTCAGCATTTTGGCCATTGATCGGGTATTCGCTTCAACCCTGATGCAAGCCAAGGATTTCTTCCATCTCGCCAGCCTGCGTTATGGCAAACAGCAAGGCCTGGGCCTGACCCCAGCGTTCGAAACACGCCTGGTGAGCCCCGACGGAAAATCGGTGCGCAGTTTCAGTGACGTGATCATGCCGGTGGACGGCGGCCTGGAAGACGCCGACATCATCGTGCTACCGGCCTTCTGGGATGACTTCGATGCCCTGTGCGCGCGCTACCCGCAAGTGCTGCCGTGGCTGCGCGAACAGCATGCACGGGGCGCGGTACTCTGCGGCGAAGCCACCGGGGTGTTCTGGCTGGCCGAAGCCGGCCTGCTCGATGGCAAGGAGGCGACCACCTACTGGCGTTTCTTCAACGCGTTCGGCGAACGCTTCCCCAAGGTCCAGCTCAACCAGGACAAGCACCTCACCGACGCCGACAACCTGTATTGCGCCGGCGGCACCACCTCGGCGTGCGACCTGTATATCTACCTGATCGAACGCTTCTGCGGCGCCAACATCGCCCAGGCCGTGGCCCGCGACATCCTCTACGAAGTGCAGCGCAGCTACTCGCCGGGACGTATCGGTTTTGGCGGGCAGAAGCTGCACCAGGACGTGATCATCCTGCAGATCCAGCATTGGCTCGAAGAGCACTTCGCCGACAAATTCCGCTTCGAAGACGTCGCCCGGGAACACGGCATGAGCATCCGCAACTTCATGCGCCGCTTCCAGACCGCCACCGGCGACAAGCCGCTGCACTACCTGCAACGCTTACGTATCGAGACGGCCAAGGGCCTGCTCTCGGGCAGCCGCAAGAGCATCAAGACCATCAGTTATGAGGTGGGCTACGACGATGCGAGTTTCTTTGCGCGGTTGTTTCGCCAACACACCGAGTTATCGCCGAACCAATACCGCCAGCAATTCCAACAGGCTGCGTAAGCAAATGTGGGAGGGGGCTTGCTCCCGATAGCGGTGGATCAGTCAGTGCATCTGTTACTGAAAGACCGCTATCGGGAGTAAGCCCCCTCCCGCACTTGACCTACATCTGTCTTAGGGTTTGTGCCCGCGCGACAGGAACTCGTGGGACTGCATTTCGAGCAAGCGGCTCAATGTCCGTTGGAATTCGAAGTTCAAGCGCCCGCCGGTATACAAGTCCTTGAGTTCGACTTCCGCCGAGATGATCAACTTGACATTACGGTCGTAGAACTCGTCGACCATGTTGATAAACCGTCGTGCGATATCGTCGGTGGTGACGCTCATCTGCTCCACGCCGCTGAGGATCACTGCGTGGAAGATCTTGCCCAGTTCGATGTAGTCGTTCTGGCTGCGTGGGCCGTCGCACAGTTGGCGGAATTCGAACCAGGCCACGTCATCGCAGGTACGCAGGGCGATGATTTCGCGGTTCTCGATCATCAGCTTGTCGTTTTCCACCGCCTGGGTGCATTCCGGCGTGAGGGCGCGGAAGCTTTTGCGCAGGCTTTCGTGCGCCGCTTCGTTCAGCGGAAAATGGAACAACTCCGCCTGTTCGAGGTGACGCAGACGGTAGTCGACGCCGCTGTCGACGTTGACGATCTCGGTGTTCTGCTTGATCAGCGCAATGGCCGGCAGGAAGCGCGCGCGTTGCAGGCCGTCCTTGTACAAGCCGTCGGGCACGATGTTCGAGGTGGCGACCAGGGTCACGCCGTTCTTGAACAACTCTTCCATCAGGGTGCCGAGGATCATGGCATCGGTGATATCGGAGACGAAGAATTCATCGAAGCAGATGACCCGCGCTTCATCGGAGAAACGCTTGGCGATGATGGTCAGCGGGTTTTTCTCACCCGGCAGGGTCTTCATCTCTTCGTGCACGCGCTTCATGAAGCGGTGGAAGTGTGTCCGTACCTTTTCCTTGAACGGCAGCGCTTCAAAGAATGTATCGACCAGGTAGGTCTTGCCCCGGCCCACGCCACCCCAGAAATACAGGCCCTTGACCGGCACGTGGTCTTTCTTGCCGAACAGCTTGCTGAGCATCCCCGGCTTGCTCTGTGAGGCCGCGACCAGGTCGTCGTACAGGCGCTGCAAATGACGCACCGCCGTTTCCTGGGCCGCGTCATGGAAGAATTCAGGGCGTTTCAGATCAGCTTGATATCGTTCTAGGGGCGTCATAATTTCGTTAGCAAGGCAACAAAAACGGGCCGTCACTGTAACGACGGCCCTGGATAATGGCAATCAACCCTTGGTCGGGTTAATCCTCGATTGGGGTCAACGCGATGCGCAAGGCTTCGATGGCGGCATCACGGGATGCGGCATCGGCGAACTCGGCGCTGTCGGCCACTGCGGCGCCGTCCAGCCATACGCTGAAGCTCAGGGCCTCGGTACGTACATCCAGCGCTTCACCGTTTTGCAGTTGCTTGGTCACCGCACCGGCCGCCTTGCCATCGACAAAGTTGCGCGACAGCAGCAGTTGTTCGCCATCGGCGGCCAACAGGCGGAAGCGGAAGCTGCCGTCGTCTTCACGGAAGCTCACAAAACGTGCGGCTTTGGCGGCCTTCTTCTTGGTCGCAACCGGCGCCGCAGCCTGGTTGACGAACGAACGCAGGCCCACCGCTTCACGCAACTCGGCCAGGAATGGCGCGGCTACGGCACGGGCTTTCCTGGCGCCCACCTGCAACAGGTCTTCCATGTCCGACGGGCGCGACATCAACTGGTGGTAACGCTCGCGCGCTTCGCCGAGCTGACCATCAAGCAGCTGGAACAGACGGTTCTTCGCCTCGCCCCAGCCCAGGCCTTGCAGCAGCTCGCCGCGGAACGCTTCTTCCTGGGCCTTGCTGGCAAACGCCTGGTAGAGGGTGAACAGGTGCGAGTTGTCCGGGTCCTTGGCTTCGCCGGGCGCGCGGGAGTCGGTAACGATCCGCGAGATGGCGTCTTTCATGTCCTTGGCACTGGTGAACAACGGGATGGTGTTGTCGTAGCTCTTGGACATCTTGCGGCCATCCAGGCCCGGCAAGGTGGCAACGCTTTCCTCGATCAACGCCTCGGGCATGGTGAAGAATTCTTTACCGTTGCCGAACAGGTGGTTGAAGCGCTGGCCGATGTCGCGGGCCATTTCCACGTGCTGGATCTGGTCGCGGCCCACCGGCACCTTGTGCGCGTTGAACATCAGGATGTCCGCCGCCATCAGCACCGGGTAGCTATACAGGCCCATGGTGATGCCCGCATCCGGGTCTTCGCCGGTCTCCACGTTCTTGTCCACCGAGGCCTTGTACGCATGGGCGCGGTTGAGCAGGCCCTTGGCGGCGACGCAGGTCAGCAGCCAGGTCAGCTCGGGGATTTCCGGGATGTCGGACTGACGATAGAAGGTCACCCGGTTCACATCCAGGCCACCGGCCAGCCAGGTCGCGGCGATTTCCATACGCGAGCGCTGGATGCGCTGCGGGTCATCGCATTTGATCAGGGCGTGGTAGTCGGCCAGGAAGTAGAAGGAATCGGCATTGGCATCCTGGCTGGCCAGGATCGCCGGGCGGATCGCACCGGCGTAGTTGCCCAGGTGCGGCGTGCCGGTGGTGGTGATGCCGGTGAGGATACGGGTACGAGTCGTCATGGGTAATCGCTTATCAGACTGCTATCAATTCGAGAGGCGCGGCAGCACCAGATCCTTGAGATCGGTGAGCTTGCCATGAAAAAAGTGCCCGCATTCTGCCACTTTCAGCAGCTCATGGGGGCGTTTCAAGGCGGCGGACCAGTCGTAGACGGTTTGCGGGTCGACCACTTCGTCGGTTTCCGGCTGGATCAGGGTCAACGGGCAGCTGTGGGGCAGCACATCGGTATCGCGCAGGCGCATCACCGCCGCGGCGACCATGAACAGGTGCGCGAGCTTTTCGCCTTTGGCTTCCAGGCGGCCGCCGAGGCTGGCCGCCACGTAGCCGCCAAAGGAAAAACCGAGCAGGGTGATCGGCAGGTCGGGGTGCTTTTCACGCAGCCAGGTGGCAGCCGCTTCGGCATCGTCCACTTCACCGGTGCTCATGTCGTGGGTGCCGGCACTCGCACCGACGCCACGGTAATTGAAACGCAAAGTAATCAACCCGGCATCGCGAGCCGTGCGTTGCAGGGTCGAAACGACTTTATTGAGCATGGTCCCGCCCTGCACCGGATTAGGGTGGCAGATCAGCGCCAGGCCACGTGGCTCGGAGTGATCCAGGTACAGGGCTTCCAATTGGCCTACCGGGCCATCGATCAAAACGGGGGTTTCACGCATGAGCAAGGAATGAACTCCGTGACCTCTCAAAGGGTCGACTCGTCTAGCTAAAAGTCTGTGCATGGCATCATTGCGAGCTTAATCGCGGTATACAGCGCAGGTTTGAGCCGTTAACGTAAAGCAAAGCCGTTTATAGAGGAAGGACTCGTGGAACACTCGCTCTTAGTTTGGTTGTTGCCGACTCTCGCCTTGGTTGCCGGTGTCGCCATTGGATTCCTGGTTGCCCGCCTGCTGCCGAATGCCGCGCCTAACCGCACGCAGCGTCAGTTGGATGACATTCAGGAACGTTTTGACAGTTATCAGAACGAGGTTGTTACCCACTTCAACAGCACCGCGACCCTGGTCAAGAAACTCACCCAGAGCTACCAGGAAGTACAGGATCACCTCGCCGATGGGGCAAACCGCCTGGCCCTCGACGACATCACCCGCCAGCGCCTGCTGGCCGCGCTGCATTCCGATGCACCGCAAACTCCACGGGAACGCCTGACTCCGCCCCGGGAGAACCAGGAACCGCCACGGGACTACGCGCCAAAAACGCCAAACGCCCCAGGCATGCTGGATGAGCATTACGGCTTGAAGAAGTAAGTTATTTTCAAGCAATAGAAAAGCCCGGTTGATCGCTGATCAACCGGGCTTTTTGTTGGGCACCATTCTCCAGAACAAGGGGCCTCAGGCCACAGGTTGCTCTTGAAGCCACCCACCCTCGATCCGCACATGCCGCCCATGGAAGCGCTTGAGGCTGCTGCGATGACCGACGCTGACAATGCTCAACCCCGGCAATTCATCAATCAACGCCTGATACAACGTCGCCTCATCCTCTTCATCCATGGCCGACGTCGCTTCGTCCATGTACAGCCATTGCGGCGCGAACAACAAGGCACGGGCAAAGGCCAGGCGCTGTTGCTCGCCGGGCGAGAGCATGCGTTGCCAATGGTTGGCTTCGTCCAGGCGCTCCACCAGGTGCGGCAGGCGACAGGTTTCCAGGACCTGTGCATAACGTTCCGCCGAATAGACGCTGTCGTCCTGTGGGTAACTCAACACCGCCTTGAGCGTGCCGATCGGCAGGTAAGGCTTCTGCGGCAGGAACAGGTAACGCCTGGCCGGCAGGCGAATGCTGCCGTGACCAGCCGGCCAGAGATGCCCCATGGCGCGCAGCAAGGTACTTTTGCCGCTGCCGGAACGGCCGCTGAGCATGACGCGCTGGCCCGGTTCAACGATCATGTTGGCGTCGGTCAGCAGGTGGCGACCATCCACCAGGTTCAAGCCCAGCCCTTGCACCACAAGACGCTCGCCTTCAGCGCTGACGTCGATGGCAGCTGGGCGCTGCTCGTTCTCACGCATGGCCTGCTGAAAACTCAGTAGACGGTCGCTGGTCGCGCGCCAGCCGGCCAGGTCGGCGTACGCGCTGATAAACCAGCTGAAGTTGCCCTGCACGTTGCCGAACGCCGAGTTGATTTGCATCAGCTCGCCCAGTTCGATCTTGCCGGAAAAGTAGCGCGGGGCAGCCACGATAAACGCAAAGACGATCGCAATCTGTTCATAGCCGGCAGTGAAGAACGTCAGGCGCTTGGACACCTTCATGATGTCCCAGTAGTTATGCCAGACCTTCCCGAACCGCGCGTTCAAACGCTGATGCTCATTGGGTTCGCCGTTGTACAGGGCGATGCTCTCGGCATTCTCCCGCACCCGCACCATGGAGAAACGCAAGTCCGCTTCGAAGCGTTGCTGCTGGTTGCTCAAGCCGATCAAACGACGACCGATCAGATGGGTCAGCCAACTGCCGACACCGGCATAGACCAATGCACACCAGAACATGTAGCCGGGGATGGTGATACCGAACACTTCAATACTGCCGGACACGCCCCATAGGATAATGGAGAACGACACCAGGCTGACCACATTGCGCAACAGCCCAAGGCCAAGACTCAGGGTGTTCAGGGTAAAGCTGTTGAGGTCTTCGGAAATCCGCTGGTCCGGGTTATCGGTGTAGCCGCCCTGCTCCAGCTGGTAGTAGTTCTTGTCGCCAAGCCAGCGGGCGAAATACTTTTCGGTGAGCCATGCACGCCAGCGAATGGTCAGCATCTGGGTGAGGTAGAGACGGTAGACCGCGCCGAGAATCGCCACCGTGGCGATACCGCAGAAATAACCGATCTGTTGCCAGAAGGCGGCGGTGTCCTTGTTTTCCAGGGCGTTGTAGAAGTCCTTGTACCAGTGGTTGAGCCACACGGAAATGGCCACGCTGAACAGCGACAGGCCAATCACCACGGCGAGCAACAACCAGGCCTTGCCCTTCTCTTCACTTCGCCAATAAGGCGTGATCATCGCCCAGGTTCGGCGAAAAAATTGCCCACGCACAGCGTCATTGACCGCGGAGTACTCAGCGTTCTGATTCATCGTTCAGGCTCGTAGGGAGGAAGGCAGGCGTTTGAACCGATCATAGGTGATCGGTTCAGGGTTCCGTGCGGCCTGAAGCAGGCTGTTCAGCTTAGGTTCAGCGGCGTACCGGACGCTTCTGCAGCTTGCGTTGCAGGGTGCGCCGGTGCATGCCCAGGGCGCGGGCAGTGGCGGAGATATTGCCTTCGTGTTCGGTGAGGACGCGCTGGATGTGTTCCCACTGCAGGCGGTCCACCGACATCGGGTTTTCCGGCACCAGGGTGTCGAGGTCGGCGTGCTCGGACAGCAATGCGGCCAGCACATCATCGGCATCCGCCGGCTTGCACAAGTAGTTGCAGGCGCCGCGCTTGATGGCCTCGACGGCCGTGGCAATGCTGGAGTAACCGGTGAGGATCACCACGCGCATTTCCGGGTCGAGTTCCAGCAGCTTGGGCAACAGCACCAGGCCGGAATCGCCGTCCATCTTCAGGTCGAGCGCGGCATAGTCCGGCAGGTCGGCCTGGGCGATGGCCAGGCCCTCTTCGGCGGAGCCGGCGGTGCTCACGCGAAAACCGCGACGGCTCATGGCGCGCGCCATCACGCGGGTAAACGTGGCGTCATCATCTACCAGCAACAGGTGCGGCAGTTCTTCGCCTTCGACTTGGATCTCGTCACTCATCGATATCTCCTCGTGCGACACGGGGCAGGCGCAGCTCGGTGAGCGTACCGCCTTCCTCGTGACTATAGAGCTTCACTGAGCCGCCCGCGCGGGTCACGCTGGCCTTGCTCAAAAACAGGCCCAGGCCGAAGCCTTTGCCCTTGGTGGTAAAGAACGGTTTGCCGATCTGCTCGGCGATGGCCAGCGGCACGCCTGCACCATGGTCGCGAATGCTGATCGTCAGGTCATCCACATCCCAATCCAGCCGGACTTCCAGGCCTTCGGGGCAGGCGTCGGCGGCGTTGTTCAGCAGGTTGAGCAAGGCTTGGGTCAGGTCCGGCGGTGGCGCCAGGCGCGGCACGGTCCCCTGCCCCAGCAGATGGAAACGGTAGCTGGCTTCGGGGCGCATCAGGTGCCAGCGGTTCAGGGCTTCGTCGAGCCACTGGGTCACGTCCTGCATCTCGACCGCCAGGCGGCGATTGGCTTCAGCCGCGCGTACCAGTTGCTGCAAGGTTTGCTTGCATTGCTTGACCTGTTCGCGCAGCACGCCGAGATCCTCTTGCAGCGCCGGGTCGTGATGGTCCTGGGTCATTTCGTTGAGCAGCACGCTCATGGTCGCCAGCGGCGTGCCCAATTCGTGAGCCGCGCCGGCGGCCTGGGTGGCGACGGCGAGCAGTTGCTGGTCACGCAGGCCTTCTTCGCGGCGAATGGCGCGCAGTTCTTCCTGGCGGCGCAGCTCTTCGGCCATGCGCGCAGCAAAGAAGGTGATCACGGCGGCAGACAGGGCAAAGCTCAGCCACATCCCGTAGATCTGCAGGTTTTCGCGGGCGATGGGGAACGTTTGCAACGGATAGAACCGCGCCAGCAGCAGGGTGTACAGGGTCAGGGCGATACCCGACAGCACCACCGAGTAGCGCCACGGCAAGGTCACCGCAGCGATGGTCAGTGGCACCAGGTAATAAGACACGAACGGGTTGGTGGAACCGCCGGAGAAATACAGCAACACACTGTGGATAAACAGGTCGCAGGCCAATTGCAGGGCGTATTCCAGCTCGGTCACCGGCCAGGTGGTGCGCAACCGAATGGCGGTAAACACACACAGCACGATGGAGAAACCCAGGGTCACGCCCAATTGCAGCCACGGCAGCGGCAGCAGGTCGAACCAATAGGCGAGCCCGACCGAACCAGCCTGCGCGGCCAGTACCAGGGTACGAATGAACGTCAGGCGCCAGAGGTTCTGGCGGGTGGCGGAAGTCAGTTTTACGGCGGCGAGCATGAGCTCTCCCGATGAGCGCTGCAGGCGGATCGGCAGGAGTATAAACGAAGCGGGCACGCTGGCATGGCGCGTGTGGCTCTTTGCCGCAGGCCGGGCGAACGACCGTTCGTCGGCGGCCGCACAATGTGTAGCGAATATGTAAACCCGAAGAACCCGACACCACCGTCTACAGTCATACCGATACGAACACCCTAAGGAGCTTCCATGTCTCGTTTCACTCGCAGTGCAGTTGTTCTCACCCTCAGCGCCAGCGCCCTGGCCAGCCTTCCGGCACTGGCCGCCGATGCACTGAATTACAACCAGATTTCCCTGCGCGCCGAGGTCAGCCAGGAAGTGGCCCGCGACAAGATGATCGTCACCCTCTACACCGAGTCCCAGAACGCCGACCCGGCCAAGCTCGCCGCCGAAATCACCACCACCATGAACAAGGCCCTGGGCCAGGCGCGCGAAGTCCAGGGCGTGACCTTGCGCCAGGGCAGCCGTAACAGCTACCCGATCTACGACAACAAGAACCAGAAGATCACCGGCTGGCGCGAGCGCGCCGAACTGCGCCTGGAAAGCGCGGACTTCCCGGCGCTGTCCAAACTCACCGGCGAACTGCTCAACACCCTGAAAATGGAAAACATGGACTTCGCCATCGCCGACACCACGCGCAAGACCAGCGAAGACGCCCTGCTCAAGGACGCGGTCGCCGCGTTTAAAGCACGCGCGCAACTGGCCACCGATGCGCTGGGCGGCAAGGGCTACAAGATCGTCAACTTGAACTTCAACACCAATGGCTACCCACAACCTTATGCCCGTGGCGGAATGATGATGAAGGCGGCCATGATGGATTCAGCACCGACGCCGGAAGTGGAGGCAGGTACCAGCCAGGTCAGCATGAGCGCCGATGGAGTGATCGAAGTGCAGATGCCGTAACCCCTACCCGGCAAACCTGAACGGCGGTAACCTCGGTGACCGCCGTTTTCGTTTGGGCAGCGTTTATATGCCTGCCACTTCTAGGGGTCTCCATGGAAAGAACCACCTTCAAACCGCTACTCCTTGCCGCAGGCCTGCTGGCTTTTATGCCGATGGCCCACGCAGCCAGTACCCTGGTCTACTGCTCCGAAGCCAGCCCCGCCGGGTTCGACCCCAGCCAGTACACCAGCGGCACCGATTTCGATGCGTCCGCCGAAACCGTGTTCAACCGCTTGACCCAATTCAAGCGTGGCGGCACCGAAGTCGAACCGGGCCTGGCCACACGCTGGGAGGTGTCCGAGGATGGCCTGGCCTACACCTTCCATCTGCGCGAAGGCGTCAAGTTCCACACCACTGATTTCTTCAAACCCAGCCGCGATTTCAATGCGGATGACGTGCTGTTTACCTTCAATCGCCTGCTGGATGCCGAGAGTCCGTTTCGCAAGGCCTACCCTTCCGAATCGCCGTACTTCACCGACATGGGCCTGAACACCACGATCAAGAGCGTCGACAAACTCGACGAGCACACCGTGCGTTTCAACCTGAACAACGTCGATGCCTCGTTCGTGCAGAACCTGGCCATGAGTTTCGCCTCCGTGCAATCGGCCGAGTACGCCGCCCAGCTATTGAAGGAGGGCAAGGCCGAAGACATCAACCAGAAACCGGTGGGCACCGGGCCGTTTGTGTTCAAGCGCTACCAGAAGGACTCGCAGATTCGCTACGTGGCCAATAAGCAGTACTGGAAACCCGAGGATGTGAAACTCGACAACCTGGTGTTCGCCATCACCCCGGACGCCGCGTCGCGCCTGCAAAAGCTCAAGGCCGGCGAATGCCAGGTCAGCGGCTACCCGCGCCCGTCGGACATCGAGGTGATGAAACAGGACCCCAACCTGCGCGTGCTGCAGCAAGCGGGTTTCAACCTGGGCTTCCTGGCCTACAACGTGACCCACCCACCGCTGGACCAGCTCAAGGTCCGCCAGGCCCTGGACATGGCCATCGACAAGCCGGCTATCATCAAGGCGGTTTACCAGGGCGCCGGACAATTGGCGCAGAATGCACTGCCACCGGCGCAGTGGTCTTATGACCCCTCCATCAAGGATGCCCCGCACGATCCGACCAAGGCCCGCGCGCTACTAAAAGAAGCAGGGGTTGCACCGGGCACTACCATCAACCTGTGGGCAATGACCGTCCAGCGCGCTTCCAACCCGAACGCGCGCATGTCGGCCCAGATGATCCAGCAGGATTGGGAAAAAGTCGGCATAAAGGCCAATATCGTCAGCTATGAATGGGGCGAGTACATCAAGCGCGCCAAAAATGGCGAGCACGATGCGATGATTTATGGCTGGACCGGCGACAACGGCGACCCGGATAACTGGCTCGGCGTGCTCTACAGTTGTGCCGCGGTCAAGGGCAGCAACTACGCCAAATGGTGTAACCCGGCCTACGACAAACTGGTGCAGCAGGCCAAGGTCAGCAGTGACCGCGAGCAGCGCATCAAGTGGTATCAACAGGCACAAAAAATTCTTAAAGAACAAGTACCTATAACGCCCATTGCAAACTCGACGGTTTTCCAACCCCTGCGCAAGGAAGTGAAGGACTTCAAGATCAGCCCCTTTGGGCTGACACCGTTCTACGGCGTGAGTCTAGATAAGTAACAGCAATGCCCCAACCGAGTGCGCCAGACGCCTCGGTTGACCCTCTCTGGTGCACCTTATGCACCGAAAAAAACCCATAAATACGTTCAAATATGTCAAAACTTTCATAATTGCGACATTCCTGTACGTTCGTACCACTCTTTCCGCCTTGCGACGGTTCAGCATCTTGCAATGGGTATGGCGCCTGCATAAGTATCCGCAGGCCGACTCACGAGGTCGCCCTCACCACCAAAAATGACAACAAATCATGAGGCCAACATGCTTAAACACGCAGTCCTTCCGTTATTAGTGAGCGCTGGCCTTATGGCCGCGGCCCCATTCGCCCAAGCGGCGACTAACCTGGTGTTCTGCTCCGAAGGGAGCCCGGCCGGTTTCGACCCAGGCCAGTACACCACCGGAACAGACTTCGATGCCTCGGCCGAAACCATGTTCAACCGCCTGAGCCAGTTCGAACGAGGCGGCACCGCCGTTGTTCCTGGCCTGGCCACCAGCTGGGACGTGTCCCCGGATGGCCTGACCTACACCTTCCACCTGCGCGAAGGCGTCAAGTTCCATACCACCCCATACTTCAAGCCGACTCGTGAATTCTCGGCTGACGACGTCCTGTTCACCTTCAACCGGATGATCAACAAAGACGATCCATTCCGTAAGGCCTACCCCACCGAGTTCCCGTACTTCACGGACATGGGGATGGACACCAACATCAAGAACATCGAGAAGGTCGATGCCCACACCGTCAAGTTCACCCTTGGCACCGTGGACGCCGCGTTCATCCAGAACCTGGCGATGAGCTTCGCGTCGATCCAGTCGGCCGAATATGCCGCCCAGTTGCTGAAGAATGGCACGCCTCAGGACATCAACCAGAAGCCAATCGGCACTGGCCCGTTCGTATTCAAGAGCTACCAGAAAGACTCGAACATTCGCTACACCGGCAACAAGGACTACTGGAAACCTGAGGACGTGAAGATCGATAACCTGATCTTCGCCATCACCACCGATCCGTCGGTGCGTATCCAGAAGCTGAAGAAAAACGAGTGCCAGATCACCCTGTTCCCACGTCCGGCCGACCTCAAGGCGCTGGGTGAAGACAAGGACCTGAAACTGCCGCACCAGGCCGGTTTCAACCTGGGCTATGTCGCCTACAACGTCATGGACAAGGTCAAGGGCAGCGACCAGCCCAACCCACTGGCCGACCTGCGCGTGCGCCAGGCGCTGGACATGTCGGTGAATAAACAGCAGATCATCGATTCCGTCTACCAGGGCGCAGGCCAACTGGCGGTCAACGCCATGCCGCCAACCCAATGGTCCTACGACACCACCATCAAGGACGCCAAGTACGATCCCGAGAAAGCCAAGGCGCTGCTCAAGGAAGCGGGTGTCAAGGAAGGTACCGAGATCGTTCTGTGGGCGATGCCGGTTCAGCGTCCGTACAACCCGAACGCCAAGCTGATGGCCGAAATGCTGCAAAACGACTGGTCCAAGATCGGCCTGAAGGTCAAGATCACCAGCTACGAGTGGGGCGAGTACATCAAGCGCTCCAAAGGCGGCGAGAACCAGGCCATGATCATTGGCTGGAGCGGCGACAATGGTGACCCGGACAACTGGCTGAACGTGCTGTTCGGTTGCGACTCCCTGGCCGGTAACAACTTCTCCAAGTGGTGCGACAAGAAATTCGACGGCGTCGTGAAAGAAGCCAAGGCTACGTCGGACGTCGCCAAACGCACCGAGCTGTATAAGCAGGCGCAACATATCCTCAAAGATGCAGTCCCGATGACACCTATCGCGCACTCGACGGTGTATCAACCCATGCGCAACACCGTACAGGACTTCAAGATCAGCCCGTTTGGCCTGAACTCCTTCTATGGCGTGAGCGTAAGCGGCAAGTAAGGACCAATGACGGCGACGTTTAATAACGTCGCCGTTATTGCATCCACCTGGACCGTAGGCAATAGACCACGCTCGTAATCGCCGCGTCCTACAGCTGCGAACTGCGACAAGTAGCTCTTTTGCCTACAAGGTCAGTCCAATTTGGCGCATTTACTGCGCAGTCCGCGACCCATACCGTCGTAGGACAGCAGAGGCTCCAACCTGGGAAAGGCACTTGCTGTGTGTGGGATCAGTAATGTCCCCCTGGCCGTACGCCAGGGTGATTGCTTGCTGATGACAACTACAAACAAGGATCGGGATCGTCATGCGCCATACCACCGTTCTATCCGCAATTTTTGGCACCAGCCTGCTGGCCGTAGCCACGATGGGCCAGGCGGCCGACAAGAAGAGCCTGGTGTTCTGCTCCGAAGGCAGCCCGGCAGGGTTCGACACCGCGCAGTACACCACCGCCACCGATAACGATGTGGCCGAGCCGCTGTACAACCGCCTGGTTGAGTTTGAAAAGGGAGCGACCAACGTCGTACCTGGACTGGCGACCAAGTGGGGCATTTCCGAAGACGGCCTGACCTACACCTTTCACCTGCGTGAAGGCGTGAAGTTCCACAGCAACAAGGAATTCAAGCCGACGCGGGATTTCAACGCCGACGACGTGCTGTTCACCTTCAACCGCATGCTTGACCCCGACCACCCGTTTCGCAAGGCCTACCCCACCGAGTTTCCGTACTTCAACGGGATGAGCCTGAACAAGAACATCGCCAAGGTCGAGAAAACCGACCCGCATACCGTGGTGATGACGCTGAACTCGGTCGACGCTGCATTCGTGCAGAACATCGCCATGAGCTTTGCCGCCATCCTGTCGGCCGAATACGCCGAGCAGTTGCTCAAGGAAGGCAAGCCCAGCGACATCAACCAGAAGCCGATCGGCACTGGCCCCTTTGTCTTCCAGCGCTATCAGAAAGACTCGCAGATCCGTTATGTGGGCAACAAACAGTACTGGGACCCGAGCAAGGTCAAGCTGGACCAGCTGATTTTTGCCATCAACACCGACGCCTCGGTGCGCGTGCAAAAACTCAAGGCCGGCGAATGCCAGGTCACCCTGCACCCGCGCCCGGCCGACGTCGACGCGCTCAAGGCCGACCCGAACCTGCAACTGCTGACCAAGCCGGGCTTCAACTTGGGCTACATCGCCTACAACGTGCGCCACAAGCCGTTCGACCAGCTCGAAGTGCGCCAGGCGCTGGACATGGCGGTGAACAAGCAGAGCATCCTCAACGCCGTATACCAGGGCGCGGGGCAGTTGGCAGTCAATGCCATGCCGCCGACCCAATGGTCCTACGACGACAGCATCAAGGACGCCGCCTACAACCCGGAAAAAGCCAAGGAACTGCTCAAGGCCGCCGGCGTGAAGGAAGGTACCGAGATCACCCTGTGGGCGATGCCGGTGCAACGGCCGTACAACCCCAACGCCAAGCTGATGGCCGAGATGCTGCAAAGCGACTGGGCCAGGATCGGCCTCAAGGTCAAGATCGTCAGCTACGAGTGGGGCGAATACATCAAGCGCACCAAGAACGGTGAGCACGATGTCAGCCTGATCGGGTGGACCGGCGACAACGGCGATCCGGACAACTGGCTGGGCACCCTCTACAGCTGCGACGCCATCGGCGGGAACAACTACTCCATGTGGTGTGACCCGGCGTACGACAAGCTGATCAAGCAAGCCAAGGTCGTGACCGACCGCGAACAAAGGACTGTTCTGTACAAACAGGCACAGCAACTGCTCAAGCAGCAGGTGCCGATCACACCCGTCGCCCACTCGACGGTCAACCAGCCGTTAAGCGCCAAAGTCGAAGGCTTCAAAGTAAGTCCCTTCGGCCGCAACGTGTTCTCGGGCGTCAGCATTAACCCATAAGAAAATAACCGGATTGCAGGGAGCGAAGTTGGCTCTCCCGCAAACGTGCAGCCTTTTATTGGGAAATTTCCTACGGCAAACGTTTGCAACAGCTTGATCGAGTTACACACCCAATAGCCGGATCACCAAAAAAGACCGGCATTAAAAAGAGAACCAAAGGAGCTTCAACCCATGAAACTGAGCAGCAAAGCGCTTCTGGCCTTGGCCATCAGCAGCATCACGGCCACCGCCTATGCTGAACCCGCCAGCCAGGACTTCGTCCCGACCACATTGGCCGGCGCCAGCGCCCAAAGCGAGGCCAAAGGCTTTATTGACGGTCAAAGCCTGGGCGGTACAACCCGTAACTGGTACTCCAGCGAGAAGAAATTCCGTGGCCAGCGTTTCTCCTATGAGAAACACAATCAGACGCGCACCGACGCAAACCGCACAAACTGGGTACAAGGCACCATCCTCAATTACTCCTCGGGCTTCACCCAAGGCACCGTGGGGGTGGCGACCGAAGTCGCGGCTTACAACGCCGTGGTCCTGGACCGCAGCAAGCGTGATATCAAGGGCGGTTCCAACCGTACCCTGGCTGACTCCGACGGCGATGCAGTAGGCCAGTGGAGCAAACTGGGCCTGGCGAACGTCAAGTTCCGCGTGTCCAACACCACCTTGACCGCCGGTCGCCAGAACTTCAGCAGCGGAATCGTCGATACCATCGGCAACCGTGCCCTGCCTTCGAGCTTCGAGGGTGTGAGCTTCAACAGCGAAGAGTTCAGCAACTTGTCGTTCCAGGGCGGCATCTTTGATCGCGTTTCGCCGCGTACCGAACAAAGCCTGTCGAAATTCCGTTCCGAGTACGGCAATGGCCAGGAAACCGACAAGGTCAAAACCCTGGGCTTCAACTACCAGCCGTTCAAGAGCCTGAAAACCAGCGTATTCGCCGCTAACGTCGAAGACTTCTGGAACCAGTACTACTTCGGTGCCACCCACGAATTGGGTGATGCACAGACCCTGGCACTGACCACCGGCCTGAACTACTACAAAACCACCGACACCGGCAGCAAGAAGATGGGCAACATCGACAACGACACTTACTCGTTGTCCCTGGGGCTGACCCACCAGGCCCACAGCCTGACCTTCTCGTACCAGGAAGTTAACGGTGACGAGTACTTCGACTACCTGCACGAAACCAACGGCATCTACCTGGCCAACTCCCTGACCTCCGACTTCAACAGCCCGAACGAGAAGTCCTTCCAGATCGCCTACGGCATCAACATGGCCGAATACGGCGTGCCGGGCCTGAAGTTCAACGTCTACTCGGCGCGCGGCTGGGGCATCGACGGTACTCACTACAACGGTACCGCCTACGGTGAAGCCGGCGCTTCGCGTAGCGACCTGCGCCTGATGGACGGCGAGAAACACCAGGAATACGGGGTTGGCACGTCCTACGCGATTCAGAGCGGCCCACTCAAGGCCACCACCATCCGTGGCACCTACGTGACTCACCGCGCCAGCGCACAACAGGCTGACGGCAACATCAAAGAGTTCCGCCTGGTCACCACCATCCCGTTCAACATTCTTTAACTAGCACCAGGTAGACGGCAGGCTCAGGACGAGCCTGCCGTCTACGCTTGTCTGGTCCCATCGATTGCAGAGGGCTCTGAATGAAAATGCTCCCGCTACAAGCTGCCGTTGCCGCTGCGCTGTTAAGCGTGGCTATCGGCGTATCGGCCAAACCCCTGGTGGTCTGCACCGAAGCCAGCCCGGAGGGTTTTGACCCGGTCCTGTACACCACGGCCGTCACCGCCGATGCCGCCGCCGAAACCATGTTCAACCGCCTGGTGGACTTCAAGCCCGGCACCACCGAGATCGTGCCAGCGCTGGCCACTTCCTGGGAAATCAGTGACGACGGCCTGACCTATACCTTTCATCTGCGCGACGACGTCAAGTTCCACACCACCGACTACTTCAAACCCACGCGCAACATGAATGCCGACGACGTGCTCTGGAGCTTCCAGCGTCAACTGGACCCGAAACACCCGTGGCACAACAAATCCAGCGTGGGCTACCCGTACTTTGAAAGCATGGGCTTCAAGGAACTGCTCAAGAGCGTAGAGAAGACCGATGACCATACCGTGGTCTTCACCCTGACCCGCCCTGAGGCACCGTTCCTGGCCGATGTCGCGATGCCGTTCACCGCCATCCACTCCGCCGAGTACGCCGACAAGCTACTTGCCGCCGGCAAGACCGAAGAGCTCAACAGCAAGCCGATCGGCACCGGCCCGTTCATTTTCACACGCTACCAGAAGGACGCTCAGGTGCGCTTCAAGGCCAACCCGGAGTACTTCCGTGGCAAGCCTCCGGCCGATCCGTTGATCCTGGCCATTGCGGTGGACAACAACGTGCGCCTGCAGAAGCTCAAGGCCAACGAATGCCAGATCGCGCTGTATCCCAAGCCCGACGACCTTCCCAGCATCAAGAAAGACCCGAACCTGAAGGTCGCCGAACTGGCGGCGATGACCACCGCATACACCGCCCTGAACACCACCCACAAATACATGAGCGACGCGCGGGTGCGTCACGCGATCAACATCGCGTTCGACAAGAAAGGCTACAACGAATCCCTGTATGGCAAAGGCAACGCCGTGGATGCCACCGGGCCGTATCCGCCGACCCTGCTGGGCTTCAACGATAAGCTGAAAAACCCTGAACGCGACCTGGACAAGGCCCGTGCCCTGCTCAAGGAAGCCGGTGTGCCGGAAGGCACCGAGTTCACCCTGTTCACCCGTAACGGCGGCGGCCCGACCAACCCGAACCCGATGCTGGGCGCCCAGCGCATGCAGGCAGATCTGGCGCAGATCGGCCTGAAGGTCAATATCAAGGTCATGGAATGGGGCGAAATGCTCAAGCGCGCCAAAGCCGGCGAGCACGACATGGTTTCCGCCGGCTGGGCCGGTGACAACGGCGATCCGGATAACTTCCTTACGCCGAACCTGAGTTGCGATGCAGCGAAAAACGGCGAAAACTACGCCCGCTGGTGTAACAAAGAGTTTCAGGACTTGATCGATAAGGCCCGCGCCGACGCTGAACCCCAGCAGCGGGCCGCACTCTATCAACAAGCCCTGGAGGTTTTCGACAAGGACCAACCGTGGATTCCCATGGCGTACCCGAAAATGTTCACCGCCATGCGCAAGAACGTCGAGGGTTATACCCAAAGCCCTCTGACGAACAATAACTTCGCCACCACCCAGGTGAAGTAAATAAGAGAAACGCTCGGCACCGCCCACCAGGACGGTGCCGAACCTGCCTAACCGGCTGATTGAGGTACACCACAAGATGTTTAGTTTTATTGCCCGCCGACTGGGGTTATTGATCCCCACGTTTTTCGGCATCACGTTGCTCACGTTTGCGTTGATACGCATGATCCCTGGCGACCCTGTCGAAGTCATGATGGGCGAGCGGCGCGTCGACCCCGAGATGCACGCACAGGCAATGGAACGCCTTGGCCTTAACAAGCCGCTGTACGCGCAATACCTGGACTACGTCGGCAAGCTCGCCCACGGCGACCTTGGCGAATCCCTGCGTACCCGTACCAGCGTGTGGACCGAGTTCACCGCCCTCTTCCCGGCGACCCTGGAACTGTCCATGGCCGCCCTGTTGTTCGCCGGCATCCTGGGCCTGTTGGCCGGGGTGATCGCGGCACTCAAGCGAGGATCCCTGTTCGACCACGGGGTGATGGGCATCTCCCTGGCGGGCTATTCGATGCCGATCTTCTGGTGGGGCCTGATCCTGATCATGTTCTTCTCGGTGAGCCTGGGCTGGACCCCGGTGTCCGGACGTATCGACCTGCTCTACGACATCGAGCCGCGCACCGGCTTCATGCTGATCGACACCCTGCTGGCTGACGAGCCGGACGCATTCTGGGATGCGCTGCACCACCTGATCCTGCCGGCCATCGTGCTCGGCACCATTCCGTTGGCAGTGATCGCGCGGATGACCCGTTCATCCATGCTCGAAGTGCTGCGTGAAGACTACATCCGCACCGCCAAGGCCAAGGGCCTGTCGCCGGCGCGCGTGGTGTTCGTGCACGGCCTGCGTAACGCACTGATCCCGGTACTCACCGTGGTCGGCCTGCAAGTCGGCACCCTGCTGGCCGGTGCGGTGCTGACCGAAACCATCTTCTCGTGGCCCGGCATCGGCAAATGGCTGATCGAAGCCATTGGCGCACGGGACTACCCGGTGGTGCAAAACGGCATCCTGCTGATCGCCTGTCTGGTGATCCTGGTGAACTTCGTGGTGGACATCCTCTACGGCTTCGCCAACCCACGCATCCGTCACCAGCGCTGAGATCATGACCATGACCACACCTACTCAAGTGTCAGCAGTCGATCAAAGCCTGCTGTACCCGTCGCCGTACAAAGAATTCTGGCAAGCCTTCTCCAAGAACAAGGGCGCGGTTGCCGGCCTGCTGTTCATGTTGCTGATCGTGTTCTGCGCGATCTTCGCCCCCTGGGTAGCGCCGCATAACCCCAGCGAGCAATACCGCGATTTCCTGCTCACCCCACCGTCGTGGCTGGAAGGCGGGCAGATCCAGTTCCTGCTCGGCACCGACGAACTGGGCCGCGACCTGCTCTCGCGCCTGATCCAGGGCTCACGCCTGTCCTTGCTGATCGGCTTGTCGTCGGTGGTGATGTCGCTGATCCCGGGCATCCTGCTGGGTCTGTTCGCCGGTTTCTTCCCGCGCCTGCTCGGCCCGACCATCATGCGCCTGATGGACATCATGCTGGCCCTGCCCTCGCTGCTGCTGGCGGTTGCGATTGTCGCGATCCTCGGCCCTGGCCTGATCAACACCGTGATCGCCATCGCCATCGTGTCGCTGCCGTCCTACGTACGTCTGACCCGCGCTGCGGTGATGGGCGAGCTGAACCGTGACTACGTGACTGCCGCCCGCCTCGCCGGCGCCGGCCTGCCCCGCCTGATGTTCATCACCGTGCTGCCTAACTGCATGGCACCGCTGATCGTGCAGGCGACCCTGAGTTTCTCTTCGGCGATCCTCGATGCCGCGGCCCTGGGCTTCCTTGGCCTTGGCGTACAACCGCCAACCCCGGAGTGGGGCACCATGCTGGCTTCGGCCCGTGACTACATCGAACGCGCCTGGTGGGTGGTGAGCCTGCCTGGCCTGACCATTTTGCTCAGCGTGCTGGCAATCAACTTGATGGGTGACGGCCTGCGCGATGCGCTGGACCCGAAACTCAAGAACGCCGCCTGAGGAGATTCCCATGTCACTGTTAGAAATCAAGAATCTCAATGTGCGCTTCGGCGACAAGACCGCCGTGCCGGTGGTCGATGGCCTCGACATTGCCGTCGACAAGGGCGAAGTCCTGGCCATTGTTGGCGAGTCGGGCTCGGGTAAATCCGTGACCATGATGGCGCTGATGGGGCTGATCGAGCACCCTGGCATCGTCACCGCCGACGCCCTGAACTTCGACGGCAAGGACATGCTCAAGCTGAGCAACCGCCAGCGCCGCCAGATCGTCGGCAAAGACCTGGCGATGGTGTTCCAGGACCCGATGACCGCGCTGAACCCCAGCTACACCGTGGGTTTCCAGATCGAAGAAGTGCTGCGCCTGCACCTGAAAATGTCCGGCAAGCAAGCCCGCAAGCGCGCCATCGAGTTGTTGGAAAAAGTCGAGATCCCGGGCGCCGCCAGCCGTATGGACGCCTACCCGCACCAGTTGTCCGGCGGTATGAGCCAGCGTGTGGCCATCGCCATGGCGATTGCCGGCGAGCCGAAACTGCTGATCGCGGATGAGCCGACCACCGCGTTGGACGTGACCATCCAGGCGCAGATCATGGAACTGCTGCTGGCCCTGCAGAAAGAGCAGAACATGGGCCTGGTACTGATCACCCATGACCTCGCGGTCGTGGCAGAAACCGCCCAGCGCGTGTGCGTGATGTACGCCGGCCAAGCCGTGGAAGTCGGCCAGGTGCCGCAGTTGTTCGATATCCCGGCGCACCCGTACAGCGAAGCGCTGCTCAAGGCGATCCCCGAGCACAGCCTCGGCGCCACGCGCCTGGCCACGCTGCCGGGTATCGTGCCCGGCCGCTATGACCGCCCGCAGGGTTGCCTGCTGTCGCCACGCTGCCCGTATGTGCAGGAAAGCTGCCGTGCCCAGCGGCCCGGCCTTGATCCGAAAAGCAACAGCCTTGCGCGCTGCTTCTACCCCTTGAACCAGGAGGTGGCGTAATGGCCGTCGTTCTTACCGCCCGCGACCTGACCCGTCATTACGAAGTGTCCCGTGGTCTGTTCAAGGGCCATGCGCTGGTACGCGCGCTTAATGGTGTGTCGTTTGAACTGGAAGCCGGCAAGACCCTCGCGGTTGTAGGCGAGTCGGGTTGCGGCAAATCCACCCTGGCCCGTGCGCTGACGCTGATTGAAGAGCCATCCTCGGGCTCGTTGAAAATCGCCGGCCAGGAAGTCGCCGGTGCCGACAAGGCCCAGCGCAAGCAATTGCGCAAAGACGTGCAGATGGTGTTCCAGAGCCCGTATGCCTCATTGAACCCACGCCAGAAGGTCGGTGATCAGCTGGGCGAGCCGCTGCTGATCAACACCAACCTGTCCGCCGCCGAACGCCGCGAGAAAGTGCAGGCGATGATGAAGCAAGTGGGCCTGCGCCCGGAGCATTACCAGCGCTACCCGCACATGTTCTCCGGTGGCCAGCGCCAACGCATCGCCCTGGCCCGCGCGATGATGCTGCAACCGAAAGTGCTGGTGGCGGATGAACCCACCTCGGCGCTGGACGTGTCGATCCAGGCCCAGGTGCTCAACCTGTTCATGGACCTGCAGCAGGAATTCAACACGGCCTACGTGTTCATCTCCCACAACCTGGCGGTGGTGCAGCACGTTGCCGACGATGTGATGGTGATGTACCTCGGTCGCCCGGTGGAGGTGGGCCCCAAGGAAGACATCTACGCGCGCCCCCTGCATCCGTACACCCAGGCGCTCCTCTCGGCCACCCCGACCATTCATCCGGATCCGAACAAACCGAAGATCAAAATCGTTGGCGAGTTGCCCAATCCACTGAACCCGCCGCCGGGCTGCGCGTTCCACAAGCGCTGCCCGTATGCGACGGCACGTTGCAGCAGCGAGGAGCCGCAACTGCGCGCCTTGGATAACCGCCAGGTGGCTTGCCACTACGCGGAGCAGTTCGTTGCCTAAGTAAAACAGCTGCTACGGAACATCAGATTAAAAATGTGTAAGCAGTGATACAGCGTTCTACAGCCCTTCCCGTCAGGTTGCGCATCAGCCTGGTGGGAGGGGCTTTCTTTTGGATGCAATTAACTGTCGCCGTCATCGTAGGTTTCGCTGTCTTCCCCTTCGTTGTAGGGGTTTTCTGCGTCCTCTTTTGGCGCAGGCTGGGCCTGGGGTTGCCAACTGCCGGAGTTGACCTCGTTCTGCTTTTTCTTGGTGACCGGCCCCGTGTCTTTCCACTGCGGCGCTCCTGCGCCCGCCAGTGCCGGAAGGGGCGCCAGCCCCAGGACGGCCAGCAACACCAGAGGGATGGCGCGTTGAGCATTTCGCACGGTGATCTCCTTTGCAGTCGGTGGTTAAACGCTAGACCCGATGCCGGATTCTCGCCAATCCCATGCCTGGAGGAGAAAAAAATGTGGGAGGGGGCTTGCCCCCTCCCACATTTTGTTTTGCGGCGCTCAGACCTTAGTGGTGCTCGCGGGTCGCGCGGAATTTCACATCCGGCCAGCGCTCTTCCATCAGCGCCAGGTTGACCCGGGTCGGGGCCAGGTAGGTCAGGTGACCACCGCCGTCGAGCGCGAGGTTTTCCACGGCCTTGTTGGAGAACTCTTCCAGCTTCTTCTTATCGGCGCATTCGATCCAGCGCGCGGAGTACACGGTGATCGGCTCGTAGGAGCATTCAACCTTGTATTCCTCTTTCAAGCGGCTGGCGACCACATCGAACTGCAGCACACCCACGGCGCCGAGGATGATGTCGTTGCTGCGCTCGGGGAAGAACACCTGGGTAGCGCCCTCTTCCGCCAGTTGCTGCAAGCCTTGGCGCAGTTGCTTGGATTTCAGCGGATCGCGCAGGCGCACGCGACGGAACAGTTCCGGGGCGAAGTGCGGGATACCGGTGAAGCCCAGCGTTTCACCTTCGGTGAAGGTGTCGCCGATCTGGATGGTGCCGTGGTTATGCAGGCCTATGATGTCGCCGGCGTAGGCCTCTTCGAGCTGTTCACGCTCGGAGGAGAAGAACGTCAGGGCGTCGCCGATGCGCACGTCCTTGCCGGTGCGCACATGGCGCATCTTCATGCCTTTTTCGTACTTGCCCGAGCAGATGCGCATGAAGGCAATACGGTCGCGGTGCTTGGGGTCCATGTTCGCCTGGATCTTGAACACGAAGCCGGTGAATTTCTCTTCCACCGGTTCCACGGTGCGCTCGTTGGCGACACGGGCCAGCGGCTTCGGTGCCCAGTTCACGACAGCGTCGAGCACGTGGTCGACGCCGAAGTTGCCCAGGGCGGTCCCGAAGAACACCGGGGTCAGCTGGCCGTCGAGGAATTCCTGCTGGTTGAACTCGTGGCAGGCGCCCTGAACCAGTTCCAACTGATCGACAAAGCGGTCGTACTCGTCACCCAGGTGGGCGCGGGCTTCGTCGGAGTCGAGCTTTTCGATGATTTTCACATCGGTGCGCTCGTGGCCATGGCCGGCGGTGTAGACAATGATGTAGTCGTCGGCCAGGTGGTACACGCCCTTGAAGTCGCGGTAGCAACCGATCGGCCAGGTGATCGGCGCAGCCTTGATCTTCAGGACGGCTTCGATTTCATCCAGCAATTCGATCGGGTCGCGGATATCACGGTCGAGTTTGTTGATGAAGCTGACAATCGGCGTATCACGCAGCCGGCATACGTCCATCAGCGCGATGGTACGTGGCTCGACGCCCTTACCGCCGTCGAGGACCATCAGCGCCGAGTCCACCGCGGTCAGGGTGCGGTAGGTGTCTTCGGAGAAGTCTTCGTGGCCCGGGGTGTCGAGCAGGTTGACCATGTGGTCTCGATACGGGAACTGCATGACCGACGTGGTAATGGAAATACCCCGTTGTTTTTCCATTTCCATCCAGTCGGAGGTGGCATGGCGGTCGGATTTGCGCGATTTCACCGTGCCGGCCACTGCGATCGCCTTGCCCATCAGCAGGAGCTTCTCGGTGATGGTGGTTTTACCGGCATCGGGGTGGGAAATAATGGCGAAAGTGCGGCGTTTCGCGACTTCGGCGGCCTGGTGGGTCATGGGAAATCGCCTGGCAGGTGAGTCAAAAAAGGGCGGCGAGTATAGCGCAAACCGCAGGTGCCGGACCACCGTTCACCCCATTGGGGGTGGCTAAATGCTGCCAAGTATGGAACCTTTTAAAAGGTAGAGACGTCCACTCCCCTGCTACCGCACTCGTAACAGGGGCTGAAAAATCAGCAAGTTAGCCTGACGAGGCTGCGCTCATGGCTCGATTTGATACCGCGTTGCCGGTATTGGCGAGCTGCTTTTCGCGACCCTATTCGCCGACAGCCAGGAATGGCATTGCCGCTCGGAAATGTGGTCGCCGACAAAAGAAAAAAGGAGTCCGCCTGTGGCTATTCGCTATGGCAAAGGGCTGATAGGAGGAGTGGTTGTCGTCGCTCTCCTGGCCCTGCTGGTCCACTGGATCGGCATCAACACGATCGAACTGTACCGCGACGATTTGTTGTTTTACCTGCAAGCTCATTTGATCCTGGTTCTAGTCTCCATGCTGGCCGCCCTCGTTGTGGGCATCCCCGCCGGTATCCTGCTCAGCCGACCGAACATGGTCGGGCGCGCAGAACGCTTCATGCAGATCTTCAACATCGGCAACACCGTCCCCCCCCTGGCCGTACTGGCCATCGCCCTCGGCGTCCTCGGCATCGGCAGCGGCCCGGCCATCTTCGCGCTGTTCCTCGCCTCCTTGTTGCCCATCGTGCGCAACACCTACGAAGGCCTCAAAAACGTTCAAGGCTCGCTGAAAGAAGCCGCCACCGGCATCGGCATGACCCCGCGCCAGGTGCTGTTTCGCGTCGAATTGCCGAACGCCGTGCCGATCATCATCGGCGGTGTGCGCGTGGCCCTGGCGATCAACGTCGGTACCGCGCCGCTGGCGTTCCTGATCGGTGCCAATAGCCTGGGCAGCCTGATTTTCCCCGGCATCGCCCTGAACAACCAGCCGCAACTGCTGCTCGGCGCCGCGTGCACCGCGTTGCTGGCGTTGCTGCTCGACGGCCTGGTAACCATGGCCAGCCGCCTCTGGCTGGAACGCGGGTTGCGTCCGTCTTAAGGCTTGGCAAAGGAATACACATGAAAAAAATCACCTTGATACTGAGCTGCGTCCTGCTGTTTGCAGGTCTTGCGCAAGCTGCCGAAAAACCCGTGATCCGCATTGGCGCGCGGGTGTTCACCGAACAGACCCTGCTGGCCGAAATCACCTCCCAGTACCTGCGCACCAAGGGCTATGACGCCCGCGTGACCGGCGGCCTGGGCAGCAACCTGGCGCGCAGTGCCCAGGAAAGCGGGCAACTGGACCTGATCTGGGAATACACCGGCGTGTCGCTCGTGGCCTACAACCATGTGGATGAGAAGCTCGACAGCGAACAGTCCTACGCCCGAGTGAAAGAGCTCGACGCGAAAAAAGGCCTGGTCTGGCTGTCGCCGTCGCGCTTCAGCAACACCTACGCCCTGGCACTGCCCGAGAAAGTGGCCGAGGAGCATCCAGAGATCAACAGCATCAGCGACCTCACCAACGCCATGGCAGGAGACACCAAGGAACACCGCCTGGTGGCCCTGGACACCGAGTTCGCCAACCGCTCCGACGGCCTCGCCGGCATGGTCAAGCTGTATGACATGAACCTGACGCGCAAAAACACCCGGCAGATGGACGCGGGCCTGGTCTACACCGCCCTGCGTAACGGCCAGGTGTTTGCCGGCCTGGTCTACACCACCGACGGTCGCCTCAACGCGTTCAAATTGAAGCTGCTGGCCGACGACAAGCACTATTTCCCGGACTACACCGCCGCCCCCGTGGTGCGCCAGGTTTACCTGGACGCGCACCCGCAGCTGGCCGCAGACCTTGCGCCACTGGCCGCGCTGTTCGACGACAAGACCATGCGCGAGTTGAACGCGCGGGTCGACGTCGACCATGAAAGCCCATCCGCTGTTGCCGCCGATTTCCTGCGCCAACATCCGATCAACTAAGAAGGAGAAGACATGGAATTCCTGAACGCCTTTTCCCATCTTGATTGGGCCCAGGTCCTGCACCTGACCTGGCAGCACATCACCTTGGTCGGTATCGCGGTGATCCTGGCGATTGTCGTCGGCGTGCCCCTCGGCGTGCTGATGACCCGCTTCCCGACCCTCGCCGGCCCGTTGCAAGCCAGCGCCACGGTGCTGCTGACCGTGCCGTCCATCGCCCTGTTCGGCCTGCTGCTGCCGTTCTACTCCAAATTCGGCCAGGGCCTGGGGCCGATGCCGGCGATCACCGCCGTGTTCCTCTACTCCCTGCTGCCGATCATGCGTAACACTTACCTGGCCCTCACCGGCGTCGAACCGGGCATCCGCGAAGCCGCCAAAGGCATCGGCATGACCTTCGGCCAGCGCCTGCGCATGGTCGAACTGCCCATCGCCGTGCCGGTGATCCTCGCCGGCGTGCGTACCGCCGTGGTGATGAACATTGGCGTCATGACCATCGCCGCCACCATCGGCGCCGGTGGCCTGGGTGTACTTATTCTGGCTTCCATCAGCCGCAGCGACATGTCGATGCTGATCGTCGGCGCCGTGCTGGTCAGTCTCCTGGCCATCTTCGCCGACCTGCTTCTGCAATGGCTGCAACGCTCGCTGACTCCAAAAGGACTGCTCAAATGATCGAACTTCAAAACCTGACCAAGACTTTTCAAAGCAACGGCAAAACTGTTTCGGCCGTGAACGACGTAAGCCTGACCGTCAACGAAGGCGAGATTTGCGTGTTCCTCGGCCCTTCGGGCTGCGGCAAGAGCACCACGCTGAAAATGATCAACCGCCTGATCAAGCCGACCTCGGGCAAGATCCTGATCAACGGCGAAGACACCACCGACCTCGATGAAGTGACCCTGCGTCGCAACATCGGCTACGTGATCCAGCAGATCGGCCTGTTCCCGAACATGACCATCGAGGAAAATATCGTGGTCGTGCCCAAGCTGCTGGGCTGGGACAAGCAGAAATGCCACGACCGCGCCCGCGAGTTGATGAGCATGATCAAGCTGGAACCCAAGCAGTACCTGCATCGCTACCCGCGTGAACTGTCGGGCGGCCAGCAACAGCGTATCGGCGTGATTCGTGCACTGGCGGCGGACGCGCCGCTGCTGCTGATGGATGAGCCGTTCGGCGCGGTCGACCCGATCAACCGCGAGATGATCCAGAACGAGTTCTTCGAGATGCAACGGGCGCTGAACAAGACCGTGATCATGGTCAGCCACGACATCGACGAAGCCATCAAGCTGGGTGACAAGATCGCCATCTTCCGCGCCGGCAAGCTGCTGCAGATCGATCATCCGGACACCCTGCTGGCCCATCCGGCCGACGAGTTCGTCAGCAACTTCGTGGGCCAGGACAGCACCCTCAAGCGCCTGTTGCTGGTGAAGGCTGAAGATGCGGCGGACAACGCCCCATCGGTGAGCCCGGGAACCCCGGTGGCCGATGCCCTGGAGCTGATGGACGAAACTGACCGCCGCTATGTGGTAGTCACGTGCGCCGAGAACAAGGCGCTCGGCTATGTACGCCGTCGCGACCTGCACCGTCAGACCGGTACCTGCGGCCAGTACCTGCGCGAGTTCAACGCCACGGCGGCGTATGACGAGCATTTGCGCATCCTGTTGTCGCGCATGTACGAGTTCAACCGCTCGTGGTTGCCGGTGATGGATGCGGAGCGGGTGTTCCTGGGTGAAGTGACCCAGGAGTCGATTGCCGAGTACCTGAGTTCCGGTAAGTCCCGTGGGGGCAAGACCAGCATTGTCTCCCCCGCCGAGACCGCCCTGGCCTGATCTTATGTGGGAGGGGGCTTGCTCCCTCCCACATTTGGTCCCGCGATCTGTCAGGGAAACACCTTCAATTATCCACATCCGGGGAACATCATTCCGTCACACGTGTCGGTTACATAAGTAGCTGCGCGCGGTCCCGCGACGAACGCGTGCAAAAACGCGACATTTTTAGTTGATCTATGGCCCCTCACGTCCTAAAGTTCGCGCCGAACGTCCATGCTGGAAACGATCCATCCGGCTCAAGTACTGACGACGAGACAGCAAGGCCAAGGGAAGCGACTATTCCCATGGCCTTTTTGCTTTCGGCGACATGCCTTGGGAAGTAGGCGAACCAAAGTGGGGATACGGAGGACGTTCATTTGCACCCATTGATCAATTTAGTTTGCCCTTAGGAGTTCCCAGCATGTCGATCAACGTCGAAGATTATTTCGCGCGCGCCACTTTTGACAAAATGAAGGCGTTCGCCGACAAACAGGAAACCCCGTTCGTGGTGATCGACACCGCGATGATCAGCCAGGCCTACGATGACCTGCGCGCCGGTTTCGAATTCGCCAAGGTGTATTACGCGGTCAAGGCCAACCCGGCCGTGGAGATCATCGACCTGCTGAAAGACAAGGGCTCGAGCTTCGACATCGCCTCGATCTACGAGCTGGACAAGGTCATGGACCGCGGCGTCAGCGCCGACCGTATCAGCTACGGCAACACCATCAAGAAATCCAAGGACATCCGCTACTTCTACGAGAAGGGCGTGCGCCTGTTCTCCACCGACTCCGAAGCCGACCTGCGCAACATCGCCAAGGCCGCGCCGGGTTCGAAAGTGTATGTACGTATCCTCACCGAAGGCTCGACCACGGCTGACTGGCCTCTGTCGCGCAAATTCGGCTGCCAGACCGACATGGCCATGGACCTGCTGATCCTCGCTCGTGACCTGGGCCTGGTGCCCTACGGCATTTCGTTCCACGTTGGCTCGCAGCAACGCGACATCAGCGTGTGGGACGCGGCAATCGCCAAGGTCAAGGTGATCTTCGAACGCCTGAAGGAAGAAGACGGCATCCACCTCAAGCTGATCAACATGGGCGGCGGCTTCCCGGCCAACTACATCACCCGCACCAACAGCCTGGAAACCTACGCCGAAGAAATCATCCGCTTCCTCAAGGAAGACTTCGGCGATGACCTGCCGGAAATCATCCTCGAGCCAGGCCGTTCGCTGATCGCCAACGCCGGCATCCTGGTCAGTGAAGTGGTATTGGTTGCCCGTAAATCCCGTACCGCCGTCGAGCGCTGGGTGTACACGGATGTGGGCAAGTTCTCCGGCCTGATCGAAACCATGGACGAAGCCATCAAGTTCCCGATCTGGACCGAGAAGAAAGGCGAGATGGAAGAAGTGGTCATCGCCGGCCCGACCTGCGACAGCGCCGACATCATGTACGAAAACTACAAGTACGGCCTGCCGCTGAACCTGGCGATCGGTGATCGCTTGTACTGGCTGTCGACCGGTGCCTACACCACCAGCTACAGCGCGGTTGAGTTCAATGGCTTTCCGCCGTTGAAGTCGTTCTACGTGTAAGACGCCCGCACACAAAAAACCCATGACATGTCATGGGTTTTTTTATGCCTCAGGCAAGGCTCACGGCCCGTTGGTGGAAGGCCTCGGCCAGCGCTCGAACCCGCGGATCACTCGCCGCCGCCAAGGCCGTGTGGGCTGTTCGCAGGAACTTCAGATTTCCGCCCGCCAGCGCCTTGCGCAACCACTCCAGCGCCGCCTCGACCTGGCCCCTGTCGGCCAACACCGCCGCGTAACTGAACTGCCCGCGAAAATCCCCGGCCTCGGCTGAGCGTCGATACCACTCCACAGCCGCCTCCAGGTCCCTCGGGCAAACCTGAGCGTCTTCCAGGTAGCGCCCCAGCAGGTTCATCGACTTGGCATGCCCCTGTTCTGCGGCTTGCCGATACAGGGCCAGCGCGTGCTGCGGGTTCTCGGCAACACCCCGGCCCGTCGCCAGCAGATTGGCATAGTTGTACTGGCCCCAATCCAATCCCGCGTCTGCCGCCAAACGGTATTCCCGCGCAGCCGCCGCTTCGTCGATGGCACACCCCCAGCCATGCTCCAGGCAACGCCCGGCCATATTGCGCGCCATTAAATGCCCGCCCTGCGCCGCAATCTGGAACCACCGCAGCGCCAGCGCTTCGTCGCGCGCAATACCGCGGCCTTCCAGCAGGATTTGCCCGAGCAAGGCCTGGGCATCCACCACGCCCTCCTTGGCCGCGATCAGAATCGCCTGGGCCGCGCGCACCGGCGAGTCGTCGAGCATGCCCTGCAATTGCTCAACGTTGAGCACTTCTTCGCGGCGCAATAAAAAGCCCATGTCAGACCTCGACCCAGCGACGCAACAGGTTGTGATAGGTGCCGGTGAGCTGGATCAACCCAGGGTGGTCGGGTACATCACGGCTCAATTGCTGGATGGCGCCGTCCATCTCGAACAGCAGGGTGCGCTGGCTGTCTTCGCGCACCAGGCTTTGGGTCCAGAAAAACGCGGCATACCGCGCACCTCGGGACACGGCGTTGACTTTGTGCAGGCTGGAGCCTGGGTACAGCACCATATCGCCGGCCGGCAACTTCACGCGCTGCAGGCCGAAAGTGTCCTGGATCTCCAGTTCGCCGCCGTCATAGTCATCCGGATCGCTGAAGAACAGCGTAGACGACAGGTCCGTGCGCACCCGTTCATGGCTGCCCCTGGCCTGGCGCACGGCATTGTCGATATGGAAGTCGAAGCTGCCACCGGCCGTGTAGCAATTGAGCAGCGGCGGGAAGACCTTGTGCGGTAACGCCGCTGACATAAACAGAGGATTTTTCCACAACCGTTCGAGCATTGCCGCGCCGATCTCCTTGGCCAGCGGGTGGCCTTCGGGCAATTGCAGGTTGTGCTTGGCTTTGGCGGACTGGTGCCCGGCGGTGATTTTGCCATCGGCCCAATCGGCGGTTTCCAGGGCGTGGCGGATGCGCTGCACTTCCTCGCGAGAGAACAGGCCGGGAATGTGCAGCAGCATGGGGCAATACCTGTAGGCAAAGAGGCGCCAATGGTATTGATTCTTATCCGCCCTGTAAAACGCCGGAGACGAACGAGAGCGTAAAAACCGTAAGGCAAAAGTGTAAAGAATGTAAATTCAGCGCGAATAGTAATGTATCGCAATTGATAGAAAGTCTTGTTCACCCTATATTCCGCGGCCTCACCTCCTTGGGGAAAGGACACGTCATGTCGCGCACCACCACAAAAACACCTGTTGGCTCACCCCGCATGCTGGCTTCGGCCATCGGCGTTGCGCTCAGCGCCAGCTCTGTCGCCCATCTGGCGCAGGCGGCCGAAGACACTGAACAAAAAGGCCAGCGCAACAGCATCGCCCTCGGCGCCACCAGCATCACCGGCGAAGAACAGGACAACACCGCGTACCAGGTCGAAAAAGCCTCTTCGCAAAAATACACCGCGCCGCTGGTGGACACGCCGCGCTCGGTGACCGTGGTGCCACAACAAGTCCTCAAGGACACCGCCGCCACCTCGTTGCAGGATGCCCTGCGCACCGTACCGGGGATTACCTTCGGCGCCGGCGAGGGCGGCAACCCCCAGGGCGACCGTCCATTCATCCGTGGTTTCGACGCCCAGGGCGACACCTACCTGGACGGCGTGCGCGACACCGGCGGCCAGAGCCGTGAAATTTTCGATATCGAGTCCATCGAAGTCAGCAAAGGCCCGAACTCCTCCTTCGGCGGTCGTGGCTCGGCCGGTGGCAGCCTCAACCTGGTGAGCAAGACTCCGCAAGCCCGGGACTTCACCAACGGCGGCTTCACTTACGGTTCCGACCAGACCCGCCGCTATGTACTCGATGTGAACCGTCAGTTCCTCGACGACAGCGCCGCGTTCCGCCTGAACCTGATGAGCCACGAACAGAACGTGGCCGGCCGTGACGCGGTCAATTACGACCGCTGGGGCGTGGCCCCATCGCTGACCTTCGGCCTGGGCACGCCGACCCGCGTCAACCTCAGCTACTACCATATGGAAAGCAATGACCTGCCGGATTCGGGCATTCCGTATGGCTACAGCTCTTCGACCGCCACCACTCATGCGCACGACAAACCCACCGACGGCGGCGACAGCAATAACTTCTACGGTCTCAAGGACCGTGACTTCCGCAAGACCCGCGCGGACATCAGCACGTTCTCCATCGAGCACGACCTGAACGACGACATGACGCTGAAAAACACCCTGCGCCATGGCAGCACCGGTCAGGACTACGTGCTCACGCAGCCGGACGATAGCCAACGCAACGTCAACCGTTTCGGCACGGTGTGGCGTCGCGCGAACACTCGCGTCTCCACCACCACGACCACCACCAACCAGACAGATCTGTTCGGCAATTTCCAGGCGCTTGGCTTCAAGCACAGCTACTCCACCGGCCTGGAATTCACCGGCGAAGAAACCCGCGTCAGCGGTTACACCGTCACACCGAACAGCAACCCGACGTGCACCGTGGCCGGCGGCGGCCGGGGTGGACAGTGCACCTCGCTGAGCAACCCGAATCCGGACGACGCCTGGACCGGCAGCATCGCGCGCAATTACAACGGCACCAACACCAAGGCCACCAGCCGTGCCGCCTATGTGTTCGACACCATCGAACTCGATCCGAAATGGCTGCTGAACGTCGGCCTGCGCTACGACACCTTCGACACCGAAGCCAACACCAACGCCGTACCGACCTCGACGGTCAGGGCGCGCAGCAAGGTCAAGGACGACAGCCAGTTCTTCAACTGGCAGGCCGGCCTGGTCTGGAAGCCTTTGGAGAACGGCAGCATCTACACCTCCTACGCGACCTCGGCCTCACCGGCAGGTGGACTGGTGGGCGAAGGAGTCGACAGCAATGCGATTCCTACCGGCATCAACACCAGCGACCTCAAGCCCGAAGAAACCGTCAACTACGAACTGGGCACCAAGTGGGACCTGTTCCACAACCGCCTGTCCCTGTCTGCCGCAGTGTTCCGTACCGAGAAGAAAAACACCCGCATCCTGGTGGACTCCAACACCTACGAAACGGCAGGCGAGTCGCGGGTCGATGGCCTGGAACTGTCCGCCAGCGGCAAGATCACCGAACAGTGGCAAGTATTCGCCGGCTACAGCTACCTGAAAGCCGAACTGGTTGACCCAGGCAAAAACGGCAACCGCCAGGGCGTCGTCCAGGCCGGTTCCAACAAAGGCAACCAAATGCCCAACACGCCGGAGCACTCGTTCAGCCTGTGGACCACCTATAACCTGACCCCGAAGCTGACCATCGGCGGTGGCGCGTTCTACGTCGATCAGGTTTACGGCGATGCGGCCAACACCGTGTATGTGCCCTCCTACACCCGCTACGACGCCATGGCCAGCTATAAGCTGAGCAAAAACGTCGACCTGCAATTGAACGTGCAGAACCTGACTGACAAGACCTATTACGACAAAGCCTACGCCTCGCACTTCGCCAACCAGGCGGCGGGCCGCACGGCGCTGCTGTCCACAAGCTTCCACTTCTAAACGGTCAGCAGCCCACAAAGCCCCACGCATCGGATGCGTGGGGCTTTTGCGTGTCAAACAGAATGTTTCTCGACAACCCACGGCATAATGCGCGCCGTGCCCTACATATTCAGATAGACGAGGCGGTCCGACGTGTTGAAGAAAACCCTGTTCCAGTTGCACTGGTTCTTCGGCATCACTGCCGGGCTGGTGCTGGCCTTGATGGGGATCACCGGGGCTGCGGTCTCGTTTCAGGATGAGATCCTGCGGGCGCTCAACCCAAGTGTGTTGAGCGTGGAGAAACGCGAAGCCGGCGTGCTGCCGCCCGCCGAGCTGGTGCGCAAGCTGGAAGCCACCGAAGGCAAGGCCGTGTCCATGCTGTGGGTGGAAAGCGAAAGCGGCAACGCCGCCCGCGTGTTCTTCACCCCGCCGCCGGGTGAGCGCCGTGGCCAGATGCGCTATTTCGACCCCTACACCGGCGACTACATGGGCGACGCGGTCGGCCAGGATGTACTCGGCTTTATCCTGCAACTGCACCGCTTCCTGGCCATGGGCGAAACCGGCCGGCAGATCACCGGCGCCTGCACGCTGATCCTGGTGTTCTTCTGCCTGTCCGGCCTGTACCTGCGCTGGCCGCGCCAGGTCGCCAACTGGCGTGCCTGGCTGACGCTGGACTGGCGCAAAAAGGGCCGCAGCTTCAACTGGGATTTGCATTCGGTGTTCGGCACCTGGTGCCTGCTGGCCTACCTGCTGGCGGCGCTGACCGGCCTGTCCTGGTCCTACGACTGGTACAGCCAGGGCCTGACCAAACTGCTGTCCGACGCGCCGCAGAATGAACGGATGCGCAAGCGCGGCCCACCGCCCGCAGGCCCGGCACCAGTGGCCAACTACGACGCGATCTGGAGCAGCATCTACAGCAACGCCGGCCCAGGCTTGAGTGCCTATAACATCCGCATGCCAGCCGTCGCCGGGCAACCCGCCATTGTCTATTACCTGCTCAAAGACTCCCCCCACGACCGCGCACTGAACCAGATCAACCTGGACCCGGCCACCGGCGAGGTCAAATCCCATGACACGTACGCCGGCAAAACCTTCAAGTCGCAGTTACTCACCAGCATCTACGCGCTGCACACCGGCAGTTATTTCGGCCTGGCGGGGCGCATTATCCTCACCGTCAGCTCGCTGCTCATGCCGTTGTTCTTCATCACCGGCTGGCTGCTGTACCTGGACCGTCGGCGCAAAAAACGCCAGGTACGCGACGCACGCAAAGGCCTCAGTGCCAACCACAGTGATGCCCCGGCCTGGCTGATCGGTTTTGCCAGCCAGAGCGGGTTTGCCGAGCAACTGGCCTGGCAGACCGCCGGACAATTGCAGGCGGCTGGCCTGCCGGTGAAGGTGCAGCCTCTGGGCAGTGTCAGCCAGGACGACTTGCGCCAGTCGGAAAATGCGCTGTTCGTAGTCAGCACCTTCGGCGACGGCGAAGCCCCCGACAGCGCCCGCGGTTTCGAGCGCAGCGTGCTCGGCCAGGATCTGTCACTCAAAGGCCTGAACTACTCGGTGCTGGCCCTGGGTGATCGCCAGTACCAACACTTCTGTGGCTTTGCCCGGCGCCTGCATTTCTGGCTGACCCACCAGGGCGGTAACCCACTGTTCGCCCCGGTGGAAGTGGACAGCGGCGACAGCGCCGCCCTGCTGCACTGGCAACAACAGCTTGGACAGCTGACGGGCCAGGCACCCGTCGCCGCCTGGCCGACCGCCCAGTATGAAAACTGGACGCTGAGCCAGCGCACCCTGCTCAACCCCGGCAGCGCCAGCTCGGACGTCTACCTGCTGGGCCTCACATCGCCATCGAAACAAAACTGGCTGGCCGGCGACCTGGTGGAAATCCTGCCGCGCAATTGCCCGTGGGCCATCGAGCACTTCCTCGAAGGCCTGGGGCTGATCGGCACTGATGGCGTGCTGATCGACGGCCTGCCACACACCCTCAACCAGGCCCTTGCGACCCGCCAACTGCCGGACAACCGGGCGCACCTGGTCGGCCTGCACGCTCAAGCGCTGGTGAACGCGCTCGCACCCCTGGGCATGCGCGAATACTCCATCGCCTCGATCGCCAGCGACGGCGTGCTGGAATTGATCGTGCGCCAGGAACGCCACCCCGACGGCAGCCTGGGTGTGGGCTCGGGCTGGCTCACCGAACATGCGGCCATTGGCTCGGCAATCAGCCTGCGCCTGCGCCGCAACAGTGGCTTCCACCTGCCGGAGGCGCCGGTGCCATTGATCCTGCTGGGTAACGGCACCGGCCTGGCCGGTTTGCGCAGCCTGCTCAAGGCGCGCATTGCCGATGGCCAGCAGCGCAACTGGCTGCTGTTCGGCGAACGCACCATCGCCCACGACTACCTGTGCCGGGACGAGCTTCAAGGCTGGCTGGCCAGTGGTGACCTGGCCCTGCTGGACCTGGCGTTTTCCCGGGATCAGGAGGAGAAAATCTACGTGCAGGACCGCCTGCGCGAATCCGCCGATGTCCTGCGTAAATGGCTCGCGGACGGCGCGGCGATTTATGTGTGTGGCAGCTTGCAGGGGATGGCGACGGGCGTGGACCAGGCGCTGGTCGACATCCTCGGGAATGAGACAGTGGAGCGCTTGATCGAACAAGGGCGCTACCGCCGGGATGTCTACTGATGTGATCCAATGTGAGAGGGGGCTTGCCCCCTCCCACATTTAGATTGCATTTCAGGTCAGACCGGTTGCAGCTTCTGTTCGAATACCGAGACCCCATCCAGGTCGCGCAAAATCACGGTCAACTCCGCTGTCTGCCCGTCAATCTGCACTTCGCCAAAAAACTGAAACCCGGCAAACGGCGAGGTGTTCTGCGCCGGCGGGGCCTTCTCGAACACCACCTCAGGGCCAAAGGTTTTATCCAAGGGATTCGGACCGAAGCTGCCCGCATTCAGAGGCCCGGCGACAAACTCCCAGAACGGCTCGAAATCCTGGAACGCCGCCCGATCCGGGTGGTAGTGATGGGCCGCGCAGTAATGCACATCCGCCGTCAGCCACACATGGTTGCGCACTTTCTGCGCGCGCAGAAAGCCGAGTAATTCGGCGATTTCCAGCTCGCGGCCCTGCGCCGGGCCTGGGTCATTGTTGGCAATGGCTTCCCAGCGCGGTACGCCGGGGCTGACTTCGCCGTCGGGCACGCCGAGGCCGATGGGCATGTCGGCGGCGATCACCTTCCACTGGGCCTGGGAGGCCTTGAGTTCGCGCTTGAGCCAGTCCAACTGCTCGCGGCCGAGGAAGGGTTTTTCACCGCCCAGGTTGTCATCGTTGGGGCCGCGATAGCTGCGCATGTCGAGCACGAATACATCCAGCAGCGGGCCATAACTGAGCGTGCGATAAATCCGCCCGCCGCCGTCCGCGCTTTGCCGGCGCATGGGTGAATACTCCAGCCAGGCCTGGCGTGCGTGGCCCACCAAGGTGTTGATGTCCTTGGTCTGGTAGCGCTCGTCGAGTTGCTTGCCGGGCGACCAGTTATTCACCACTTCATGGTCATCCCACTGCCAGATCTGCGGCACCTCGGCATTGAAGCGACGCACGTTTTCATCCAGCAGGTTGTAGCGGTAGTTGCCGCGATATTCGTCGAGGGTTTCGGCGACCTTGCTCTTGGCTTCGGTGGTGATATTGCGCCAGATGCGCCCGCCCTCGGTAGGCAATTGCGCGGGCACCGGGCCATCGGCGTAGATGGTGTCGCCGCTGTGGATAAAGAAGTCCGGCAGGCGCAGGCGCATGGCTTCGTAGATGCGCATACCGCCGATGTCCGGGTTGATGCCAAAGCCTTGGCCGACGGTGTCGCCGCTCCACACAAAACGGATGTCGCGGCGTTGGTACGGCACACTGCGCAGGTGGCCGAACCACGGCTCGCTGGCGACGCCGGTCTGGGCGTCTTCAAAGTGCACGCGGTAGAAAATCGCCTGGTCGGCGGGCAGTCCGGTGAGTTCGACGCGGGCGGTAAAGTCGGTGCGGTTGTCGGCCAGGGGCGAAACAAATCGACGCGGGTTGCTGAATACGCTGCGGGTGTCCCACTCCACCACCATCTTCGCCGGGCGGTCGCTGCGGCTCCAGATCATCGCGCGATCACCGAGCAGGTCGCCGGACTGCACGCCGTCGGTGAGTTGCGGCCGGTCCTTGACCGACGCGATCACCGCCGGGGCCAGGCCCGGCAGCAACAGGCCGGCGCCGACGACTTGCATCACGCGGCGACGGCCGAGATCGAAGTGGCTCATGCAGGTGCCCTCTTGAGTATCAAAAGGGCCACTAAAGCATGCGCTTATGACACCGGTGCGACAGCCAGCTCCACCGCTTCCGGACGCTTGATCAGCGCATACACCAAACCGGTCAGCAGGCTGCCGGCAACGATTGCCAGCAGGTACAGCAGCGCATGGTTCATCGCATTCGGGATCACCAGCACAAACAGGCCGCCGTGGGGCGCCGCCAGTTTGCAGCCGAAGTACATCGACAGCGCCCCGGTCAACGCGCCACCGGCGATGCTGGCCGGGATCACGCGCAACGGGTCCTTGGCGGCAAACGGGATCGCGCCTTCGGAGATAAAGCACATGCCCAGAATCATCGCGGCCTTGCCGGCCTCGCGTTCGGTCTGGGCGAACTTGCGTCGCGCCAGAAACGTGGCGATGCCCATGCCGATTGGCGGCACCATGCCGGCGGCCATGGTCGCGGCCATCGGTGCACCGCTCTGTGCCGCCAGCAAGCCGACGGAAAACGCATACGCCGCCTTGTTGATCGGCCCGCCCAGGTCGACACACATCATGCCGCCCAACAGGATGCCCAGCAGCACCGCATTGGTGGTGCCCATGGTCGCGAGAAAATCGGTCAGGCCCGTGAGCATACGCGCCACCGGCGGCCCCACCAGGTAGATCATCGCCAGGCCCGTGAACAGGCTCGCCAGCAACGGGATGATCAGGATCGGCTTGAGTGCTTCCAGGCTCTGCGGCAACTTCACCGCACGGGTGATCAGCTTGACGCAATAACCGGCGAGAAACCCGGCGAAAATCCCGCCGATAAAACCGGCTCCCAAAGTGCCCGCCAACAGGCCACCGATCATGCCGGGGGCAATGCCCGGGCGGTCGGCAATCGAGTAAGCGATGTAACCCGCCAGCAGCGGCACCATCAGCATAAAGGCGCGGTCGCCGACGGTTTTCAGCGCGGCCGCCAACGTGCCTTCCTGCTCAAACGCATGGATGCCGAACACGAATGACAAGGCGATCAGCAAACCGCCCGCCACCACCATCGGCAACATGAACGACACACCGGTCAGCAGGTGTTTGTAGACGCCGGTTTTTTCTTTCTTGGCCACAGTACCGCTGGCGGCACTTTCCACCGCGCCTTCGGCCAGGGCTTTGTTGAGGGTCGCCTCGGATTGCTTGAGCGCAATACCGGTGCCGCAACGGTAGATCTTCTTGCCGGCGAAACGCTCGGTGGCCACTTCAATGTCGGCCGCCAGCAGCACTACGTCGGCATTCGCGATGGCCTCGGGGCTCAACGGCGTACGGGCACCGACCGAGCCCTGGGTCTCGACCTGCAAGTCATAGCCCAGGCGCTTGGCCGTCTGCTGCAAGGCTTCGGCGGCCATGAAGGTATGCGCCACGCCGGTCGGGCAGGCGGTAATCGCGACGATACGCGGCGCATGCTTCGACGCAGCCGCTGCCTGGCTGACGACATACTCCTGGGCTTCTTCAGCGCCCCGGCGCAACACCGCCTCGACATCCGCCAGCGCCTGGGCCGGTGTGCTCTGGAACACCCGCTTGCCGACAAACCGCTGCATATCCACCGCCGCGCTGCTGACCAGCAACACCCATTCGGCGGCGTCGATGGTGGCCTGCGACAACTGGCGCTCCGGGCGCTGTACATCCACCACCTCGACGCTGGTGCTCCAGCCCTGGCGTTGCGCGGCGGCGTCCAACAAGCGGGCGCACAGCACACTGGTGACCATGCCGTTGGGGCAGGCAGTAACAATGGCTAACTTCATGACAATCCCTCTTATTGTTCTGTCAGCGGGCGTACAGCGACGCCGCTTTCAAGACGCGCCAGCTGCGCGGCGTCGCGGATGCCGAAACCGATCTGTGTCACCGCCATGGCGGCAATTGCCGTGGCGCGACGCAGGGTTTGTTCAGGCGCTTCAGACTCAAGCAAACCATGGAGCATCCCGGCCAGCAGCGAATCGCCGGCACCTACCGTACTGGCCACCGTCACCTTGGGCGGCGTGGCATGCAGGGTGGTGGCCCGGCTGTACCAGCTCACGCCCGCGGCACCGTCGGAGACGACCACATGCTCAACACCCTGCTGATGCAGTTGGCTGATGACGTTGGTGGCATCGCCCAGGGCATCGGCGAGCTCTTCGGTATTGGGTTTGATCAACCACGGGGCCGCCTTGAGACCGGCACGCAGCGCCTCGCCGCTGGTGTCCAGGGCGACTTTCAAGCCCAGACGCTTCAGGTGTTCCAACAGCCCCTGCAACCACTGCGGGCTGACGCCACACGGCAAGCTGCCGGCGACGACCACCGCATCATGGCCCGGCGCAATGCGCGTCAATTGGTCGAGCAACGCCTGCTGCGCCTGCTCACTGACCAACGGCCCCGGCGCATTGATATCGGTGACCCGGCCGTCCTGCTCGGCAATCTTGATATTGCTGCGGGTTTCGCCGGGCACGCGGATAAACGCGTCGGCAAAACCACGTTGTGCAATCAGCGCCTCGAAGGCTTGGGGATTGTCCTCGCCGAGAAAACCGCCCACGGTCACTTGATGGCCCAGGTCGGCCAGGACTTGCGCCACATTCACGCCCTTGCCGGCGGCATGGGTGAGCAGGGTTTCGCTGCGGTTGACTTCACCCGGCTCCAGGTGCGCCAGGCGTACCGTCAGGTCCAACGCCGGGTTCAGCGTCAGGGTCAGAATCCTTGCCATCTACACGGCCTCCACAAGGGCACGCACCTCGGCGGGCGAACCCACCGCCAGTGCTTTTTGCGCCAGGCCCTGGGCCTCGCTCAGACTGAATTCACGCACCCGCGCCTTCACTTCGGGAATGCTGCGGGCCGACACGCTCAACTCATCCACACCCAGGCCGACCAGCACCGGCACCGCCAGCGGGTCCGCCGCCAGTTCGCCGCACACCCCGACCCATTTGCCATGGGCATGGGCCGCACGCACGGTGATGTCGATCAGTTGCAGCACCGCCGGGTGCAGGCCATCGGCCTGGGCCGACAAGGTCGGGTGGCCACGGTCGATGGCGAGGGTGTACTGGGTCAGGTCGTTGGTGCCGACACTGAAGAAGTCCACTTCCTTGGCCAGCACCGGCGCCAACAGCGCGGCGGACGGCACTTCGATCATGATCCCCAGTTGCAGGTCGGCCACCGGGATTTCCAGGCGCAGGCGTTCGGTCATGTCGCGGGCCGCACGCCATTCATCCACGCTGCCGACCATGGGGAACATGATGCGCAACGGGCGGTTATCCGCCGAGCGCAGCAGTGCGCGTAATTGCGCTTCCATGATCTGCGGGCGTTGCAGGGTCAGGCGAATACCGCGTACGCCGAGGAAGGGGTTTTCTTCCTCGGCAATCGGCCAATACGGCAGCGGTTTGTCGCCGCCCACATCGAGGGTGCGCACCACCAGCGGGCGGCCACCGAGGCCGTCGAGCACACGGCGGTACTCGGCTTCCTGGGTGGCTTCGTCCGGGGCTTGGGGGTGGGCCATGAAAATCAGTTCGGTGCGCAGCAAACCAATGCCTTCGGCGCCCTGCTCCACGGCGCTGGCCACACCGGCGCTTTCGCCGATATTGGCGAACACCTCCACGGCGTGACCATCGCGGGTCAGCGCCGGCTCGTGGCGCTGGGCCGAGGCGGCCTGCAAGCGTTGCTCACGGGTATCGCGCTCGATGGTGGCGCGTTGCAGGGTGGCTGCGTCGGGGTCTACATGCAGGCGGCCACGTTGGCCATCCAGCAACAACGGCGTGCCGGCGGCCAGCAGCAACACCGCCGGGCCGGCACCGACCAACGCGGGAATACCGAGGGCCCGCGCGACAATTGCGCTGTGGGCGGTTGCGCCGCCACGGGCGGTGAGGATGCCGGCGACGCGGGCCGGGTCCAGGCGCGCGACGTCGGAAGGGCCGACTTCGTCCATTACCAGGATGTAGGCTTCGCTCGGCTCCTGGGCGGTTTCAACACCGCACAGTTGCGCCAGCACCCGGCGACCGATGTCGCGCAGGTCGGCGGCGCGCTCGGCAAGCAACGCGTCCTGCAACGATTCCTGCTGCTTGGCGGCGGCTTCGATCACGCTCATCCACGCCGCTTGTGCGCTTTCACCTTGCTTGAGACGGGTGTCGACTTCGTCGGTGAGTTCCGGGTCGTCGAGCATTTCCTGGTGGGTGATGAAAATCTCGCGGATGGCTTTGGCCTGGCTGCGTTCGATCAGGCCCTGGATATCCCGGCGCACATCGGCCAGGGCATCCTGCAGGCGCTGGCGCTCAATGGCCGAGGACTCACCGCGCAAGGGGTAATCGAACACCTGTTGAATCTGGATATGTGCAGGACCAATGGCAATGCCCGGCGCCGCAGCGATGGCCTGGAGCTGGCTGCCGGCCTGTGGCGCGCTGATCACTGGCGCAATATCAAGGGCTTCAGGCTGTGCGCTCACGGTCGGCAGTGGCTCGACCTCTTCGCCCAGGCCCTCTTCGACAGCGGCCAGCAGCGCGGGCAACGCATCGCCGGCAATCGTCGGTTCAGCAACAAATTCCAGCACCTGGCCACGCCGGGCGCCAAGGCTCAGCAGCTTGCTCAGGCTCTTCACCGACACGGCGCCTACCGGGCCGTCAACGATGCGCACGCGGATGTCGCCTTCAAAACTTTTGGCCAATTGCGCGAGGATCTTCGCCGGCCGTGCGTGCAGGCCGTGGGCGTTAGCCAGGGTGATGCGGGCGCTGGGCCAGTCAGCTGGCAGCTCGCCGCCAAGCACTTCGAGCACCGCGCGGCTGCTGGTGGCGCGGCCCAATTCCTGGCCACGGCCTTCAATCAACAAGGCGCACAAGCGTTCAAGCAAGGCCTGATGGGCTTCACCCAGGCTGGCCAGGCAGAACAGACCGTTTAGGGGCTGGCCGAGATAGCGCATGGGCTTGTCGGGCGTAACAAACGCCAGGCCCGGGCGCTTGACCGTCTGCTCGCTGTGCAGCCACCACAGGCCATCACCCAGGGGCAGCGCATCGACCTGCTGCAGCACTGCGGCAAACCCATTGCTGACGCAATCGGCCTGGCGCAGCAGGCGTGCGCCTCTCCAGACAAGCTCTTCGAAGTCATCGGCAGACACGCCCAGGCTGATCATCTGCGCGTCCAGCGCCAGCTCCTGGGGTGCGCCCTGCAGCAGTTTCAGCAAGGCTTCAGCCGTGCCGGCGCGGCGCAACGCCTGGCCCAGGTCGGTTTCACCGAGGGCGCGGGTGAGCAGTTGCAGCAGGCGCAGGTGTTCGTCGGATTTGGCGGCAATACCAATGGCCAGGTACACAATCTGCCCATCGCCCCAGTCCACCCCTTCGGGGAACTGCAACAGGCGCACGCCGGTGGAAAACACCTGGTCGCGGGTTTCGGGGGTGCCATGGGGGATGGCAATACCTTGGCCAAGAAAGGTCGAGCCTTGGGCTTCACGGGCTTGCAAGCCGCTGAGATATCCCTCGGCGACCAGGCCATCGGCCACCAGTTTGTCAGCGAGCAGGTGCAGGGCAGCAGATTTATCCACAGCCACCTGGCCCATGGAAATCTGCTCTACAGTGAGCTCAAGCATGCCGTTCTCCTAGTTAGTGCGATGGACGCACTAGGTATTGTTTTGAATAAAACAGTGTAATGGTGTTCCGGGACAGCTGACCGAGTAGTCAATTGGCAGTAGGCACTCAGTGGCTAACGTCGTAAAAATACGCTGGCTGAAACGTTTAATCTAGAATTTATGGCAGGTTACGCGTTAATTGCGCATCCTTGAAGGACCACTCGGCACTTGAGCTGAGACATTAGTCGTGTGCAGGAATCGGTTACGATTGGACAAAATGTCGGGGCGAGCTCCAAAAAACAAGGAAATCCCGGTTTGAAACTCAGTGATATCGCACGTCTGGCCGGTGTGTCCGTGACCACCGCCAGCTATGTCATCAATGGCAAAGCCGCACAGCAACGCATCAGCAGCGCGACCGTCGAGCGCGTGCGTGCCGTGGTTGAAGCCCATGGCTTTACGCCCAACCCCCAGGCCGCCGGGCTGCGCAGCCGGCATACCCGTACCCTGGGGTTCATCCTCCCGGATCTGGAAAACCCCAGTTACGCACGTATCGCCAAGCTGCTGGAGCAAGGTGCACGGGCCCGCGGCTATCAGTTGCTGATCGCCAGCTCAGACGATGAAGCCGACAGCGAGCGCCAACTGCTGCAACTGTTCCGCGCCCGCCGTTGCGACGCGCTGTTCGTCGCCAGTTGCCTGCCGGCCAGCGATGACAGTTACCGCGAGCTGCAAGCCAAGGGTTTACCGGTGATTGCCATCGACCGGGTGATGGGGGCGGACCAGTTCTGCTCGGTGGTCAGCGACGACCGCCAGGCCTGCCAGCAATTGACCAGCAGCTTGCTGCAACCGCTGCCCAAGCAGATCGTGCTGATTGGCGCGCGGCCCGAGCTGAGCATCAGCCAGGAGCGTGCGGCCGGTTTCCGTGAAGCGCTCGGCGGTTTCACCGGCGAGGTCATCGTCGAACACGGCGAAGCCTTCAGCCGCGACTGTGGCCGACAGCTGATGGAGCAACTTCTGCATCAACTGGGGCACTTGCCTGACGCCTTGGTGACCACGTCCTACGTGCTGCTGCAAGGCGTGTTCGACGCACTGCATGACTTCCCGCTCAAGTCACGCCCGCTGCGCCTGGGCACGTTTGGTGACACCCAGTTGCTGGACTTCCTGCCGCTGCCGGTCAACGCCATGGCCCAGCAACATCAGCTGATTGCCGACACCGCCCTGCGCCTGGCCCTGGCCGCCATTGAAGAAGAACAATACCAACCGGGCGTGCACGCCATCGGCCGGACCTTCAAGCAGCGTATCCACGAGGCCTGAGCGTGGAGCTGATCGACACCCACACCCACCTGGACTTCCCGGACTTCGACAGCGATCGCCGGGAAGTCCTCGCCCACAGCCGTGAGTTGGGTGTGCGGCGCATGGTGCTGCTGGGGGTGTATCAGCAGAATTGGCAGCGGCTGTGGGATCTGGTGCAGGCGGATGCCGGTTTGTTCGCGGCCTTTGGCCTGCATCCGGTGTACCTTGATGAGCACAAGCCCGCCGACCTGACGGAGTTGGGCGACTGGTTGACCCGCCTGCACGGCCATCGACAGCTCTGCGCGGTAGGTGAGATCGGCCTGGATTACTTTCTCGAACAGCTGGATCGCGAAGGCCAGCAAGGCCTGTTCGAAGCCCAACTCAAACTGGCGGTGGACTTCCAACTGCCGGCGCTGCTCCACGTACGCCGCAGCCACGCGGCCGTGATCGCCACGCTCAAGCGCATCCGCCTGCCACGAGGCGGCATCATCCACGCGTTTGCCGGCAGCCGGGAAGAAGCCCACGAATACATCAAGCTCGGGTTCAAGCTCGGCCTGGGCGGCGCAGCCACATGGCCCCAGGCCCTGCGCATGCATAAAGTGCTGGCACAGCTACCGTTGAACGCTGTGGTACTGGAAACCGACGCCCCCGACATGGCGCCGGCCATGTACCCGGGCCAGCGCAACAGCCCGCAGCACCTGCCGGCGATCTGCACCGCCCTGGCCGAGCGCATGGGCACCAGCCCCCTAGCGCTGGCCGAGGCGAGCACCCGCAATGCGTGCGAGCTGTTCAATTGGTAGTACCGGGGTCACCGCTTGCAGGTTCAAGGTCATGCGCTGTCGATGGCGGACGTAGCGCAGCACCAGGAAGTGCACCAGCAGCACCACCAATGACACGTTGAGCTGCCCGACCACACTGATCAGGCCAATCCACTCCGTCACCAGCGCCACGATCAGCACCACGCAGGTCAGCACAGCCATGCTCGGGCATACCAGCGCCCAATGGTCCAGCGCCTTGAAATGTCGCAACTGCCGGGGGCAGTTCAGCTCCAGGACGCGCTGGCAATACGGGCAATCAAAGGGTTCTTCAATGGCGATGGCGTTCAACTGCCAAGGCTTGAGTTCAAACGTGATGTCGCAATGGGCGCAGTGCCCCTTGACGCCGACTGCAGTGGTCATTGTCATGCCTCCCTTGGACCTTGATTGAGTGACACAAATCTTCACTCATTCACCCGCGCAAAAAAGGCACTCCAGGAAATCAGGACAGGCACTACACCAACCAAAGACCAATCCTACGCCACCGCCTTACACACGAAAGGCCCCGATCAGTTGCTTCAACTCGATCACCTGTATCGACAGCTGCCGGCTCGCCGCTTCAGTCTGATGCGCGCCTTGGGCTGCATGCTCGCCGGCACGATTGATTTCGACGATATTCTGGTCGATGTCATGGGCGACGGCGGTCTGCTGCTCCACCGCTGCGGCGATCTGCTGATTCTGATCGACGATCATGCCCACGGCACCGAGGATATTTTCCAGGGCTTGCTGGACCTTGTCCGACTGTTCCACGGTGCCGCTGGCCATTTCATGGCTGGTGCCCATGGCCTTCACGGCCGCTGCCACACCGCTGTGCAGGCGGCTGATCATTTGCTCGATTTCTTCGGTGGAATGCTGGGTACGCCGGGCCAGGGTTCGCACCTCGTCGGCCACCACGGCAAAGCCGCGTCCCTGCTCACCGGCCCGTGCGGCCTCGATGGCCGCATTGAGTGCCAGCAGGTTGGTTTGCTCGGCGATACTTTTGATCACCTCCAGGACGCTGCTGATGGACTGGCTGTCGGTGGCCAACTGGTTGATCACCCTAACCGACTGGTCGATCTCCGAGGCCAGCCGCGCAATGCTGCCCTGCTGGGATTGCACCAGGCCGCGGCCATTGACGGTTTCATCGTTGACGCTGTGGGCACTGCTGACCGCCGCCGCGGCACTGCGCGCCACTTCCTGGGCGGTGGAAGACATTTGGTTCATGGCCGTCGCCACCTGCTCAATCTGCATGCGCTGGCCAGAGACCGCCTGATTGCTCCGGGCCGAGACCGTTTCCACTTGGCCGGCCTGCAACTCGACCTGGCTGACGGTATGCCCGACGCGCTCGATCAAATCATGGATTTTCGCCACGGTGCCGTTGAACACTTGGCCCAGGTCGCCCAACTCATCGCGGCTTTGGGCAACAAAGGTAACGGTCATGTCGCCGGCGGCCACCTTGTCCATCATCGCCCCCAGGCGCCGTAACGTGGTGCGCGTAGACGCGTAGAACCCTGCATACAGGTAGAAGATCAGCAAAAACACCGCCGTCAGCGCCGAGACCAGCACCACCATGTGCGTACGGTTCTGCGCCAGGCGCTGCTCCAGCTGCTGCCCGAGGAACGTCAGGGTGGCGTCATCGAGCTGATAGGTGTGCTCCATCAATTGGCTGACGCTGTCATAGAAACCCTGCCACGGCGCGTCAAGGGTTTCGGCCATCACCACCTGCTCTTCAAACAATTCACTGCCGTGCTTGAGGCTGGCATTGCTGGCCTTCGCCAGGCTGTCGAGCGCCGCGTGCGCGGCGTTGCTGGAGCCCAGGACGTCCTGCAATTTCAAGGCGTATTCGGCCTGGAGCTTTTCCAACTGTTGCAGCAGTTCGTCGAAGCGGGTACTGGAAGATGAGTTGAGAAAACCCTGGCCCAGGGAGTAGGCCCCCATCGCCCGGCCTTCTCCCAGGGTCTGGGTGACCTGCGGGGTGACACTGGTGATCAGCTCGCTGAGCTGGCGCAAGTCACTCTGGGGGTCGCGGCTCAAGCCGGACTGGCTGGCAATGATCTGGCTGAGCATCTGGGCCTTGTTGAGCAACTTGCCGATCAACGCACTTTTGCTCTGCAGCGAGCTTTCCTGTTGCTGGGCCTGGAAGGCGGTGATCAGTTCGTCACGCTTACCTTCAAAGGCGGCGATTTGCTCAGGTTCGGCAGCCATCGGGGTGAGGCCTTGCAGACGGGCGAGCACGCTCTGCTCCAGGGCGCTGATCTTGCCCTCAAGGTCAGCGGCCTTGCCGGACTGGCCAAGTATTGCGTTGATCTGCACCTGGTTATTGAGGGTTTCCAGGTCACGGCGCAGGACCAGGCTGCTGCCGAGCAAATCCAGGCTTTGCAGCTCGACACGGGTGCCCTGGAATTCGCGCCAGGAATCGCGCACCAGGTAATAGTTGGTGGCCAGCATCGGCAGCAGGAACAGCACGCTGATCAGGCTGAACTTCATGCCGAAGCTAAGACGGTTCATCAGCGCGACGGCGGGATAGAGCAAGCTCTTCACAGGTGACCTCCCCTTTGTTTTATTTTTATTCAGGCGCAGGGCGGCGGCAGAAAGCCACTATTTGGCGCTCTGTCTGTATAGCTCAATTTGAAAGGGAGTTTTGTAACGTAAAGTTAACGGACGAGGATTGCAGCGGGCTGCTGCGCAGCCCGGCGCGGGCGGTGCGACGATTCGACAAGCCCGCTTATCACAGGAGTCAGGGCAACACGGTCCAAATGGCGAAACCGGCATACCACAGCACCGCCGCACGCAGCAGCAGTTCCCACAGGCGATCCAGGCTGTTGATGCCATCGGCACCCACGGCCGGAGGCGGGATTTCAGCCGCGACCAGGCCAACTTTTTCCACCAGTTGCGCCGCGCTGATGTCCCAGCTCAACAACTCGTGAAGCATGACACGGCTGACCGCGACGAAGTTGCCCACCAGGGCAAAACTGGCCGCCAGCAGGCGCACCGGCAGCCAGTCGAACGCGTGACGCAATTGCCCGGCGCGCTCGGCCACCAGAGGGTTCTGGCTGTGCTCACTGGCGAGCGCCAGCAGTCGATAGGCCAGCGCGGCGACCGGCCCCAACAGGAAGTACCAGAAAATCACGGCAAAGAAGCTCTGGTAGGCCTGCCACAACAGATGGCCCTGGACGCGCTCCAGCAGTTGCTCGCCGCTGTCGGCGCCCAGCTTCAGGTCGCGCTCGGCCACATGTTCGGCCGCCTGCAGGTCACCACGGCGCCAGGCATCGCGAAATGGCCCCAGCCCAGCCAATAGATCGCCACGGCCCAGGCTGTAGATCACCACCAGCAAGTGCACCGGCAGCGCCAACAAACCATAGGCCACCGGCTCCAGCACCAGCAACAACAACGCCAGCAACGCCACCGGCAGCAACACCAGCAGGAGCAGAATCAGCCACGGCTGCTTGCCCATGCGCGGGCTCGACTCCAACTTGGCCAATTCGCGCAACCAGCCGCCATCACGCTGCAACCGCTGGCGCAGGGCCGAGAACTTCTCGATCCACACGGCCAGCACCAACACCAGAAAACTCATCGTGCGTGTCCTCCATCCTGCAGGGCGCTGCGAAAGCGCACCCAATCAAAAGCGGGGCCGGGATCGGTCTTGCGCCCCGGAGCGATATCGCTATGGCCGCAGATACGCTGCGGCGTAATACCTGGATAGGCTGCCAGCAACTGCCGTGTCAGGTCGACCAGCGACACATACTGGGGGTTGGTGAACGGCAAATCATCCGTACCTTCAAGCTCTATGCCCAGGGAAAAGTCATTGCACGTCTCACGCCCTTCGAAACACGAGACCCCGGCATGCCAGGCCCGGTCTATGCAGGACACAAACTGCGTCACCGTGCCATCGCGCTCAATCAGAAAATGCGCAGACACCCGTAGGTCGGCAATCCCTTCAAAGTAGGGATGTTCCGTGACGTCCAGGCGATTCTGGAAAAACTCCTGCACTTTGCCGGTAGCGAACTGCGCGGGTGGCAGGCTGATGTTATGCACCACCAACAGTGAGATTTCGCCTGCCGGGCGCTCGTTGAAGTTGGGTGAAGGGCAATGGCGAATGCCCTGGCACCAGCCGCTGGCGGGGTCCAACTGCATACAGGATCCTTGAACGTGACTAAGTGTGACCAGTATGCCGCGTTCGACCCCGTGGTTGCGATCACTTGCCGCGATTGAGTTGACGCAGCTTGCCCACCACCGCCGCCAACGCCCGCTCGAACAGCGGCTCATCGTCGAGGTTATGCAGCGCGCCACGCTTGAATGCCATCGCCAGTTGGCCGGCACTCTTCTCCAGGACCTTGAGCCCGGTACGGCCGACGAAAATATAGGTGTTGGCCGGCGCCATGATCGCCGTCAGCTTGCACCGCAGGGTGCCTGCCTGGCCCTGCTGGAACACGATCCAGTCACCGACGCGCAATTGGTGCACCTTGGCCAGGTCCGGATCATCCTCCGGCAGGCCCTCGACGGGATCGAGCGGCAGTACGCTGAACACAAAGGGTTCACGCACTTCGAGCCATCCATCGCCACCCTCGGGCGGCCGGACATGCAGGGTCTGCAAGCGCACAAAAAAATCACGGGTGCTGAAGGGGTCGAATGCAGCGCTGGTCAACCCGTCGCGCAGTGCCTTGAGCAACCCGGGCAACTGCTCCAGCAAGTGCACCCCGGCTTCAGTGTCTGCCGGCAGGCTGACACTCCAGATCAGCTCATCCATGGTGCGCAGCCCTGCTTGCCATTGCACCGACTGCTCGCCGTGCTTGAGGCTGGCCAGCAACAGCACCTGGCTCCAGGCCTGTTGCAGGAACTGCACCACCGCCTGCGGCAAAACCTTGCCCAGCATCCGTCGATTCAGTACCTCGGCCACCCGTGCCCGCGCCGCTTCTGTACGCACGCGCCCTTCTTCAGCATGGCGGGTGTGCTGTTCAAGCAATTCGCTGCGACGACGCTCATCGGCAGTGAACGCAGTGAATTCAGTCAGCAATTGGGAAAAAATCGCCGGGTCTTCAACAAACTCATTGAGTAAACGCTGAACCACCTGCTCTATGCGCAGGTACAGGCTGTCTCGCTGGAAGTCATCGACCGGGCTCCAGCCCATGGCGGTGGTAGCGATTTCATTCAACAGGCGCCGCGCCGGATGACCGGGGCGACTGAAAAAACTCTTGTCCAGCACCGCCACTTTCAGCATCGGGATCTGCAGGCGGCCGATCAAGGCCTTGAAGGCGTCCGGCACTGCGCGGTCATTGAGGATGAATTCGAACAGCAGGGCGATCAGGTTGATCACATCTTCATCCGCATCCTCCACCACCCGCGACTTGCCACTCTTGACGCTGACGCGGGTAAGCAACTGCTCGAGCTGGTTACGCAGGTCGAAATCATCCTCGGCTTCCGGCTCCGGGACGTACTGCTGCAAATGGGATAACAGCCGCAACAGGTCGCGGGTGGCGATGGGCTGGGGTTCGGCACTGGCTTCAAGGGTAGGCGACACGCTACCGCGCACGACGGTCAACAACGCCTGCAAGGCGCTGAAGGCTTGCTGGCCATTTTCGTCGACGTGTTGGTCGGTGCTCGGCAATACCTCTTCACGCTGATGATCACGGGCGGCACGGCCACAGGGGCGGCGGGACGGCGCGGCCTTGAGTTCCGGCAACACGCCGGTCGCGACCAGCAGCTGATTGGCTTCACCGTACAGTTGGTCAGCATCACTGAGTACGTACTTTTCAAACAGCTTGAGCATGATCAGCTTGACGCGGATCTCCACGCCCAGGCTACGCCCGGCACGCAGGAAAAACTCGCACAGCAGCGCCGGACCCAGGGGGTTCTCACTGTCGTCCAGGCGATTGCCGAGCAAGGCACTCAAGCGTGCCGTGAGTTGCGACAGCGCCAGGCCGTCGCGGTGGCGCACCCGGCCCAGCATGGCCTCAAGCGCGACGGCTTTTTCCAGGTCATCCTTGGACGTGCCTGAGGCCGCGTCATAGGACACCACCGGCACCAACTGAAGTTCACCACGGCCCGCCAGCCCCAGGTTGCCAAAGGCTTCGAACAGCCGCTCCATGAACACGCGCTCGAAATTCTTGCGCTTGAGGCGCAGGTCGCGCATGGCTTCAAAGAAGATATGGTGGTCCACGTTGTTGCGGGCCTTGTCGGCCATTTCGAACAAGGTGTCGTCGGCGTTATCGAACAGTTCCTGTAAACCCTGCTGTAACTGCTGCGCCGCCTTATCGCGAACCTGCAGCAGCACCACCGGCAGGCGCGCGAGCGGCGATGGCGTGGCTTGTGCCTTGTTGATTGGCACCACCTTTCCGTCATTGTGCATCCTGGCCTCCTGAAACGGCGGTAAAGCGTTGGGGAAAGATCGGGTACAGGCCCAATAAGGCTGTGGATAACCGGTTATCACCAGGACGTCAAAGCTATGACGCCAATTGCAAGGCGCGAGATTATCTTGCAAATGAGTGCCGTTGCGCCAGCAAACTCTGACATTGCGCTGTAAATGAGTGGTGAGCCTGGGTTCAAACGCACGCTGCCCCTATAATCGGGACACTTTGTTTGTGGAGCCTGTTATGCCGAACCTCCGTCTTGCCGACCTCACCGCCGAAATCGAAGCCAACGTGCGCCGCGCGCTCCTGGAAGACATCGGCAGCGGCGACATCACCGCACAGTTGATTCCGGCCGAACGGCTGGCCACGGCCACCATCATTACCCGCGATGCCGCCGTCATCGCCGGCACTGCGTGGGTGGATGCCGTATTCCGCCAACTGGACCCACGGGTCGCCGTGCACTGGCAGGTGGCCGACGGCGAACGTGTCAGCCCCAACCAGGCACTGTTCCACCTGGAGGGGCCGGCGCGCTCGCTGCTCAGTGGCGAGCGCTCTGCCCTGAACTTCCTGCAGCTGCTGTCCGGAGTCGCCACCCGCGCCCGGTTCCTGGCGGATTTTGTCGCCAGCACCCAGGTCAAGCTGCTGGACACTCGAAAAACCCTGCCCGGCCTGCGCCTGGCGCAGAAATACGCGGTGACCTGCGGTGGCTGCCACAACCACCGTATCGGTTTGTATGACGCGTTCCTGATCAAGGAAAACCACATCGCTGCCAGCGGCGGGATTGCCCAAGCCATCAGCGCCGCCCACAAGATTGCACCCGGCAAGCCGGTGGAAATCGAAGTGGAGAGCCTGGACGAACTGCGCGAAGCGCTGGCGGCGGGCGCCGACATCGTCATGCTCGATGAGTTGAGCCTGGAAGATATGCGTGAAGCCGTGCGCCTGAACGGCGGCAAGGCCAAGCTGGAAGCCAGCGGCGGGATCAATGAAAGCACCCTGCTGCCTATCGCGGAGACGGGGGTGGACTACATCTCCATTGGTGCGATGACCAAGGATGTGAAGGCGGTGGATTTGTCGATGCGCCTCAGTATCTGAGGAGAGGGCAAGCGGTGAGCTTCAAGCTGCAAGAGGGCTGCGTTCCAACTTGCAGCTTGCAGCTTGAAACTTGCAGCAGCGTCTAAACGACCAGGTCATTCATCTCGCAATACTCTTCCCATTCGACACCCAGCACCTCGGCCGCCTCTTTGTGCAAGGCCAGCCGTGCCGCTTCGAACTCTTCCGGCGTCGAGGTGTACTTGAGGGTCAGTTCCCAAGGCTGGAAGCCCTGGCTCTCGGCCTCGTCCTCAAACGCCCACTGGATCTGGTCGCGCTGATCATCGGCGCTCAGGTCCTTGATCTCTTCTTTAAGCTGCGGCGACTCCTCAAGGTATTTTTCGAGGGCTGCTTGATGCCGAACTTCCTGGGTCATTTCAGTCGTGGTCATGTCGTTCTCTTAGATCGAGGAATGGGGATGCATCTGGGTCATCAAGGTTGCGCAGATACAAAAGAGCCGGCACACGTGCCAACTCGTCTGGCCTTCAGAACCATTCTGGGATCATCTGAAAACATTGCCTTTGAAGCAGTATTGCCTTTTTGCCCGAGACAGGAATCGAACCTGCGACCTTCGCGTTACGAGTGCGCTGCTCTACCAACTGAGCTACACGGGCGGTGGGCTAAAGCTAGCACCGCATCGGGCGTCCGGCAACTTACGCCCTTCAACGGGCAATGACCCCCTGAGCCCAGAAGCGTGGTTGCAGGTAGTTACCTTTGCGGTCCTGGTACTGCTGCTGGGCTTGTTGGAGGTGAGGCACATCGCGCACCGCGATAAATACCAACAGACCAACGGCCAACACACCCAAGGCTTTCCATAGGTTCCGCGCCAACGGCAGCACAGCGCTTGCTGGCACGCGCAACTCATGCAGCGCCATCAGCCAGCCCACCACCAGCGCCAACCAGACCTGGGAGTTGGGCATCACGATCACGCCATCGACCATGGACTGCACCAGCGTCCCCACCAACGCCGCAAACAGGCACAAGCGCAGCAGGTCAACCCGCGCGGCGGACAGCGCTCGCTCGCGCAGCACAGCCAAGGTGGTCCAGCCGCCTCGCCATGCCAACACCGCCACGCACAGCGCCGAGGGCACACCCCATTCGCTGGCCCATTGCAGAATCGCCTGATGGGGATGAGCGGCAATCCTGTTGGCAATATCGGCAAAATGCATCGGCCCAAAACCAAGCCACGGGCGCTCGACAAGCATATGCCACGCCTGCCACCAGATCGGGCCCCGTCCCGACAGCGAGGTGGTGAGGCGATCTGCGGCATCACTGGTGAGTTCAATCCCCAGGTAACCCGCCAGCCCCGTGAATATCAGCCAATACAGCAACAGCCCAACCGACACCGCGACCAATTGCCAGCCCAGCCAGCGACGCCCCCATGGCCCAAGCAGCGCCAACACCACGCCCGCCACGCCCATGCCAAGCCAGGTACCCCGCGTACCGCCGCTGATTGCTATCAGCCACCAGACACACAGCAACGCAAACACCATCCCCCGCAAGGCGCGGGAGACATTGGGCATCAGCAAAGGCAGCGCCAGCAATGGCAAGGTAAATGTCTGAAACTGTCCGTAGAAACGCTTGTTGGAAAAGCCGGAGAGCAGTCGGTCAGGATCCAGCATGCGCTCGCCGCTGGTGAACGCCAGCGTACCGGCATACAGATACTGGAGCGACTTGATCAGGCACAGCAACACCACAACCAGGATCAGCACGCGATCCAGAGGCTCGCCGCCGTGACGACGAAGCAGGGCAAAGGCGACGGCAATCGCCGCGCAGCTGACAAACAGCGCCACTTCGGTGAGTGCCCACAGCGGCTGATGGGCCAGCGCCGAGGACAGCAGGCCCAGCACCACAACCAGCACAACGCCCCAGGCAGTGGGCCTGTCTACCCAAGGTTCAGTGGAGGTAACCGATAACCCATACAGCACCGCGCAAAACCCGATGGCAATTTGCATGACACGCTGTAGATCATGCCCGCCGAACGGTGCACAGATGCCGACACTCAACAGGCACACCGCTGCTACCAGGAAAACACCGCCTCGCTGCTGTACGGATAACACCATCGGCCACCTCTACTTCCCTGTGGATGGTTTAGCAGTTATGCGCCGTCGGCGCCGCAGCCCTTGCTGGCATATTTCGCTTCAGCGGTCGTCGCGCACTTCCAGCCGGCGGCGCTGCGGACCAGGGTGATGGTCTTGCCCAGCACCGGTGCCGGTGCGTCGAGTATTTCGCAGCTGATGGAGCCCGCCCCCGTGGCCACATCGCCTGCCACATCGATCTTGCAGTTGGCCGTAGGGCTGGTGCCGCCGATCAAGGCCACGGTAGGTACGGTGCCCTGGTTGATGGTGTCTTCGTAACCGGCCTTCAACGCGGCAATTTCAGCCAGGCCGGCAGTGAACTTGGCCTTGGCCTGGTGGGTGGTGTACATGGGCAGGCCGATGGTGGCCAAAATGCCGATGATTGCCACGACGATCAACAACTCGATCAAGGTAAAGCCTTTCTGACGTATCACATTCACTCTCCCGAATAGAACTCATGACAAGGCGCGTCCCGCACCCCGTTTTTGCAACGGCGCCAGTGTACTCACCCGCAAGCGGCCAATCGCGCTCAAGACGCACATTCTGACATTTTTATCCTGCGCCATCGGCATGCCCGAATCCGTCACCTGACTAAGCTATAAATCTTCGACAGCCTGTATGCGGAACCGCGACATGGACAACGCTTCAACGACTTACGCCTGGGAAGGCATCAACCGCAAAGGGCGCAGGGTGTCCGGGCAAACCAAGGGGCACAACGCAGCCTTGGTCAAGGCACAACTGCGCCAGCAAGGGATCAGCCCCGGTCGTGTGCGCAAGCAATCCCCGCTGCTGCCAAGCCTCACCCCATCAGTCAAAGCGGCTGACATCACGCTGTTCACGCGCCAACTGGCGACGCTGCTGAAGGCTGGGGTTCCACTCCTGCAAGCCTTCGACATCATCAGCGAAGGCGTCGACAATCGCGCTGTGCGTGAGCAGGTGCTGGGACTTAAACAGGCGATCGCCGCCGGCAGCAGCCTGGCTGAGGCATTTCGCAAACAACCGCGTTATTTCGATGCGCTGTACTGCAACCTGGTGGCCGCCGGCGAACAGGCCGGGGCGCTTGAGACACTGCTGGAAAGGGTGGCGATCCACCGGGAAAAGAGTGAACAGCTCAAGGCCAGGATCAAAAAGGCCATGACCTACCCCATTGCTGTCCTGGTGGTTGCCAGCCTGGTCACCGGCATACTGCTGGTCCACGTGGTACCGCAGTTCCAGGCCCTGTTCGCCGGAGTCGACGGCAAACTGCCCGCATTTACCTTGCACGTGATCGCCCTGTCGGCGTTCATGCAGCACGCATGGTGGATGCTGGTATTGGGCATAGTCGCGGGAGCCGCTGGGCTGCGCCAGGCCTATCGGGCTTCGTCGGGCTTTCGCTACTGGCTGGACACAGGTTTGTTGAAAGCGCCCCTGGCAGGCAAACTGCTGACAAAATCCGCCGTGGCCCGCTACGCCCGCACGCTCTCCACGACCTTCGCCGCCGGTGTTCCACTGGTCCAGGCATTGGATTCAGTCGCCGGCGCCGTGGGAAACGACCCGTTCAAACAGGCAATCGAACATATGCGTCACGATGTATCCAACGGCATGCAACTGAATCAATCCATGCTCAACAGCGGCCTGTTTCCCGGCATGGCGATCCAACTGACGGCGATCGGCGAAGAGTCGGGCACCCTGGAACACATGCTGGAAAAGGTCGCCAGCCACTATGAGACTGACGTGGACAACCAGGTCGACAACCTCACCAGCCTGATGGAGCCATTGATCATGGTGGTGCTGGGGGGCATCGTCGGTGCGCTGGTCATCGCCATGTACCTGCCGGTCTTCCAGCTGGGGAGTGCATTTTGAGCCTGCTGCTGAACGAGCACCCATTGGCCTTTGTCACCATCGCGCTGTTACTGGGGCTGATCGTCGGCAGCTTCCTCAACGTGCTGGTCTGGCGCCTGCCAAAAATGCTCGAACGGGAATGGCGTGCCCAGGCCCATGAAGTGCTCGGCTTGCCTGCCGAACCTGGCGGGCCGACCTACAACCTGATGCACCCCAACTCATGCTGCCCACACTGTGACCATCCCATCCGGCCGTGGGAAAATATCCCACTGCTCAGCTACCTGATGCTCAGGGGGCGCTGCGCCCATTGCCAGGGAGCCATCAGCCCCCGCTACCCTTTCACGGAACTCGCCTGTGGGTTGATCTCGGCCTGGGTTGCCTGGCATTTCGGCTTTGGCTGGCAGGCCGCAGCGGTGCTGGTGTTGAGTTGGGGGTTGCTGGCAATGAGCCTGATCGACGCAGACCACCAGTTGCTGCCTGATGTGCTGGTGCTGCCATTGCTGTGGCTGGGGCTGATCGTCAACAGCTTTGGATTACTGACGACATTACCCGACGCACTATGGGGCACCGTGATCGGCTACATGAGCCTGTGGAGCGTGTTCTGGCTGTTCAAGCTGGTCACCGGCAAAGACGGCATGGGCCACGGTGATTTCAAGTTACTGGCCTTGCTCGGCGCCTGGGGCGGCTGGCAGATATTGCCGATGACACTGTTGATGTCGTCGCTGGTGGGGGTGTTTGTCGGGTTGATCCTGATGCGCCTGCGCAAGACCCTGGCGTCCACGCCGATGCCGTTTGGTCCGTATCTGGCAATTGCCGGCTGGATTGCATTGCTCTGGGGTGGTCAAATAACCGACTTCTATTTGCAGTCTGTCGGTTTCAGATGACCACTCCTGTTGCAACACCTTGGATTCTCGGCCTCACCGGTGGCATCGGCAGCGGTAAAAGTGCGGCAGCCCAGCACTTTATCGACCTGGGCATCGACCTGGTGGACGCCGATCACGCCGCGCGCTGGGTGGTCGAACCCGGCCGGCCGGCGCTGGCCCGCATCGCCGAGCATTTTGGTGCCGGCGTATTGCAGCCTGACGGCCAGTTGGACCGCGCCGCGTTGCGCAAGCTGATCTTTGAGGTGCCCGAAGAGCGCCGCTGGCTGGAAGCCTTGCTGCACCCGTTGATTGGCGAGGAGATTCGCAGTCACCTGGCTCGCGCCCGCTCGCCTTACGCGATCCTGGTGTCCCCGCTGCTGATCGAATCCGGCCAGTACAGCATGACCCAGCGCATCCTGGTGATCGACGTGCCGCAATCGCTGCAGATTCAGCGTACCCTGCAGCGCGACGGCATCAGCGAACAACAGGTTCAGGCAATTCTCAAGGCACAGTCCAGCCGTGAAGACCGCCTGAACCATGCCGATGACGTGCTGGTCAATGACCAGGATCTCGCATGGCTGCACAGCGAGGTCGAGCGACTGCACCACTTTTACCTTACTTTGCGTGGAGGCCGATCATGAGCCAACCCTTGACCGTCGACTGCCCAACCTGCGGTGCACCCGTGGAATGGAATGCAGCCAACCCTAACCGGCCGTTCTGCTCGGACCGTTGCAAGCTCATCGACCTGGGCGCGTGGGCCGCCGAGGAACACAAGATCCCCGTGGCGCCGGATGCCGAAGACGAGCTGTTTTCCGAAGACCTGCCGCCGCGCCACTAAGGCCGCATAAAGGCGTATTCCTGCTGGTCGTCGAGGTTTTCTGCGAGGTATTGCAGCTCGTCGGCCAGGTCTTCGAAACTGCGTACGCCCTTGCTCTGCTGCACCACCGCGCTGAGCATCGCGCGCAGGGTCAAGCCCGGGTCGAAACCGATTTCCTGCGCCGCATCCTGGCTTCTGCGCAACTCCTGCCGCGCCCACTCGTACACACTCATGATTCGTGCTCCCGCCTTGCCTAGGAAAATTTCGCAGAGCATGGGCCTGCTCGGCTGAGCGGGATTTGATCTGGGTCAACGCTGCGATTCGTCATCCTTCCAGGGCGCCGAGAGGTAGCGTGTGCGGTTGAATGTCTCCAGCCATTCCGGACAAAACACCACCAGAGCGCTGATCACCATGCCGTTGATAAAGGCTTCGGGGAAGATGATCAGCCACAGGTAGCCAACGAAATCCTCCAGCCATTCCGGCATGGCAAAACGACCGTCGAACCACAACAATCCCAACCCCAGCAGCAGGCAAACCAAGGCCGACAGTGCGGCAGCAAAAAAACCGGAACAGAAGATATACACGAAGGGATTGCGTGGCTGCGCTCGCTCGACCACAAGCGCACAGCCCTCGGTGACCAGCACCGGCAGCACGATCAGCAGCAGGCCGTTGACGCCAAGGGCTGCCAGGTCCTGGCGCCCAAGCAGCATCAACCCGATCTGGGCGGCAAAACCACCAACGATGGCCAGGGGCCAATCCAACAGCAGGGTTACGGCGGTCATACCGATAAAGTGGTAGGACACGCCGGTATCGAAATCCCGTCGTACCAGCCACAACATGAACAGTGCGAACACCGTACCGAACAGCAAATGCTGGCGCCGCCGGTCGGCAAACAACTCGACCCAGGGCGAACGCAGGATCGCCCACAGCAGTACCGGTGCATACAACAGCCAGCCGATGCCGAGGGTTGTGGGCGCCAGCACTGCGGCACTGATCACGGCTTCACCTGCTCCAGGGCCTGGCGCAATTCGACAGCGGTGCCGTATTCATGTTGGGAAACCAACTTACCGTTATCCAACTGCAGCCACAGCACTTTATCCGCCGCCGCGGGATAACGCGGGGCGATACGTGCGTCACGGTCCAGCATGACGCGGTAGTTGTAGGATTGCATGGCCGGTACCGCGAACAGTTTGGCGATCAGTCGAGGCATGCGCTGAATGTCAGCGACGAACACCGCATGCCGCGCTTCGAGGTAGCCTGCAGGTTGGCCTTGCAGCGCCGCGTCGACCAGCTTGGCCGCGTCCATGCTGCGCGCCACCAACAGAATCCGTGCCTGGTTATCGAGGGTATAGGCTTGGTCGAATTGATCGAGCAAGGTCCAGGGAGCGAGGCGTTCGCCCACTTCAACAGCCTGTGCCCATACCGGCAAAAGACTCAGCAACATCACCACCAGACACTTCACCGCACGCTCCTCATAAGGGGGTAATTACGCTTGAAAGGCCAGTCTACACCCTGGCTTTTGCAGCAGGACTTCCTGCGGTCATCATTTGGACGCTAAGCTGCAGGCATGGATGACTCAGATTATTTGCGCCTGCTCACCGTAGCAGCCGAACAAGCCAATGCGTTCCTGTCCAATGCCCGCAAATGGGAGCGTGAGCGTTGGGTCTGCCAGCGCCTGTTGCAAGGCTTGAATGTGCCCTACCGCGCCGAAGAGTTTCACCCCGCCGGGCAAGAACCACCCGACGTGCTGTTTCGCGATGCCAGTTTCGAGGTGTTTTTCGTACTCGATGAAGGGCGCCGCCTGAACGACGAATGGCGTGACGAGCTGTTGCGTCGACGCAGTGCATTCTCCCTAAGCCAGCTGGTGCGGCGCGAAGCCAAGCCGCGGCGCATCCCCGCCCATGAATTCCTGCTGCGCCTGGCGCCCACGTTGCGCAAGAAGGCCCACAACTACAAAGAGCGCGGGATGGACCTGGGCGAATTGGATATCGTCGCGTTCACCAGCCTCAAGCGCGAAGTGCTCGACCTCAACAGCCACTTCCCCCCACCCACCGAATACTTGCGCCAGGGCTGGCGCTCGCTGTCGCTGGTGGGGCCGACGTTTGCCCGGGTGCTGTTCGCCCACCCGGACGCGCCGGATTTCTTGCGCAACAACCTGGGGCGCAGCATAGTGTTCGATGTGGGCATCAGCCTCTGATCCCCCACTGTAACGTGGCGCCCTTTTGCAACGTCTACCTGACGAGGCCTTATATGACCAGCCGCCTGAACCCCGACGACCAACAGCATGTCGAAGAGTACCTGCAACTCTCCCAGAACCGAGTCGAGCGCAGGCCTTTCCGGCCGTGGCTGCTCCTTGGTGTGGTGCTGGTGGTGGTGATCGGGCTCGGCCTGCTCAGCCGCCTTTTGAGTTACCTGACGCTATGAGCTGCCTGGCGCTCGCGAGGGTAACTGCTCCGATTTCCTTTAGCCTTGCGAGATACCCCCATGACCCATCGTATTATTATCGTCGGCGGCGGCGCCGGCGGCCTGGAGTTGGCTACCCGCCTGGGTAAGACTCTGGGCAAGCGCGGCACCGCCAGCATCACGCTGGTGGACGCCAACCTCACCCATATCTGGAAGCCTCTGCTGCACGAAGTCGCAGCCGGCTCACTCAACTCTTCGGAAGACGAACTCAATTACGTCGCCCAGGCCAAATGGAACCACTTCGAGTTCCAACTGGGGCGCATGAGCGGGCTCGACCGTGAGCAGAAGAAAATCCAGCTGGCCGCCACCCTCGACGAAGAAGGCCGCGAGCTGGTGCCCGCGCGCGTGCTGGGCTATGACAGCCTGGTGATTGCGGTGGGCAGCACCACCAATGATTTCGGCACCGAGGGCGCGGCGCAGCACTGCCTGTTCCTCGATACCCGCAAGCAGGCCGAGCGTTTCCACCAACAGCTGCTCAACCACTATCTGCGCGCCCATGCCGGGCAGACCGATGTGGTGGAAAAGATCAGCGTCGCCATCGTCGGTGCGGGTGCAACGGGCGTCGAGCTGGCCGCAGAACTGCATAATGCGGCCCACGAGCTGGCTGCGTACGGCCTGGACCGCATCAAGCCGGAAAACATGCACATTACCCTGATCGAAGCCGGCCCCCGTGTACTGCCTGCCTTGCCGGAGCGGATTGGCGGGCCTGTGCATAAAACCCTGGAGAAGCTCGGGGTGACGGTGCTGACTAACTCAGCGGTCAGCGAAGTGACCGCCGACGCATTGATCACCAGCAGTGGCCAGGTGATCCCTGCCAGCCTCAAGGTATGGGCCGCCGGGATTCGTGCCCCGGCTTTCCTCAAGGACATCGATGGCCTGGAAACCAACCGCATCAATCAACTGCAAGTGCTGCCGACGCTGCAAACCACCCGCGATGAAAACATCTTCGCCTTTGGCGACTGCGCCGCCTGCCCGCAACCGGGCACCGACCGCAATGTGCCGCCACGGGCCCAGGCCGCGCACCAACAGGCCTCGTTGCTGGCCAAGTCATTGAGACTGCGTATCGAGGGCAAAGACCTGCCGGCGTACAAGTACACCGACTATGGGTCGCTGATCTCGCTGTCGCGGTTCTCGGCGGTGGGTAACCTGATGGGCAACCTGACCGGCAGCGTGATGCTGGAGGGTTGGCTGGCGCGGATGTTCTATGTGTCGCTGTACCGCATGCACCAGATGGCGCTGTATGGCTTCTTCCGCACGGCGATGCTGATGCTGGGCAGCAAGATCGGACGCGGGACTGAACCGCGCCTGAAGCTTCACTAACAACAGGGTCCCTTGCGGGACTGGCCAATGTGGGAGGCTTGCTCCCTCCCACATTGGTTGTGTGTTGGACTTGAGATAATTCCAGGCAAAAAAAATCCCCGTATCTTTCGATACGAGGATTTTTAATATGGTCGGGGTAAGGGGATTCGAACTCCTGACATCCTGCTCCCAAAGCAGGCGCGCTACCGGACTGCGCTATACCCCGGTAAAAAAAAGGCGACCTTTCAGTCGCCTTCTTCGATCAGCGCTTTTGGCCTCTGATCTTAAGATTCGATTCCAGCGTTAACTGGTCTCAAAAATGGTGGGTCGTGTGGGATTCGAACCTACGACCAATTGGTTAAAAGACAATTGGTTTTAGTGCTTCAAAGCTCAGGATCGTGTTCGCTACACATAGCTGTTTCCGTGGCCTCGCAGCCTCTAATGAACCCACATTAGAGGCTCCAAACCATGAAAATCTCTGCGGTCGTTTCGACCAAAGGCGGCGTAGGCAAAACCACTATCGAGGCCAACCTGGGCGCTTTCTGCGCGGACGCGGGCCTTCGCACACTCCTTATCGACCTGGACCCTGCTCAGCCCTCCCTTTCTTCGTATTACCAATTGGTCGAAGAAGCCCAAGGTGGCATCTACGATCTGCTCGCGTTCAATATCACCGAATCCGCCAAGATCATATCCAGCACCGCGATCCCAAACCTGTCGCTTGTCATTTCCAACGACATCAACAATCAACTGAACAGCCTGCTCCTGCAAGCACCTGACGGACGGTTGCGACTCGCCAACCTGATGCCGGCGTTCAAAGATCATTACGACCTGGTACTGATTGACACCCAAGGCGCCAGATCGGCCATGCTTGAAATGGTGGTCCTAGCCTCTGATTTGGTCATATCCCCACTTCCGCCCAACATGCTCGCTGCACGGGAATTCAGCCGGGGAACCATGCAGATGTTAGACGGCCTGCGCGCCTATGGTCGTCTGGGAATGAAAATCCCTCCCGTGCGGATCGTCGTCAACAATCTGGACCAAACCACCGACGCGCAGATGATCGAGCAGTCGGTACGGGAAATATTTCAGGACAATGACGAAATCAACGTTCTGGACAGCGTCATACCCACCGCAGTGGTGTTTCGTAGCGCTGCATCCCTGGGCGTCCCAGTACACCGCCTGGAATACCGGCAGCCTTCCAACCGCATATCCCCTGCAGCCCTTTTCGTCATCCGCCAATTGGCCATTGAGCTCTTTCCAGAATGGCGCGACCGCTTCGAAGCCATGACAGAGGAGCGCGTGGCAAAGCTGGTCAAGGAGGGACGCTGATATGGCAAAGCCCTCTATTACCGATGCCCGCGGCATTACCGCTGATCTCATCCTAGAGGTTGGCAAGTACTACAGCGCTCAGCAATTGCGCACTTTGCAAGCCAAGCTAAGTGGGGCCGCGCGGGAAATCCACTCCCTGACAGGCGGTATCCATTTACCCGGTCGAATAGGCGCTCAGTTAAGCATTGAACAGCGTCAGCTTTTGCAGGACGCCGCGAAGCTCATTGATTCGGTCAATGCCAACATAAAGCACGCGAAGGAAAAGCGCGGCCGCGACGAAAACAAAGCCAAACGCCGTCAGCAATCTCGAGATGCCGAAGCCAAGCGCCTGGTAGCTGAAACATATCTAGAACCTATGGCCCCACAACCTGCGGCTTTGGAGCCTCTCTTAGATATTCTTAAAACGGCCCTGACGCTCAACCGCGCGGACGTCTTCAAGAATGGGTATTCCCCTAGAGAATTCAATCTCAGGCTCCGTGATTACCTATCCACAGCGCGGACGCGAAAACTCATTGGCTGGACCAGCCCAAGTGCTTTCTGGATAAGCACTGTTCTCTCTCTGCGGAATGAGGTGGTGCAAGCTGTAGAGCAGGAGATTGCTTATGACGATGGCTCAAATGTGCGGGATCGTCTCGATGCGTTGAAGCAGAAGGTCGCAGACTGTGTCGCCCGCGTCCACCTCTCTGCAGATGAAGAGGAAACATTGCGCCTATGGTCAGAGGCGCTCTCCCCCCGTACCCAAGCGGATGGGGGTGAATGATGGACAAGCAAAAAGTTCTCAGCAAGATCTCAAAGCTCATGGCGCTGGCCAAATCGCAAGGTGCTGCCCCAAACGAAGTGGAAATTGCACTTCGCCAAGCGCGCCATTTGATGAACCAGTACAACTTGAAACACACCGAAGTTGCTGCTCAAACAATCGAAGAAGCCAGTGTAAGCACCAAGACCCGGCGGGCGCCGCAGGATTGGCTGCACAACCTGGCCACAATCTGCGCACAAGCCTTCGATTGCACCCACCTGGCCTACTTTCATCCGCTGGCAGGCTGGTCATTCAAATTCTTGGGGAAGGGTATTTCGCCCGAGCTGGCCGCTCACGCCTATTCAACGCTGCATCACCAACTTGTCGCAGCCCGTCGAGCTCATGTTGCTCAGCAGAAGCGTTGCCAACTGAAAACAAAACGTCACCGTGGCCAAGTCTTTACCGAGGGATGGCTGAATGCCGTCGCCTCTAAAGTAAATCAGTTTGCAGGCGGGACAGACGACACCACGGTGCTGGAGATCCAAGCCTACCTGGAATGGCATCACCCAAACCTCACCGAACTCATTATCAAACCCATCGAAGCCAAAGGTCACGACACTCGCTCTTTGCAAGCAGGATGGGACCAGGGGAAGCACGCCAAGCTGCATCGTGGTGTTGGTCAGCAAGCAAATGAGGCCCTAGGTCATGGGGGTGGCCAATGAGCAAGTTGAGACTATCCCCGTTGGCGATGGCCGCCTTGGAACAAGCTCGCTCCCAATTGGGGCTTGCTCAGCCTCATAAGCACCACGTTTGGAGTGAGGAAGAAGAGCGCGCGCTAATTGATCGCTATCCCAACGAGAGAACTGAACTGCTCGCCTCAGAACTGAAAATATCGGTTTACCAGGTATACGCCAAAGCCTCCCGGCTGGGTTTGAAGAAGACCGAAGCTTTTCTTCTCAGCACGCAGTCCGGTCGACTGGACGGAACGCTGGGTGCGCAATATCGCTTTTGCAAAGGCTCAACACCGTGGAACAAAGGACTCAAAGGACGTCCCGCCTGCGGGCGCGCCGTTGAAACGCAATTCAAGAAAGGCAGCAAGCCCGGAAACTGGCTCCCCATCGGTAGCACTCGCCTTACACCCGACGGTTATCTCCAGAGAAAAATCACCGATACCGGTTATCCCCCTGTCGATTGGAAAGCCGTGCATGTCCTGCTCTGGGAAGAACACTTCGGCCCAGTCCCCACAAGTCATTGCGTGTGCTTCAAGGATGAAAACAAATCCAACATTTCCATCAGCAATTTGGAACTGATCACGCGAGCAGAGCGCATGCGCCGGAACACCATCCATCGTTATCCGGAAGAACTGAAATCTGCAATCCGCGCCGTCGGCAAACTCAAGCGCACCATTCGGGAGGCTGAACATGAAAAACAAGATTGAAGATCTACGCAATCACCTGTTCGTTGCGATTGAAAGCCTTCTCGACCCAGAGAAACCGATGGAAATAGAGAGGGCTAAAGCCGTTGCCGAAGTTGCTCAGGTAATGATCAATTCAGCAAAGGTTGAAGTCGAGATGGTCAAAGCCTTGGGCGCACGCAACGGCAGCGGCTTTCTGCAGATTGGCCAGGAGCCGGTGAAATGAACCACCTGGACCTATCACCGCCCTACTCCGTTGAGGCTGAACAAGGTGTTTTAGGTGGGCTACTGCTCGACAACAACACCTGGGATCTCATTGCGGACAAACTGGATGCATCTGACTTTTTTCGGCATGACCACCGGTTGCTGTTTCGGACAATAGCCGGCCTTGCTGACAAGTCCGCTCCATTCGATATCGTCATCGTCTTCAACGCGCTGGAGGATCCAGACGAAGCCGGAGGGCTGAGCTACCTGGGCGAGCTGGCCAAGAATACGCCGTCTGTAGCCAACATTGAGCATTACGCGTCCATTGTGCGTAATCGCTCCCGGCTCAGACAACTCATGTCTCTTGGCTACCAATGCTCTCGCGATGCCACGGATCCGCTGGCCAACGCGGAAGATGTTCAAGAGGCCATTGAACAACAGCTGTTCGCGCTTGGCGAAGGCAAGAGCGCATCTGAATTCGTCGACATCAACAAGTGCCTGACTACTGTCGTCGAGCAAATTGACGAACATTTCAACGGCAATATCACCGTGACCGGCGTGCCTTCAGGCCTGGACGATTTGGACGAGTTTACGTCGGGTTTTCAAGAAGCCGACCTGATCATTCTCGGTGCACGTCCATCGATGGGTAAAACGTCCCTAGCCTTGAACTTCATCGATACGGCTCTGCAGGCAAAGCTTGATCGTACGGTTCAAGTCTTCAGCATGGAAATGCCGGCCAAAGCACTGCTCTATCGGTTGATGGCAATTCTTGGCCATATCGATCTTGGGAAGCTATTGAAGGGCAAGCTCGATGACGAAGACTGGCCGAAGCTGACTGCGGCCGTTTCGCGTATCAATGCATACGGCGAGCGGCTGGTCATCGACGACTCATCAGCGCTCACACCTGCCGTTATCAGGGCCAAATCTCGTCGCGCAGCCCGTCGCTTCGGACACCCGAGCTTGATCCTGATCGATTACCTGCAGCTCATGCGCTGCCCAGGTCAGGAAAACAGGGCCAACGAAATCAGCGCTATATCCCAAAGCCTCAAGGCCCTGGCGAAGGAGATGAATTGCCCGGTGGTAGCGCTCTCCCAGCTCAACCGGGAGCTGGAGCGCCGCCCAAACAAACGTCCGATCAACGCAGACCTGCGTGATAGCGGCGCCATCGAACAGGACGCAGACCTGATCATATTCGTCTACCGGGACGAGGTGTACCACTCACAGACCGAACACAAAGGCATAGCCGAGATCATCATCGGCAAGGCTCGCAACGGTCCTACAGGCACCGTTCGCACGGCGTTCATAGCGCACCAAACTCGCTTTGCAAACCTCAGTGCAAACAGTAGCTGGCAAGGAGCACACCTATGAGCCCCCTCGCTCCGGTTGTCGTCACCCATTGGTGCCGCAACTGCGATTCACATCATCCATTCCAGCAGGTCCAGCACTGCGTGCCTGCTCCAACCGCTCTGAATGGCGAAGTGGACATTCTGATTTGTCCCAGTTGCAACAGCTACGACATCGAGGAGCTTCAGGAGGTGTCAGATGCACAGTAACGCTGCGCTTTTTCCAAGCATTCAAGCCGGTGAAGTCTTCGAAGCCTCTGCCGTGGTTCACGCCCACAAAACGGGCGTCAACCCAGTAGAACTTGATGCTCTAGCTCAAGCAGTCGGCCGTCTTACTCGTGACCACAGCACCGTGGTCCCAGTGAGCATGCGCGAGGACCTGCTGGAATTTCAGAAGCTCGGCTACGTCGAGCTGGCCGACACCCTCAGCGCAACCATCTCCGTTGAACTGCTGTGCGCAGGCGCCTTGCTATCAAGTTACTTCTGGTCGGTTTGGGTCCCCCGGCACCTCCAAAGCTGCTCACTGAAAGTGTCGGTCATGGCTCACCTGCAACACCCCGCGCCAGTGCAGCACTGCACCGTCGTGTTCCGCGTGCCTGGCTCGCGCGAGGCAACTCGTAATTTTCTGCATGAGCTCGGCAGCAAATTCCCGGGTGACCAGGCCGAAATCATCGCGATTCAGGCAGGGAACGTTTTAGCAGACAAGGACGCAGAGCTATGACGACCAACCTCATACGCGGAAAGCACGAGAACCTTCGCCACCTGGTGGAATTTGCCAGGGCCAATGGTTGGACTGTGTCGCGGACTCAAGGTGGCCACATCCAGTTTACCAAGCCCGGCCTTGGATCAATCTACACATCGTCGACCGCAAGCGATTACCGCGCGGCCCTCAACGCCAAAGCTCGCATTCGCCGTGCCGATCGAGCTCAAACCCAACACACTCAGGAGGCAATCTAATGCCTATCCGTCATTGTATTGTTCATCTGATCGACAAAAACCCCGACGGCACACCTGCAGTTCTCCACGCCCGTGACTCCGAGCTTGCTAAGTCAGAGGCCATCGAGAACATGCTTGCCGACCTCAACGAGAGCTACAACGCCAAACAAGGCAAGGCCTGGGGTTTCTTCCATGCCGAGTCCGGAGCGCACCCGTTCAGCGGCTGGTTGAAGGAATATTTCAATAGTGCCCTGGATTTCACCACGTTCAGCCGCACCGCCGTCGAGCACCTGCAGAGGATGATGGAAGAGTCCAACCTATCCACCGGCGGCCACGTGCTGTTTGCCCACTACCAGCAAGGCATGACCGACTACCTCGCCATCGCCCTGCTGCACCACAGTGAAGGCGTGGCGGTGACCGACGAGCTGGACGTCACCCCGTCCCGCCATCTCGACCTGGGCCAGTTACACCTGGCAGCGCGTATCAACGTGTCCGAGTGGCAGAACAACAAGCAGTCCAAGCAGTACATCTCGTTTATCAAAGGCAAGAACGGCAAGAAGGTCTCGGAATACTTCCGCGACTTCATCGGCTGCCAGGAAGGCGTCGACGGCCCGGGCGAGACGCGTACCCTGCTCAAGGCCTTCAGCGACTTCGTTGAAAGCGAAGACTTGCCGGACGAATCCGCCCGCGAAAAAACCAAGACCCTGGTCGATTACGCCAGCAGCCAGGCCAAACTCGGCGAACCCATGGGCCTTGAAGAATTGTCGGGGTTAATCGATGAGGATCGGCCCAAGGCGTTCTACGACCATATCCGCAACAAGGACTACGGCCTGTCGCCGGAAATCCCTATGGATAAACGCACTCTCAACCAGTTTCGTCGGTTCACCGGCCGTGCCGAAGGCTTGTCCATCAGTTTTGAAGCGCACCTGCTAGGGGACAAGATTGAGTACGACGAGGCATCCAGCACGTTAATCATCAAGGGGTTGCCCACCCAACTCACTGATCAGCTGAAACGTCGCTGAACACAAACCTTAAACCCAAGGCATCGGAGCCCACCATGAGCAACCAACCAAAACGTCAGCTGGAAGAAAAATTCGTCGTCCGACTTCCCGATGGGATGCGTGAACGGATCGCGCTGCGAGCGCGTGAAAACACCCGTTCAATGAACTCAGAAATTGTCCATCGCTTGGAGACTACAGTCGAGCTTGAGGCGGCGCTTGATCGTGCACTAAAAATCATTGATCAACTTTTGGCAGCAGTACCAGCCTGTGAGCTGCCTGGAGCCAGAGTATGAAACAGTCTTTGGCTCAGACTATGAAAGAGAAACTGCAACTGCCGGCCTTTCAATCAAATTCGCCAGTAGCAGCGCGCATGAGCGATCCAATCGTCGATACCCCTATGCTGTTGACGCTCGATGAAACATTGCCGTATGACGAGAACCCACGGACAACTCGAAACCCGAAGTACGATGAAATTAAAGAGTCCATACGCAATCGAGGTCTCGACACGCCCCCTCCCGTCACTCGCAAACCTGGTGAGGAGAAGTACCGGATTCGGAACGGTGGCAACACGCGCCTGGCCATTCTAAACGAGCTGTACCGTGAGACCGGGGACGAGAAGTTCTTCAAGTTCCACTGCCTGTTCCGTCCATGGGACACCGTTCGTGGGGAGATCATCTCGCTCACCGGGCACCTGGCCGAAAACGATCTGCAGGGTCAACTCCTGTTCATTGAGCGGGCTATTGGCGTCGACAAGGCCAGAGCTTTGTATGAGGAGGAGTCTGGTGAGGCTATTTCTCAAAGTGAGCTTTCTCGACGTTTGAAAGCTGATGGCTACCCTGTTTCTCAACCTCACATCAGTCGGATGCAGGACACTCTTCGGTACTTATTGCCAGCAATTCCGGCAGTGCTATATTCCGGCCTCGGCGTTGATCGAATTTCTAAGCTTCTTGCACTGCGCAAGACAGCACTTCAGTGCTGGGAGCGCAATTATCAAGAACAAGGGCAGCACCTAGAGTTTGATACGATTTTTCAAGATGTCCTTTCCCAGTTTGAGGGAGACGCCGAGGAGTTTCTGTTCCAGCGCTTCCAGGACGAGCTGATTGATCAGCTCAAAAAGCCGTTAAATCTCGGTTACGAGAAAATACTGCTGGAAATCACTCAGAACCAGGACCAGTTACGCCGATCAACACCAGTACTTGAGATGCCTCAGCATCCTGTCTCGCAACTTGAGGGGTTGCCTCAGTCGAGTCCCCAAAACAATAGCACTGAGTCAAATCAGAACCCGTCACAATTACCATCAACTCATGTTTCTGAGGGCACGCCTAAGCCAACTTTGACCACGGCGAGCCCTCCCCATCCAGTTGGCCAACATAAGCTGGCCCCTCCCCCTCAAGAGCAAATGAGCCCGCAAGAGCGCCAAAAGCGCATTGATGGGCACATTGCAAGTCCAGTGAAAAGCTCCCCCAAAGTCGACAAGATGAAACGGGAGCTCGCTGCGCTTGATGGTGAAGTATTACCCGACTTTGCATCCAACGCCTTAGTGGCCATCCCTGTTCAAGCTGGTGGTCTCAACCCCATATCTGACCTTTGGTACATCGAGCGTGAAATCGACAATGCCATGACCCTGCGTCAGCACATCGCGCAATTGGCTCGTGAAATTGCCAGCTCGGTAAAAGCACCAGGTCAATTTATCGATATCGAAAGTGGCGTGGGTTTCAGATATCGACACCCCGATGCGGAAGGAGAAGTGGAAATCACTGCTACAGCCCAGCATACGTTGACGCTTCTTCAGTCTTTAAGCGGTTCGGTGGCCATCGTTCTGAAAATGATTCAGGAGCAGCCCGATCTGCAGGTCGACGCTTTGACCGACTTCGAATTCGCAGCTGGGCTTGGGCATCTCTTACTTGGCCAGCCTTATACGAAAGACAACCCCCCAGAGACTGAAGGCCGCCTCAGCGACGGCGCACTGGTGAAGCTCTTCCGAATAATTCGACTCGCAAGGCGTTTGATTGATTTAGAGGTCAAGTTAACTGCCGGCGATAGTGCGAACCCAGCTAGCTAAAACAGGACCACTACGAGGGGAGTCGTCATGTCCAAGATACCAATCAACGAAGCCATCCTGTCTCAGGTGCTTCATCACATGCGCAACGGCCAACTTCGGCGTTGCATCGAGATGGGTTTGGAGCCTGAAATCCTGGCCCAGCTCCAACAACCGTCAGTCCTGAGCTTATTGCTCAACACTCCAGTCTCTTGGTGCAACGTCACCATCGATGGAGAGATGGTGAAAAAACTGCTGATAGGGGCGCAGCGGTCCGACGAAGAAGTGCGCACGATCGAACGTGCGCTTCGACTAGGCGCGACCACTCAGATGCTGCAACAGTTCTTCGGGCTTTCACCCCAGGACGTAGCCCTTCAACGCTTAATGATCGGTGTAACAGCGCGTCGCGGCCGGTGGCGAGAATTCAGTGAGGAGATGGACGCTCACCTTTGGTACAGATGGACGCACCTGATGCAGGAACATCAGGTTGAGCTTGAAGACAGCCTCGCCTTGCTGGATATCGCCATGCTGGTCGCCGAAGAGCTCAACACCCCCCAGGACACCCATGCAGATGAAAGCTCCGAGAACCTCAGTCTAGCAATCATCTGGCATCGCATTCAGTCCTGGATAAAGGAGGGGCTTTATCCCCCTGCAAGCACGGGCCTCCCGAGAAAGCTACAGCTGGTGTCTTCTCAACGACTGGCTCAGCCTGCAGCGACACCGGCGGAAGGTGATCCCGTACTATGAGGTTGTCTCGGCTCCCATTGTCGACGCTTTTAGACTCGGCCTCGGGCCACCTTGAAGCTCACTTGCTTCAGAAAAAAGAGTCGGCGCCTCCGGGGATCGAAGGTTCAGCCCCCTACTCCGGAATCATATTCAGCGGGAACCCACACGAGACGGTGCCTCGCAGATTGCTTCTGGATGACCGACTGACCCCGCTTGAAAGAAACACCTGGCAGGTGTTCCGGCTACTGATCAATGACGACGGCCTTACGGCGTTCCCCACCTATGACCAACTACGGCCATATCTGGGCATGCAACCCGGCAGGCCAGCCTCGCGAGAAACCGTATCAAAAGCTTTGGTCACTCTACGGCTTACACGCTGGCTTAGCCTGGGCCGCCGTGTGCGCAATGACCTGAGTGGACAAGTTCAAGGTAACGTCTACTTGCTTCATGACGAACCGGTCACACCAGCCGAAGCCATAGAATTCGATAAGGATTATTTACAGCTACTTGCACAGTCCATGGAGCATCAGACCAAGGTGATCCGTGAAGTCGCGCAGATTGCCTGGAAAGAATTCGCTGCCGATCCAGACGTTGGTCAGCGCTTACCAAGCCGATTGGACGTCATCGAGTCTCGTTTGAACAGCCAGTCCTGGACAACGGCGCGCACGCCAATACCTCTAAAAGCGACTGAGTTCGGAGTCCGAACTCAGCAAAATACACCACAGTTGCCACTGAGTTCGGATGCCGAACTCAGTGCACACAGCGGCGAGCGAATCGCTTTTGAGCCGAGTTCGGATGCCGAACTCAGCCAAAAATCAATGGGTTCGGACTTAGTTCGGCATCCGAACTCATATAGTACGTATACAGATACACACAAAGATGTTTGTAAAAGCTCTGTACATGTACCGCTGACTTCGACCGACATGGCCGCCGATTTGCTCGATGCACTGCATCGGCTACCGGCTGATCAAAAACAGAGCGCGGTGGTGGCGCTGCAAAAAGTCCCAGAAGAGCTGAAGCCAGCGCTCATCAAACAATGGGTGCACCGCTGTGACTCAGGAGGGATACGAAACCCGCTGGGCTATTTGATGACACTTGTCGGCATGGCTGTCCGTGGAGACTTCAACAGCCACTGGGATCCTGATGACAAAGCAAGATCCAGCCCCTCACGCCAGGGAGCTGCAAATCCTCCATCTAATGCCACTCAACCGGCTAAAACGGTTGCAGAAACCCGCAGTCCTGAGTCGGTACAAACCGCTAGAAACACACTCAGCGGAATGTTGCATCTGCTCAGACCCAATCGCGGTACGCATCCATGATAACAACCCCGATAGTAAGCTCGGCCCCATTCTACTTGGCAGATCCAGGTATCAGCATGGACAGCAAGCCGAGCTATGCGGCCCGCATAGCTCGACAGAGTTCCGATATCGGCAGTGGCCAATCAAACTATGCATATCAGAGCTATGCGGCCCGCATAGATCGTCAGAGCTTCAATATCGGCAGTGGCCAATCGAACTATGCATATCAGAGCTATGCGGCCCGCATAGCTCGACAGAGTTCCGATATCGGCAGTGGCCAATCGAACTATGCATATCAGAGCTATGCGGCCCGCATAGATCATCAGAGCTCCAATATCAGCAGTGGACAATCGAACTACGCATATCAGAGCTATGCGGCCCGCATCACTATGTCAGGACCCGGCATCGATAACTGCACTCAACCAAGCGGGCGGCCTGATCTCTCCATATATAAAGAGACATCAACAAATCCCCTTCCATCGGGTAATGGATTTGTTGCTGCGCCTCCTATAGCCAAATCGCAGCATGGGCACGTCACTCCTCTCCTCAAGGAAAAACTGCACCATGGCTGATAATTTCCGGCTCAACATCGGTTCACTGCGTAGCGATGTGAAGCTCACTCTTCACACTCACCACGCCGCACGCATCTGGATGGGACGTCCAAAAAACGATCTAAAAGTCGGCATCATTGGCTTGTCGGGTTTTTGTAGTGTCGTCAATCGCATGTCACGCGGAGCCCAGCAGGACGATCCGTACTCTGATTGGTGGATGATTCTTATAGAAGAAAAAATCAATGAGTCCAAGCAAGCACTGAAGAACATCGAAGAGCGCTTGGATATGGCCATGGCTTCCCTGCCACCGGCCATTAGCATCAGTGAAAACCTTTCAATTCAGCCAGTCAGTCTCCCGCTTTATATCTCCAACCCTCTAGGCTTTCAGGCCGTATTCCTGCTGACCAACTACGACGAAATAGTTAGGCGCATCTTGCTGGCCCAGCACGTCGGACTCGTCGGGCGCCACGATATGGAAACCTGGATAGATGAAGGCGCAGCGGTACTCAGGAGACTTTTTGGATTGGCCCAGAACTATAAATACTCCGGTGCTGCACGCGATGACTTCGCCGCCAACAATGCCAAAGCTGATGCAGCCCGCAAAATGTACGAGCGTTATGGAGAACTGCCACAGGACATCCTGGAAGGCACCCGCCGTTCGAACTTCGCTCCACCCATCATTCGCGGCCAGCAACAAACCGAGGTGGAAGATCACTTCGATGGGGCCGAAGAGGGTTGAAGCACATGGGCCAGCAAAAATCCGACGATGGAGCTCTGCAACAGACTGCCTTTCGGCCACTGCAACAGGATGCCTTTCAGCAACTGCAACAGGCTGCCTCACTAAAAGGCCTTTTAAAGCCTTTTAAAGGTAAGGGGGAGCTGACCCAATTTGCCGCGTTATGCCGAGTTCAGGAGTCGGGTTTGAAAGCCCTTGCCCAGGGCGTACTGGAACAGGCCCGACGGTATCCGTTCACCTTGGTGCCTGTTCGGCTTACCGAGCAAAACACTCAAGCCGGGACGCAATTTCTGAGATGGCAACAGGTGACAGATCGCCGAATGGGCGTTGGGGTTTGGGCGGACATGATGGGCTCCCCCAGAACACCGGAATCCATGCTGCAGGACCTGTATGCGATGGAGCTTCAGCGGATCACGTTAAACATGCAGATGAGCTTGGTCCACTCCATCGCCAAACAGGCCGCCGAATGTGCAGAAAAAATGGGCCATGCGGAGGCCGTGTACATGGCTCGCTTGCAGCAGCTCACCAAACCAATGCAACACCAATAACCTCGGAGAACACTCATGGGTACGCCAGTACAAGGCTGGGAAGGCAACATCGGCTCGACACCGGAGTTCAAAGAATTCCCCAACGGTAACAAGGATCCACGTCGACTCATGCGGATCAACGTCTACTTCGACAATTCGATTCCGGACGGTAAAGGCGGTTATGAAGATCGTGGCGGATTCTGGGCAAACGTCGAATGGTGGCACAAGGACGCGGAACACTATTCGCAGCTGTTTCAGAAAGGCATGCGCGTGATCGTTTCCGGCCGCGCCGTTATGGACCGCTGGGAGAACGACCAGGGCGAATTCGAAGCCCTGAAAATTCAGGCCAGCCGAATTGGCATGCTGCCACACCGCGTGACCATGGTGAATCTTGCGCCTTCACAGAGCCAGAACTCGCAACAGTCCAACGGACCAAAATCGCGGCCGCAGCCGGCACCAGGCCCTGATGAATATCCGGAATCTGATCCTCTGAACTTCTGAAAACCAGGGGCTTAATTTTCGGCCCCATTCGTGAGGCTGCCGGTGGTGGGGGATACGGCTCATCGTTACCCTCACCCAGTTTGAAAACTCGCTTCGAAGTCGGAGTTACCGATGTGCGAAAACTTTAGAGATCCAACCGGGTACGTTGTCATTGCTGCAGAGCATCCGGTTTTAGGCCGTGTTTTCTGGGCGTACTTCGATGAAAGCGAGGTGAATGCCCCCGACTACTACGGACTTACTCTAGATTCGAACCGTGCCTCGTGGGCACCACTTGGTTGGCGGACCGGCGAGCACCAGATGGGTGGACGTAGGGAGACTGATCTTGATACCTGGCAAGCACGTCGATTCCGCGACACACTCCTCGACCCATTCCGCCTTGATGCTGAATACCGCGTTGACTTCGAAGATGATGGAGAGATCACTGAAGAGCTCTACGGTAGTCTTGAGCGCTTGCGTGTTCAGAGCGGGCAAACAACAGAGGCCTTTGTTGAGTGGATTTGGAGCGCGGCTTGGTTGGACGAACCTGCCCCAAACTTGCCGGAATAACCAACTATCCAATCTGAAAAAATCGCGCAATCCGTGAGTTTTTTGATTTAAATAACCCATATATCGGCAAACTTAAGCACTGATTTTCAATCTGTAAAGTTTTTCGAATAAAATCAACCTATGTAGTTACCGACTGTTTGATCAGCTCTTCGAGGACCGCCTCCGATGGCGTCAACCCACCCAGTATTGAAGCCAACAGATAGGCGGCAATTCAATAACCCCCACGCTGCTGTGCAAATAGCCGGTGCGGAGGCCGCCCGAAAAGGGCTACGGGTGTATGACTGCCCTTACCATCACCCCGCCATGCGCGCGTCGTGGCTAAAGGGCTTTGCCCAGGAACAGCAGCTATCGCTCGACCTCTAGCACCTGAAAGCCCTTTCTTGCTCATTGAGCATTTCCCATTGAAGCCCTACCCCCCTGACGCGAGAGTCCCACTCTGGAAAATTGAGAGGGCACCCCATGAAGCTATTAATCATCGAGGCACCAGGTAAGCTGAAAAAGCTCCAGCCAATGATGAAGAAGCTGCGCCCAGGCGAAGACTGGCAGGTGGTTGCCAGTGGTGGGCACATCCGTGACCTACCGGCCCGAGGGCAGGACGACAACATGATCACCACCGGCGTACGCAAAAATTACACGCCGGTGTATGAGATCCTGGATAAAAGCACCAAGGCCGTGCGGAACATCAAGGCGGCAGCGAAACAAGCCAGCGAAATCTACCTTGCAACAGACCCGGATCGTGAAGGTGAAAGCATCAGCTGGCATATCCAACAGGTGCTGGGCGTCAAGGACTACCAACGCATCACCTTCAACGAAATCACTCTGAAGCGTGTTGAAGAAGCCCTGGCCAACCCGCGCAAAATTGACCTGAACAGGGTCGCCTCGCAAGAGTGCCGGCGCGTACTTGACCGTCTGGTGGGTTACCTGGTGACACAGGAGCTTCGCCGCCTCATGGGCAAACCCACTTCTGCGGGACGAGTTCAATCACCGGCTGTCTACCTGGTGGTGTTGCGCGAGCGCGAGATTCGCACCTTCCACGTCATCAATTACTTTGGTGTGCGGCTCAACTTCCAGGGACCAATGGGAGACTGGTACGCAGACTGGCAACCCGTGCCTGACTTCGCGACCAAGGATTTTCCCTACGTCCAGGACGGGAATCTGGCGCAGCTCGTTGCCGGCACACGCAATGTCGTTGTCGAATCCTGTGACGACCGCAAGGCTGAACGTAACCCTCCTGCGCCTTTCATCTCTTCCACGCTTCAGCAAGCGGCGAGCAACGCCTTGAAATGGGACCCGGATAAGACCATGCAGGTCGCCCAGCGGTTGTACGAGCAAGGCGTCATCACCTACCACCGGACGGACAACCCCAACGTTCCAGACGAAGCCATGGAGGATATTAGAACCGTGGCCAGATCTATCGGGGTGGAGGCCGTCGACGTGCGACGTACATTCAAGTCCGCCGAAGGTGCTCAGGAAGGCCACCCCGCAATTACACCGACGCATTGGGCTGATGCCAAGGCTGGTGAAAACGACGAGGAGCTCGCCCTGTACAAGTTGATATGGGTCCGGGCTCTTGCAAGCCAGCTTGAAGCAGCAGTGTTCGATGTGCGTACCGTAAAACTGCTCGCGGTTGGCCCAAATGGTAAGACGCTGCGATTCAATGCAACAGGTGAAACCCTCTTCCATCCCGGGTGGCGAAAACTGCTGAAAGGTGATGACACTGACGATGAGGAAGATGCAACAGCCAGCAACCCAGTGCCTGCACTGTCACCTAAACAGATCCTCGCTGTGCACAACGGAGAACTGCTGCAGAAGAAAACCCAGCCCCCTTCGCGCTACACGAAGGCCAGTTTGATCAAGGAAATGGAGCGCCGCGGTATTGGCCGTCCCAGTACGTTCGCCTCGATCTTGAAGAACATCACCAGCAAAGGCCTGATCGAGGAAAAAAGCCGCAAACTGGTACCGGCCCCACTTGGCGAGGAAACAATCGCCAAGCTGGAAGGTTTCTTCAGTTTCGTGGAGCTCGATTTTACGCGGGAGCTGGAGCGCGATTTGGACAAAATCGCCCAGGGCCAAGACACCTATGGAGCTGTAGTTGCGCGTCTGCATAGGCGACTAGAAGAGGAACTGTCCCAGCAGCGTGGAATGCCGAGTGTGCCCATGGCGTCCGCTCCACGCCCAGACGCAGCAGGTGGCGCGTTCAACTGTCCCAAATGCAATCAACCCCTCGCAAGGCGACAGAAGAAAGGGGACGGTGGATATGACTTTTGGGGATGTACAGGCTTCAAATCGAATGGATGCAGGGTGAGTTTTCCAAACTTGAATGGCAAACCAGATCTCAATAAACCCAGAGGGGTGTGACTTCTGCCATTCCCGATATAAATTACCGTGAACGCCGTTACGCATTACCCCTGGAAGCCCACCCGCCCTATACCTGACATTCCTCTGCGAAATCGCAGAGGAGGTCATGGGTGAGCGTACAGAAAAGACAACCGGTGTTAGGACTGCGCATCTTAGCGCCGAAGCTGGAGAAGTTCTCAGACCGGCAAATTGAAGTCGCCCAGACCTGGGCTTTGCATTTTAGCGTACCGCCCTCCCGACTGACCTCATTCATAGAAACCTATCTGAGTTCGACCGCACACACGCGGTGCTGGTGCGTCACCCTGCCTTCAACAAGTGATCAAACACAGCCAGTTTTGGCCAGAATCGGCGATCACCTCCAGTACTTCGATGGTCATCAGGTTAAGGCCTGCAAAATCACCAGCAAGGACCGCGTCCACAAGAAAAAACCCACCGCATTGGTGGCCCAGCAGTTACTGCTCAGGTTTGAAAAACGTTGGTATGCAGACGCCCTGCTCACCTCTTTCTGCAAGTCGGCTGGAGAAAGGGCGCAAGCCCTATCGATTGAAGATCTGGGAGGCTCTAATCGCAGCGGCTACTATTCGACGGTGAGCAACAATCGGTACTTCAATCCTCGAAACCGGTTTTACCTGAAGCAGATTGGCAGCACGCTGAAGCAGTTTTGCCGGTGCCTGGATCAGGAACTACTGTTCGCCATCCGTTCAGCGCAATGCCCCTCTCCCAAGCTCTATAACTGGCTGGCTCAAGGCGACCGAAAACGCCGCCTCCAGGCCTTGAAAGCCCAACCAGTACTGATTCCACTTATGGTACTGGTAGATCAATGGCCGTGGCCGTGGGATGGGCAGCAGCAGGTATACATGACCTGCCCGTGGGACGACCTTCAAGAATGCCGCCCAAACTGGAGCGGAGATGGCTCTTTGATCAACGCGCAAGAGTGCCTGATCGGTCGCATTGCAGATGCAGGCCTTCCGCTTAACGACACGCTGGCGTGGCTGCTACAGACGCCGCGTACTGCAGTGCGCTACTTAGGGCAACAACGAGTATTCGATACCGGCAGTGCATTGACCCGTATCAATCGTGAGGGACCTGAACGGCCCTGGCATCGACTACTGCTAGGAGCTTCACTGGGCAATCGACGTCCCCTTAAAAAAGCGCACTGGATCACATTCTTCGCCTTGTTGGATAAAATTCCGTATCAACTACGGGATCAAACGCAGGACTGGAACAGGCTGCTGTCGGGGTGTCCAACGGATTGGTCGGATCCCAGTTGGTCCAAAATCGCCGACGACTTGCGAGACCTGAACGAGCTTTTCAACAACATAGATGAGAGCTACGGACCTGATGCCTGTGAAGCACTGCATAAACTCAAAAGCTTCATTGGTACTGCCACCTATCACCAGATCGCCAGCTTGGTGGATGGCTTTCACCTCGCAATGATAGGCATACGTGAAGCTCTTGATGCCGCAGATCCCCAAACCCAAACAGACTCTTTAACACCCTGGAGGACGCTGCTTAATTCAAACGACCCACTTCTCGTAAGCCCGAATGGGCTGCAAATTGTCGAGCTGAAATGCCCAGCCGATCTTTATGCGGAACATCGAGCGCTGGGGCATTGCATTGATGGTTACGACTACAGCGCTTATCGGGGCAACTGCCGTCTTATGTCGGTTCGCGAAAACGGGAAATCGTTGGCCTCTGCCGAAATCCAAATGGATGAGAGCGCATGGGGCGAAACGCTAGCAAAATTGACTCCCAAACACCTGGTGACGATACAACTGAGAGGCCATAAAAATCGTACACCTAAGTCTGGATCCAGGGTTGACCGGGCCTATCAATGGTTTTGGGCAAAGATCAAATCGGGTGAACTCGCCATCAACCTGGAATGGCCAGACCAGACGCTATCCATGTCTCGCTATACAAATCGAAACCGGAAAAAAATGCATGCTCAAGCGTGCGCGAAATGGATCAACCTGCGCCTGAGCAAAACATGAGCCGTCCGCGCCTCATGAATCGCCGGCAGGACCTAGTCGAAAAGGTCATTTTTGACGGCTATGACTTCGGCATTTTGTTGCAGTACGTCGACGGAGCCAATCGGCTGTTTCTAGAACGTGATGGTTTCTACATCCGACGTGCCGAGCATCCCCAGCATCGCTATTGGCGCTTGCCTAAAGGCAAGTTGCTGGATGACCTGGATGTGCTCTTTCACCGTTTAATCGAGTTGTGCGAGAACCGCTTCAACGAAAGCTGGGAGACGTTTTCACATAAGATCACAGCCGCACAGAAAGTCCCAGATCGGCAGGCATTCACTTGGGGGCTGACCTTTCGAATCGCTCCGCTGGTTCAAGGGGGGATCCTACTATCGGGTGACTACCACCCAGGCTTAGTCGCAGTTGCTCGGCGTATGCACGGCGTGTTCCTCGGGCACTCCAAATCATGGCGCATCGATGCCGGTGCGGAGTTGGTGCGAAGTAACCTGATTCTAGAACTTGGTGTGTCAGAGGATCAGTTCGAGATCCTGGACACCGTGCAGGAACTGCTGACTGATGGATCCATTGTTCCTGCTGATGAAATCACGCGCATCAGTCTTGGAGGACCTCCCCAAGAACGTTCAGCACAAGCAGCTGATGACAGCACCTCAACCGATGTGTATCTCGCGGCCGTGCCCTCCATCGAGCGCACCGAGTTCACCACCGAGCAAATCAATCAGGCCTTGGCTGGATATTCTTTACTGGACCATCAACCGGCGGGCATTCGGCACCTGCTACAGAGGACCAGCGCCTTACTCGCGGATGATATGGGGCTTGGCAAAACACGCCAGGCAATCATTGCAGCTGCTGTCAGAGCCTCTGGTAGACCTATCTTGGTGATCACCTTGTCGACGTTGATCATCAACTGGCAACGCGAGATCCAGATGGTGTATCCCAACGCCACAATCGGTCAGCAGGTCTATGATCCATCTTCTCAGTGGATTATCACCAACTACGAACGCCTGGGCGATTTTGTCCTGCATGCAGGCCAATTTGAGGTAATGATCATTGATGAAGCTCACCGCCTGAAAGAGCCTACAGCTGCGTGGACACGGCATGGCTTCGATATTGCCGCCAAGGTGCCGAATCGATACCTGCTGACTGGTACCCCGGTACTCAATCGAGAATCAGAACTTCATACGCTGCTGCGCCTGTCCGGTCATCCTGTCGGAAAGCTGCCCCTTAAAGAGTTCTGCGAACAATTCGCTGGCAGTCAGGATTTTCGCAAGAATCTTCGCGATGCGATTGGCGATTGGATGCTGCGTCGACGCAAGGATGTTTTACCAGGACTTAAAGGCAAACAGCGCCAAACGTTACCCGTTGAACTCACCATTGAAGAACGCAAGCAATATGATCAGATTCGCCTAGAAGATAGACCTAGCCTCGCCAGGCTGGGATCACTGCGTCAATTACTTGAGCAGGTGAAGGTTCGCGTCGTTATGGATCTGCTGTGCGAACTAGACGCGGAGGACAAAGTTATCTTGTTCTGTGAGTTCAAGGACACGGTAGGAACATTGCGCTCTCGGTGCGAGCAAGCAGAGTACGGGTGCGTTACGGTTGTCGGCAGTGACTCGGTAGGCAAGCGGCAGAAAGCGATCGACAAATTCCAAAGCGATCCTGACACCCGTGTATTTGCCGCTACGACGTCTGCTGCTGGCACCGGCAACAACCTCACAGCCGCCAACTACGTCATGTTTTTGGGGCTGCCATGGACACCAGGATTGCAGGACCAGGCAGAGGACAGAGCCTATCGAAACGGTCAGTTGCGCATGGTCGTGGTGAAAATCCCGCTTGTGGAAAACACCATCGACCAGATGTTATGGCAGATGCTGCTGGATAAGCGCCAGTTGGCAAGTGACCTCATTGAGCCCGATGCTGCTTCTAACAACCGAATGGAGTTAGCAACCGCGCTTTAGGTTCGATCAAAGCAGACCTTCAAGGGTATCAGCCCTCTCACGCCCCAAACTAAAGCGATTAAATCCAAAAACCGATTCCCGTAATTACTATGAAAGCTCCAGTTTTACCCCACCAAGAACTGACCCAAGCGTACCAGTCCTCGTCAAACCAGATCCCGAATGCAGGCATAAATGCCAACCATGTCAATCCGAGGCCAATGGGCCATAACGCGCGCAGACCAAGCCTAGTAGACAGGCCAGTGAGATACGTCAAACCCCAGGCCAAGAACAGGTTCCCTAACACACGGCTTCCCGTTTCTAAGTCCAGCTGAAACAACTGCGAAAACTTAAGGACGGCTAAAAAAATCACTATTGCTAACGCTATGAGTGCTCCCCACAAAAGCGGAAAGCCCTGCGAGCTACCACGCTGACTCATCATCCCCCCTTGGTATCCTCGACTTAAGTAACGCCAGAATGCCATCACGAGATAAATCTACACAACCTAGCAGACTGCATTTTCACCTCACTCATCCGTAATGCGGCGGTAGGTGGCAGAAATCGAGTGGGTGAATTTCATTCCGCTTTGTAAAGAACCAGTGGTTATGAAAAGACCGACCGCTCAATAATCTATTTTCTACTGCCCACTTTGCTCTGACCTGCCAACGTGGCCCCATCATCAAAGGGGGCCTCTCGGCACATGATCAGGCACGTCACCACGCTCTCGCTGCTCGCGTTAATCGCGAGTTGCACGACCCAAACGGCACAGACACCCAAGCCCGCTTTCGACAGCAGTCGCAATCCGGACATGTTGGCGCCAGACCTCTACCCTAGCGGCGCCGTTCCTGAAAAAGAACCGGTAGTGCGCTATGGCCGCTACACCCTGGTCAGTACCTTGCCAGATTCTGGCCAACGTGACCTGATGGCCCAGATTATCGACATCAGCATCCCTGCCAACATGCACCCAAATGTGCACGATGCAATGCAATACGTGGTGGATCGATCAGGTTATACGCTTTGCTCGGCAGAGACTGGGCACGTCAACATCCTTTACACCCGGCCACTGCCAGCAGCTCAGTACAAACTCGGCCCAATGACACTGCGCAACACCCTACAAGTGCTCGCGGGTCCGGCCTGGCAGGTGAAGGTCGACGAGGTCAACCGTCAGGTTTGCTACGTGCTACGCCCTGGTTATCAGCTCCCTGACTTTTCACGGCCTGCATCGACGCAGGTTGCTCAACTCAATGCGCACTCCACAGCTCAAACCGTTGCAGCAACCACAGTCAGCAATGATTCAGCCGGCCAAGTAGTAATCGCCGCTGTACAGCAAACAACGCCATTTACAAAGAACACGACGGTCTCTGCATCTGTAACCAATACATCCTCTCCCAAACCGATGCCCTCTCCTGCTGTGCCCCCCAAGGAGGGCGCAACGAAACAAACGTCTGCCTTGCCGGCGCCCAGTTCTGCCTCGAGCAAGTCCAGCAGTTCGAGTAACAAGTCCGCTGCTGCGGCGACTCCCGCGACTCCAGCCATCGCTGCACCCATTACGGTTACTCCAGCTATTGCAGCCACCGCCGCGACCAAGCCGCTGGCCCAGATATGGACGGCTTCAACTGGATCATCACTTCGTCAAACCGTAGAAGGCTGGGCTGAAAAAGCGCACTGGCGACTGATCTGGCAGACCGATGATCTTGATTACCCAATTGACGCACCACTTCGATTCGAGGGCAGCTTCGAAGAGGCCATAAGAGAAATTTTCCCGCTTTATGACTCGGCCCCACGGTCCTTTGTGGTCGACGGCAGTTCATCACAGATGCTGATTTACATTGCAGAGAGGAAAAAATGATGACTGCGCGTCTCTGGATCCGAGGCACAGCAATATCGCTCATTGTGGCTCTAGTGTGTTCCTGCTCTGTTCAGCGAGTGAATGAGTCAGCCAGTCGCGCAGAAAATGATGCGGCGACCGCATCGCAATACAGCCGGTTTCTGAGAAATCAGCAGCAAGAGCCCGCGCGCGCTACGGTGGTGTTCAGCGACAAACCCTGGGTCTCAAAACAACCGATGGTTACCAAGCGTGGGTTACCGCTGACCATGGATTGCGACATCACCTATCGCCCTGCTTATAACGTTGGAATCGCAGAGATTGCGCGTTACATCACCAGCGAGTGCGGCGTTCCCGTCATCGTAGCGCCAGATGCCATCGATCCAAGCGTCCTCACCAGTGCAACACAAGGGAACCCAGGCCCAACCACTCCCCCGAGTATGAGTCAACCCGACAACCTATCCAACTTCATGCCTGCAGGTGTCATCGGCAACGTTCCCAGCAATGCCCGCTCAATGAATATGATCGGACAGATTGCGCCCAGCACTTTCCCCATCAAGTACAGCGGCAAACTGTCAGGTTTGCTAAATCAAACCGCCGCGCAGCTGGGCTTAGCGTGGAACTACTCCTCAGACGATCGCAGCGTGCATGTCACTTACTTCGACACCAAGACGTTCGATGTTTGGGCGTTTGGCGATGACCAGGTCATTGAAAGTACGGTGAAGTCGGGCTTGCTGACTGCAACAGGCAGCGGGAGCTCCGGTGGCGGTGGAGGATCTTCGTCAACAGGTGCATCGGGTGAGTCCGGCAGTAACCAGAGCACCACCGTCTCTATCAAGACATCATTGATCGGGGATATCGAAAAGAACGTCAAGGCAATGCTGAGCCAGCAACCACCAGGTCGGATGTTCCTTTCACGATCCACTGGCACCTTGACGGTAAGTGATCGTCCAGAGGTTCTTTCCAACGTTTCGAAATACTTGAACTCGATCAACCGCAGCATCACGCGCCAGGTTCTGTTCAATGTCAAAGTCTTTGAGGTGACCCTCTCTGACAAGGATCAAACAGGCCTGGATTGGTCGGCGGTTTACACCAATCTGAGCAGCAAGTGGGGCTTTTCCCTAAAAAATGCCACCACTGGAGTTAGCACCAATGCGGTCTCGAGCTCGTTCAATGTTTTAGATACTTCAAACTCTCCCTGGGCTGGTTCCAATCTGATTATTAAAGCCCTTTCCGAACAGTACCGCGTCTCAAATGTCCGGTCGCCCTCTGTCACAACTTTGAATTTACAGCCTGCCCCTATCCAGGTCGGGAACGTGCAAAGCTATATTGCATCGAGTTCCACAACCACAACGGCCTCCGTCGGATCGTCCACATCACTGACTCCCGCGACTATCACCAGCGGGTTCAACATGATGTTGCTACCTCGAATTATCGACCAGGACAACCTGCTGCTGATGATCACTTTGAGCATGAGCAGCAGACCCACCTTCACCCCCTTCACCAGCAACGGCTCCAGCGTTCAGACAGTCGATTACGACACCAGGAACCTCTCTCCCAAAGTTCGACTACGCAGCGGTCAAACACTGGTGTTGACCGGTTTCGAAGAGAACAGCGAAAACGCAACCAAGTCAGGTGTAGGTGACCCAGGGTTCTTCGGTTTAGGTGGCAGTCGAATTCGCAGCACAGACCATAACGTGCTGGTCGTGCTGATTACACCTGTTGTCGATAACGACTCCGCAAGCCCTAGCACCCTGAATTTACCGGCTGCCAATGATCCATGGGGTTCTTGCCCTAGCCCGGTACTGCATTGCGCAGGTTTTAAGGGGTAAGCCATGGTCTCGGAAGTGTCTAAAAGCCCGCGCTCTGCTCGCGTCCAGGTACTGCAGCACAGAGGAAAATCGTTTGTCACTGGTCTGCGCTGGCATCCGTTGGGCAGCGTCACCGGTCACATGAAAGAAGCGCGTCAATATGGGCGTGAACACCAGTTGGACATTGTAGCTATTCGTAGAACGCCTGCGATCATTCAGGCAGGTTTTGTAGCGCACAGCGACAGCGTCACCAAGGGCATGTATTCGCTTGCAGCGACCCTGGCTGGACAGTTGGGTGATTCGTGGATTGCGGCCTGGCAGACGGCCCCGGATCTTGACCAGTACGCATTGGTTGCGGTGTACCAAGGTGGTGTGATTTCAGGCTGCGACATGATCGGTACAGGCGCCGAGGTGCGGCGCAGGGTAGTGCAACAACGCAGTCGCGGCATTCAATTCAGCCATGAGTACCTCCCTCCAGAGTTTGAAATGGGCGGGCATCCTCTGGACGTCGAGGATCTGCTCCAGCCCGAGAAACTCAAACGTGAATATAGACTTCGACCGCTCGTATTTGGACTCTCCAAGACCGAGCTGGTGCAGCTCTCGATTCTTGCAGCGCTGATCGCAGTCGGCGTCATTTGCTGGGCGCAATGGCAGAGCCATCAGGAGCAAATAGCCAAGGAGGCAGCGTTCCAGGCTGAACAACAACGTCTAGCTGAGTTGGCCAGGCTGCAAAAAGAATCGGGTGTGGAGCAACCTCCCCAAGCGCTTGAACATCCCTGGGCCAAACGTCCCTCTGTTGAAGACTTCTTGGAAGGTTGCAGCAACGTCATTTATCAGTTGCCCCTATCCATTCAGGGATGGCAGTTCACGAGTGCCATGTGCGACGGCACTCAGGTCCTGTCCTCTTACACACGTTCTGGCAATAGCACTGCCGACAAGCTGATACAGGCAACTCAAGGCCACTTTTCTGATCGGCCGGCCTTTTTTGACGAGGGTAACTCGGCGACGTTGAAGTCCGACATTTCCTTACCTGCCGCCGGTGATGAGCCGCTTAAAGAAGCGATCGTGATGCTGGCAAACCTATCGTCTTGGCTGCATAGCTTCATGCAGACCCCCACCCTGAAAGAGATGCCGGTTGTTGTGCCCGTTCAACCAGCCATTCCTGGTCAGCCTGCTCCACCGCCGCCGCCACCTCCTCAATGGAAGCTATTCGAACTGCGTTACACCTCCGGGCTTACCCCACTGGACTCTTTATCCGGTGCACCCAGTCAAGGCCTACGGCTGCGTGAAATCAAAACCCAATATCAGGCTGGCCACCTTGTCTGGTCAGTAATAGGTGACCTCTATGCGGAATAATACAATGCGTTTGTGGTGTTCAATCCTTATCTTCGGGCCCCCGCTTTGTTGGGCAAACGAAAACACACCATCCGGAGTAGACGTCGGCGAGCTGGCCATCATTCAAAGCCAGACGATTCTGTTAAACGCAAAGGCCGAGAAGGCCAAAGCCGAAAGATCCATCAACGGCGAAGACCAAACTGCGACGGCGCAGCCTTCGCCAATGATTTTTTCTCAAGGCAACCTCACGCCTCCGACTTCTGCCTCGGTCCGCAGCGCTGACTCACAGCCTGAGTTGCCTGTTGTAAAAGCCGTCTTCGGCTCAGCAAAGCGTCTACGCGCCACCCTTCTCTACAGCGGTGGGGTTGAGATTGACGCTGATGCCTCATCCAGGGAATTGCCTGGGGGTTATCGAGTGGCAATCCTCAACTTCGACAACGTGACGCTTGAGCGAAGCGGCAAGCGCTATCCCCTCGGTTTTTCAAATACTCCTCCAGTCGTCCCAGGCAACGCCAATAACCCCGCAGTCAGCAACACCGCGTCGGCCACTGTGCTGCCCGGCTTAATCCCTGGCCAACGCTGAGAGACCAATGCTATGACGATCCCGACCGAAAATCCCCAGGCAACGGAAGTAGGCTCCGACGAGTCTGCTGTGGAAATTCTGATTTCGCACAAAAAGTTGCTGACCGCTACTGGAGGACCGTTTGAACTGAAACCCGAGTTGCGTCAACTGTGTGCGCTGACCAGCGATGGGATTCTGTATGTGTCTGCCCAACATCAAACGGATGCCTATGTCATGGCATTCGAGGATCAGTTGGAACACGAAAATCATCCTTTCGAAGTCAAGGTCTGCTCCATGAGCACGATCAAGGCTCTGTACCAAGCGAATGAGGATGTAAATGGTAAAACCCTGTCCACCGATACAAAACGTCAAGCCCAGGTAGTACAACTACTGGGAGAGGCCCACCGGCGCAATGCGAGCGACGTTCATTTTGTCGTTGGCCACGACATCACTCGAGTTTTTTTTCGCATACACGGACTTTTGTGGGAGGCAGAGCAGCATCAGAGCCAGGTGGGCATGGAGCTCTGCTCATCCCTCTATAACAGCATGTGCGATGTAGCTAAGGACCACTATCAGCCGCAGGTGAGCCAGGACGCCAGGGTGAAACGAGCCTATGTCGAACAGCTTGGTCTGTTCGGCGCCCGGGTTGCCACCCGGCCGCTGGTTGACGGCCCCCTGATGGTTCTGCGTCTGCTGTACGACGACAAAACCAAAATGACATTTGAGGAGCTCGGTTTTCTTCCCCAGCAGATCGAGGCATTCAGCCGCATCCGTAGTTTGCCTTATGGGGTGAACCTGATTACTGGCCCCACAGGTTCCGGGAAGTCTAAGTCCCAACAAGTCAACCTGAACCTGCTGCATGAAGAATGTGGTGGCACCAAACACATTTTGACCATGGAAGATCCGCCTGAATATCCAATCATGGCCAACCAGTCGCCACTGGGCCCTGGTGAAACCTGGAACGCAGGTATCACCAATACCATGCGGCTGGACCCCGACGTTCTGATGTACGGGGAAATCCGGGATCTTGAATCAGCCCAAGCGGCGTTCCGTGGCGGAATGACCGGTCACTTGGTACTTTCGACACTGCACACCAACAATGCCGTAGCCGGCCTGCAGCGTCTGATCGACATGGGGGTGGATCGCTACCTGGTCACTGACCCGGCCTTGATGACCAGCGTCGTGAATCAGTCTTTGCTGCCTGAGCTATGCCACCACTGCCGCATACCTGCATCTGCACATCTGGACCAGCTCAGCGCTGCGCTGACGCGGCGCTTGCACGACCTGCTGGCCATCGAGCTGATTTACCTGAAAGGCCCCGGGTGCCCACACTGCAAAGGTTTAGGCGTCGTTAGCCGCACCGCAGTTGCTGAAACACTCCTCACCGACCTCAAATTTATGCAGGTTTTCAATAAGCACGGTGCGAGTGCAGCACGTCGCCACTGGGTCAAGGAAATGGGCGGCATCACCAAAACCGCCCACACCATCATGAAACTCAAGCAAGGCCTGGTAGATCCGCGCCACGCGGAAATGATGGTAGGCCCACTGGACTTTGATCGACAAACCTTGGAGCTCTCTCATGATGAGTGACGTCAGGGGGATGCTGAATCGTTGGGCAGAAGTCTTCTATGCCAAGCAGTTCGGCAAAAACGAGCGAATCCAATTCTACGAGAGCCTGATGGGCATCCTTGAGGATGGTGTGTCACTTGAGGACGCGCTACACACGGTCGCCAGAGCTTTCAGCGATAACGGTCAGAAATTGCACCCCGTATCTCTAGCCTGCAGAGACATCGCGCAATCGGTAAAAGACGGGAAATCCCTTAGCATATCCTGCGAAGGTTGGGTTCCCTACGACGAGAACTCACTGATCGCCTCCGGTGAAGACACGGGCAACCTGGTGCAGGCTTGTCGTGACTGCGTGAGGATCATTGAAGTACGCCAACGGATCAGCAAACTCGTAGCCTCGGCCACCGTGTTCCCATCCGTTGTGTGGAGCGTCATGGCGGCGCTGCTGTATGTGATCGCCGTGTGGATGGTGCCCTCCATGACACGTCGGTCTAACCCCGAAGCTTGGACGGGTGTACCGGCGTTTCTCTACGCCCTATCGAATTTCGTGACCCACTACGGTCTGGTGACCTTGATCGTAGTCGTCACCTTCATCTTCGTATCGATCATCACCCTGCCGGTGTTTTGCGGGCTGCAGATCACGGCCGCCAGCCCGTCATGGAAGCTGCAGTTGAACAAGTTGCTCCAGGTCTTGAGAGTCCGAGCAGAGCGCCTTCCCCCTTGGTCGGTCTACAAGGCACTTCACGGCTCCATCTTTTTGCTCAACATGGCCGTGATGTTGCGCTCCGGCATCAACCAGCTCGATGCACTCACCTCTCTTCAGCGCAATGCTTCTCCCTGGCTGAAGGAGCGGCTGACGGCCATTCATTACGGTGTCAGCGCCGGAAAAAACTTCGGTACTGCGCTGAAGCTTGCGGGTCATCAATTTCCAGACCCCATGGCCATGCACTTTCTGGAAGTACTTGCCATACGCAAAGGTTTCGCCGAGTCGATGGAACGGTTTTCCAACCGCTGGCTGGAGCAAACCCTCCAGCGAGTCGAGGCAATCGCCAAGTCGCTCATCGGAGTGTCCTCCATGGCCATGGGGGTCATGATGATTCTGGTGGTGATCGGGATCTTCCAGCTGGCCGGCACTGTGACTGAAACGCTTTAACCCAAACTCCAATGAGGTACTGAAAATGCCAAAAATTATTCGCCAAAACCAAAGAGGTTTCCTTTCCCTGGACGGAATGTTCTGGCTGATGCTGATTGCGGTGGCGCTCGGCTTCATCGTCTTTATGGGGTACAGAACGTTCGGCAGCTCGGACGTCACCATCGAACAGAGCAACCTCGGTACGCTGCTCAGCAATACCAAAAGACTGAAAAGTACTACGGGTTACGCCACTGCCGGCACCAACCTGGCGCCCTCCTTAATCAACCTCGAAGCTACCGGCGGCATGAGCATCAACGGCAATGCCCTGTCCAACCGCTGGAACGGTGCTGTGACCGTAGTGAGCAACGGCATGACCTTTACGATCACCGAATCCAACCTCCCGAAAAATGCCTGTATCACCCTCGCCTCAAATATGGCCAAGGACAAACAGACGACGACGGCAATCAACGGTGGTACTGCCATTGCTGGAGAAATCACTGCAGTGGCAGCGGCTACAAGTTGCTCATCGGACGCCAATACCATTGCCTGGACTTCGTATTAAGGAGCCCTGTGTGAGCGTGATCTCCGATGCTGAATTCGTCGACCTGTACCTAGGCGAGGGGTTTGCCGATGCCAAAGGTCTTCCTGGGCATGCGCGAAGAGTTGAAGCACCAGTCGAATGGCGTGCGGACCTCGAGCGCTTGCGGCTGCAATGTCAGGAAAAGCACGCTGCTACCCAGGATCCTGAATTCGCGTTGATTGAAGATGGCGTAGTCCTACGCGTAACCCAATTACTGGATTTGAACGGTAAACCAGTATTTGTCCTGAGCAAGTCATCGGTTCAGATCCGCCCATTGGACATGCTAGGCCTGCCAGATTATCTGCAGGATGCATTGATGAGCGACTCTGTACGCGGCTTGATCTTCATCTGCGGAGAAATGGGTACAGGAAAGACTTCAAGCGCGGCCTCGCTTGTAAAGGCCCGCCTTGAGGCCTGGGGTGGAATTTGCGTGGCTGTGGAGGATCCCCCAGAACCCTATCTGAATGGTCGACACGGTGAAGGGCGCTGTATTCAAGTTCCAGTTTCTCGCCGTATGGGAGGCTACGAGGAGGCGTTGATCTTGGCGCTGCGCACGAGAGCTGACTTGCTGTTTGTCGGCGAAATTCGCGACAGCTCGACCGCGGCTCAAGTCATTCAGGCATCAATAAATGGTCATCTCATTATTTGTACAGGCCATGCTGGCAGCGTCACTCAAGGCATTGAAAGAATCTCGGCCTTGGCCCAGCCCTTGCTGAATAACGCCCGAGAGTTGCTCTCCAAAGGCCTAGTCGCGGTCATTCACCAGTCTCTGTCTATGGGGACTGATGGGAGCCGTCGACTTACGTTGCAGAGTCTGCTTTTCACTGACCCTGACGGACCGGGCATTCGAGAAAAAGTCCATGCAGGGAAGATCACCCTACTCGAACAAGACATCGCTCACCAATCATCTAGGAGCCTCTGGAATGACCAGTAAAAACAAACAGCGGGGTTTCTTGAGTCTGGATATGGCAATCGGATTGATCGTGTTTTCCGTCGTCGTCACCTTGGCGACAATTTGGCAAATCAGGCAAATGGACGGTCAGGATTACCGCATTGCCGCAGATCAACAGAGAACCATCTCTGAAGCAGTGGCAAAATACATGAAGGACAATTTCAATGCCTTATTGAACAACGCTACAGCGACCGTACCAGCGCAAATAACCGTTCCGATGCTGATCAACACCAGCTATCTTCCAGCAGGTTTTAGCTCCACCAATACCTTCGGGCAGACCATTCTCGGCCTGGCCCGGAAGCCTAATCCCAACCAACTGGAGGTGATCGTCGTCACCACAGGTGGGCAAACAATCCCAGAAATGGGCATTCGTGTCATCGCTGAAAATCTAGGCGGACCTGGTGGTTTCATTTCTTCAACCAACCCTAACATCGTTCAGGGTGTACGCGGGGGATGGCAGGTAGCGCTAAGTAATTACTCTATCAACCCTGGTCCAGGTCATACCGCCAGCGCATTGTTCCTGATGGATGGCCAACTCGCCAATGACTACCTATATCGCAACGCGGTGCCGGGACATCCCGAGCTCAACACCATGAATACCGACCTCAGTTTAGGCGGCCACAATATCAACAATGCGGCTGCAATTACGGCCACCGGCAACGTGACCACAGGCGCTGACGTCAATGCTCGAAATGTGACAGCGACGAACACTGTATCCGCAGCAACTGCGAACGTCACTGGCGAGACCTACACAGGGGGCTGGTTCAGAACTCGAGGTGATACTGGCTGGTACAGCGAGAAATGGGGTGGAGGCATCTACCAGTCCGATTCTGACTGGGTGCGTGTCTATAACAACAAAGGGCTCTCTACAGGTGGGACAGTTGCTGCTGGACAGGTCACCTCGACCAGCACCATTAGTGCCAACGGCCGTCTCTCGACCAATGAATTTCTATCGATCGGTGGCCAAGCGACAGAGGGACAAGCGTGCAATGACAACAGGCTCATGGCAAAAAATGCGGCGGGCATCCCACTTTCGTGCCAATCCGGAGTGTGGACTATCACCGGGGCAAAATTCAAAAACTACATCTCCGGCGCCTGCCAAGGTTACGGCGGATGGAATCCAAACGTTTGTGCTATCGCTGACTCAACTTGGACTATATGTACTCTCTCTGGTGCTGCGGCCGTTGGTCAAGACGAGTCCGGTCAAGTGTATCGGGACGGAGCTGGGAATTGGTTTCTATACGCAGTCAGAGCCGGTTGGGCTGGGGTATTTTATTGGCAGTGCCTAAAATAGTGTTTGCACGAACACCTTTGCGTTTTGTTTTTTGATATTCACTCATATACGTTGAGTTCTGGTCGTAAAACCAATTTTCCTATGCTGCTGACAGGTACTTGCTTGATGGACCACCTTGAGAATGGCACTGAATATAATTATCATCAGCTGCAAGTATGGCTAAATTCAAGAAGCCGGATTTGCTCGAGCGCATTATGGGCTCCGGCCCTTAAGGGCTTAGAAGCTTTTGAGGTAGGAGATCACACCTATCGCCTTACCCCATTAGGATCAGGACGATATAGAGTTATATGCGTAAAAACTTCTGATATTATTTCAGCAGCCCAAAAAGTAAGAAAGACCACTTCCATTGCAGGTCGACGCCCTTTGACACTTACGGCAATAATTGTAACTACCTTTATTATATTGTATTACTCTTTACTTTTAGCTCGGCAAATACGAGCTTAACTTTCGAACTCTGAGGGTCTGACTATTGTCGTCAGACGACTATAGTCCGAAGCAGCAAAATCTGTTGTAGCCCGACCTCGTATTTTCCCAAGACGATCTGGTTGAGCTTCGGTGACAATTACGTCTGACACTCTTGAGGCTCAGTCATGTCGCTAAATTGGGCAGTTCTCACAATCCTGCTGATCGCTGTGGGCTTGTTCAATCAACAGCAAAAGCAATCCGAACAAATCACAGACTATGCGACCCTCGACTCTCTAAGTCGCAATTTGCTCGTCTATAGATCCGCAGCAGCTGAGTATGCGAAGGCAAACGCCGGGTATACAGGGACGCCGGCTGATGAAGCACTCAACCTGCCAGCATGGTTTTCAAAACCTCCAGGGGTTATGACCTACATATCTGCGGGACAAAGCTATACCTACTTTGCGGGTACAGCACCTCCAGGATTACCCGCAGCTTTGGTGGAGCGAACCCAGTCGATCACAGTAGGAGTGAACCGGGCAGGAGTGTTGATTTCGCCCAGGTCGGGACAAACAGACATCATTCTCCCCAACGTCATTCCTGAAGGCGCAGCCGTGGCAGTCAACTGACTTGATTCGCGTCTTTGTATCCGGTGCGAGGTTGCATATACCTCGGGCTCTCAACATAATGAACGCGACAAAGTTTCCACCCCGCTGGCTACTGGCGGTCATCAGTAGCGCCCGGTGATGCGGCTTGCCTCATTACCAACCCCAAAGCACGCATAGCTCCGGGAAGGGCGTGCGGACCTGGTTCAAGGCTCTCCCTGTGTCTCCCTGTTCAAGCCAGACACGCAGCCGTCTAACTCGTGAATTGCGAGTTCATAGGCACATAGAGCTTTGTCGAGGTTCGAAGCACCGTAGTCTAAGGGCCACACTGGTGTTGTGGCCCATTCTTTTTAGAGCTCACACAATGGGTAGCCTGATCATCTTGCAAAGGATGATCAGGCTACCCATTGGTAGCTGCTTTTCCCTGCCGGTGGCCCGCCGGCGAAACGCAGGGCTCCTTTTGTGCGCGGATGCGTGCCTTATGTTTGCTGGCCTCAGCCACGATAATCGGCCAGGTGTAGGAAGTGAGACGTTCTGATCACAGCCCAGGGATCGATGACGCCTCAATCTCTCACAGGTGGTATTTTTTTCTGAAAGACGTGTCTAACTACAACCGAGAGCGACTGTTTACCCAGCTGCTCTCGGTAGTTTCTCCTGCTGAGTTAAATCTGTTTTTGCCCTCGCCAAATTTCCCCTCCCCGCTTGACACATCAATGTCCCCCTTCGATGATATGAGCGTGTTTTGCTGACGTCGTCAGCATCATGCCCAGGTAGTCAGGATCTTTAAGACTGCGACACGATTTTCGTGTCTGATCCGCCCAAGACCGCTGAGCTTCTGGTAGCGCGGTCGGTCGACAATCGTCGATAGAAGCACCTAATGCAACTCACCTCGCGGGGAATCACTTCCCCGACAGGGCCTGTGCTTTCTCCGCATTTCAACCTGCAGGAGAAACACCATGTCCACACTCAGCTATAACGTTGGTTACACCCTCGGTACTGTCGCCCGTGAATTTCTTCGGGTGATGAAAAGCCCCAAGCACACAGCACCCGTAAGCCCTCTCATAGCCAAGCAATTGCTGCAGGCGGCTCCTCACCCATCCGGCCAGGTCCTTGAGACCATGCGCCAGGTTCCCGCAATCGTTCGCCTGAAAGGTGTCGATCTCAACTCTTGGTACGAAGCCAACACCCGTGTGGTGGCGGTGAAGAAACCGGCGCGTCAGCGCAAACCCAGAACGCCTGGAAAAACGGTCGAGGCAGCCGCTAAAGGGCTCCAACAGGGGTGTCTTAGCGACCTCATCGCTCCGATAGAGCACATGCTGGTCGACAGCCACAGTACTCAGGCGTCTCCAGTAGAAACCACTCCGGGCGTTGAGATGAAACTCGTTGAGCCCATCCCCATTCCTGACCGGTTCTCTGACTATCGCCGTGCCATGGAATGCGGCATAACCGATGAGCAGTTCCGCGCACTCGGCGACTGATCTCCGCCCCTCCACCCCGTCGGGAACCTTCCCAACGGGGGAGGTTCTTCTCAGCGAAAGACTTTTTTCACCAAAGACTTGACAACCTACAACGTCGTTTCCCATCCTATGTCCATGTATCGCTGACGTTGTCAGCAACATGCCCAAGTAGTCTGGATCCGCAAGGCTACGATGCGGTTTACCGCATTGATCCACTCCCAAGATCGCCATAGCTTCCGGTAGCGCGATCAGTCGACTCAGTCGATGGAAGCACCTTTCCCCCCCATGACGGGCCTACCCCGTCAGGGCAGGCCTCTCAATTTTTTGGAGGTCTGATGAAAACCGAACTGGCTCTCTACCAAGCGCTGATCTCGATCAACGTCCCGGAACAGAAAGCTAACGCTGTCATTGAAGCTTTGGAGACCGACATGCTCACGCTACTCGCAACTAAAGCGGATATCACAGCTCTTCGCGCTGAAATCTCTCAGCTTGAAGTAAGACTCACCATTCGCATGGGCGTCATGTTGTCAGCCACCACTGGTGTGCTGATTGCTGCCATGAAACTCCTGCACTAAGCAAAATCCTCAGCTCTACCACCCTCGCGGGGAATGCTTTCCCCCAAGGGCGAAGTGTTTCTCCGCTTTCTGTTATTTCGAAACTGGAGATTCATCATGAGCACTACTCAAACCAACGAAGCAAAATTCTTCGATCTGCACACCACTGGTATCGGTTACCTCAACCGTATCCGTGAAGTTAAACCTCGCGGCAAAGGTAAGCCATTTATGGCTGTCACCGTTGCGGCACTGCGCGGTTCTACAGATGAAGCCGAGTACTCCTACATCGACTGCAACATTGTCGGCGCTGAAGCTGAAAAGCTGATTCGTCGCAGCCAAGCGGCCGTTGAAGCAGGAAAGAAGGTCCTTGTGAGCTTCCGTATCGGTGATATCTGGACCGATGCTTTTACCTATGAGAAAGGCGATAAAAAGGGTCAACCTGGAGCTAGCCTCAAAGGACGACTTCTGTTTATCGGCTGGATCAAGGTAGACGGCCAAACCGTTTATGAAGCCAAGCCTCGTGAAGTTGAAACAGTTGCTGAACAAGGCGAAGCACAATCTGAAGCACCACTCGAAAGCGAAGAAGCAATCGAGCCAGTTGCGGAGGAACAACCAAATCTAACGCCTGCTAAACGGCAGCGTAGGGCATCTTGATTCACTCTGTTGAAAGGCACCCCTCGGGTGCCTTTCATCACTCTAACAACCCGAAGGGAACACCGCCCTTCTGGGTATGGTGATTCTCATACATTGGAGATTCACCATGATGAACACGTTATTTACACAAGCTCTTGAAATACACGTTGGTTATGCAAAAGCGGTGATCTATGAAAATAAGATTGATCAGATTTTCTATGTGATCGAGGCGAATGTCCTAGGCGCCGACGCATACCGCGCCGGCCTGCCCAACGTACCCGAGTTGTTCAAGACCGTTCCCTCGCTCAATCGAGCTTGGGATAAGGGAGTACACGCGGCCATTAATGGCAGAGTTTGTTCACGCTTGACTGAAGAAGAAGGGTTCCTGATAGCAGAAGAAGTGCAGCGACTCGCACTTGGGCCTGATACTGACGATGAGTGTCGACTGCTGCCTGACGGCCGTTCAGATGAAGTCTGGTTGGACGTGACACTTGAACGAAACGAAACGTCACCTGGCGTTTTCTCCCTCGACTTCCGAGTCAAAGAGATACACGTTTCTTGCCCAGGTGACGACGAGTACTGACACTTTAAACACCCCATACAAACCCAACGGGAAACCACCTCCCGGACGGGCCAGGTGGTTTTCACACCTGGAGCCGACCATGAAAAAACTTTCTCACCTAGTATCGCCTGATTTGCTCAAGCTACCGGTCGTACTGACCCCTAGGGCCTGGCAAGAAGCGGTGCATATTGAAAACCAACAGGATGTAAGTGCTATCAGTAACCGACTGGGTGATGTTGTCCTGGAGGCCTACCGAGAGCTGAATTTGCAACCTGACAGCGATCTGATCCATTTCGGCCTCTATCGCCTGCTGCCAGACGGCAACAGCTCAGATCGAGTCTGGTTGGACCTGAAACTTGACCGAATTGAATCGCCACCTGGAGTTTTCTACCTCTACATCTCACTTAAAGAAGAAATGCAAACTTCTTGTCCATAACCGCTTCGGCATTCACAGCACTATCCCAAGCCCGACATTTGTCGGGCTTTTTTTATTCTTAGCAGTGTGGAGCTGCACATGATCAACATTCCAGGCCAACTGGCCATCCGGACCATCAGCGGCCGCAATGGCGACTTCAACGTCGGACGGCTTTCAACTTCAATCGGTGAGTTCGTCATCAAAGACGCGCTCCTCGATCAGTACAGTGAAGGTAAATACCGAGGCGACTTCCTAATCACAGAAATACGCCCTTCGTACTACTCAACATCGGGTCGGCTGGTCGTCGAAATTCGTGCAAAGCTCGAAAGCATGAGCCTCGATGACGTGGATAACCTGACAGCGGAAGACGCTGCCACGCTCTCACCTAGTGAGCCGGACCCTATTGATGAAGAGCCCTCTTCAGCTCCGCCAAAACCTCTCCAGCAGCATAAAAAGCTGGCGTCGTCTAAGGCTGTAAACAGTACAGGCGAAACGCCTGCAGTTGAGGACGCTCCCTTTGGGATGTCTCCACCTAGCGGGACCAGCGGCTCAGAACAAGACGCCGATCTATTCGGCACGATCTGGCCTCTGGGCGATACAGTCAAGCTTGATACCACCGTTGACCGTCAGCGCTTACGCCAGCAATGCACTCGCCTAGGCGAGCTCGGCTATATGTTGGACTTCAAACTACAGGTCTGGACAATTTCCAGTTTCTGACTAAGCAAATCCACCCTTGAGGGGCTCCCTCTTGGGCGCTCCTTCCCATCCTTGGAGCATCACATGAACCCAATCTTCAACAACCTGACCACTGCTGTTTTGGACAATATCGAAGATCAACTCGCGAACAACGAGGTATCGACGAATGAGGAACTGTGGGACTTTTTCATAGAGGAGCTCGACATCACAGCTGAACAAGCCGATGCAGCCGTTGCCCTTCGCTCCCAATACCTGGGGCAAATATTTATGACAGGGCACAGCCCTCTTTTTCAAAACGATACGGTCTCGTTTGACCCGAACGACAAGACGTTCAAACCAGACAGTTCGCGGTTTCCCAAGCAATAACACTCGCTGCTAACACCCCCGAGGGGCTCTCCGCCCCTCCGGGCGGGTTCCCTCTTCACAATGGAGGTTCCCATGCCCAACCCTACCCCGCTCTTCCCAATCGAGGAGTGCAATGACCTATTCGTTGACGCTTGCGCGTGTGACGAGCAACGCAACCTAGTTTTTCTCTCTGCATGGGGTCGCGATACGGCACTGCAGGAGTTTCTGGCCAGGCTGACCCTCGGCGCTGCCGAGGATGGTTTGAGTCAGTTTCACATAGTTGTAGACGGCCGAAGTCTCCCTGTTTTTCCCAACATAGATCTGTTGGAAAAGCGCACCACGCGGCAAATGCGCGGGACATTGTTCGGTAGCTTGATTCACCTCTGGTTGTTCGACCGACGCTGCGTGCAGCCGGATCGAGCCAACCACTTCGCCTATGCCCTTCTTGCGAACGGGCAGTCACCTCATCAAAGGCTTTGGCCGTTGATCCAGGACACCTGCCCTTTACCGCTGCTGCCACATTGGCAGAAGCCGGTGATGGACTGGCTCACCCAAAACGACATGTTGCAGCTCTTGCCCGGAACGTCCGGCGCTGTCGCGGCCTGGCGTTTGTCGTTGCAACTCGACGTACTCGAACCTGCTTTGAGCGATCTCATTCGCCAAGGGCAACTCTCAACCCACGCTCAGTTTTGAGCTTTGATCCAGGAGCCTCACGATGGCCTTGATGTTCCCACGCTTGGCGCGCAACTTCGCTCGCAATGGATACTACCCTACAGACGAAACGACGCTAGAACTCACCCTGCAAGCGTTGGCACCATCTCCAACTGGCAAGATGCGGATCTTCGATCCTTGTGCAGGCGAAGGTGTTGCCCTTGCTGAAACAGCTCACGTCCTCGGCCGCAACCGCGTCGAGACCTACGCAGTCGAGTACGACCGGGAACGTGCCAACCACTGCAAGACACTGCTGGATCGCGTGCTGCATAGCGATCTAATGGACACTATGATCAGCCGCCAGGCCTTTGGCTTGCTGTGGCTCAACCCGCCCTACGGTGACCTGGTCGCTGACCATGCAGGTGCCTCACAATATCAAGGTAACGGCCGTCGACGCCTGGAGAAGATGTTCTATCAACGAACACTTCCTTTGCTGCAGTACGGTGGGGTCCTGGTGCTCATTGTTCCGCACTATGTGCTAGACGACGAGCTATGCAGTTGGCTATGCAATCACTTCACTGAACTGCGGATCTATAACGCCGCTGATCCAACATTCAAGCAGGTGGTGATCTTCGGTATTCGTATTCGACGCCAGGATCTAGCTCGACCACAAGAGGTCAAATACGTACGCGCACGCCTTCAGGCAATCGGCGCCGGCACATTGAGTGCGGAAGCGTTACCAACCAGTTGGACGTGGGAGCCCTACAGGGTCCTCCCAGCATCCACTGACCTGGAACACTTCTACCGTATCAGCCTTGAACCCGAACAGCTCAGCGAAGAGGTCAAAAGACTTCGTGGCATGTGGCCGGACTTCACACTGCACTTTGGGCAAAGCGGCGCGCAGCCAAGACCTCCCGTAAGGGAGCTCTCGCGTTGGCACTTAGCTTTGGCCTTAGCTGCCGGCGCGATTTCCGGCGTGGTGACATCCAAAACCGGTCGCGTATTGGCACTCAAGGGCGACACCTACAAAGATAAGGTCCGCAAGACCGAGTTCACTGAAGACCAGGACGGCAACGTCTCTGAGGTGAGGATCCTGACAGATCGTTTCGTGCCCATTATTCGGGCATGGGATATGACGCCAGACTCTACAAACCTCGGAAAGGTCATCACCATCAGCTCATCGGCGGATCCAGAGCCTGAGCCTGACGAACCAGTATCAGCGCCTACCCCCAATAACCAACCAAAGGTCATATTTGATCCTGGCCGCGTGTTACTTACCCAATCTGTGCAACACCTCATGGAGCGCGGATACCTCGACCCAACCCTTTACCTCCGACGACATTTCTCCGGCGACTGGGGTGAACTGCACGACGCAGACAGGAACAGCAACCAACGCGCCCTGACCACTAGGGAGCGGTTGTTCTCCAGCTACAACGTCGACGCTGGCGATGAAACACGGTTGTGGATCATCACCGAAGCTGACCGGAGTGCTACCACCGTGTTGCTGCCATCGGACTACTGACCTATCACATCAATCTGACCATTCATCAACCAACCCGCAGGGTATTCACCATACCCGTCGGGGTGTCGTGCATGCCCTGTTTCATTCCTATTGGAGAAACAATCATGAACGACATGTCCCAAGTCCCTGTAGCGTCCTTGGCCATCGGCCTGACCGAATTCATCGACGAGTTCGGTGATGAGTTGCTGGACTCTCTAAACCGCTCTAACCCACCGGTCTATGCCGGCAACGCCAACGAAGCTCGTCATCGGGTGATGAACGCACTGAAACGCCAACCTTTCCCCGCGCAAGCTGAGGTAGTTCAGGCTGTTGCCGCTCTACTGCTGGACCGCAATGAAGAGGCAGCCGTTATCAATGCAGAAATGGGCACTGGTAAAACCATGATGGCCATTGCCGTAGCGGCCGTCATGCACGGCGCCGGCTACCGCCGCACCATGGTCGTTTCGCCTCCTCATCTGGTCTACAAATGGCGGCGAGAGATCCTCGAAACCATCCCAGACGCACGCGTTTGGGTACTCAATGGACCCGATACCCTGGCCAAACTGCTCAAGCTGCGTGAGCAACAGGGAGATCCATACGATGGACGGCAAGAGTTCTTCATTCTCGGACGCGTGCGTATGCGCATGGGGTTTCACTGGCGGTCGGTATGTTGGCCACGTCGCGCCCGCGGCGGACACAACCTTGCAGGATGCCCAGACTGCGGACGTCTTTTGGAGGATCCAGAAGGCAACCTGATTACCATAGAAGAGTTTTACCGAGAGGAACGCCGTCGAAGCTGCCCTCATTGCCAAGGCCCGCTCTGGACGTTAATGCGCCCAGGCAAAGCTGAGAACGGAACTCGTCACGCGACCATCCTAAAATCGATGTGTCGGATTCCTACCATCGGACCAGTACGTGCGGAAAGATTGCTGAATGACTTCGGGGAAGACTTCCTCGCCTCGATGCTGGTCGACAACGTCAGCGAATTCATCAACCTAATGGACGCACAGGGCAACTTTATCTTCAGCGACCGCCAGGCCAAGCGCATGGAGCGAGCTATGGCCAACATTGAGTTCGGCTTTGGCGAAGGCGGTTACCAACCCACGGAGTTCATCAAACGCTACCTACCTGATGGATATTTTGACCTGCTGGTTGTAGACGAAGGGCATGAGTACAAGAACAGCGGTTCAGCCCAGGGCCAAGCCATGGGGGTACTGGCAGCGAAGACACGTAAGACCCTGCTCCTGACAGGCACCCTTATGGGCGGCTATGCCGACGACTTGTTCTATCTCCTGTTCCGCATCCTCACTCGTCGGATGATTGAGGATGGTTACCGACCAAACGCACGCGGCAGCATGGCACCTGCGGCCATGTCGTTCATGCGAGACCATGGCGTATTGAAGGATATCTACACCGAGCGAGACAACGTGTCTCACAAAACAGCCAAGGGAAAAAAGCTCTCGGTACGTTCGGTAAAAGCTCCGGGTTTTGGACCTAAAGGTATTCATCGTTTCGTGCTGCCGTTCACAGTCTTTCTGAAGCTCAAAGACATCGGCGGGAACATCCTGCCCGACTATCAAGAGGAGTTCATTGACATAGCCATGTCTGCAGAACAGGCCGAGGCCTATCAGCAGTTGGCAGGAAAACTGACACTGGAACTTCGCCAGGCGTTGGCTCGCCGAGACACTACCCTTCTGGGGGTCGTGCTCAACGTGCTTCTAGCTTGGCCTGACTGCTGTTTTCGACCGGAAGTGGTAAAACACCCTCGTTCCAGAGACACATTGGCATTTGTTTCTTCGATCTTTGGAGACGAGGAACTCATGCCAAAAGAACGGGCATTGCTGGATCTGTGCCTTTCGGAGAAATCCAAAAACCGCAAAGTTCTGGCTTATTCTGTGTACACCGGAACGCGGGACACCACCAGCAGGCTGAAGCGTTTGTTGGAACAGGCTGGATTAAAGGTTGCGGTTCTTCGCGCCTCGGTCGATACGGCCAGGCGCGAGGACTGGATCCTCGACCAGGTTGATCGCGGCGTCGACGTGCTGATCACTAATCCGGAGCTGGTAAAGACCGGCCTAGATCTGCTCGACTTCCCGACCATTGCGTTCTTACAGACAGGATACAACGTCTACACCCTGCAACAGGCAGCTCGACGCTCGTGGCGAATCGGGCAAAGAATGCCGGTACGGGTGGTTTTTTTTGGCTACGCAGGTAGCTCCCAGGTTACCTGCCTGCAACTAATGGCTAAGAAGATCGCTGTGTCACAGAGTACGTCGGGAGACGTTCCAGAGTCTGGTCTCGATACGTTAAACCAGGATGGTGATTCGGTAGAGATGGCGCTTGCTAGACAATTGATTGCTGTATGACCTCAAGGCCACCTCCGGGTGGCCTTTTTTTCAAGGTGATAATTGGTAGTGAACCGACATTCGGTCGGATCAAATTGACGTGGCATTGATCAAGCAGTTAACTGTCTATCCATACAGTTATTCATCAGGCCAGTTTTATGAGCGCAACCCTCATTGGTCCCATTGCCAGCGGTGGTGAATTATTGCCGCTGTACTCCTGTCAAGTTTCTGCAGGCTTCCCATCGCCGGCAGCGGACCACCTTGAAAAGCTAATATCGCTGGACGAGCTTTTTGAAATCCGCGCGCCGCATGTCTACTTGGCCAAGATCCTGGGCGACAGTATGCAAGGTGCCGGCATTTTCAGCGGTGACTTGGTAATCGTTGATCGAAGTAAAACGGCGCGTCATGGCGATATCGTTATTGCAGCTCTTAATACCGAGTCCGTTTGCAAGCGCCTTTACATGCGTGATGACCAGGTGGTGTTGATGGCCGAAAATCCAAAATTCCCCCCCAGGTACGTGATGGAAGGGGACGAGCTGGTGATATGGGGCGTGGTCAGTTACAGCGTGCGCGACCATGAGCATTCATCATGAGCCCCCCCAATCCAGCCTTGCCGGTTTTCGCGCTCGCGGACTGCAACAGTTTCTATGCCAGCTGCGAACGTGTTTTTCGGCCAGATCTGGCCAGCACGCCCATCGTGGTGTTGAGCAACAACGATGGTTGCGTCATTGCGCGCAGCTACGACGCCAAGCCCTTCGTTAAAATGGGTGCGCCCTATTTTCAAATCAAGGACACGCTGAGGCACCACGGAATTGTCGCCTTCAGCAGTAATTACGCGCTGTATGGTCAGCTATCAGAACGCGTAATGACCCTAATAGAATCAATGGTTTGTGCCAGTGAAGTGTATTCAATTGACGAAATTTTCTGTGACCTCACCGGCATGCCCGGCAACCTAACCGAGTTTGGGCGAAAGATCCGTGCCAAAGTCTTAAAACACACCGGTATCCCGGTTGGTGTGGGCATTGCCCACACCAAAACCCTGGCCAAACTGGCGAACCACACCGCAAAACGCCTTCAGGCACAGACTGGTGGAGTCGTGGATCTGTGCGATCCTTTTAAGCGCGATTGGGTGCTGCGCAACACGGCTGTCGAAGAGGTATGGGGCATAGGTCGACGCATGACGGCGCACATGAAGGCCCTGGGCATACACACGGCCATGGACCTGGCCAAGGCGGATCCCTTCTTGCTCGGCCGCAAATTCAGCGTTGTCCTGGAGAAAACAGTGCGCGAGTTGGCCGGCACGTCGTGCCTGGCCCTGGAAGAAGCGGTGCCGGCCAAGCAGGAGATCTGCTGCAGCAGAATGTTCGGCGTGCGTCTGGAGAAGATCGAGCCGATCAAAGAGGCGGTGGCCACATACGCGCAGCGTGCGTCGGAAAAGCTAAGAGCCCAGCATTCGCTGTGCAAGAAGATCCGCGTCAGCATCCGCACCGGCATGTTTAACCCTGACGAAGCCCGTTACGCTAACGGTGTGTTGGTGGAGCTGCCCTACCCCACCAACGACGTGCGTTTGATCACCAAGGCCGCCACGCAGGCAGTGGAACGCCTGTTCCGCTCTGGGTTCCGATACAGCAAGGCTGAGGTGTTGCTTATGGATCTGCGTCAACCAGGTGAGTTTACTGATGACCTATTTGCGCACACGCAGCCAGCAGCTGCGAACAAGGTGATGAGTGTCCTCGACGAGATCAACAACCGGTGGGGACGCGGCACGCTGCGCGCTGCCGCTGTGCCGGCGGCGCCGACCTGGGCGATGCGTCGGGAGTTGATGAGTCCGAGCTACACCACCAGGCTTGACCAGTTATGGACGGTAAACGCCAATTGAGGCGTCAGGATCCTGAAGGAGTTTCGGTATGTGCAGTCATTACGAAGCACCGGCACCGCATCGAGTGGCCGAGACATTCGATGTTGAACCTTTCAAGCAGGGCAAGTTGGAACTGTATCCAGGCTACACCGGCCCCTTCATTCGCCAGGTGGAGCACGTCGACGTCGATGCGGATTCGCCGGCGCCGGTGGAAGGGCTGGCAGGCTCGTTTGGACTGATTCCGTCCTGGAGCAAGGACACTAAAATCGCTCGGCACACCTACAATTGCCGATCGGAAACGGCCAGTCAAAAACCATCGTTTCGCACGGCTTGGCGTAAGGCCCAACATTGCATCATCCCTGCAGCAGCCATTTACGAGCCTGATTGGCGAACGGGTAAATCCATTGCTACGCGTATCACCCGCGCAGACGGCGAATTGTTGGGCATCGCGGGGCTATGGGAGCAATGGCGCGACCCCGGTACCGGGAAGATCCTGCACAGTTACACTATGTTGACCATCAATGCGGACGACCACCCCTTCATGCGCAACTATCACAAGCCCCAGGATGAAAAGCGCATGGTGGTGATTTTGCCCAAAGGGCTGTACGCCGATTGGTTGAAAGCCCCGGCCGTGGATAGCATGGAGTTTATGCGCCAGTACCCGGCTGACCGCATGGCCGTCGCCATGTAGTCCTGGGCGCAACCCACACATGACCAGACCTGATACAAATGAGAGTGGTTGAATGACCAAAGATGAACTGCGACAACAGCTGCAGCAGCAATTTGAGCAACATCTGCAGACGAATCCCGATGCTGTGACGCTTTATGCGGCAGAGCCAGAACCGGAAACACGACCTTGGAAAAAGAAACCCAGCCTGCTGGATCAAGCCTTTGCCCAGGACTTGGCCGAGATTGAAAAAGAGCTGCAGGCCAAAGTCTAATTTTCCGTGAACACCAGGTTCATCTAACAGGCCGGGCTATCCCCGGCCTTTTTGTTGACGCACTATGTCAGGATTGATGGTAAGTAAGCATTTAGGGTGAATCATGCCCAAGGCGATTGTTCTCGATGATGAGCAGCTTGAACACGCTGTCAGAGTCGCCAAAGTAAGCAGTCCCGAGAACGGTGGTCGTGATGCCGCGCTGCTGTTGACATGTTTTGGCCCCGGCATGACCGTGACGGAAAGACGATAAGAAAACGACCGTAAAACCCGCTGCCAAGCGCGCCGGATTGAGCAAGATCACAAGGTTTACGAATTCACGAAAAAATATCCAGTCACTAATAGAATGGAATCCACCCCATGCTCCGAAATGGCAAGCCGAGCCCCGCGCCGATCCCGCTGATCGAGCCGCTGACCGTGACCCTCCAGGGTGAAGTGCTGAAACGCCTAAACGAGTATCGCGAAGCGGTCTTTCAGCTGTCTGACCAAGGCTGGCCGGATGATGCGAAGAAGCAAAATAAACCAGATAAGCATCGCGCTATGTATCGTCCGCAGCGCAAAAGGGCCAGGCACGGGTTGCTGGATTTTCTCTGTGAGCAGGCCGACGCCCAGCAGCGCGCCAATCCGGGCTCCAAGCCTCAGCAGTAGGTAATCTGTTCAAGGAAAGCAGCATGGCAATGACTGACCCACTTCAAGCACTCGTAAGCCTTCAGGCTGAAATTCGTAAGGGCATGCCCACGCATCCTACCGAAAAATATCCTTCAGTACGGGTCGTGCTCGATGAGAGAAACGGGCGTGTTAGGTACACCTATGCCCGGATAGAGCACGGTCGGGTGAAAGCAATGGCAATGTTTGTGCGCACGGAAAATATCGACGGAATTGGATGCTTTCAGATTGGCTATGCCGTTCCAGATAAATACCGGGGTAGAGGTTGGGCAAAAGAGATCCTGGAGCAAGGATTAGACGAACTCAGCAATGGCCTAGCACGGCACGGTGTCGAAAAATTCTACGTTCAGGCGGTGGTAGGCACGTCAAACTTGGCATCCATCGGGGTTGCAACACAATTGCTGACTGACACCCCTGTCTGGACCATGGATAGCGTCTCTGGGGAACCTGCTCAGGCGTTTACCAGGCTCGTGGAGTGTTGAAAGAAAATGAGTGAGGCATTTATGGGGAAGGGAAGGGATCGGACGGCACGACTTCCGCAGCGAATAAAGAAGCAGCGTCCATTCGATTTATCGGCCATCCGCGAGGATTACCCTACCTTCTCGATATTGCTCGCACAGGCTGTTCGCACCCTAGCTGAACTACCTGACTTTTCAGATGACGAAAAAGTGGCTGTCATGTCCGATTTTGGCGGCGAGCATAAAGGGTCACGCTTCACCACCTATTCATTTTTGCTCATGGCTTACGACAAGGTCGGGCCATTTGAAGAACAGACCAGAGCCCTCAGAGAGAAATACGATCTGTTAGATCCATATAGTGAGTTTTCCTTCAAAGACCTGACCTACGGCCCTCGAAGTAGAGCTCTTGATGAGTTTCTTTGGATCGTTGACCACTTCATCCATGGCGCGGTAATCACAATCGCTATCGATAGGCAAATTGAGACAGTATTTGGCCCATCCAAGCAGGAAGCTCACACCTTTCTGGTGGATCAGCTAGCGGCCATGGGATTAGGTCAGTGGAAAGGACCTGTGGCTGAAAAAGTCCTTCGCGTATGTCATTCCATTGCCTTTTTTGTTGGTCTGACCACCAGAGAAAACCAACGATTGCTGTGGTATTGCGACAACGACGCGATTAATGAAATGACCAAAACCCGAAATTTTGGGGATACACAGAAAATTTTCCAGCAAGCGCTCGCCATGTATGCCAAGCACAGTTTCGACTTATTAGGTTTTGGTAAATCATTTGACGGCAAATCGCACTTAGACGATCTTTTGAGTATACCGGACCTAGCTGCAGGGGTAGTCCAGGATGTACTGAAAGCCCACGCCATCGGCGATGACAACATTCCGGGCGGGCAGGAGAAAATTTCCTTGGTGAAATGGTTGACGACTGAAAGCCAATTTCTTTCAAAAATCACAATCCAGATCAGCAAGCTCGAAAACGGAGAAATCGGATGCGGACTGGTGAACTTTGGGCCTGCAATCCAAGAGTAGCAGTGCTGGATGCTCGGATGGCCAAGGCCTATGGGTTGTTCGTAGAGACGGGCAAGCCGGCAGTGTTCTACCTCGAAACCAAGGGTTTGCTGAACCCTGGCAAGCTATAGGAAAACGATATGTCTCAACCTCAGCACCCAAAACTCCCTGGCGATTGCACATATCTTGGTAGCAAGGGGCGATTCGATCTCTATTTCTGCTCACAAGGGCTTCCAGCACCAATAGTGATCGCGCGCAGTAGCGTCAGGGATCAACAATGGCCGGTAGATCGTGGTTCGCGTTCGACGGTGTCGGAGCAAATCTTTATTTATGCCGTCGATCTGGCGCGTCAGCAAGGGCTACTGGAATTCGAGTAGGAAAGATCGCTGCACGCCACCGGTCCTTGATTGGGCCTTTGGCGGTACCAGGGCGCGGCTTCCGCGTCCGTGAGTAAGGAACTCTGTGATGCCTTTGATCCAGATTGAGCAAGACAGCCCCGACACCATCGCGCGAGCCCGTCAATGCGTTGCCAAGATGGTCGACGAGGTGCGTCGCTATCGACATGACTCCGCTCTTTGGTCGCCGTCGGCATCGAAGGTGACGGGCTATCTGACCGCGCTGGTTGAGCATGACTTGATTAGTTTCTCGATGACAGTGCAACTGACTCAGGAAAAGGATCAAGCCTTAAGCGATGCCCTCAAGGTTCCTAGCCAGTTACCGGAGGGCGGCGGTTTTCAGCAGGCAGTCAGTCCGCCGCCACGCTCCTGAATTGCAAGAAAACGGTCATGGTTGATGGGTTTGAAGATCTACTAGCAGAGGCGGGGTATCGCCTTATTGATCCAAACGGCAAGTGGCCGATAACTTGGGTCGTCGGGGACAGTTGGGTGGTTCTGAGCGAGTCTTGGGAGTGGACAGTCGGCCCTGATGAGCCTGCTACTGAGGAACAAATTCTTGAGCTACTGACACGCTCTGGCGGGACTTACGATTTGCAGGACTATTGAAAGGAAATCGTCGCTCAGCTGAACCCCAAGCCCCGCATCTGCGGGGCTGAGGTCGTAGAGGAACGCCGCTTTGACGTCTCCCCCGTACGATAAGGTCTACTTATGGATTTCAAGATTACTTATTGGACACGTCGGTGGTCAGCGAACACGACGCTCACGGTACAGAAGACCGAAGCTGGATGGCACATTTCCCACGTCGCGATCAATGGTGATGCTGATCGAGAGGGTGTGCCGTTCCTTGAGTCGAACTTACATCAAGACAACGTGCAATTCCCTCACGACGTCGGTGCGTTCCTGGGCTTCGTATGGGACCAATTGAACAGCGGCAAAATCGACGAACAACGAGCCCAGGAAATGATTCAAGAGATCGGCGACTGGATTACTGCATGCGAGACATCGCAGCCTGTTTGGAAGGTCTGGAACAGCTAGGAATATCCCGCCGAGCACCACATCCCGCTAAGCGGGCTAAGTCAGTAAAGACGTGGCGCGCTGGAATGTCCCGGTTCATGCAACCTAGGCCTCGATGACAAATAGCCTTACTTTTAGTCACGTTACAGAGTATACGTCCGGCCAAGTCATGCGCGCCGCAAGTTCTTCGACCTGCATGTAGCCAATAAAAGCCAGTTGACCTCGCAAGCTGTGTTGGGCAGACGCTTACGTTACAGAAACGATTTTTACTGAAAAGGAACCCTGTGCTGAAATGGGAAACCCTGGGCTGAAGGGTGGAATCAGCGGTCATAGACTATGGGCCCATACCAAAAAAGCCCCCGGAGGGCACTAACATGGCATTACCGACGATCCAGCACATTCCCCAACCTGCGCCGAAAGTTGAGCAAACCCCGGCGCCGGCTGTCGAGCGGCCGCTACTGAAACAAGCGCCGCGCAGGCCAATCATGATTGCGCTACCGATGGGTATGCAGATGGCGTTTATGCCGGCGCGTGAGTGACGCCGCGTTACCAATAACGCCCATAAGTTAAAAAGGGGTGTACACCGAGCCAGGGTGTGGCCCCTTTTTTATGACCCCGGTGACCACTCCACCCTGGACTGTTTTACGCAGTCACTGCCCCTCACTCGAAAAGGAGTTTCCCCATGACTGACACCGGCCTGGCAGGTTCGGAACACTACAGTTTCACCGATGACGGTGAAGTATCGCGACGCTTTGAGTTGGGCGGCGTGCCGTTGCGCCCAGGTCACTACGAGTTGATCGAAGGGCAATTGCATCTGATGCGCCAGGCTGCCGACGAAGGGATGGCCGCGCGCTACGTGTACCAGGTGGAAGGCGTGCTGCTGACCCTGCAAATGATGGAAGAAATCAGCTTGGCAGACGCCGAGGCGCTGCGCTGGCATATCCATGGGCAACTCCCCGCCGCCCTGGCGGCCATGGTCAGCGTTGCATGAGTGCACGTGAAAGTAACGCGGCCTGCTACCGCCAGAAGGAAGCCCCGGAGTTTTGGGGGGAGCGCTGGGACGGCCTGCAGCTGACCTGCCCCGGGCTAAGGCCGTGGTGAAGGTTGCCGACAAGGTGGGGATTATCCGCTTTAGCGTGGAGCTTTGACTACACGCCCTGGGCGCGCGCGGCTTTGTCCAGGGCTTCGGCGAGGATCTGAGCGGCCGTGCTGAGCGCGCTGTAACGACGGGCTAATTCCAGCTCTGGCATGCTCGAGGCGGTGCGCTGGTACTCGGCGAGCATCTGGCGAAAATCCTGCAGGGTTTGCAGCTCAAAAGGAGAGAGGTCCAGGGTGATCGACATCGGGCTACCTCGGCAGTGTTACGCATAACGGGAAAGGTACAGACGAAAAAAAACCGCCCTGAGTAGGCGGCTTTTCGTTGCAGGCGCTGGTGAGGCCAGTGCTTGCTTTACCTCAGTGGATACATTCGCGTGGGATTCATAATACTCAGGCTTGACGGGGTGTGCAAACGGAAATACTGCATAAAGTAATACGATATCGTGTTATCCGTCGCCTGGCGCACCGCCAAGGCTTTTCCCGGCTGTGCGCACGGGGAGCCACAGCCCAGGTAATTTAACGTTTTATAAAATTGCTCAGGGCCGTTATTCGCGGTGCACCAGATTGCCAGATAAATGCTGGCTTTTGGGCATTTCGCGCACGCAAAAGTACGCTACTATGCCCTCAGACGAGATCTCTACAGGTGAGGTATTCGCTATGTGTGGCCGGTGCAGAAACGGTTTCCTATGCCCTTCAAGACGGGTTGAGAGCCGTACCGGTGTTGCTGAGGGGTTCACACTCGGCCGCCTTAGTGGATACATTCGCGTGTACTCCCGAAGACAGCGGTAAGCCGGATAAGCTGTTGGAGGTTTGGCCCAACCTACGGAGGGCCAAAAGTATGTTTAAGTTTATTAAGCGTGCTTGGGGTCTCGTTCGGAACGGATTGGGAGCTTATCGCCTCTATGAACTTCTGCGGGACCATTGGAACGAACTGCTTTAAGGGTTTGGACTGAGGGAAAACCGCTCTGGCTTCGGCCCGGGCGGTTTTTTTTGGCAAAAAAAACGCCCGGTGCGGGTTTGGTAATGATACTGCGGGAGTTATCCGTATTTAGACGCCTTGAGCAAGGCGAAGCCCCACCGGAACACATCGATGGATAGCGTCTCTGAGGAACCAGCTCTGGCGTTAACCAGGCTCGTGAAGTGTTTAGGGAAAAGCCGATGAAATACAAAATATTAGCTTCGTTGATGGCTGTGAGCCTGAACACCGTAGCGGCTCAGAAAAGCTTTGAGCTGCAGAGTTGTGATGTAGAAAGCCAGCGTGCAGTGGTTGGTGAAACAGGCGGTAAGATCAGTGACACCAGACAAGCCCACATATCAGTGAGAGCAAACGTTCTGAGTGCTGATATCAGCACAACGCGAAAAGCGCGCAAGCTAACCCAGGTTGAAGCTGAACGTATGCTCAACCGTGTTGAAGCGATCCGGGACCAAACCAATCAATTCGTCGAGCAGCAGGGTTTCTTGAGCGCGGCAGAGAAAGCTAGCTTTGACCGCGAATTCGATGCTATTGCGATGCGGCTGTGTAAGTAGGAAAAGAAGCAATAACCACAGGTCAATTAGATAAATGACATCCTCCTGCTTGGAGTTAACTATGCGCGATGCGCTGCCCCCTCTAGAAAAAACATCGCACCAGTTGCTCTATCTCATTTACGGCGACCAGGCTGTCTACCGGCGCGAAGCTAAATTCAGCATGCTGACCGCCTTGGCCCAGCTCAAACGGGGCGAGTCGCTGTGCATCAGAGTTATGACTGATCGCCCGCAGGATTACGCCGGTTGGCCGGTTGACACAATCGCCCTGAGCAATCAGACCATGATCCAATGGCAAGGTGAAAACGGCTACCACCACCGACGTAAGGCCTGCGCGATCGCGGAAGGACTGAAACTGGCAGAAAAAACCCTATTCGTAGATACCGACACGCTGTTCCTGGACTCCCCCCACCGTATATTCGGACGGATTGATCAAGGACGGTATGTGATGGACCGCTTTGAATACGACTGGAGCTATGTCTGCGAACGTCCAGACTATGTAAAGCTCGGTCAGCGGCTAGAAGCTTACGGCATCTCGGACAGCAATAGTTTCAAGCTGTACAACAGTGGTCTGTGTGGTCTCAATGACAGTGATACGCCGCTGCTCGAAGAGTCGATTCGACTGATCGACGAGTGGACTCAAGGATCATTCGATATCCATACTATCGAGCAAATCGCCCTATCATTCGCGATGCGCAACAAGCCAATTCAGGAAGCGAAAAACTACGTCTACCACTACTTCGCTGAAAAGCGTTTCTTCCATGCTATGCAAAAGCACTTTTTCAGTCGACATGGTGAACAGTTTCACCCTGAACTGCCCGCCCTCTGCACTGAAGTGCCGCGCTGCAAACCTGTGCCGTCACCCTGGCAGCGCCTGCGGATAAAGTGGAAACTGCGTAATACACGCAAAGGCATGAAAAAAGTCTGCCGCGATCTACTTTACGGAAGCGCCGCACCTGACCACCCGTACTTCGAAGTGTGCCGTCATGAATGGTGGGAATCAGCCTCCCGGGAGATTTTGCGTTGGGACGAAGGCCAAAAGAAAAGATTTTTCGGCGCGGAATATGGTCGATGGCCGAAACACCTGCCCAAACCGAAACGCTCGACCGACGAACAGACCATAATCGCCTACCTGCGCGAGCGAATGGGGCATTAACGTCTTCTTGGAATTGCTGCTCCAAGACTCGCAGATGCTCCAGGCGGCCTTTGATGATCAAACAGTCTGGCCAACGCCGCCAGTTTGCGCCGGATCGTGGCCCCGGCCAGGCCTCAGGTTTCCAGTTGAGCGCGCCAGGCCAGCACGCGCGCGGGGGTGACTGCGGAACTCATCGGCGCCGGTGAGCCCGACAACCCCGCAGAAGTCATCCAGGTCGTGTTGATAAGCCCGTCGGGTGCGTGGGTTGTCGATATTGGCGCACCATTCCACCGCCGCCGGCACGCTGGCCAACTGCTGGAATTCAACGGCGCTTAGAGGGCGTTCGCCGATCGGCAACAGCACGGCGGTGGACTGGGGGGAGTGAGTTCTTTCATCTGATGCCCGGCCCTGCAGGTCGACCTGCCGCGTGCTCACTGGCGACCCATTCCCAGTATTTACGGTGGGAGCGGTCGTTTACAGATTCCGGCACCAGGTGCTGCCAGCGTTGCTTTTCCAGGTCTTGTCGCTCGTCGCCGCGCAGCTCCTCACCGAGCACGGCGCCCGCCGCTGCGAATATCCGGCGAGCCCGGTACCAGAAACCATCGGATGAGGTGCACTGATCCAGCGGCACAATCGGCACCTGGTGTGTGCGCCACAGCTGCCACAGCACTGCCAGGCCGATGCCCTGCCTCCGCTGCGCCCGTTCGATTTCGATCATGTTGATGTACACGCAATCGCCCAGCGGACTGATGCCGTAATCGACGTAGCCAACCGGGCTGCTAGCGACCTCGATGTTGTCCTGGTAGTCGGTACCGGGAAACACGAAGCTGCCCCAGGGGGATTCGCTGCGCAGGTTCAACAGCTGTACGCCGCCGGCTAACGCATCGAGGCGTACGATCTGACGGCGCTGGAAGAAGTTGCGTAGCGGGTCAAATAGGAGCATAGGCCTATCCTCGCGGGGGGCGGGTTTCAGATCCGGTTGATGTACTGGTTAGCCGGAACCGTTCCAAGGCCGTAACCTTCTACAACCAAATTCCAGTGCGTGGCCTGCTTTTTACCAGTGGGGGCATTGGAGCCGTAGACCTCACCAATGTTCAGAAGCTTATTGCCTCTATCCCACACGATGTAGTTTCCAATGCGGATGGTGTTTGCAGGATGACGCTGGACGATATGCATGACGCCGGAATAGTCGGTCATGGTGATATTGATCAATTGGCCACATTCAGTGCATGTCCACGTCTGGTTATCAAGATGGGTCGCGCCACTGTTGTTGTTATGACCATTTGGGCAGGAATAGTACGAATCGTAAGACGGAGAGATGTAAAACGTCATGGTGAGCCTTCCAGGGCTGATTGGGGTGACAACGTATTTTATCGCGACATTTTTTAGTAGCGTTTTGGAGTCTGGAGAGCAAGCTTTGAAAAAAAGATATTCACTGGGAAACCTATTTTCTGCTGCGCCAAATGAGCCCGTTTGAGAGGGTTGCCTCGTTTTCGCGCGAGGATGCCCATGAACCTACCACGCCCTACTCGAACCACTGCAATTCTCAGTGTCTGCCTAGTCATTCTGGCGGGCATATTGGGCTATGAGCATCATCAACTTTCCCAGCTCAGCAATAGCTTAGCCGCGACTGCCGACAAAGAGTCGCTGGATGCACTGCTGACTCGGCTGGGCAAAGTAGATGAGCGCCTGGACGCCGTTGATGGCAAGCACCTAGTGTCCAACGAAGACTTCCGCTCCGGCCAGCAGGCGCTGTCCAATAGGATCGACGCCGCTCAGGCCTACGCAAAGCAAGCAACAGAAGCGACACAGGAGTTGTCTCGCAACTCCGCATCTTCAGGCGAATTGGTAGTGCTGAAGGCAAGTCTGGAGACCATCGACAACCGCCTTCAAGAGCTGAGTAAATCCCAGGTCAAACAACCGCCCGTGGCGCTCCCCAAAACGAAACCAGTACCTCGCAAATCACCACTTATCAAAAAACCCGTCACCAGTGTCACCGCACCTCAGCCCCCACCATTCACTGTGATAGGGATCGAGTATCGAGGCGGTGAACGTTTTCTTTCGGTGGCTCCTACTGGCAGTACCCACCTAAGCCAAATCTATCTGATCCGGCCGGGTGACGCTGTGGCAGGCACTGCCTGGCGCCTCAACGCCCTAGACGGTAAATCCGCACGCTTCGACGTCGCGGGAACCCCACAAATCGTAACTGTCGCGCAATAGGACCGTCCTATGTCTGCCATCCACAATTCCCCCAAATCAGCCCCGCCAATTCTCAACCTCCAAAGCATTGCAGGCTTAGTGACGCTTCTATTTACCTGCAGCTGTTTTGCGGCCCCCCCACCAGCGACTTCCGTCACAAGCATGCAAAACAGTGACATCCAGAATTCAGTCCAAAGCACTAACAAAGGGGAGATTGCCCGAGAGTGGGGCCTAACCACTCAAGAGTGGAGTCGATACCAAACCTTGATGGAGGGTCCCCGTGGAGTGTACTCGCCCGGCCTAGATCCGTTGACAGCGCTTGGCATCGAGGCCAAATCGAATGAAGAGCGTAAACATTACGCGGAACTGCAGGTGCGGGCTGAGAGGCAGCGAGTTGACAAGGAGTTGGCTTACCAACTGGCCTATGACCAGGCGTTTGCCCGTCTATACCCCAATGAAAAAGTCATCCAGATCTCATCTAACCCTTCCTCCATAGGCTCCACTGCGCAGACAGCACTAAAAAGCAATGGTCGGCTTGCGATCTTTGTTCAAGATAACTGCACAGCGTGCATCACACGCCTTAAGGACTTGCAAGCCAAAAAGCAGGCCTTTGATCTTTATTTCGTCGGCAGCCAGGGTGATGACGAGAAGATCCGCCGGTGGGCCATTCTGGCGGGTGTGGAACCGGACAACGTACGCAGCCGGCAAATAACGCTAAATCACGACGAAGGACGTTGGCTTGGCCTTGGGCTCGGTGGCGAGCTGCCCGCTGTGGTGCGCGAGGTGAATGGACAATGGCAACGACAATAGTCCATGGAACGCTGGCCGCTGCCATTTTGTTCGGCACATCATTAGCCATGGGTGCCGAAATACCTCCACCGGCATATCAATTGATCGCGCTACCTGCGGGTGTTCCGTCCGAAGTGCTCTACGCCGTAGCCCTGCAGGAGAGCGGAACCCCACTTCGCGGCCAAGTGGTGCCTTGGCCTTGGACGTTAAACGTTGCGGGTGCTGGTTACCGCTTTGCGACACGCAACGATGCGTGTAGGGCGTTGATGATCGCCCTTCAGACGGCAGGTCCTAGCCGCGTCGACGTCGGTCTTGGGCAAACCAACATAGGTGCCAACGGCCACCGCTATCGCTACCCCTGTGAAGGACTCGATCCGTACAAAAACCTTACGGTAACCGCGCAGATTCTAGCGGAACAGAAGGCCAAGGGCGGAGATTGGATCACAGCCGCTGGCCGTTACCACCGCCCGGCCGGAGGCGAGCCCGCGGCCCGTTATCGTCGCGCATTTGTCAAACATCTCAGCCGTGTCACCGGCATTAACCTGATGGCGAACAATCCATGAATAGACTTTTCAGTTTCGTGCTTTTGCTGTCCTTGGCAACGCCAATTATGGTGAATGCCAGCTCGCTAATTGTGGTTGAGGACCGAGGTGGGGTTTCAGCCCTGCCGTACTATCAAGATTTAGCGCCGGAGCCCACCGAGCAATCCGCTCCATTGGAAAACATGGGAGTGCGGGGGCAAGGATCATTTCCCGTGCACTCAGACCAACTGACTCCCGGCCAAGCGCAAGGCCGGGTGATCAATGCGCCTGGCCTACAACCTCTATTCCTGGTTGGCGACGATGAAATGTCCAAGGCATGGCTGACGCAGCGTCATGAGCAACTGCGGCATTTGCAGGCAGTAGGCCTGGTAGTAAACGTGGCCAGTGCCGAACGATTTGCCGAGGTTCGACGCTGGGCAGGCGACCTGCAGGTGGTACCGGCCCCCTCAAATGACCTTGCGCAGCGCCTTGGCATCAAGCACTACCCACTACTCATTACTGCGACCGCCATTGAGCAGTAGGACACAGGGATGCCATCACCTCTGACGATCACCTTGGTGATCAGGCAGCCAAAAGATCCTCGAGCTTGCCAATTGATGTTGGAACAAATGACCTATGTTGCCAGGCTTTATGGCGGCAGTGTGACGTCGACAGAACAGGGTGACGCCATAGCAATGCGCTTGCTGCTAGCCGATCAAATATCAGCGCCTGAGCTAAGACACTCCAAGGAAGTCAACAATGGCTAGTCCTTTTACTATCGAGTCATTGCTTCGCCCCGCCGTCGAGCTTTACACCGTCTGGGTTTGCGCTGCCGCTGCGCTACTTTGTGTTTTCGCGCCTTGGGCGGTTGCTCTGACCCCCTTATTTGGAGCAGTTGCTGCCACAGGCTTTTTTGGCCTCGGCGTTATTCGCTTCAAGCAAGCAATGGTGGTGTTACGTTACCGGCGCAATATTCGGCGCCTGCCCCACTACACCATGACGAGCACAGACATTCCGGTCAGCAATGAGCGGCTGTTCATCGGTAAGGGGTTTCGCTGGACACAGAAACATACCCAGAGGTTGATGGACACTTACCTTCCCAAGTACGCCGAATATGTCGAGCCAACCTCGACCTACGCTTTAGCGCGGCGAATTGAAGAGCGTCTGGAGTTTGCGCCTTTCCCGCTCAAACTGCTGACCAAGGTCACCTCCTGGAACGTAGCTCTCAACCCAGCGCGCCCACTCCCACCAGTAGGTGGTCTACCGCGACTACATGGCATAGAACCGAACGAAGCTGACGTCAGCTTGCCTTTGGGTGAGCGGGTTGGGCACTCCCTGGTACTCGGGACTACGCGGGTAGGCAAGACCCGCCTGGCAGAGCTGTTCATCACCCAGGACATCAGACGGACCCGACGGAGACCCCGGCGCCGCGTTCAGATGGGTCGCCGCGTACAACCAGTCCATCGAAGCCAGCGCAATGAAGAAATGAACCTGGACCGCGAAGTGGTAATTGTCTTCGATCCTAAAGGCGATGCAGACCTCCTAAAGCGCATGTATATCGAATGCAAGCGCGCAGGCCGACTGGATGAGTTCTACGTATTCCATCTGGGCTGGCCGGATCACTCCGCACGCTATAACGCCGTGGGCCGATTTGGTCGGATTTCGGAGGTAGCAACCCGAATTGCTGGCCAACTATCGGGGGAAGGCAATTCAGCAGCCTTCCGCGAATTCGCCTGGCGTTTCGTCAACATCATCGCGCGCGCCCTAGTTGCCCTGGGACGTCGGCCGGACTACGAGCAGATCCTCAAGCATGTGACCAACATTGATGCGCTGTTCATCGAGTATGCACAGAAGTACTTTGCTGAAAATGATCCCAAGGCCTGGCAAGCGATCGTGGAGCTTGAAGGCAAGATCGATCGTAAGAACCTCAGCTTCGCCATGAAGGATCGACCGCTGCGCGTGGTGGCCCTGGACATGTACCTCATTCAACAACGTATCTCAGATCCCGTAATGGAGGGCCTGCGATCAGCGGTACGTTATGACAAAACCTATTTCGACAAGATCGTGGCCAGCCTGCTGCCACTGCTTGAAAAACTGACCACGGGACGAATTGCGGAGCTGCTATCTCCCGACTACATGGATCTTGAGGATCCACGCCCAATTTTTGACTGGATGCAGATAATCCGCAAACGGGCGGTAGTCTACGTGGGCCTGGACGCTTTATCCGATACAGAGGTGGCTGCGGCCGTTGGCAACTCGATGTTCAGCGACCTAGTGTCGGTTGCGGGCCACATTTACAAATTCGGCATTGATGACGGCTTGCCCGGGGCCAAAGCTGGCAAGGTAGCGATCAACGTACACGCGGACGAATTCAACGAATTAATGGGCGATGAATTCATTCCGATGATCAACAAAGGCGGCGGCGCCGGCATGCAGGTTACGGCCTACACCCAGACCTTGAGCGATATCGAGGCCAAGATTGGTAACCGCGCGAAAGCTGGCCAAGTCATCGGTAACTTCAACAATCTGTTCATGTTGCGTGTCCGTGAAACCGCAACTGCAGAGCTGTTGACCAACCAGTTGCCTAAGGTTCAGGTGTTCACCAGCACGCCGGCAAGCAGTGCTAACGATGCCATCAATGGCAAAGCCGCCTTCACCTCCAACACCCACGACCAGATCCAAAGCGTCAGTGTGCCGATGATCGAACCGGCGCACGTGGTTGCACTGCCCAAGGGACAATGCTTCGCCCTGATTGAAGGCGGCAACCTTTGGAAGATTCGTATGCCCCTGCCGGCAAACGATCCTGATGAAGTCATGCCCAAAGACCTGCAGGCCCTGGCCGAGGAAATGCGGAAAGGTGCAGGAGAAAATAATGGCTGGTGGCAGGCGCCGGGGTATCAATCATTGGGCGAATCGCTACCAGATGACCTATTAGACGATTTCCGCAAATTGGCCGCAGACGAGAAAGTCGCATAAGCCTGGAGGAGCATGGCTATGGCCGATATCGCGGAAAAAGCCCAACAGCAGCAAGAAGGCCCAAAAACCTTTCTGGGCATGCTGTTCTCGGCCCCTTTTCATTTTTTAGGGGTGATGTTTGGCTCCCTGCTAGGCGCCATTATCGTTGAATGGCTGTGCATGTACGTGTTTTGGCCAGATGCCGGCTGGAAACACGCTCAGCACATGTTCGAGCACGAGTTGAGTTGGCTGTCACAGGATCTGCTGCATAGCGTTGTCATCAAAGAACCCGGGCGTACGGCGACATGGCTGGCACAGACAGTTTACGACTGGCTGATGGTGAAAAGCGGTCTGCAGGAGAACATAAACGAGCTGACACAGTACACGCGCTCCACATCGCAGCAGCAAGCTGGCACTTTCAATCTGCGCTATGAGCTCGGTCGGGTGATGATCCACTTCCAGGACTACGGCTTAGCTGCGATGTACACCGTGCTGACGTTCTGCGTCCGAATGGTCATTCTGACGTTGACGATTCCATTGTTCGTACTGGCAGCATTCACAGGACTCGTCGATGGCCTGGTGCGACGCGACCTACGAAAATTCGGCTCCGGTCGCGAGTCAAGTTACCTGTATCACAAAGCTCGAGGGACGATCATTCCGCTGACTATCGTGCCTTGGACGATCTACCTGGCCATCCCCGTCAGTATCAGTCCACTTTTGATCCTGCTGCCTTGCGCTGTGCTGTTGGGCGTGTCCGTCAACATCACTGTCTCAAGCTTCAAAAAATACCTCTAGGAGCTGTCCATGCAGTGGACTCAAGAACAGCAGCCAATCATCCATTCAACGGCTGACAAGCTACTGGTCCAGGCATTCGCCGGTACCGGCAAAACTACTACGCTGGTCGGCTACGCCACTCATCATGCCTCGGTGAAAATGCTGTACCTCTGCTACAACAAATCCGTCGAGCTCGCAGCTAGGGGACGCTTCCCTCGCAATGTGGTTTGCAAAACAGCACATGGCCTTGCTTATGCGGTTTATGGGAGCCAGTACGCAGCCAAGCAGACCAAAAACTTACGCCTGACTGACATCGCCAGGGCCATCAACACCCAAGACTGGGAGCTGGTTCGGGACGTCCTCACTACGCTGAACAACTTCATGGCCAGCGCCGATGACGAGCTAGCCCATTGGCATTTCCCCAGGTTCCAAGGTCAACGAATGCTCACGAGCGCACAGGAACGATTTCTCAACAATGCCCTGGGCGTAGCCAAATCCATCTGGAATCGGATGATAGATCTACAAGACACTGGCATTTCGATTACACACGACGGTTACCTGAAGCTGTATCAGCTAAGCAAGCCCAACCTTAGCGAACGATTTAACGCCATCCTTCTAGATGAGGGACAGGACGTTAACCCGGTTATTGCCGACCTAGTAAAAATTCAAAAGATCCGAAAAGTGACGGTCGGCGATCCACATCAGCAAATCTATCGCTTCCGCGGTGCAGAGGATGCGCTCAACAGCGAATGGATGGTCGGTGCTGAATGTCATTACCTAACCCAGAGCTTTCGCTTCGGTCCAGCGGTCGCACATGTGGCCAACATTATTCTCTTCTACAAGGGGGAGACCCGAAAACTGCAGGGGTTGGGTTCCAACACTCTTGTTAAACGGGCGTTGCCAGAAGATCTACCGCACCGGACTTTTATCCATCGCACCGTGACAGGCGTTATTGAGAACGCTCTATTTTTGGTAGCGAGCAACCCTAAAATCTTCTGGGTTGGCGGTATCGACAGCTACTCGCTTCGCGACCTGGAAGATTTGTACCTGTTCAGCCGTAACCGCAATCAGGAGGTGCAGAACCGTAAGCTTTTGCGGGACTATCGGGACTTTTCACAGTTCGTGGAAATTGCCGAGGTAAGCCAGGACAACGAGATGCTGCGCTCGATCAAAATTATTGCGGCCTACCCAGATCTGCCTCAGCGGATCCATACACTGCGCGCTCGATCAGTCGATAACGAATTGGATGCCACAATCACACTAACCACAGGGCATAAGGCCAAGGGGCTGGAATGGGACTTCGTCAGCCTGTATGACGATTTCAGCGCTGACCCGCTCTCGCCCGATATTGATCAGGGACGTCGAGATGACGAGTTGAATTTGCTCTACGTGGCGGTTACGCGAGCAATGAAGATCTTGGCGCTGAACTCAATGGTGTTGTCCATCATGCAGCAGTATGTGGATGCGCGGTCATCTTTAAAGAGTTCGAGCTAAAGAACTAACTGAGCCCCGCGGCTGGAATCGCAATATCTTGAGGAGGTCGCCATGATTCGTCAGGCGTTTGAGTATCACACCGAGTTCTCCCCGCTTCAGTACATCGTTCTGACCAAAAAACTCTTGATGTTCAAGTCGGTAGAGCCCACGGCTGAACCCGACATTCAGAGCTTTCTAAATGATCCGGAGCGTCAGCAACGCCTCGCTCTATTAGGCAGCGAAGGCTGGGAACTGATCAACGTCCAGCCGGTGTTCAGAGGTGAGATAAAGATCGGCAATCACAACGCTCAAAGCTGGGCCTATGGCATTGCATTGCCTACTGGTTACCTCCTGTTCTTTAAGCGCCAGATCCAAAGCGTATAGCTGGAAGATGGCTGCCTGAAGAAATCAATCAAGACCTGAATATGGTTTTCTTGCGGCGCGCGCCTTGATGAAAACGGCAAGCTGATGGCACCAGGAATTACCAGAGCCCAGCCGTGATCCAGTTCCCGCGCAGCACTGCACTCACTCACCGATTTGCTTTGCCAGCCCTCATCGGACTTTTTGGATGCTGCCTGCATGTCTCCAGTGCAGCAGCTGCCTCCGCATCCGAACAGGCCAATCTGGATGTGATGATCCGTCAGTTGAATGCCCTTGAGGACACTGCACGCCGGAGCGCTCAAGTGTCCGACGAACCGGGCAAGCGCTTCTTCTTCGACTACCAGCGTCTGGCTGGCGATATCGCTCGTATCCGACACGGACTGGAGGATTACCTCACTCCAAGCCGAGCCCAGCCTCGGGACACCGTGGAGTTGTCGGGCCAATACACAAAGCAAGGACGCAAGCCATGAGCATGAGCGGCGCTCAAGCGTCTGCCTTCCAGGCGGCTGCAGGGTTCCCTGCTTCGTCAAGCAACCTGTTCTTCGTGGGCTTTGCGGTGGCCATCATCTTTTTGTGGGGGGCGTGGGCTCTCTGGAGCTGCTACCGAGGATGGGCCACCGGAAACCTTGACCGCACGATCGCTTCCACCTCGGTTGTTCGCATCTTGCTGCTTTGCATGATTTTGACCACGTTTGTTCTCAGTTGACTTTATCGGAGATTCATCATGACCTCGCGCCTACGGCCACGCCGCTTGCTGATCGGCATTCTTACGCTTCCACAGTTGGCCATGGCGGCACTGCCCCAGTCTCAACCCCCCACTCGCGGTGAAGGCTCCAACTTGATGCAGACGATGCAGAACTACGCCTTCGACGGATTTTCTCTGCTCGGTCTCATTGTCTGTGCCGTCATTTTCATTGGGGTCGCCTGGCACGCCTTTGGCACCTACCACGAAATCCAGCACGGCAAAAAGAAATGGATGGACCTCGGTGCAACAGCCGCTGTGGGTGTCGCCATCCTGGGTGTCGCCATTTTCCTGGTCACCAAGGCTACCAATATTCTTTAACGAGCCTTAGGCCATGACAGAACTCTCTGACGATGGAACCCTGATATTCCTTCCAGTGCGGCTGAACAATCAGCCTGTCATCATGGGCGGTCTAACCGCTGATGAGATGTGGGCAACACTGGGGATCAGTATCGCAGCCGGGCTGATCCTCGGCATTGCGGTGGCGATACTTACCCAGATATGGGCGCTGATCATCGCCGCAGCCATGCTTTGTGCGGTTCTCGGGCTCACGCTTGCCAGCCGTTTCTTGCGCCGCTGGAAGCGCGGTCGACCTGACACATGGCTGTACCGCCAGATGCAGTTGAGCATCGCACGATATTTTCCGACCTGGAACAAAGTCCACCTAATCACACGTACTGGTGCATGGACCTGCCGAAGAACGGGGGTTCAATGACTTATCGTAAAAAAGTTGATGCACAACTAGCACATATCAACAGCCTGCGCCTGGTGATAGGTCTGCTAATCATCCTAGGGATCTACATGGCCTATGGCTGGCAGAGCGCACCGCGCGACTTGACCATCCATGTGCCGCCAGACCTTCGTTCGGGTAGTACACGTCAGTGGTGGGATATTCCTCCAGAGTCTGTGTATGCATTCGGACTGTACATATTCCAGCAGATGAACCGCTGGCCTGTGGACGGTGAAGTCGACTACCAGGACAACATCACCCGTCTGGGTAGTTACCTGACGCCTAGCTGCAAAGCTTATCTGCAGAAGGATTTCGAGCTACGTCGCAACAGCGGCGAGCTGCGTAAACGTGAACGTGGTGTTTTTGAGATTCCGGGAAGAGGTATCGACGATAAGTCAGAGCAACATATCGAGCAGAACAGCATCAACGACTGGACCGTCAACCTGGATATCACTGCCGATGAGCATTACGGTGGCGAGCGAGTGAAAAGAGCACTGGCCCGCTACCCTCTGCACATCATTCGCTCGGATATCGATCCCGAAAAGAACCCCTTCGGCCTGGCTTGGGACTGCTACAGCGGTAACCCTCAACGCATTGAAGTCTCTGTCGAGCAAAATAAGACAGGAGGCAAATGATGCGGCGCTACTTGCTGATTATCGGATTGCTCACACTCAACCTCTTCGGGATGGCCAACGCGGTTGAAATCCTTCGTTGGGACCGAATTCCGTTGGCACTTCCCTTGATCGTCGGCCAGGAACGCATTGTCTTTGTCGACCAGAATGTTCGAGTGGGTGTGCCTCGTAACCTGGTCGACAAGCTGCGCGTACAGAGCACCGGCGGCGCCCTCTATTTGTTGGCTAAAGAGCCCATTGAACCAAGCCGCTTGCAGCTGCAGAACATGAGCTCCGGCGAGATTATGCTCGTGGATATCATCGCAACCACCGGGCAACCAAATCAGGATGCATTCGAGCCGGCAAAAATTGTTGCTGGCGAGAGCCCTTCAACACGATACGGGCAAGTCAACTCCAAACCTACGAGCAGCCATGCTTTGGCTCCCACGGTACAAGCCACCACACAGGAAGTAGAGGAAGCCACACCGGCGCCGCGCCGAGAAACGCCATTGCCAGTGGTCCTCACACGATATGCCGCCCAGATGTTGTACGCCCCTCTGCGCACTGTGGAACCGGTGGAAGGCATTGCCCAGGTGAATTTCAAGCGAGGTGTAGACCTCACCACGCTCCTGCCGACGTTAACGGTCGAAGCGTCTGCTCTGGGATCGTGGCGACTGGACGATTACTGGGTGACGGCGGTGAAGCTGCGCAACACGAGCGCTCAGCACCTTAGCTTGGACCCTCGGGATCTGATGGGCGATTTTGTAAGCGCTACCTTCCAGCATCCGTACCTGGGCGCCAAGGGTGATGCCAGCGATACCACAACGGTCTATCTGGTGACCCTTGGCCATGGTTTAGCCGAATCGTTGTTACCGGCGGCCGTCAGCCAGATCGATCCGAAGGGAGGTCGTCGTGAAGAGTAATCCACTTGTTAAATACCTGATCATACCGTTCGCGATCCTGGCGATATACGTAGTGGTCAAATCATTCAATCGCGGAAGTCCCGATCAACAGGTTCATGCACCGGACACGGTTGTACTTAGCACGGAAGAGGCTAAAAAGCTTGGGGTTGACGGAGATACACCCAGCGACACATTGCGCACTATTGTTGCGGAAAGCCGACAGCTCAAGGACCAGGTCTCCAATGCACTGAAGACCAATGATGAGCTCAAACAACAGAACATAGAGCTGCAAAAGCGCCTGCAGTCCATCGACCTCAACGTCGACAGCAAACTGCAAAGCGTTCAGCAAACGTTGAAGCAAGAGTCTCAACAACAGAGCCAAACAATCCTGGACACGCTGCAGCAGCAATACAACACCCTGAGCAGCAAATCAGGCAGTGGCAATCAGTCTGGATCTGATTTGCCAATCGGCTTCGGCGTTCAGACAGGGGATGGTCAAACGTTCAAAGACGCCCCCGGGCCGGACGTTGTATGGATAGAGCCGCAGGATGCGACTCCCGTTGACATCAACGGCAAACCTATCGCTGCCGGCTCAAATCAAACAGCCAGTGGGTTCAACTTCCCGACTTCCTTTGGCGAGTCCATGGACCGGGGTCAAAATGCGCTTCGCACGGGTGCCCAAACCGTCACCAACGAAATTTCGCCGCAGGAGGCGCGCAAACAAGTGCGCAAAGTCTACACACTGCCGCAGAACTCGACATTGATGGGCTCAGTGGCCATGTCCGCGCTGATCGGCCGGGTTCCTATAGACGGCACGGTCAATGACCCCTACCCGTTCAAGGTCCTAATCGGACCAGACAATCTCACGGCTAACGGGATCGACCTGCCCGACGTCGCCGGCGCGGTGGCCAGTGGAACAGCATCAGGTGATTGGACCCTATCCTGCGTACGAGGACAGATCAAAAGTCTGACCTTTGTTTTCAATGATGGCACTGTTCGCACGTTGCCACAGCCGCAGGAAGAAGCGAACGGCGATCAAAACAGTAACAACCAGAACAATGGCAACCAGACAACTATCCAGGGTGGACTGGGGTGGATAAGCGATGCCTATGGCATTCCCTGCATCAGTGGTGATCGTAAAAGCAACGCCTCGCAATACATCGGATCCCAGGTACTCATCACTGCGGCCGGCGCCGGTGCGGCCTCCCTGATTAAATCAGATGGCAACAGCAGCTCGTTTATAAACCCGCAGTCCGGAACCATCGGTTCTGTCGGCGGTTCAGGCAGTGAGGCCATGGGCAAAATCATTGGCCAGGGCGTCAATGATGTCTCCAGTTGGGTAAACAAACTCTACGGGCAAGCCTTCGCTGCGGTGTACGTGCAGCCAGGCGCCAAGATCGCCGTACACCTGGACCAACAGCTGACCATCGACTACGAACTCAATGGCCGAAAGGTCGACTATCGCTCAGGAGCCCGTCATGCCTCGACTGCGCTTGACTAACCACGCCTTGAAAATTGGCACCTACCTGGTGATCGCACTGCTCGGATCTGGCTGCGCCACCAGCAAGGACGAACTGCTCCCCCACGGCGACAGCAATATGATGGACGTGTGGAATCAGGGATCCAGTGGTTCAAGCAGCGCGAGTAGCCGCCAATTGCTCGATGCCCGCCAAGACCTGCGTAGACCGTTGCAAACAAATCAGGCGGAACTGGACGAAAATGCAAAATTTACGCGCACTGCTCAAAACGAGATCTACAGCCAGTTTAAGCGCCTGCCCAATCCGGACCTGGTGATGTACGTGTTTCCTCACCTGGCGGGCTCTGATCCAGCTCCAATCCCAGGCTACACCACGGTATTTCCGCTGTATCAGCGCGTTCAGTACGCCATGCCCGGTGAACGCACGGAGGCATATTGATGGGCCTTTTTGAACGACTCAAAGCACGGCGGACATCTGACCGCGTCGAACCTGACCTCTCAGCCAGTGGGACCGATGCGCAGCCATCAGCAACCGTGACTTTTGAGGCTGCGACTGAGCGTTATCACGAGCGCCTCGCAGCCATGGGCATTCCATCACCGAGCGATTGGCGTAATCCCCAGAAAAAGCCAGCTACAACTGCTGACGTCGACCGCTTGTATGACGTCAACCCGTCGTTCGTGGACCTTCTGCCCTGGGTAGACTACCTACCGGGGGAAAAAGCGATGCTGCTGGAAGACGGCGTCTCTCGCGCTGCTTTTTTCGAGCTGATTCCAATTGGCACTGAAGGTCGAGATCCCGAATGGTTGCGCAAAGCCCGGGATGCTCTGGAAAACGCGCTGCAGGATTCGTTTGACGAACTTGAAACCTCCCCATGGGTCGTTCAGTTGTACGCCCAGGATGAAACCAGTTGGGATGACTACCTGCAGCAGTTGCACGATTACATTCAGCCTCGCGCGCAGGAGAGTGCCTTCACCGAGCTTTATTTGCAGTTGATGAAGCAGCACCTGGAAGCTATTTCCAAGCCTGGGGGGCTGTTTGAAGATACCAAGGTCAGCCAATTGCCTTGGAGGGGCCAGCAACGGCGAGTCCGTCTAGTGGTGTACCGACGCACCCAGGGCGCGCAGGCGGACGTTCGCGGTCAAGCCCCTGGCCCTTACCTGAAAATCATCTGCGATCGCTTGGTGGGGGGCTTGGCGAACGCCGGCATAAAAACCCATCGTATGGATGGCCACGCTATCCGCCACTGGTTAATTCATTGGTTCAACCCACGCCCAGATCATCTTGGCCCAGCCGATGCTGATATTCGACGCTTCTATGAACTGGTATGCAAACAGGCCCCTTCCTCGGAGGAAGGTGATTTACCGCTAGCCAGCGGTACAGACTTTTCGCAAAACCTGTGTTACCGCGAACCGCTGTCGGACATCGAAAAAGGCCTGTGGTATTTCGACGGTCTTCCCCACCGCGTGGTGATGCTCGATCGTCTGCGCGAAGCTCCAAAGACTGGACATCTAACAGGCGAAACCCGCAAGGGCGGCGATGCACTTAATGCGCTGTTCGACAAAATGCCAGAGGACACCACTCTCTGTATCACCCTCGTCATCACACCGCAGGACATCCTCGAAGGGCATCTGGAACAGCTCTCACGCAAGGCCGTCGGAGATACCCAAGCGTCGATCCTGACGCGCGAGGATGTCGCCACAGCCCGCCAATTGCTTGGCCGTAAGCACAAGCTTTACCGAGGTAGCGTAGCGTTTTACTTGCGAGGGAAAGACGACGCGCAGTTACAGGAACGCAGTTTGCAACTCAGCAGTGCATTACTGGGCGCTGGCATGGAGCCCGTGGAACCTCGGGATGAAGTTGCACCGCTCAACTCATACCTAAGATGGCTGCCTGGCAACTTCGACCCCAACGCGCGAAGGGCATTGGAATGGTACGCGCAACTGATGTTCGCTCAGCATATTGCGAACCTGGCTCCTGTTTGGGGAAGGTCGACCGGAACCGGACATCCAGGTATCACACTGTTTAACCGTGGGGGAGCACCAATTACCTTCGATCCACTGAACAAGCTGGACCGTCAGATGAACGCGCACCTTTTCATCTTCGGTCCGACAGGGTCGGGAAAATCGGCTACCGCGACGAACATCCTCAGTCAGGTAATTGCCATCTATCGGCCTCGCCTGTTCATCGTGGAAGCCGGCAATAGCTTTGGCTTGCTCGGTGATTTCGCCAGGAAGCTGGATCTGACAGTTAACCGCGTTCGGCTGGCCCCCGGCTCAGGCGTCAGCCTGGCGCCCTTCGCGGATGCAGTGAAACTTATCGAACCAGATCAAAACGTGAAAGTTCTGCAAGCTGATGATCTTGAAGCCTCTGATCAACACCTGGCCAGCCAGACCGAGGATGAACAACGCGACATCCTGGGTGAAATGGAGATTACAGCCAGGCTGATGATCACTGGCGGGGAAGAAAAAGAAGATGCGCGCCTTACCCGAGCAGATCGAAGCGCCATCCGCCAATGCATTCTCAATGCAGCACAGAAATGTGTAGCGGAACAACGCATTGTGCTTCCCGAAGACATCCGTGAGGCACTGCGAGAGATGGGGCAAGAGCCGGGTACCCCAGCTGCTCGAAGCTCACGTTTCCAGGAAATGGCGGAAGCATTGTCAATGTTCTGCATGGGCACTGAAGGCGAGATGTTCAACCGCCCTGGTACGCCGTGGCCTGAAGCTGACATCACCATTGTGGACCTGGCCACGTATGCCCGAGAAGGCTACAGCGCACAGATGGCCATCGCCTATATCTCATTGCTAAACAGCGTCAACAACATCGCAGAGCGGGATCAATTCAAAGGCCGCCCGCTGATCTTCTTCACCGACGAAGGCCACATTCAGTTGAAGGTGCCACTGCTGTCGCCCTACTCCGTCAAGATCACCAAGATGTGGCGAAAGCTCGGCGCCTGGTTCTGGATGGCGACCCAGAACGTCGACGATGTTCCACCCGAGGCATCGGCTCTGCTGAATATGATCGAGTGGTGGATGTGCTTGAACATGCCGCCGGATGAAGTGGAAAAGATCGCCCGTTTTCGTGAACTGACCCCAGCACAGAAGTCGATGATGCTGTCAGCGCGCAAAGAAAGCGGGAAATTCACCGAAGGCGTGGTGCTATCCAAAAGCATGGAAATGTTGTTCCGGGCGGTGCCCCCCAGTTTATACCTGGCCCTGGCCATGACAGAGCCAGAGGAGAAAAAACAACGCTTCGACATCATGCAAGCCAAAGGCTGCAACGAACTTGATGCCGCCATTGAGGTCGCAGCGGCGCTGGACCGTCATCGCGGTATCGAACCGAAAATCATCAATTTCCCCGAGCAAGCCACGGCCTTGGAGCGCCAAGCATGAGAGCACTAGATTCCCTGACACAAAACCTGATTGAAAGTCTGGTTCACCTACTTGAACAGCCAGGAGAGGACGCCCTTCAGACCCTGGAAGTGTGTGCCCCAGTTTTGATAGAGCAACTGCAAGAGGTCGTGATACGAGCGGTAGATCGTCGTGACGTTGAGTCCCAACTTCAAACAGTATTGGCCAACTGGCTCAAGCATCATCCTCAACCCGATGATGCTGAGACCGAGCTACTTGAAGCTCTGCGTAAACAAGCACTTCTCTCCTCGAAGCCAGTTGAGGCTCTGGCATGAAACGCCCAAGTTTTAGAAAGGTAATTCTAGGGAGTCTAATGTCAGGCCTATCGTTGGCCTGCATTGTCTTTATTCGAAACGAGATGAAAACACCCAATCACACAGGCCCTTGGGTATACGGCTCGCCTGATGCTCGTTGGACTGTGACAGAGTATGCGGATCTGGAGTGTCCCTACTGCAAGACGTATACGCCGGCTTTGAAGGAATGGGTTCAGCAGCAGAAGGACGTAAATCTGAGGTGGCACCATCTGCCTCTGGATTTTCACGGCCCAGTTGCAATCCATGAGGCTAGGCTCGTTGAATGCGCAGCAACGATGGGCGGCGAGGATGTTTTCTGGCAAGCCATCGACCAAACCTTCGCACGTACCCGCAGCAACGGTCAGGGCATCAGCGGACAATTGGATGTCAATGGCATCAGTAACCAGGACCTAGAAGACTGCGCGACTAACAACACCGGAATTGCTCAGTACATCAGCCGACAAGCTGAGGACGCAATAAAAGCAGGGATCACGGCAACACCTACTATACTAATTAAAGACAACACAACAGGAAGATCAATAAAAATTGAAGGCCCTGCAGACAGCGTATTAATACTTTCTGCGATTGATCGTCTAGCGCAAGTTGCAAAAAAAGGTGTCGATGGCATAAGGTAATTGCAGTTCACTTAAACTTAAATACTCATATCCTGCTGCATCTCGCTGAGACCATGAGAATGAAAGAAAGCCCCATTCTGCCTACCTATGCGGGCAAGACAACCGTTTATATAGATCAAAACGTACTGACGATGGTTGTCAAAGGCAATGATCTTGCATTCTTTACATCATTAATTGACAGATTTCAGGTCATCTACTCGGACGAAACGCTACGTGAGATCAAGCGCAGCGGCCAGCCTGAGAAATTCCTGGCAGCCCTAGACTCTCTGAACGCTATGCACTTCAGGTATCAGTTCAATGATAGCTTCGAGCCTACCGGAGAAATGATTCTTCATGAGGTTCCTGCCGTCCAAGCCTATGGTAATTATCTTCAGATGGAGCCGGTCTACGACATCATGTTGGCGGCAGCACATCAAACCACGCTTAAGATGTACGGGGGCCGCAGCGCATCAACTTTCACCAAAATAGCCTCTGAGCAGATAGACGCGTTTGATGGACTCATCAAGAGTCTGTCTGCCCCTCTTGCCCAGCTCGACTACACCCATCCTCATCTGCGTGCGCCCATCGAGCAATATCTCCTAACTCTACAGTCCCAGTACGAACAAGTTTCAGCAATGTCCGCCGCAGAGATGACGAAACATATCAGCGATGAAACAGATCAATCGGGAGTCCAAAAATATCGCTCCTCAGTTGGAATGGGCCCGAAGGAACTCAACAATGTAAAGCCTCCCAACGTTATTGAGAAAATATGGAAAATTTACCAGGACCTTGATGGTTACCGAGATCAGGGCTACTCAATCGAAAATTTCCTCGGCATCGCCGCCAATCCCCTATACGGCCGAGACATGCAAGTACACGAAAAAGTTACGGCCATTTATAATTTGCTGAACATGATTGGCTACAAGTCCGACAGCAAGCTCAAGCTTGAGTACAGATATGTCGCCGCTATCAGCGATGCTGCCCATGCAGCCATCGGATCTCGTGCTCACATCCTACTCAGCGCAGACGAGGCTTTTGTGGATAAGGTCAGGGCGATTTACGAGTTTCTGGGTGTGAACACCGAAGTGGGGCTTGTGTGTTTAGTGGACGGGGAAGTCAAAATAAAGATCGAGTAGCCGGTTGCATCGACGCACCACCACCGAAGATAGGGCCGTACGCATTGCATTGAGTCAAGCTGATCTCAGGCTTGATAGACCTAAGGGCTGGATAACACCATATCTAGCTGCGAGATCGGGCACTCCAAAATACTTCTCAACCCAAATTCCTATTTCCTACTGCGTCCATCGCCATCTTCCGGTTTCCTGTACTTGAAATCACTTCAGGTATGGGTTCATGTCCGATATCCACAGCAAACTCTGCCAGATGCGGCACCGCCTCATGTCACTGGCCCTACTTTTTGTAACTCTCACAGCCCAGGCAGAGACATGGGTCATTACCAATCAAGCCCATCCAGTGACGGCGCCGCCTGGTACTCGCATCATTCTTCTGGATGAACAGCAACGTCTGGAAGAACAACTGTCTCAAGCGCTGCCTGCTGATCCGCGTCAGGCTGAAGCAGCCGTCCAACGCTACTTGGCAAGTCCTACAGGCCAGCGTCTGCAGCACGACCTCGCTCAAGCACAGCAGGGTGTCACTGATGCCTGGAGCCTGGGTGTCAATAAGCTCCCGGCCGTAGTTGTTGACCGTCGATACGTTGTATACGGCGAGCCGGACGTCGCTAAAGCCGTCACGCTGATCGACAGAGCGCGGAGCCAGTCACGATGAAGCGCTCACGTTTTCCGATCAAGCCATTGTCGCTGGCCATCACTTTCAGTTTGTCATTCAGCGCATCGGCTGCAATTACATCGGCATCCATCATTGCGTCGACACTGTCGCCGACGTGCCTAGAGTACAAGGTAGTAGGTATCTGCTACTGGCTGCTCTGTACGCCTTTCGGCTGCAAAGTCAAAACCTCGACCAAAGTTCGTCACTATGTGCCAGACGCGGTGGTGTCTGCATATTCGAACACTGGGATGAATCCATGGATAGAGATGTCGCCTATGGGCACACCTAATCCGATGGCTCAGGCAGGTAACGACGGCACCACCAATCACGTCGCTGAAAACAACATTATCAAGTTCAAGGAAGCCGATGTTATCGGCCACCCTGGAGGTGCGACTTTCAGTCAATTTGCTAGCGCTTCAGGCTATATCTGCAAAGGCGCGACATTACCGCTCGTTCCCTACTTCCTGAGCACCCTCGATCCGATAGCCTGGCGATACGGTGTACCCGAGTCCGTTTACCCCGAAGCACTGATCCCAGGGATGCGCGAAGTCGGCAGCCTATTCACAGCGAGTAGCTGGGGGAACGTCTATCCACGTAGTGGCTTTCTCAACCAGACCGATGACTATAAGACCGGCGCCGTCATTGCACAACGCGCTGGCGACGTGGTCACCCGCCCAGGCCAAGTACATGTCTACTTGCCAATGCTCGCCCTTCCCTATCCCGGCTACTGGCCTGCAGGGCCGCTACGCGAAGGTGACGCATCCACTGGCAAGTGGCAAGAGCTGACCCCAGTCCTCAACCCGACTTGCGCAACCTTTCCCACCATCCTCCCCAACATCGTCCCTAACATCGATGCGCAGGATGGCGGCTACGCCTGGGCGCTCTGGCGCCCATATTCGTGCTGCCAGCGTCGTGGTCAGACCTTCCTCGGCAGTACGGACTTCCAATGACACAGCGATCGGAGCACAACATGAAACTCACCACCTTGGCGATAGGGCTCATCTGCAGCCTCTGCAGCGCAATAGCGCTGTCTGCAGATCCAATCAACATTTCATCATCCGGCAGTGTCATTGGTGACGACGTGCTCTACAACATCGGTGGGGGTAGCGCAGTGGCCATGGGCAGCGCTGGCAACATGGACAGTATTTCTGTAGGTGGAGGTTGGAACAACAATCTGATCTGCGGAAACATGAGCCTTAGTAACACATTACAAAATCAGTTGAACGGGGCCACTTCTGGATTCCAGAACATCATGACCTCGGTAGTACAGAACGCCACTAGCGCCGTGGCTTCGTTGCCGGCATTGATTCTTCAACGTGCGAACCCGGCGCTATACAACCTCATCACCAACGGCATCCTGCAGGCCCGACTCGACTTTGATCGATCCAAAGGCACTTGCCGCGCCATTGGAGAAAAAATGGCCGATATCGCCGGCAACCAGATGGGCTGGGGCAAGCTCGCTGAGGGTCAGGCCATGAGCCAGGCGCTGACATCCAACACGGACGCGGTATCTGCGGTGGAGCAAGTCGAAAAAAAAGGTGGCAACGACGGCGTCACTTGGGTTGGGGGTGATCGAGCAGGAGGTTCCGGTCAGAAGCCTATTCGTATCGTAGGTGACGTCACCAAAGCGGGCTACAACCTGCTGAACAAGCGAGCCGCAAGCGACACTTCATCGATTAGTAAAGACAACTGCAACAATGGCATGGTGTGCAACGTTTGGTCATCACCCCAAGAGGCCACGACCTTCGCCAATCGTGTGCTGGGAGAACAACAACAGCAGACCTGTGACAGTTGTCCTAAAACGGTTACAGCTGCTGGCGTCGGTCTGACGCCGTTGATCCAGGAAACCTACGACACCAAGCTGAAAGCCTTGCAGGAACTGCTGAACGGTGGAAAAACCCTCTCCATCGAAAACCTGGAAGCCGCGAGTAGCAACTCTCTGCCCATTACCCGGGGCGTTGTAGCAGCGCTCAAGGACGAGCGTGATCAGGACGTACTTGCTCGCAGGCTTGCCTCAGAAGTCGCGCTTTCTGACGTTTTGGAGAAAGCCTTAACCCTGCAGCGAACGTTGATGGCGGGCAGTCGCGAGCCGAACGTCGCGGCTAATGACCTCGCCCTCCAGGCAGTCGGTCAGCAGAGTTCCTCGCTGCAGCAGGAAATTGGCAATCTGAAAATGGAACTGGATATGCGTCAGCAGCTCGCTAAAAACTCGCCCCTCACAATCATTGAGCGCGGTAAAGCGCGGGCCGAAGACTCTCGGGGCGTGTTTCAGGGGGCACCTGAAACGGATCGATTGGAGCAGTTGCAGTCGCCCGCCAAGAACAAACAGTGAGGAGTAGGCCATGACCGATAAACGAAGGCCTAGCAATGCCTCCAACCCCTTGGTGGTTCGTCGAGCGGGCAGGGCCATCCTAATCGCGCTTGCCGTGTTGCTCGCCACCACCGCAGTCGCGGTCTTCATCAGCAGCGTATTGATGAGCGTGTTCGACAGCGCCGAGCAATGGCAAGCCTGGCGCACTGACAATTACTGGCTGCTTCTCTGTTGGCGTTTGATGCTTTATATGGCAATTACCTACGCCTGGCTGAAGCTCAAGTATCGACTGCCACAATCAGATCGCACTAAGCATCGCAGAAGCATCTTAAAGATTGAAGTAATGCTGATGATACTGGTGTTAATGATTGAACTGAGCAAAGCTGTATCCCTAGCAGGAGGCGTCCAATGACGCTCTATACCAATGATTATTTGGAGTACTACCTAACACTGGCCGGATGGATTATCAACAACGGTATTTGGTCGATGATTTCAGATACCGGATTATTTGCACTGCCATTCTGCATCATTGTTATCAAAGAGTGGCTGAAAGTTCGTGGAGAAGGTGCTGATGAGGGTAACAAAGGCGTCCTCTCACTAGCCCGAATCGAAACCAACATCTACGTCGGTTACGTCGTCGTGGCGCTTTGCGGCGTCCCAGCAGTAAATGTTAGTTTTGACACGTTGGCATTTGATCAAAGTAGATCTCAGCAGTGTCAGTACAACTTACCTAAACCCGCGGACACTGGTTGGAACACAACATTCAGTACTCTGGCAGGCAAGAGTGCAGAAATGCCCATGTGGTGGGCCTTTATGCATGCGTTATCAAAGGGATTGACCAGCGGCGCTGTCGCGGCCATACCCTGCGGAACTGATCTCCGGCAAATGCGGATGGAAGTGGATAACACCAAAATAAACAACCCATTGCTGGCTCAGGAAATAGGAGATTTTACGCACGACTGTTATGGTCCTTCCCGAGCTAGGTTATTTATGCGTCAACCCGACTTGGGAACTAAGGCGAATGATCCAAAGTTTTTGGAGGATCTCAGCTGGATCGGCTCCCACTTTCTTCTGAACACTTCTGGCTATTACGATACGGATTACTCTAAAACACCCAGGAGTTCCTGGCCCTACAGCGCTACCCGCGACGTAGGCTTGCCACAAGTGAGTGGAGGCGGTGGGTATCCGACTTGCAAACAATGGTGGTCCGATAGCGGTGTGGGCTTACGGGATCGCATCAAGGATCAAGTATCACCAGATCTCATGACCAAAATGCTTGGTTGGGCGAAGTGGATGTCCCAGGACGAAGTGACCGACTCACTTGTTAGGCAACTGGTCTCGCCGTCGAATCAGGTGAAAGGGGATGTTTATACAGACTACGGGGGGCAAATCAACGGAACCGTTTGGAATGGAGCAGCCCGGGCAGCGGGGACTTTCGGAGTTGCATTAGGATCTATGGCCTATTTCCCAGCTATGGACATGGTTCGCCAGGCGCTACCGATGGTCATGGCGTTCTTAAAAATGGCGATGGTAATTTGCATTCCGTTGGTACTGATTGTCGGTGCTTACCAACTTAAAGTGGCCATGACTATGTCCGTAGTGTTTTTTGCTCTGATCTTCGTGGACTTCTGGTTTCAACTGGCAAGATGGGTCGATACCACGATACTGGACGCTTTATATGGAGCCGGCTCCCCGCATTTATCATTTGATCCTGTGATGGGTTTGAATACTGCTACCCAGGACGCAATCTTGAACTTCGTGATGGGATCGATGTTCATCATCCTGCCGGTATTTTGGATAGGCGCGCTGGGATGGGCAGGGGTTAGTGCGGGAAATGCGCTGGAAGGTCTTAGCAGCGGAACAAAAGATGTAAAACAAGCAGGATCACAAGGCAGCAAAGAACTGAGGAATGTGCTTTGAAAGGATGAGTAGTGCCTACGTCAGGGCGCTACTCATCGGCATCCCCAAAAGTATGGCAATTTCCGTACATGTCATAATAACCCCACCCATCGGGACCATCTCGCCAGCCGACTGCAAATCCCTCTTTCCGACCTCCCTCATGACGTGGGGAAATTGCCCCATTCATCAGGGCAAGAAAAATAATACCAATAGTCAAGACTGCAATGAAGGCGTTAGCCAGCCATGTCCAAAAAAACACGGCCAATGCGATCAGAGCCAGACGCTTAACCCAGCGCATTGTGCGGTTATGACTGCACCAAACGAGGCGCACAACCTGGCCCAGGCCATAGCCCAAACGACTTGCTACTCCCTGGGATGTCTGTGTGGTCATGGCCCGTCTCCTTCATGCCCATTCTAGAGGCGATTTGACATTACTTATAATACCGATTTTTCTCTGCCGCAAGATCAGGAGACAAACGGCCGTTACACTCGGCACCAAACGCCCGCCCGTTTTCACTGCAAAAATGGCCCAAAGGGTAAAAGGTTTTGTAGAAGCGAATGGAATGGTTCACAAGGGTAAAAGCCCTACCCGAAAGGGCCGCTTTTAGCGGGTAAAAGGACCAATCTTAAGGAATCTCTCGCGGGATATAAATTTCAACTAACTCTTCTTCTGTAAAACTGCTGAGCAAAGAAAAGTAATTAGCTCTGGAATCAACCGTCAAAGGTTGGATAGGACCTAGCCCAATAAGAGTTGAAACCGCCTCGTCAGGCGTCATTTCGCTAGTAAGTGGAGCTCTCCGCCCGGAGTAATAAACCTTGTCTGACGCAACGGCAACATCCAGTAAGTCACGTACTTCGCCGTAACGAGGGTAACGCGCGGCGGTTAAAAATACCCCATCGAAAACGACAAACACGCTATCAACGTGAGGAATAATATATTTAGCTAAAGCGACAACCAGAGGAAGGTTGTTATTATACCTTGCTTCATCGTCGTCAAGATCATTTTCTACGCTCGCAAAAAGAATGATCTCATCACACTTATTGTCACGTATCAAATCACAAAGTGCCCAAACATTATCTGAGGTTGATTTCGTAGCGTAGCGAAGTGAAACCATCATTTTTTCCTCACCGGGTCGATCTGCGGCACCGTGCCCTTAAACCGAAACGACGATTATTTTGCATTCCTTTCTCCGTCACCACCATAGAAAGATGGCTTTTCGCCAAAAGAAATACCTGAGACCACCAGTAAACCTTTCCTCTTGCTCGCCCCCCCGTTGATAGGAGAAAAGCCTGCCCCATGATTCATTAATGGAGCCGACGATGTTCTCAATCTTCCGCCGCAGCAAAAAGCTACCTGCTGCCGCCTCTTCTCCGAAAGGCTACCTGAAACCAGCCCAGGCACAGGACTTGCTCGCAACTCCGCGCCGACAAAAACTTCTGGAGAACATTTGGCAACGCGCATCGTTATCCCGCTCTCAGTTTGCAGAACTCTATCGGCTTCCACTTGAGCGCTACGCAGAGTTGGTCCAGCAGCTCCCTGCTTCGCAAAACCACCACCATGCACACCCTGGCGGCATGCTGGATCACGGGCTTGAAATCGTCGCCTATGCGTTGAAGATCCGACAGACCTATCTACTCCCTATAGGCGCACCACCGGAATCTCAATCAGCACAGGCTGAAGCGTGGACTGCCGCAGCAGCTTATGGCGCTCTGATACATGACCTTGGAAAGATTGCCGTCGACGTGCATATCGAACTGGAGGGAGGTAAGACCTGGCACCCATGGCATGGTCCAATCAACCGTCCTTACCGCTTTCGTTACGTGAAAGGACGCAGCTACCAACTACATGGTGCCGCAGCTGCACTGATCTACGCCCAGATCCTCTCCCCGGAGATTCTGGACTGGCTCAGTGACTTCCCAGAAGTGTGGTCGCAGTTAGTCTTTGTATTGGCCGGTCAATACGAACACGCAGGAATTCTGGGAGAGATAGTAGTCAAGGCCGACCAGGCGTCCGTAGCCCAGGAACTGGGCGGAAACCCATCCCGCGCATTGTCCGCGCCCAAGCAGTCTTTGCAGCGGCAATTGGCAGAAGGGTTGCGCTACTTGGTCCGGGAAACATTCAAATTGAATCAACCCGATGGTCCGTCAGATGGATGGCTGACACAGGATGCTCTTTGGCTGGTTAGCAAACCTATTGCAGATCAATTGCGGGCCTACTTGCTGACTCAGGGCGTTGAGGGCGTGCCCAGCTCGAATGCGCCCTTCTTCAACATGCTGCAGGATCAGGGGGTTATCCAGACCAATACCCAGGACAAGGCGATCTGGAGGGCCACGATCGACAATGGTCGCGGCTGGCGAAACACCTTCACTCTGTTGAAGCTTTCGCCGGCACTGATCTGGAATGACCCCACCGATCGGCCAACTGCATACGCGGGAACCCTTGAGGTAGAAGCGGGCAATTCGGTAGAAGAGTCTTCGGCGGAAAGCAGCATCTCTAAGCGACCAGAGACCTTGCCCCAGGACGTTGGATTTAAAGGGGCGCATACAGATTCAGCACCGGCAGAAACAATACCATTTGCCCTCCCGCAGCCTTCTCCCAGCAATCCAGCTGAATTTGACGAACTACTGGCCCTCCTTGGTAATATCAAAGAGCCACCAGCGAACAATGATAACCATAATGTCTCAGCGGCACACACCGCCCCCCTTCAATTGGATGATTCTCAGCCTTGCATCAGCGCCAATGAATGGGTCTCGCCACTCGCAACTGCAATAGAAGTAACATCGATGCCAAGGAATAACACCGATTTCGGTAAGGGATTTGTTGAATGGCTTAAAAAAGGCATCGCATCCCGAAGCATCATAATAAATGACGCCAAAGCACAGGTTCATACGGTGGCGGGGACTGCCATGCTGGTAACGCCTGGAATATTCAAGCGTTATGTCCTGGAGTTCCCTCACATTGAACTGCAGGCGAAAGCACAGCAGGTAAATGCTTGGCAGATGGTTCAGAGGAGTTTTGAGAAGCTGAAACTCCATAAAAAAACTGAAAAACACCTGAATATCTGGACATGCAATGTTGTTGGGCCTCGAAAATCTAAGCAGCTCAAGGGGTACTTACTTATTGACCCGCTTACGATTTTCTCTGAAGTCCCCTTCGACAACTTAAGCCTGTCTCTGAAATCAGAAATGTTGGAATCGCCAGAATGACCACGCCTTTAAAGTTAACGGAGGAGTACATATTTGCTCACGACCTTCGCGATGCTAGTGCGAAGATCTATCGTGCATCGACCAAAGCATTACTTAAACATTTCCGAACAACTCCGATTGAGGAGATTGATCATCGCGCGGTACTGGCATGGAGAAAGAAGATTCTTGAGAATGGATTATCCAAACGAAGCTGGAACACCTATTCGAATCATCTACGTACTGTATGGGGCTATGCAATTGAGCACGGCCTGATGACCCACACCACGATCAATCCATTCAGAAAAACAAGCGTTATTCCACCCAAGCGAGCCAGTAAGACAATCAATGGAGAAGCAATACAACGAGCTCGCAACTGGCTCACATCTCTTGTTGGGCAAGAGCGCTGTACTCAAGAGCGTACCCAGATAACACCAGCTTGGTTCTGGCTAGCCGTTTTCGAGATGTTTTATTACACCGGTATTCGATTAAATGCCCTGCTATGCCTTCGCTACAAGGATATCGACTGGGACAACAAGATGATCCTAGTTCGCGGTGAAACAGAGAAAACCCATCGCGAGTTCTTCCTACCCATCATGGAGGGACTTGCTCCACACCTTTGCAGAATCCTGGGAGAAGCGGAGAAGATAGGTTTTTCACCGGACGATCAGCTGTTTAACGTCAACCGATTTTCGAGGCACTATCACGGTAAGGAAATGAACATCGATCAGGTTGAGTCGATCTACCGCAAGCTCACCGATAAAATCGGCGTGCGGATGACCCCTCACCGCTTTAGGCACACCCTCGCCACGGACTTGATGAAACAACCAGAGCGGAACATTCATCTCACCAAAAGTCTGCTGAACCACTCAAATATTGCAACGACGATGAACTACATCGAAGTCGACTACGACCACATGCGTGCTGTCCTGCACGAGAGAAGTCTGGCTCAGGGTGCTTTAAGCCGAGTTAGAAGGGTTGATTCAAGCGGTACACCACCGACTTCAGCCATTACAGCCCCTTCCGCTCAAATAAGATTGCCTTCGCGAAAAAATGCCGATCCAAAGCCCACAACGTTGCAGCCACCACAACAACAGGCGGCTATCGAAGAGGTCATAATTGATAGACCTAGCAGATCGAGTGGCCCAAGTGCGCTTAGGAAGGCTCTTGAGTTCGCATCGGCACAACTACATAGCGGCTCAATGGAATCTGCCACAGATTCGCCATCAGATCAGATAGATCAGAATCTGTTGTTAACGCTAATGGCAAGCGGGCTAGGCGTCGGCACATTCCGGAAACGCACCCAATCTGAGCGATCGATGGGAAGCACATCGTTCTCCCGGGCGTCTCCATAGCACGACACCTAGGTCAAGCCGCACCGCAGTAGCGAGCTCTGGACAACCAGAGGCTTTCGCGTGCCTGTCAAATAATTAGCGGACAAAATCAACCGGGATAGCAGATTCGAGGTATCTATCTGATCCACAGACGAAAAAAGGCGCCATAAAGGCGCCTTTTTTCTTGAATAATGGTCGGGGTAAGGGGATTCGAACTCCTGACATCCTGCTCCCAAAGCAGGCGCGCTACCGGACTGCGCTATACCCCGGAATGTGCAACGGAAAACCGATGCACATTGACATCATTACGAAGCGAAACTAATGTTCGCCTCAGACGGCTGCATGTCTACGGCGATATCTAAGTGCTGTAACACTTTCCAAAACCGTAAAACCGCCTTGATCAGAGCTTCAACCTCTGATCCTAAGATTTGATTCCAGCGTTAACTGGTCTCAAAAATGGTGGGTCGTGTGGGATTCGAACCTACGACCAATTGGTTAAAAGCCAACTGCTCTACCAACTGAGCTAACGACCCAAATATGGTCGGGGTAGGGGGATTCGAACTCCCGACATCCTGCTCCCAAAGCAGGCGCGCTACCGGACTGCGCTATACCCCGGTTTGAAATTGGCTCCGTGACCAGGACTCGAACCTGGGACCCAATGATTAACAGTCATTTGCTCTACCGACTGAGCTATCACGGAACTACA
>NZ_FWZV01000018.1:0-131234 GCF_900177315.1 Pseudomonas sp. LAMO17WK12:I1 | reverse complement strand
TACCGCCGGCGCGGTGTCGCTGTAGTCGGCCCACGCCTCGGTGCGATCGATGGCCAGCGTCTGCATGCCGTCGGGAATCGGCAGTTGCGGCAACGCACTGGAATGGGTCAGCAGCAGTTGCGCGCGGCTGTCCTGCATCATGTACAGCAGGCGATCACGCGGGTACTCGATATCCAGCGGCACGTAGACGCCGCCGGCTTTCATCACCGCGAGGAACGCCACCAGGCTCTCGGCACTGCGCGGCATGGCAATCGCCACCCGTACTTCGGGGCCGATGCCACGGGCGAGCAGGGCATGGGCCAGGCGGTTGGCCTGGCGGTCCAGCTCGCCATAACTCAGGGTTTGCGCATCGAACTTGACCGCCACCGCAGTGGGGTTTTCCTCGGCGCGGTCGGCAACCATTTCGTGTACCAGACGCTCGGCCGAGAAGCCGGCGTCGGTCTGGTTCCACAGCTGCAGGATGTGTCGTTGCTCATCCTGGCCCAGCAGGTTGAGTTGGCTGATGGGTTGCTGTTGGTCGGCAACCATCGCCTGCAACAGGTTCTGCCAGTGGTCGGCCATACGCTCGATGGTCGCTGGGGCAAACAGATCGGTGGCGTAGCTCAGGGAGGCACGCAGGGTCGCCTGGCTTTCCTCCACGTCCAGTGCCAGGTCGAACTGGGCCACGCCTTCATCCCAGCTCAGCACTTCGACGTCCAGTTCGGTGAGGCGTTGCAGGTGATTGGCTGCCGAGGTCACGCGATGGTTGAACATCACCTGGAACAGTGGGCTCAGGCTCATGCTGCGCTCGGGCTGCAGCGCTTCGACCAGCTGCTCGAACGGCAGGTCCTGGTGGGCCTGGGCTTCGAGGGAACGTTGGCGTACCTGTTGCAGCAGTTGCACAACGCTCATCTGCCCGTGGATATCGGCCTTGAGCACCTGGGTATTGACGAAGAAACCGATCAGCCCCTCGGTTTCCAGGCGATTGCGGTTGGCGATCGGCACCCCGACACGCACGTCTTCCTGGCCGCTGTAGCGGTGCAGCAACGCCTGGTAGGACGCCAGCAGCACCATCGGCAACGTCACTCCGGCGCTCTGCGCCAGGCGACGCAAACCGGCCAGCAGCTGCGGTTGCAACTCGATGCCCAGGCGAGCGCCGCGATGGCTTTGCACGGCCGGGCGCAGGTAGTCGAAAGGCAATTCCAGCACAGGCTGCACACCGCCCAACTGCTCATGCCAGTAGGCCAGTTGACGGGCCTTCTCTCCCGCCTCCATCCATTGGCGCTGCCACACGGCATAGTCGGCGTACTGGATCGGCAAGGCCGGCAGGGCTGGCGTCTGCCCGTGGCTGAAGGCGGCGTACAGTTGCACCAGCTCCTCGACCATCAGTTGCATCGACCAGCCATCGGAGACGATATGGTGCTGCACCAGCACCAGCACATGTTCGTCCTCGGCCAGGCGCAGCAACCGGGCCCGCAGCAACGGCCCGCGCAGCAGGTCGAATGGCTGCGCAACGACGTCAGCCACCCGTGCCTTGAGGCCGGCTTCATCGGTGTCGACCAAATCGATTTCAATCAGGCCCGAGTCTTCAATCACTTGGACCGTACCGGCGGCGTCCTGGCGCAAATGGGTGCGCAGGCTTTCATGGCGTGCCAGCAAGGTGTCGAAGCTGCGTTGCAGCGCCGCCAGGTCCAACGGGCCTGTCAAACGCAGGGCGCTGGGGATGTGGTACGCGGCGCTTTCGGGGTCGAGTTGCCAGAGGAACCATTGACGTTCCTGGGCATACGACAGCGGCAACGGCTGGCTGCGATCGGCCTTGAGCAGCGCCGGCGCGAGCACGCCCTCCTCACCCAGGGCCATCACGAAGTCACCCAGCAACGGGTGTTCGAACAGGGTCTTGAGCGCCACTTCCAGCGCCAGTGCCTGGCGCACCCGCGATACCACCCGCGTGGCCAGCAGCGAATGCCCGCCCAGCTCGAAGAAATGGTCGTCAAGACCGACCTGGGGCACGCCCAGCACCTCGGCCCAGATCGCCGCGACCTGTTGTTCGCGCGGGGTGACGGCGGCCACATGGCTCTTCAGCAACAGGCGGGTATCGACCTTGGGCAAGGCCTTGCGGTCGAGCTTGCCGTTGGGGGTCAAGGGCAGGCTGTCGAGGAACATCAGGTGCGCCGGCACCATGTAGTCCGGCAGGCGCTCACGCAATGCCGCTGTGTAGGCTTGCGCCGGCTGTGCCGCAGACGTCACCAGGTAGGCGATCAAGCGGTCGTTGTCGGCCAGCACCACGGCTTCGCGAACGCCTTCATGCTCGCGCAGGCAAGCTTCGATTTCGCCCAGTTCGATACGGAAGCCGCGTACCTTGACCTGATGGTCGACCCGGCCGATGTACTCCACCACGCCGTCGGCACGGTAGCGTGCCAGGTCGCCGGTGCGGTACAGGCGCTCGCCCGGCGCGCCGTACGGGTTGGGCACGAAACGTTCGGCGGTGAGGGCTGGCCGCGCGTGGTAGCCGCGTGCCAGGCCGACGCCGCCGATCAGCAGTTCGCCGGCCGCACCCACCGGGCATGGACTGAGTCCGGCATTGAGGATGAACAACGCGGTGTTGGCGATCGGGCGCCCGACCAAAGGTTGCGCCTCCAGCAGGCGATGGGCCGCCGACCAAATGGTGGTTTCGGTGGGACCATAGAGGTTCCATACCGGGCCTTGCAGGTCGAGCATGCGCTGGGCCAGATCGGCCGGCAGCGCTTCGCCGCCGCACAGGCACTTGATACCGCGCAGCACGTCGGCACGTGGGCTTTCCAGCAGCATGCGCCAGGTGGACGGCGTGGCTTGCAGTACGCTGGCGGATTGGGCGGTGACCAGATCGATTATCGCCTCCGGGTCGAGCGCCAGTTCCTGACCGCTCAGCAGCACCGTGGCGCCGACTGTCAGCGGCACGTATAGCTCCAGGGCAAAGATGTCGAACGAGAACGTCGTCAGCGACAGCACCCGCGCCTGCGCGCCGATGTCCAGGGTGCCGACCATGCCGCAGGTAAAGCTGCACAGCGCCTGGTGCGGCACCATCACGCCCTTGGGCTTGCCGGTGGAGCCGGAGGTGTAGATCACATAGGCCAGGTGTTGTGGCGTGACGCTGACCTGCGGGTTGTGTTCGTCACCGCCGGCGTCCTCGACCAAAAGCACCTGCAGGCCTTGCGGTTGCACCAGGCGCCCAATCAGCGGCGACTGAGTCAGCAGCACCTGGGCGCGGCTGTCTTCGAGCATGAAGGCCAGGCGCTCCGCCGGGAATTGCGGGTCCAGCGGCACATAGGCGCCACCGGCCTTGAGGGTCGCAAGCAGGCCGACCACCATGTGCAGGGAACGCTCCACATGCACCGCCACCCGCACGTCCGGGCCGACGCCCGCCGCGATCAGGCGATGGGCCAGGCGGTTGGCGCGGCGGTTGAGTTCGCTGTAGCTCACGGCCTCGCCATTAAATTGCAGCGCGATGGCGTGCGGCTGTGTCAGGGCTTGTGCTTCGAACAACTGGTGGACACAGCGCTCGCGTGGGTAGTCGACGCTCGTGTGGTTCCAGTCTTCGACCATCTGCTGCCATTGCGATGGGCTGAGCATCGCCAGTTCGTCCAGGGCCTGGGAGGCATCGTTGACCACTGCGCGCAGCAGGTTCTGCCAGTGCACGGCCAGGCGCTCCAGGGTGGCGGCGTCGAACAGGTCGGTGGCGTAGGTCAGGGATGCCCAAAGGCCGTCGACGGACTCCTCGGTTTCCAGATTGAGGTCGAACTGGGTCGTGTGACCGGCCCAATCCACCGGCTGCAGAGCCAGGCCAGGCAGTTGCACCGGGCCGGCGCGCAGGTTGTCCTGGTGATTGAACATCACCTGGAACAACGGGTTATGGCTGAGGCTGCGTTCCGGTTGCAGCGCTTCTACCAGTTGTTCGAACGGCAAGTCCTGATGGGCCTGGGCTTCCAGGGCACGTTGCTTGACCTGGGCCAGCAACTGCTCGAAGGCCATCTGCCCGTGCAGGTCGGCCTTGAGCACCTGGGTGTTGACGAAGAAGCCAACCAGACGCTCGGTTTCCAGGCGATTGCGGTTGGCGATCGGCACCCCGACACGGATCTCGGCCTGGCCGCTGTAGCGGTGCAGCAACGTCTGGAACGACGCCAGCAGAAGCATGAACAAAGTCACGTCCTGGCGCTGGGCAAGTGCCTTGAGCTCGGCCACCAGGGCGTTGTCCAGATGTACCCGCCGACGCGCACCGCGATGGCTTTGCACCGCCGGGCGCGGGTGGTCCAGGGGCAGTTCCAGCACCGCGTGTTCGGTGCCCAGGCGTGCACGCCAGTAATCGAGTTGGCGTTGTTTCTCCCCGGCCGCCATCCAATCGCGCTGCCACACGGCATAGTCGGCGTACTGGATCGGTAAGGCCGGCAACGGCGCCTGGCCTTGATACAGCGCCAGCAGTTCGTCGACCATCACTTGCATCGACCAGCCGTCGGAGATGATGTGGTGCTGGGTGATCACCAGCACATGGTGCGCGGCCGTGATCTCCAGCAGCATGACGCGCATCAGCGGACCGTTGAGCAGGTCGAACGGGCGTTGGATCTCTTGCGCGACCGCCTGCTCGATGGCCGAGTCTTGCACCTGCTGGCGTTGGATCACCATCGCCAGGTTGGGCTGGATGACCTGCCAGGTGTGCTCAGCCTCTTCCACGAAGGTGGTACGCAGCGGTTCATGACGCTGCACCAGGGCCTGGAACGCGTGCTCCAGTGCCGGGATATCCAGCTCACCGCGCAGGTGCAATGCGGTCGGTACGTGGTAGGCGGTGCTGCAGGGATCCAGTTGCCAAAGGAACCATTGGCGTTCCTGGGCGAAGGACAGTGCCAACGGCCGGTCGCGCCCCAGCGCCACCATCGAGCTGGCAGTGCCGGCCTGCAACCCTGCGCAGGCCGCCGCGAACGCTTCCAGCGTCGGCTGCTCGAACAACGCTCGCAACGGCACGTCCAGCTTGAGGTCGTGACGCACGCGGGAGATCACCTGAGTGGCCAGCAACGAATGGCCACCGCGTTCGAAGAAATGGTCATCGAGCCCCACCTGCTCGACGTGCAACACCGTTTGCCAGATCGCCGCCAATTGCATGTGCAGCGGGCTTTGCGGAGCGCGGTAGGCGTGTCGCGCCTGGCTCAGGTCCGGCAGCGGCAGTGCGCGGCGGTCAAGCTTGCCGTTGTTGTTCAACGGCAGGGCATCGAGCACCAGCCAATGCCCCGGCACCATGTAATCCGGCAAGGACTGGCGCAAGACCGCCGCCAGCGCCTGGGTATCCAGTGATTGGCCGTGGGCCGCGACAACGTACGCGACCAACTGCGTACCGGTGGCACTCGGCTGCGCAACGACGGCAGCTTCGCGCACCCACGGCAGGGCTTGCAGACTGGCCTCGATTTCGCCCATTTCGATACGGAACCCGCGGATCTTCACCTGATGGTCGATACGCCCCACGTACTCCAAGGCGCCCGCCTCGTTGTAACGGGCCAGGTCGCCACTGCGGTAGAGTCGCGCACCGGGAACCGTCGAAAACGGATCCGGGAGGAAGCGCTCGGCGGTCAACGCCGGGCGGTCGAAGTAACGCTGGGCCAGGCCGAACTCGGCACCGATGCACAGCTCGCCGACGCCATCGGTGGCCAACAGCTCGAAACCGCTGTCGAGTACATACAGCGAGCGACCATCGCTCGCCCGGCCAATCGGCACACCGAACGCATCACTGGCATCCGCCAGTTGGCACTCATGCACGCTGGACACCACGGTGGCCTCTGTCGGCCCGTAGGTGTTGACCAGGCGCACGCCGCCCAGGCCGGCCGCGTGCCAGGCGCGCAGCCCTTCCACCGACATGGCCTCGCCGCCCACATGCACCTGGCGCAGGTTACCCAGGGCGCGACCATCGGCCGCGCACTCCTTGGCCAACAGGTACCAGTAGGCCGCCGGCAAGTCAGCCAGGGTCACGCCCTGCTCGACGATTTCCCGTGCCAGTTGCCCGGCATCCCACAGTTCATCGCCACGCATGATCAGCGCGGCGCCCACACACAGCGGCGGGTAGCACTGTTCGACAAAGCCGTCGAAACTGAAGGTCGCGAACTGCAGCACGCGGTCCTCTGCACACAGTTGGCTGTAGACCTCGGCGCTGTCGCAGAATTGGCCGAGGGCCGCATGGTCGATGGCCACGCCCTTGGGTTGGCCGGTGGAGCCCGAGGTGTAGATTACGTACGCCAGATCGGCAGCGGCAGCGTGGGTGAGTGGGTTGCTGACAGGGTAGCCGGCCAGCTCGGTACCGGAGACGGTGAAGTCCAGACGGGCCAGCCCTTGCGGCAGCGGCAGGTCGGCCAGCAACCCGGCTTCGCTGAGCAACAGGTCCAGGCGGCTGTCCGCCAGCATGTAGGCCAGGCGGTCGGCGGGATAGTTCGGGTCCAGGGGCACATAGGCCGCACCGCTTTTGAGCACGGCCAGCAGGCTGACGATCAGTTGCGGGCCGCGCCGCGACGCCAGGCCCACGCGCTGGCCCGGGCCCGCGCCCAGTTCCAGCAGGCGATGGGAGAGCCGGTTGGCATGGGCATTGAGCTGGGCATAGCTCAAGCGCGCTTCGCCAGCCTGTACCGCCAGCGCGTCCGGTGTGGCAGCAGCCTGGGCCGCAATGCGTTCGTGCACGCGCAGCTGGCGTTGGGCAGCGCCCGGCGACTGGCTCAGGGCAAGCACGTCGCGCTGTGCGGTGGCGTCAAGCAATTGCAGGTTGCCAAGGGGCGCCTGGGCATCCGCGAGCAACTGCACCAGCAGGTGGTGCAGGTTGGCGCTCAAGCGTGCGACCTGTTCAGCGCTGAACCGCGCCCGGTCGTAACTGAACTCCAGGCGCAGGCTGGCCCCCAACTCAATGCCCAAGGTCAAAGGGTAATGGGTGCGTTCATGGTTGTGAATATGGCCAAACGCCAGGCCTGCGGGTGCGCCCTGCTTCAGGGCCTCGGCCACAGGGAAGTTTTCGAACACCAGCAAAGTGTCGAACAATGCGCCCTGCTGGCCGGCCCAGCCTTGTATGTCGTACAGCGGCACATGCTCGTGGTCACGCAGGCTGAGATTCAGGGTTTGCAACTCGTTGAGCCATTGGGCGGCCGGTTGGGCTGGCGAAGGCGTACTGACGATAGGCAGCGTGTTGATGAACAGGCCCAGTTGCTGCTCGATCCCCGGCAGCGGTGCCGAACGCCCGGCGACAGTCGCGCCAAAGGCCACGCAATCCTGACCGGTGTAGCGCTGCAGCAACAGGCTCCACGCTCCTTGCAGCACCGTATTGAGAGTGATTTTCTGGCGACGGGCGAACTCGCCGAGGGCCTGTGTGAACTCGCCCTCAAGGATCAATTGATGCTCAGCCGTGCCCAGGCCATCGACCGGCGCGCGCAGCGCTTGCGCGAGCAAGGTGGGTGTTTGCAACGGCGCCAGGGCGGCTTTCCAGAACGTCTCACCCGACGCTTGCTGTTGCAGCCAGCCGAGGTAATCGCGGAACTGCCCCAGCGGCGCGGGCAAGGCCTGGCCGGCATAGTGGGCGATGACTTCACCCAGCAACTGGGCGTTACTCCAACCGTCCATGAGGATGTGGTGGCTGGTGAAGATCAGATGCCAGGCGTTACCGGCGCCCCGCACCAGCATCAGGCGAAACAGCGGCGCAGCATTAAGCGCGAAGCCCTTCTCGCGTTCAGCCTCGGCAAGCGCATCGAAGTCGGCATCGATGTCTTCGATCACGTGCAACTGCACGTCGACCTGACGCTGGATGACTTGATGGGCACTGTCCAGGCCCAGCCAGTGGAAGCTGCTGCGCAGAATGTCATGGCGGTCCAGTGCCGCCTGCCAGGCGCGGCCGAACGCCAGCAGGTCGAGGCCGTCGATATCCACGCGCAACTGGTTGATGTACGCCTGGGCTTCTGGCGCGTAGAGGGTATGGAACAACATGCCCTGCTGCATCGGCGACAGCGGATAAAGGTCGGCAATCGCCGGCCCCGCCACGGGCAACGCGTCCAGTTGCTGTTGGGTCAAGCACGCCAGTGGGAAGTCCGAAGGGGTAACCTGCCCTGCCGGGGTGGCTCGGCAATGCTCGATCAAGGCCTTGAGCTCTGCCGCGTAGTCATCCGCCAACTGCTGCACAGTCGACACCTCGAACATCTCGCGACTGAACCCCCATTGCAGCGCCAGCTCACCGCCGTACACCTGCCCTTCCACCGTCAGCCAATTGGCCAACGGTGCCTCGGCATCCTGGGCCTGGCCGCTGCCCTGGGTAGACGGTACAAACAACGCGGATTCGTTGAACTGGCGGTCGAACTGGCCCAGGTAGTTGAAGGTAATGCGTGGCGCGGCCAGGTTCGCCAGGGCTTCGCGGGCCGCAGGCGGGCCGAGGTAGCGCAGCAGACCGTAGCCGATGCCTTTGGCGGGCACGGCGCGCAGCTGCTCCTTGACCGACTTGATCGCGGCCGACAGCTCGCCGTCGGCTTGCAAGCGTACCGGGAACAGGCTGGTGAACCAGCCCACGGTGCGGGTCAGGTCGACACTGTCGAACAGGTCTTCGCGGCCATGGCCTTCCAGCTGGATCAGTGCGGCGGCCTGGCCGCTCCAACGGCTGACCACCCGCGCCAGGGCGGTGAGCAACAGGTCGTTGACCTGAGTACGGTAGGCCGCTGGCGCGTCCTGGAGCAGTTGACGGGTGTGTTCGGCGTCAAGGCGTATTTCGAGCTTGCTGCCCACGCGGTTTTGCAGGCCGCCCTGGAGGTTGTCGCACGGCAAGTCCGCGTCCGCCGTCTGCGCCTGCCAGTACACCAACTGGTGGTCCAGCGTAAGGGCATGGGCTTGCAACTGTTCGGCCCACAGCTGGTAGGCGCTGGTCTTGGTCGGCAACGCTGCCTGGCGGTAAGCCTGTTGCAGGTCTTCCAGGACGATGCGCCAGGACACGCCATCGACCGCCAGGTGATGGATCACCAGCAGCAGGCGCTGGCTGCCATCGGCCATGCTCACCAACGCGGCACGCAGCAGCGGGCCTTGCGCCAGGTCGAGGCTGCGCTGGGCCTCATCGCACAGCGCCGACAGCTCATCGTCGCTGCTGGCTTGTGCTTGCCACAGGCCCGGCGCGGTGACCGGCGCGGCATAGGCTTGCTGCCAGGTGTCGGCCTGTTGCACAAAACGCAGGCGCAAGGCGTCGTGATGGTTGATCACCTGGGTCAGGGCGGCTTCCAGGCGCGCCGGTTCCAAGCGCTCGCGCGGGGTCAACAACAACGATTGGTTCCAGTGGTGACGCGCGGGGATCGCCTGGGCGAAAAAGCCTTGCTGCACCGGGGTGAGGATCACCTCGCCGCGGGCGGGACCTTGGTCGATCACGGCGGTGTGCTCGAAGCCGGCCACCAACGCCAGGCTGCGCACGCTCTGGTACTGGAACAGGTCGCGCGGGCTGAGGCGAATCCCCGCCTGACGCGCGCGACTGACCACCTGGATGGAGATGATCGAATCGCCGCCCAGTTCGAAAAAGTTGTCGTCCAGGCCCACCTGCTCGACGCCGAGCACATCGCTCCAGATCGCCGCCAGGGCTTTTTGCAGGTCGTCTTGCGGCGCGATATAGGCCTGTTGTGGTGTTGCATCCGGTAACGGCAGGGCCTTGCGGTCGAGCTTGCCGTTGGCGGTCACCGGCAGCTTGGCCAGGGGCACCATATGGGTCGGTACCATGTATTCCGGCAGGCTGCCGAGCAGCCAGGCCTTGAGGTCGGTGGGCGTCTCGCCCTCCAGCACCAGGTAGGCCACCAGTTGTTTGCCGCCGTGTACCAGCACCACCGCCTCACGCACCGCCGGGTGTTGCATCAGGCGTGTCTCGATTTCACCCAATTCGATGCGCAAGCCGCGCAGCTTGACTTGGTGGTCGAGACGGCCAAGGTATTCGATCACACCGTCGTCACGCTGGCGCACCCGGTCGCCGGTACGGTACAGGCGCGCGCCGTCACCAAAGGGGCTGGGCACAAAACGTTCGGCGGTCAGCGCCGGACGGCGGTGGTAGCTGCGCGCCAGGCCGGTACCGCCCAGGTACAGCTCGCCGGCCACGCCGGCAGGCACCGGGTTGAGCTGCGCATCGAGCACGTAGGTGCCGAGGTTGGCAATCGGACGGCCGATGGGCACGGCGTCACGGCCTTCGTCGATGCAGGTCCAGTGGGTCACGTCGATGGCCGCTTCCGTCGGACCATAGAGGTTGAACAAACCGGCCTGGGGCAGCTTGGCGAACACCTGCAGTTGCGCGTCCAGGGGCAAGGCTTCGCCGCTGCAGACAATGCGCTTGAGGCTTATGCAGGCCTGCACGCCCGGCTCATGGATAAACGCCTGGAGCATGGACGGCACGAAGTGCAAGGTGGTGATCCCGTGCTCGCCGATGGTCTCGATCAGGCGCGCCGGCTCGCGGTGTTCGCCAGGGGCGGCGACCACCAGGCGGGCGCCGGTCATCAGCGGCCAGAAGAACTCCCACACCGAAACATCAAAGCTGAACGGGGTTTTCTGCAGCACCGCGTCACTGGCATCCAGGCCGTAGGCCTGCTGCATCCAGCACAGGCGGTTGACCAGTGCGCGATGGCTGTTGCCGGCGCCCTTGGGCTTGCCGGTGGAACCGGAGGTGTAGATCACATAGGCCAGGTTCAGCGCGTGGATGTCGACGGCGGGCGCTGCGACGCTGTAAGCGTCGAGCCAGCCGGGCGCCTGGTCGAGGCGCATCACCCGAATGCCTTCGACAGGCAGCAGTGGCAGCAGGCTGTGCTGGCTGAGCAGCAGCTGGATGCCGCTGTCTTCGATCATGTAGGCCAGGCGTTCCTGGGGATATTCGGGATCGAGGGGGACGTAGGCGCCGCCGGCCTTGAGCACGGCCAGCAGGCCGATGACCATCTCGATGGAACGCTCAACGCAGATACCCACCAGCGCATCAGGACCGACCCCGTGGTCGCGCAAGGCATGGGCCAGCTGGTTGGCACGGGCGTCGAGTTGCGCGTAGGTCAGCGTGGTCGCGCCGAACACCAGCGCCGGCGCATCCGGCGTGCGCTGTACCTGGTCTTCGATCAGGTGATGAATGCCACGTTCGGTGGGATACGCTTGTGCGGTCTGGTTCCAGGCGTGCACCTGCCTCTGTTGCTCATCGACGGCCAGCATCGGCAACTCGCCGATGCGCTGTTCGCCATCGGCCACCATGGCCTGCAACAGGCTGATCCAGTGGCGTGCCATCCGCGCGATGGACGGCGCGTCGAACAGGTCATTGGCGTAGGTCAGCGCAGCGTGCAGGGTGCCGGACTTTTCATAGGTGTCGAGGGTCAGGTCGAACTGGGTGGTGCGGCCTTGCCACTCCACCAGGGCCAGTTCCAGGCCGGAGGCGGTGCTGACCGAAGCGATGTCGGCCACCACCGGCTGATGGTTGTACATCACCTGGAACAGCGGCGTATGGCTGAGGCTGCGCTCGACCTTCAGGGCTTCCACCAGGCGCTCGAAGGGCAATTCCTGGTGCGCCTGGGCGCCAAGGGCATGCTCCTTGATACCTTGCAGCAACTCGGCGACCCGGGTTTGCCCGCTCAGCTCAGTGCGCAGGACTTGTGTGTTGACGAAGAAGCCGATCAACCCTTCGACTTCCGTACGGTTGCGGTTGGCGATAGGCACCCCGACGCGGATATCGCCCTGGCCGGTGTAGCGATGCAGCAACACATTGAAGGCGCCGAGCAGCAGCATGAACAGGGTGGCGTTGTGCTGTTGCGCGCAGGTGCGCAACTGCGCGGCCAGCGCCGGCTCAATCGCGAAGGTGTGGCGGGTGCCCTGATAGCTGGGCATGGCCGGGCGCGGGCGGTCCGTCGGCAGTTCCAGCACCGGGTGCTCGTCGCCCAGGCGCGCCTGCCAGTAGTCCAATTGACGAGCCTGCTCCCCGGCTTCCAGCCAGCGGCGCTGCCACAGGGCGTAGTCGCTGTACTGGATCGGCAGCGCCGGCAATGGCGGCGCTTCGTTGCGCTCATGGGCGTCGTAGAAACGAATGAACTCGTCGATCAACACGTTCATCGACCAGCCATCGGAGACGATATGGTGCAGGGTCAGCAGCAGCACGTGTTCCTCGGCATCGAGCCTGAGCAGTTGCACACGCAGCAGCGGGCCGTGTTCCAGGTCGAACGGCAGCAGCGATTGGCGGGTGGCCGCATCGTTGACGGCGTGTTCGCGTTCGGCCGCGGCCAACGCCGTCAGGTCCAGTTGCTCAATGGCCAGCGACGGCTGTACGGCCACCTGCATCAGGCGCTCATCGGCCTGGCGCTGGAACACCGTGCGCAGGGTTTCGTGCCGGTCCACCAGGCTGGCAAACGCCTGCTCCATGGCGCCCAGGTTCAGCGCACCCTTGAGGCGCACCGCGCCCGGCAGGTTGTAGGCGCCACTGCTCGGGTCCAGTTGCCAGAGAAACCACATGCGCTGTTGCGCATAGGACAGCGCCTGGCGGTCCTCTGCCTCCACGCCGGCCGGAATCGGAAACCGCGAAAAATCCACCCCTTCTTTCTGCAGTGCCTGCAGGAACAGCTGGCGCTTTTCCAGGGGCAACCCGATAAACCGGCGAGCAAGTTTCAAGGAGTCTTCAGCATTCATTTGTTGGAGTCCGGAGCAATAGGCAGGAAGCACAAAGGCACGTCGTCCCTATAAAACGAACCGGACAGGGAAAAATTAGCGGGGGATGGGAGGCGTAGAGCGAGCTGTCATCAGGGGTTACATCAATCCTCGGGAAAGACCCACGAACCCCAGCTAGCATTGACGAATACCACTTTTTGCAACTACATTTAGTTACACGCAGGGAACGCCGTGTCCAAAAATGAAAAGCTGCTCGCCAAATTGCTCAACGAGCAGATGGCATTTACCTGGCCAGAGCTCGTCACGCTGCTGCGTCGTCTCGGCTACACACAGATTGAGGGGGCTGGAAGCCGGGTCAAGTTCGACATCGGCGATCCGAGCGCAATGATCACCTTGCACAAGCCTCATCCCGGCAACGAACTGAAACACTACATTCGACGCCAGATCATCGAACAATTGAAATCAGGAGAACTGATTCAGTGAACAACCAACTGAAACACAATGGCTACATCGGCTCTATCGAAGCCAGCCTCGAAGACAATTGCCTGTTCGGCAAGATCCTGTTCATCAAGGCACTGGTGAGTTACGAAGGCAAAACCGTCGCGGAACTGGACGCCGCGTTTCGCGAGGCTGTGGACGACTACCTCGCTACCTGCAAGGCCCTTGGGCAAACACCGGAGAAGCCGTGCAAAGGCTCTTTCAACGTGCGGGTCGGCCACGATCTTCATCTTGCCGCCGCCCTTGAAGCGACACGTAAAAAGGTGACCCTGAACGACCTGACGCGCCAGGCGCTGAACGAATTCCTGCAACACCACCGAGGGGATTCCTGCCCCGTGACTGGCTGACGTTTCATTGCCAGGATGACGCTCAACCCAACCGCCGATACCCCAACACCGCTGACCCCATCACCACCGCCCCCGCCGCCAGCGCCACCCAGAACCCGCTGGCGGCGCCAAAATGGTCGATCATCCAGCCGGAGCTGGCGGCACCGATGGCCACGCCGATGCTCAGGCCGGTGATCAGCCAGGTCATGCCCTCGGTCAGGCGGCTCGCGGGCACGCTCTTTTCCACCAGGGCCATGGACACGATCAGGGTCGGGGCAAAGAACAGTCCGGAAATGAAGATGGCTACTGCCAGGCCCGGAATGTGGGTGACCAGCAGCAACGGCAAGGTGGTCAACGCCGTGGCCGCGCCGCAGAACAGGAACTGCCGGGGCAGCGGCGCCTTGAGTTTTAGGGTGCCAAAGGCCAACCCCGCCAGGCACGAGCCGATGGCGTACACCGAGAGCACGATGCTTGCAGCCGCCGGCTGGCCCTGGTGCTGGGCAAAGGCCACGCTGACCACATCCACCACGCCCACGATCACCCCCATGGCCAGCAGCAGGATCATCAGGATCAGCACCGACGGTGAGGCGATCAGCCAGCCCCGATGGTGAGCGTGGTGTTCATGTACCGGAGGTTCGGTCGCGCGTTGCAGCACAAACGTGGTAACCCCAACCGCCAGCAGCAACGCGGCCACCAGAGGCCCGGCTTCGGGGAACAGCACCACGCTCAAGCCCACCGAAATCGGTGGGCCGATGATGAAGCACACCTCATCCAGCACCGATTCCAGGGCAAAGGCGGTTTGCAGCCTGGGCTGGCCGCGGTACAGCTCGGTCCAGCGCGCCCGCACCATGGCGGACATATTCGGCATGCAGCCCGCCAGGGCAGCAAACAGGAACAGCGTCCAGGTCGGCGCCTGCAACCGCGTGCACAGCAACAGCAGCAACAGCGCCCCGCCGCCGATCAAGGCGGCAATCGGCAGCACCCGGCCCTGGCTGTACCGGTCCACCAACCGTGACACCTGCGGCGCGCAAAACGCTGTGGCCAGGGCGAACACCGCCGCCACCGAACCGGCCAGGCCATAGCCCCCGTGCACCTGGGAAAGCATGGTGATCAAGCCAATACCGGCCATGGACACCGGCATGCGTGCCAGCATGCCGGCCAATACGAAGGCCCGCGAGCCGGGAACCTGGAACAACTCGGCGTAAGGGTTTGCCATCCTGCTCAACCTCTTCCTGATGCCCTGGAACTTGCTATCCGCAGTGATCAAGGCAAAATACATACGGTGCGTATGTGGCGAATCATGCGTAACATACGCGGCGTATGTCAATCTTTCACTTGCCCATTGTGAGTCCTGCCCATGAGCCGAGCCCGTGCCGAAATGATCGAAGACACCCGCGCCCGGCTGCTTGCCAGTGCACGGCAGGCCTTCGCCACGCAAGGCTATGCCAACACATCGATGGACGATTTCACGGCCCACGCCGGCCTGACACGCGGCGCGCTGTACCATCACTTTGGTGACAAAAAGGGGCTGCTGGCCGCCGTGGTTGCTCAACTCGATCGTGAGATGGACGCATGTTTGCAGCGTATCTCAGACGAAGCCCAAGACCCCTGGAGCGGTTTTTGCGAACGCTGCCGCGCTTATTTGCGCATGGCCCAGGACGGCGAAATCCAACGCGTTGTGCTGCAGGATGCGCCGGCTGTATTGGGCGATACCGGCTCCCAGCAACACTGTGTCGAGTCGTTGCGCCAACAGCTGGAAGCCCTGATGCACGCGGGCGTCGTCCCTGACGCACCGAGCCTGGCGCTGGCGCAGTTGATCAATGGCAGCCTGGTCAACACCGCCCTGTGGATCGCCCGGTCAGAACATCCGCAGGAGCGTCTGGAGCAAGGTTTGCAGGGCCTGGAAATCCTGCTGCGCGGCCTGAAACTCATACCAACCGCTTGATCTGCTTATGCCGCCACACCAGCCGGTAGTACGCGGCCTGCAACCCCAGCATCGCCAGGTACGTCACCGGGAACGCCATCCAGACGCCTTCCAGGCCGAAGTGCGCATTCAGCAGGTACGCCATCGGTAGCTCGACACACAGCACGCAGAAGATCGAGATCGCCACCGGCATCAGCACCACGCCGCTGGCGCGCATGATCCCGCCGATCACGGCCTGGAAGCCGAACACGAGGATGCTCCACAGCATGATGTGCAGCAGGTGCTCGGCATTCACGCGTGCGGCGTCATCGGTGATGAACAACCCGAGCAACCAGTGCGACAACAGATAGCCCAGCACGATCAGGCCACCGGTCAGGCACGTATTGATCAACAGCCCGGTACGCAGGATCGGCCCGATACGCTCCAGCCGCCCTGCCCCAATCGCCTGGGCCCCAAGGATCGAAGCAGTGATGGCAATCGACAGGGCCGGAAACTGCACGTAGTTGACGATCTGCGTCACCGCCCCATAGGCCGCCGTGGCCTGGGACCCATGGCCATTGACCAAGGCGAGGATGACCAACTCCGACAGCGACAACACCACCATCTGCAAGCCTGTAGGCAAGCCGATGCGCAGGACTTTGCCGAGAATGACGCGGTCCAGGCGCAAGGCCGAGAGCAGTTCGCGGTCCGGCGCCATCACATGGTTTTTATGGCGCAGGCGCAGGATCAGAAACAGCATCGCCGAGGCATTCCCCACCAGGCCTGCGTACACCGCGCTCTGGATCCCCAGGGGCGGCAGGCCGATCCAGCCGCGAATCAGCGCCGGGGTCAACAGCAGGCCGACCAGGGTCGAGACCATCAGCGCCAGCAGCGGCGAGATCGTGTCGCTGACCCCGCGCAACAGCTGGGTGTAGAGGATAAATACCAGCAGCAGCGGCATGATCAGCATCATCATCTGGGCATAGCCCACGGCATCGTCGAGCACATCCGCAGGCGTACCCAATGCCTGCAACGCCGGGCGCGCAAACAGGCTGCCCAGCACCGCTGCGATCAGGCCCACCAGTGCACCGAGGGTCAGGGTGGCACCGGTAATCGCCTTGACCATCCCGGTTTCCTGGGCACCCCAGGCCTGGCCAATCAGCACCGAAGCGCCCGCCCCCAGGCCGATCACCAGGGCAATGAAGAAGAACACGATGGGGAACATCCCCGACACCGCCGCCAGCGCCTGGGTACCGAGCATCTGCCCGACATAAATACCGTTGAGGGTGCCGGAAAAACTTTGCAGGAAATTGGACAGCACCATCGGTGCCAGAAAGATCAGGTAGACCTGCCACAGCGGGCGTTGCAAAGGGCTTTGCATGAAAAACGGGGCCTCGGAAAACTAAAGCGTCCGAGGGTTATACCGTAATTGGATCCGATCTTCCTGTGCTTTGCATGATGGATGGATCGCCAACACTCGCTGGTTCCGATGCCCACATTGGATCTTCAGCGTCACCCCGACTCAGGTCGCCGTTCAGAAACGGCTCGGCGTGCCGATGGAATATGCACAGTCCAAGAAAGGCGCGGTGAGTCGGTCGATTGAGCGGTAGGGCCTTATAACCGCGCCTAGCGCCGGACTCGTTGGCGCTGGGTGCGGATTATTCTGCCGATGCGCTGGCGCTTTTCGCGCAGTTTTACCCACTCATTGCGAGCTTCGCGGTGGCGCTTGCTGTTGAGCAGTAATAGGGCAAGCAATGGAAACAGAATGCCTGACACATAGAAAACCTTATGAGGGCGATAGGCGATGGTGGGTAGAACACCAACCAAGCACAAGAACATCAAGATAACTGGGACCCATATCCATCCTGGATAGCCACGGACAACCATGAAATTGCAGTGGGCAATAAGAAAAGACGCACCGAGTACCGAAAAATAGGAATACCTGAGGTTCTCACCGGCGGGTAGCACTTCAAAGTAACTGCCAATCATCATCGGAACACCGATGGCAATCGTAAAACCTTGAGCAAAAAGTGCCCCCGTAGAAACAGGAAAATAGCGTTTCAAATAACGCAGAAGTTCCTTGTAAGTCATCAGAAATATCATTCTTCAAACGCCTCATATAACCCCACGGCAATCGTTCGAAAATTGCCATTTACAACGCTACCTCCCACAGTCATTGAAGCGCCTACGACATCCTTGATCTGAGTAACCGTGGCATGACGAAGCTTCGCAGGGGTCAGTCGCTTAGGTAAATCACCTGCCAGCTGTTTCAACTTGATCATTTTCGAAGTCAACCGCGGATGTTGAATACTCAACAACTCCTTCGTCAATTTTGCTCTTTCCTGTCGAGTAAGCCCCTTGAGTACTGGGTACCAACCCTTGCCGGTGGTTGCCTTCGTCAAACTGACTAGCTTTACAGTCGTTAGGAAGGAGGTGCCGGCCCCCACAAGCGCAACAGCGTCCAGAGCAGCGGTTGCATGTTGATACCAAGGATCACTGTCCAGCAGTTGATTTTTCGAGGGATCGGTCAATTCGTTGTACACACGATACCCGCCAACAATGCACTGAGCGAAACTGGCCGTAGCAGACGTATAGCCAACAACTGCAACCACTGAGCCGATACCGCCAGTAAATGGGATTGCAGCAGTACCACTGACTGCCACAAGCCAACCTAAAATCGCACTGCCGCATGCAAGCCCCATCCCGAGCGCCTCAAACACGAGTTGCGATTCCACCGGCTCATGCTCCAACCGCCGCACAAAATCCAACCGCGCCACCGACCTCGGCATCTCCCGCAAGATCACGCGCTTGGGCAACACACTGCAAATCGGCTGAAACTCACGCAACGTCACCGGCCACAGTTGGGCGTCGAGGTAAACCACCCCTGCCCCGGCAATTGCAGGATCGGCGTCGATCACAGCAAACAGTCGACGCAGGTCAATGCTGCTTTCTACCCGCTCACGGGTGGTGAGGTGAGCCTTCGGGAAACCGTCCTTCAATAAGCTGGTGGCCATTCCTTTACTCCTGAATCCACAAGAGCGCAGAGCGTAAAGAATCAATATCTGCCAGGAATGTAGGAAGGTTTCCTTTTTTAAGACAGGCACTTCCCGATCTGGCCTCAGCGTCTTGTAGTCAATCCTGGGAATAGGAAAAGTACGCCCCGCGCCACCACCGGCGAACGATCAGACAAGGAGCGAATATGGCGACCGATATGTTTTTGAAGCTGGGAGACATCAAGGGCGAGTCCAGGGACCAGGTGCATCGTGATGAAATCGATATCACCCGTTGGGGTTGGAGCCTGTCCCAATCCGGCTCCATGCATAGCGGTACGGGCGGCGGCGCGGGCAAGGTCAATATGGCGAATATCGCGATTGAGAAGACACTGGATAAATCCACCCCAAACCTGATGATGGCCTGTGCCACCGGCAAGCATTACCCCGAAGCACGCATTGTGGTGCGCAAGGCTGGAGGCGACAGCAGCGTGGAGTATCTGGTGATCACGTTGAAGGAGGTCATGGTTGCCACTTACGACACGCGTGCAGCGGCAACCAATGACGTACTGACGGAAGAAATCAGCCTTAACTTCGCCAAGGTGGAAGTCAGTTACCAGCCACAGAAAGCCGATGGCGGCAAGGATGGCGGGGCCATCCGGTTCGGCTGGAACATTCGCGAAAATATCAAGGTGTAGGCACGACAGGCAGCGCGCGCTTGTGCGCTGTCTTGCTATACGCCCCCTCGACAATCGCCCGTACCCGCTCACTCACTGGCTCACCCATCAGGTACGCATCGATCTCCTCGTACGTGCAGCCATAGGCGTGCTCATCCAGCTTGCCCGGCGCCAACTCTTCGAGGTCGGCAGTGGGCTGCTTGTGCACCAGCTTCGCCGGGGCCCCAAGGGCACTGGCCAACAGGCGCACCTGGGTCTTGGTCAGGCCCGACAATGGCGCCAGGTCGCACGCGCCGTCGCCGAATTTGGTGAAGAAGCCCATCAATGCTTCGGCGCCATGGTCGGTGCCGACCACCAGGCCGTTGTGCAGGTTGGCCACGGCGTACTGGGCGATCATGCGGGTGCGGGCCTTGACGTTGCCCTTGATGAAATCCACCTGCGAGGCACTGGCTTCGGTGGCGCCGAGGCTGGCCATCAGGCCGTCGACGCTGGCGGCGATGTTCAGGGTGTCGATGTGGTCCGGGGTGATGAAATCCAGCGAGGCCTGGGCATCGCTCTCATCGGCCTGGGTCTTGTAGGGCAGGCGCATGGCGATAAAGCGCGCGGCGTAGCCCTCGCTGCGTAATTGCTCCGCCGCCAATTGGCACAGGCGCCCAGCGGTGAGGGAGTCGACGCCACCGCTGATGCCCAGTACCAGGGCCTTGCAGCCTGAATGGCGCAAGGTGGTCTTGATGAAGTCGAGACGCCGTTGGATTTCCTGGGCTTCACCGCCCTTCACCAATGTGCGATCGATATTGAGTTCCTGCGCGATACGTTCCTGCATGTCACACCTCCACGTTGCCGACATTGAATACCTTCGCTGCGTACTGCAAAAACGAGGGGTCTTCGCAGACGTTCTTCACCGGGTCATCGGAGAACTTCACCACCGGTTCGCCGTGCACGCGCACCAGTTTCATGACGATGCTCAGCGGCTCGACGCCTTCCACATCGCAAGCCAGGCTGGTGCCCATGCCGAAACCGAACTTGGCCTTGCCACGCACGTGCCGCAGGATCGGCAGGCATTTTTCGAAGTTCAGGCCGTCGGAGAACATCAGGTCCTTGGTCATCGGGTCGATACCCAGCTGTTTGTAGCGGGCCAGCACCTTGTCGGCCCAGGCGATGGGGTCACCGGAGTCCTGGCGCAGGCCGTCGTAGAGCTTGGCGAAGTACAGGTCGAAATCCTTGAGGAAAAAGTCGGTGCTGATGGTGTCGGTCAAGGCAATGCCGAGGCGGCCGCGGTATTCACGCACCCAGTTTTCCAGGCCGGCGTTCTGGCTTTCGCGCAACCGCCCCAGTTGCTGGTGCACCATCATCCACTGGTGAGCCATGGTGCCGATCAGTGGCAGGTCGAATTCGTAAGCCAGGTGCGCATTGCTGGTGCCGACGAACTGGCCGGGAAAGTCGCGGCGCATGATGTCCACCACTTCGCGCTGGGCCTTGAACGACAGGCGCCGGCGCGTGGAGAAATCGGAGACCCGCAGGTCGGCCAACTCGTCGCGACTGAGGTTTCTCTCCAGCCAGTCGAACTTCTGGTAGAGCTTGCGGGTGACGTCTTCCAGGGTCACGTCGGGGTATTTGGCGCGGTTGCGCAGCTCGCTGACCAGCGCCAGTAGCGGTTGTTCGAACATGATGCAGTGCAGCATCGGCCCGACCACGCGGATGTTCAGTTGGCCGTCGACTTCACTGACGTGGATGTAGCGCAGGTTGAAGCGGAACAGGCCGAGGAAGCGTTCGTAGTCGGGGGTCAGGTATTCGCGAAAGCGTGGGTTGAACAGAAAGCGCAGCTCGCCCTCACGCATCTGCAGGCCAGCCATGTTCTCAAGCTCGGCGCGTAACTCGGGGATCAGGTGGCCGAGCTTTTCCTTGGCGCGCACGATGAAGTTGTATTCCACATCGACATTCGGGTGCTGGTGCAACACCGCCTGCATCATGGTGAAGGTGTAGTAGTCGGTGTCGAGCAAGCCCTGGATCACCGGGGCTTCGTAGTCGTAGGCACTTTCCATGGTGTATCTCCTTAACGCGTGGCCATCGCGGCCAGTTCTTCGCGGGTGCTGCTGATGACGGCACCGGCCTTGAGCAACTCATTGACGGCCTGTACGCCGCCCTCCTCGCTGATCCCCCGGCACGCCGGCAGGTGCAGGACCACCTCCAGGCCGGCCTTGAGCAGTTGCAAGGCGGTGGTCTTGACGCAGTAGTCCAGGGCCAGGCCGCCGACGATCACGCGAGTGACGCCCTGGGCCCTGAGGTACTCGATCACGCCGGTGGAGAGTTTGTCGTGCAGGTCGTGGTAGCAGGCGCCATAGGGGTGCAGGTCAGGTTCGACGCCCTTCCAGATGAAGTAGTCGTAGTCATAGGGCGTGGGCAACTCGTCGAGCAAGGTAAAGCCTTCGGTGCCCGGTACGCAGTGGCTGACCCAGGTCACGTCGGCGTGTACCAGGCCAGTGGGCTGGAGCATCTCGCTGTGCTGGGCGACCACCCAGGGTGCGTGCGGGGTGTGGGCGTCCTTGCTGCCGACGCGGTGGCCGGCAAGGCTGGCCATGTAGTTGAGTTCGGCACCGATCCGGTCACCGCCGGCCACCGGCAACTCGTTGGGGCACAACGGCGTGAAGCTCTTCTGGGCATCGACGTCGAATGAAGCAATGGCAGTTTTCGCAAGGGTCATGGCGGTTCTCCTGTGGCCTGGAAACAAAAGTACACGTCATGTACTTTCATTGCAAGAAACATTTATTTATCTATCCTGAACCAAGTACATGACATATCTGTTCGATCCGTTAGACTGTGCCCCACCGCTGTTCAGAAGGACGTCACATGCCCCTTAGCCCCTACCTCCATACCGTCGACCTATGCGTGCTGTGCTACTGCCGCGCCGCCGGGGAACTCAAGTTGTTGCTGAACAAGCGCGAAGCCGAACCCTTCGCCGGGCATTGGGCGTTGCCGGGGGTGGTGGTGAATGGCGGCGTGCAAGATCTGAGCCTCCAGGATGCGGTGGAACGCTTGCGCGCCAGCAGCAAGGTCGGCCTGGAGCTGGCCTGGAGCGAGCAAGTGGGCACGGTGGGCGATGCGTTTCGCGATCCGCGTTGCTGGTCGTCGTCCACGTACTACCTGGCGATCGTCGCGGATGAGGTGGCGCCGAGTGCGCATCAAGGCTGGTTCGCGCTGAAGGCGGTGGCTGATGGCAGCATCAAGTTGCCGTTCGATCACAACAGCATCGCCGCGGCCGTGCAGGAGCGGTTGTTCTCCAAGTCGCTGTACAGCAACCTGCCGCTGATGTTCCTGGGCAATGAATTCAGCGCGCCGGAGGCGACCACGATCTTTTCCCTGGTGCTGGAACGGCCGGTGCTCAAGACCAGTATTCGCCAGCGCCTGTTGAAGCTGACGGAGGCGGGATATTTGCGCGAGACGGGGCGCAAGAAACAGGGTGAAGGCGGCAGGCCCCAGGCGACGGTGGAGAACCTGAAGCCTGGGGCGGTTTACTTCTTTGATCGCAGTTTTGCCGACTAGGCACCCTTTTCAAGAACGATGACCTTCAAATGTGGGAGGGGGCTTGCTCCCTCCCACATTTTGAGCGGTGTATGGCTTAGTTCATCCAATTACCGCCATCCACGTTATAGGTTTGCGCCACTACGTAGTCAGCCTCTTTGGACGCCAGGAAGATCGCCATCCCGGTCAAATCCTCGGCCGTCCCCATCCGCCCGAACGGCACCTCGGCCCCCACCCGCCGCTTCTTCTCGCCAGGCGCCAGCCCTTCATGCCTGGCGAACAACGCATCCACCCCGTCCCAATGCTCGCCATCCACCACGCCCGGGGCGATGGCGTTGACGTTGATGCCCTGCTTGATCAGGTTGAGCCCCGCCGATTGCGTGAGGCTGATCACTGCCGCCTTGGTCGCGCAGTAGATCGCCACCAACGGCTCGCCACGCCGCCCGGCCTGGCTGGCCATGTTGATTATCTTGCCGCCATGGCCCTGGCGGATCATCTGCCGGGCAGCGGCCTGCAAGGTGAACAGCGTGCCGGCGACGTTGATCGAGAACAGCCGATCAAAGCTGTCGCGGGTGATATCGACGATAGGCGCCAGGTCGAACAGCGCCGCGTTGTTGACCAGGATGTCGAGCTTGCCGGCCTGGGCGACCACGGCGGCAATCGCGCTGTCGATGGAAGCCTGGTCGGTGACGTCCATCGCTACCGCGTAGGCCTGCGGACCAAGTTCGGCGGCGGTGTCCCGGGCCCGCTGCAGGTTGATGTCGGCGATGGCGACGGTCGCGCCTTCAGCGATATAGGCCTGGGCAAACGCGCGGCCAATCCCGCGCGCCGAGCCGGTGATCAGCGCGCTCTTACCTTCGAGTCGTTTCATAAGGCATCTGTCCTTTGAACATTATTTGGGATAGCCGGCGCGTTTCATTTCGCGCTCGGTGGTGGACTGCGCCTGGAGCAACGCCTGCTCGACCGACATGCCCCCCGTCAGCGCCGCCGAGAACAGCTTGCCGACGGACGTGCCGATGGCCTGGAACTCGGGAATGGTCACGTACTGGATGCCCACGTACGGCACGGGTTTGGCCGACGGGTGCGCGGGGTCGGCATGCCGCATCATCTCCAGGGTCACCTGGGCAAACGGTGCGGCCTGGAGGTACCCCGCGTTGTAGGTGGACTGGCGGGTGCCAGGCGGTACGTTGGTGATGCCTTCTTTATCGGCGACCAGCTGGATGTAGTCCTTGGACGTGGCCCAGGCGATAAAGGCCTTGGCGGCGTCCTTGTGCTTGGACGTGGCCGGGATGGCCAGCGACCAGGCGTACAGCCAGGAGGATCCCTTGTCGGTGACTTCGGTGGGGGCCGCGGCGAAGCCTACGCTGTCGGCGACTTTGCTCTGGCTCTTGTCGGTGGTGAAGGAGCCGGCGACGCTGGCATCGACCCAGATCGCGCACTTGCCGCTGTTGAACAGCGCCAGGGTTTCGTTGAAACCGTTGCTGGACACGCCGGGCGGGCCGTATTGCTTGAGGGTGTTGACGTAGAAGTTGGCGGCGGCGGTCCATTCGGGACTGGTCAGCTCAGGCTTCCACTGCTCATCGAACCAACGCGCACCGAAGGCGTTGGCCATGGTGCTCAGCAGCGCGATGTTCTCGCCCCAACCGGCCTTGCCGCGCAGGCACATGCCGTATTGGCCGTTGTTCTTGTCCGTGAGCTTGGCGGCGAATTCACCCAGCTGGGTCCAGGTCGGGTGCGCAGGCATGCTCAGACCGGCCTGCTTGAACAGGTCGGTGCGGTAGTAGGTGACGGTGCTTTCCCCGTAGAACGGCAAGGCATACAGGGTGTCGTTGACCGACAGGCCCTGGCGGACCGAGGGGAAGATATCGTCGGCGTCGTAATCGGCCGGCAATTGGGTCAGCGGTTCCAGCCAGTGCTTGGCGCCCCACAGCGGGGTTTCGTAGGTGCCGATGGTGAGCACATCGAACTGGCCGCCCTGGGTGGCGATATCGGTGGTGAGGCGCTGGCGCAGCACGTTTTCTTCCAGCACCACCCAGTTGAGCTGGATGTCCGGATGCTGCTGCTCGAACACTTTGGACAGGCGCTGCATGCGGATCATGTCGCTGTTATTGACCGTGGCGATGGTCACGGTGTCGGCTGCCTGGCTGGGCATAGCCAAGGCCAGGCCGGAAAGCAGGAACAACGCTTGCGGAATCTTGGACATAGCGGTTTCCACCTGTTGTTTTTGTTGTTGAGGGCCGATTACAGCAGCTTGGGCCAGGCCCTCACAAACGCCTGACGCATGCCTGGCTGATACTTTTTTAACCGCTGAATAGGGCGCAAAAAAGTATCAGTGCCGGGCGAAACCGGGGGTAGCGCAGGTAGTGCCACCCGCGTATTTTGAGGCGACTGCACCCATAGAAGAGGCAGCACCATGCCCGTCAGTCGCGCCAAGCTGTTCGAACATCGCCCCGCCGAGCTTGAGGTGATCCTGCCCGAGCCGCAGCACTGCTTTCGCTGGTTTGAGCACGACTACCCTTACGATCTGGCGCGCTGGAATCACCATCCCGAATTTGAAATCCACCTGATCCGCCAAGGCAGCGGCAAGTTGGTGGCGGGCGACTATATCGGTGCGTTCAGTGCCGGGCATGTGGCGCTGATCGGCCCGGACCTGCCCCATGACTGGATCGGCGAACTGGCCCCCGGCGAACACCTGGCCGGCCGCGACGTGGTGCTGCAATTCGACGGCGCCGCCCTCCTCGCCCTGCGCAACACCCTGCCGGAACTCGGCGACTTGCAGCCGTTGTTCGAACAGGCCCGGCGCGGCCTGGAGTTCAGCGGCGACACCGCCGTACAGGCTGCGAGGTTGATGGAAGCTATCGGCAACGCCCACGGCCTGCAACGGCTGACCCTGTTCCTGCAACTGCTCGACAGCCTGAAAAACGCCCCGGCCCAGCAGGTAAAGGCCCTGGCCAGCCCCTGTTACGCCCCGACCCTGGACGCACGCAGCGCCGAGCGCATCAACAAGGCCTTCGACTACCTGATGCGCGAACTCACCGGCGACGTGCGCCTCTCGGTCATCGCCCAACAGTTGGACATGAGCGAACCGGGCTTCTCACGTTTCTTCAAGCGCAACACGGGCCATGGGTTTATCGACCTGATGCGCAAATTCCGCGTGCAACGCGCCTGTCGGTTATTGCTGCAAAGCGAGATGTCGGTGGCGGATATCTGTTTTGAAGTGGGCTACGCCAACCTGTCCAACTTCAACCGGCACTTCCGGATCGAGATGCACCAGACGCCCAGTGAATATCGCCGCGAACCGCCGATACACCTGTTCAACCCCATCGAGAAAATGACACCCAGTCATTTCTGATCAAAAGGTCGAGTAATTCTGCTTTTTTCCATGACATTCAAGCCATTAAGAAAAGTTGGTACAGCCTGTGCAACCGTTTGCGGTACGAACTTGACCGCCAAGTTCACCACGACCCGATGAATCGGGTTCAAACCGCGTACGAATAGGGACTTTCAATGCACCCCACCTCAAGGCCCCGTGCCTGCTTTGGTGTTTCCTTGCTACTGGCCGCCGTAACGGGAGTACTCAGCGCGCCCATTTTGGCGCAGGAAAAACCCGTGGATGACTCAGCACAGGGCGAAACCCTGAGCCCTGAGGCCAGCCCGGCAAAAAAAGGCGTCTATCTGTCGGAATGGTTCAACCAGGACCTGACGCTGATCGGCAGTAAAGACATCAGCTTCGGCCCCAAGCCCCAGGATGATGTGTACCTGGAATACGAGTACTTCGGCCGCAAGGGGCCCTTCGAGTTGTACGGCTACATCGACGTGCCGAAGATCCTCGGCATCGGCAACAGTAACGACAAAGGCGCGTGGGACCATGGCTCGCCGGTGTTCATGGAGCACGAGCCGCGTATCTCCATCGACTACCTGGCCGGACGCAGCCTGGCCATCGGCCCGTTCAAGGAATGGTATGTGGCGTTCGACTGGATCTACGACCACGGCAGCAACAAAGCCAACCGTGCCAACACCCTGTACAGCGGCCTCGGCACCGATATCGACACCCACTCGCGGGTCAACTTGTCGGCGAACTTCTACGGGCGTTACCAGTGGGAAAACTACGGCGCCAGCAATGAGTATTCCTGGGATGGCTACCGCGCACAGATGAAATACATCGTGCCCATCGGCAAGTTCGATAACGGTGCGTCGCTGACCTATATCGGTTTCACCAACTACGATTTCGGCTCGGACCTGCACAAGGACAACCCGGCGCGCACCGCCAACGCCCTGGTGGCGACCAACGTGCTGCTGTATTCCTTCACCCACCTGCGCTTCACCCTGGTCGGTCGTTATTTTCATAACGGCGGCAACTGGGAAGATGGCAGTGAGTTGAACTTCGGCGAGGGTAACTTCCGCGCCCGCTCCGACGGCTGGGGTTATTACGCTGGCGTGGGCTACCAATTCTGATCAAGGAGTATTAGATGAATACATTTACCCGTCTTTCGCTGGCCGTCGGCCTTGCCCTGCTGCCCCATGTGGTGCTGGCTGATTCTGCTGCCCCCATCAAGCCCAAGGTGATGCTGATCACCATGTTCGCCCCCGAGGCGCAAACCTGGATCGACCGCCTGGAACTCAAGCAGGAAGTGCGCGTGCCGGGCCTGTCTGCCGAATACCCGGTGATCCGCTGCAACACCCGGGACGTGTGCCTGCTGGTGACCGGCATGGGCCAGACCAACGCCGCCGCGTCCACCCTGGCCCTGGCGTTGTCGCCCAAGTTCGACCTGCGCCAGAGCTATTTCCTGATCGCCGGGATTGCCGGGATCAGCCCGAAACACGGCACCATCGGCACTGCCGCCTGGGCCCACTACCTGGTGGAGTTCGGCACCCAGTGGGAGCTGGATTCGCGGGATGCGCCCAAGGATTGGCCGACCGGCTACCTTGGCATCAACACCAAGGGGCCCAACGAAAAGCCGCCGCTGGACTACAAGACCGAAGTGTTTGAGCTGAACCCCAAGCTGCAGGCCAAGGCGTTCGCCCTGTCGCACACCGTCGAACTTACGGAAAGCAAAGAGTCCGCCGCCTGGCGCAAACACTACCCCGCCGCCCCCGCCAACCAGCCGCCGCGAGTCACCCGCTGCGACACCCTGGCGGGCAACACCTGGTTCTCCGGTACGCGCCTGAGCGAACGCGCCGAGGTGTGGACCAAGCTGCTCACGGATAACAAAGGCGAGTACTGCACCACCCAACAGGAAGACAACTCCACCTACGAAGCCTTGCTGCGCGCCAGCCGCGAGGGGTTGGTGGACATCCAGCGCCTGGCCGTCGTACGTGCCGGTTCGGACTTCGACCGCCCATACCCCGGCTACAGCGAAGTCGACAACCTGCTCAAGTACGCCGACCAGGGCGGGTTCGTACCGGCGCTGGAAAACCTGTACCGCACGGGGAACCCGCTGGTACAGGCGATCCTCAAGAACTGGCAGGCGTGGGAAAAAGGCGTCCCAGAAGCCTAGTGCGGAGCGACATGGGTCAAGGCAGCAAGATGATCTTGTCCGCACAGCCTTGATTCACGTCCTCATAGCACTGCACGCCATCGGCCAGCGCCACCTCGCGCAGGCCGGTGGGCAGCGGCAACAAGCCTTCGTCGAAAAAACGTCCGAACTGCTCCAGCATCACCGCGCACTGCTCACAGTTGTAGAGCAATGAATTGATCCCCACCACCGAGCCGCCCTTGCGATACAGGGCCAGGGCCGGCAGTTGTACGTGACCGTCCACCGGCGCGGCAATGATCGCGATGCGACCGAACGGCGCCAGGCCTGCCACGGCCGCCGGCAGCCAGAAACCGGTGGTGTCGAAGATCACATCGGCGCCGCCCTTGAACACCGCATTCACCTGCGCGCCCAGCGCTTCGGGCTTGCCCAACGCAATCGCGTCGAACCCTTGCGCCTGCAATACCTCGACCTGGTCAGCCTTGCGCACCGCCGCCAACACCTGGGCACCCAGGACCCTCCCCAAGGCTAATGCCGCGCTGCCCACCGCCCCATTGGCGCCGATCACCAGCAAGCGCGTGCCTTTGCCCACGCCACTGCGCTGCAGCGCATCCCAGGCCGTGGTGTAGGGCACACCCAGGCTGGCGGCCTGGGCAAAACTCAGGTGGGCAGGTTTATGCGCCACGCCTTTGGCCGACACGGTGAGGTATTGGGCGTGGGAACCGTCGGCGAAAAAGCCCAGGTCGCGACCGGTGCCCCAGACCTCCTGCCCCACCAGCGCCTGGGGCCCCTGCACGACCACGCCGGCGAAGTCGCGGCCAGGTATGCGCGGCACGGTGGTGTAGGGGAAACGCCCGAGTACGTTCTTCACGTCGCTGGGGTTGAGGCCCGCCGCCTTGATCTGTACCAGCACTTCATCGGCGGCCGGTACCGGCGTGGCGACGTCGACGAAGCTCAGGGCGCCGAGGTCGCCAGTAGCGGAAAATTGCAGTGCTTTCATTGCCAGTATCCATCGAAGGGAGAAAAGGAATCAGGACCACCAACCGCTGAGCAACTGCCGCCCCATGGGCCAGAGTTTTTCGCCGAGCAGCATGCCCATCAGGCCCACCAGCGCAATGGCAGGCGGTGCGGGCGAACGGAAGTCCAGCGCGCCGTAGATCACGCCGACAAAAAGGCCAATGCCAAGGGAGATCAGGTAACTCATGGGGGCGACGCCTGTTGGGTTGATGGGCTTAGTGTAGGGAGCCCATCCCGGCAGCATCGGCCAAGGGCTTCAGGATTTCGGCCAACTCACGTACTGGGAAGGCGCCATCCCCAGTTCACGCCGGAACATGTCGCTGAAACTGCTCGGCGAATAGCCCAGGGAACGCGCGACAGCACTGACCGACTGGCCCTGGATCAACTCGGCCACCGCCGTGGCCAATTGCACCTGGCGGCGCCATTCGGCAAAGCCCATGCCCAGGTGGTGCTGGAACAGTCGCGCCAAGGTGCGCACGCTGGCACCCGCCGCTTCGGCATGCTGCTCGAAAGGGATGTCCAGCGAAGGTGCGGCCATCACCGCCTGGCAAGCGCTGATCAACCGGCGGTCAGCTTCCACCGGCATGGCGATACGAATCTGCGAGCGCCGCGCCCGTTGCAACTCCAGCAGGGCCAGGCCGACCAAGGCGGCGTAATACCCCGCGTCACCGCTGTCGCCCTGTTCCACCAGCGTGACGATCAACTCACGCAGCAGCCCACCGACTTCAATCACCTGCACCTGGCGGTCCAATGTCGCCGCCAAGGCCGGGCGCAAGTAGATATTGCGCATCTGTAAATCCGACACCACCCGGATGCCATGCTCCACACCCGGCGGCAGCCAGACCGCACGCTGGGGCGGCACCACCAGGGCTTCACGAGGGGTCTCGACCCACATCACGCCGCTCATGGCATAGAGCAATTGGCCCCAGTCGTGGCGATGGGGCTCCACGTACAGACCACGCGGGTAAGTACGCGCCAAGGGTTGCACGGGGACGGCGTGATCACTGAGGTCAGGGGGTGCGGCCAGGGCCATGGGGAGCACATCTATCGGGAGTCAGCCGCCATGGTAATGACCACCGCCGGACAATCCGAGTGAATTTTTGCCGCCGAGGGCGATCACTTGCTTACACCACCAGGGTTGAGGGGCCAATGAATAACGCAAAACTGTTTGTGATCGACTACACCCTTCATGGCGAAGCCAAGTCCTTCATTATTCGTCTGGAAAAGCTCGATACCTTGGAGGCCTGGCATTGGGCAAGCTGTGACGCTGGCGTGGGCCGTATCGGCCGTTTCGCCCGCGAGCGGGTGAAGAAAACCAGCCAGGAACAGGCCGAGAAATTCGGCATAAAAAACGTGCAATGGCGCCGCTCGGATGCGCGCGCCCAGGCTTGATCAAGGAGAAATGAGCATGGATTCAATCAACGGCAAGGCACGCATCGATTACACCCGGGACACATTGTTCGGGCCACTGGCCAAGCATGTCGAGTGCCAGGTGAGCGTGCAGCATAAGCCCGGCTGGCTGGTGCTGAAGGTGTTCCAGCCGCTGCCGGACGATTTGCATGATGCGCAGACCCTGGTGCTGGCCCTCGAAGGTCGACGAACCAGCGGCGTGGTAAAAGACAGCCGGCGCTTGTCCGACCACAGCCTGCGCCTGGAGCTGGAACCCCAGTAAGGGATACGCAGGGAGCCCACTATCGACGCTCCCTGCGAACGTATTCAGCCTTTAGCCGACTTGGCGCACTCGCACCCCGTCGCCGCCGCACAAGGCTCGCCATGGGCATGATGCTCGGCGCAGCCCTGGCAGCAATAGCCCTTACCGTCCTTCATTACCGCATCGACGCCCAGCACACACTTGCAATGCGGGCAGGCACAGGTTTGATCAGGCATGGCCAGACTCCTTCTTCATGGTCGTCCGGTGCGGCGGTTGCCGGCACCTTAAGCAGTGACTGCCAGGCGTCGGCGATGGTTCAAACCATCAGTCGGTGCGCGTATTGCTGCGGTACATGAACACCAAGGCCAGAGCCAGGCATACCATCGCCAGGATGCGGCTGCTCGACAGTTCGACGGCCGGGTTGCCCAGCCACCCGAAGTTATCGATCAGCATGCCCATGCCCAATTGCCCGGTAATCACGGCCACGGTCGCCACTGCAGTACCGACCACCGGCACGGCCCCGACCATCACCATCATGTACACCACGCCGAACAGGGCGCCGGTCAATTGCCATTTGGGTACGTCGAGCAGGCTCACGGACTGGGCCGGCTCGAAGAAGAAAATCAACAACGCGGTAGTGAGCGCGCCCACCGCAAACGTCAGCAGACTGCTGCGCAACACGCCCACCGCCTGGCCGAGGCGACCATTGATCGCCGCCTGCACACTCAACACCGCGCCCGCCGCGATCACCAGCACCAATAACAGAATCAGATTCATCGCCTTACCCTCGTGCAATCAGAACAAGTGCCGCCACAATCAACGCCAGGGCTATCCAGCGCTCGCCATTGACCCGTTTGCGTGCGGTGCCGAACCAGCCGAAATGGTCGATCAGCACGCTCTTGCCCACCTGGCCGGACAAAATTGCGATCATGGTCATGGCAATACCGATGTGCGGCGTGGCCAGGGTCAGCACCACCACATACATCGGCCCCAGGAACCCACCGATCAGTTGCCAGCGCGGCAACTCGGACAACGCCGGGCCCTTTTGCGGGCCGCTGAACAGCAGCAGCAAAAACAGAATCGCCGAGCCGACACCGAAGATGCTCAAGGTTGCCCATAAATGCCCAACCTGCACGCCCAATGGCCCGAGCAACCCGGCCTCCACCGACAGCCCCATGCCTGCCAGGATCACCAGCGGCAACAACAGCAACCGTAAAAGGCTGTTTTTTGGCCTGGCTTGCGCCACACCCTCGATAGAACTGGCCTGCATACATCACCTGCGCGTCAATAAAGGAAACATGGCACGCATTATCCGGTGGCCTGCCTGTGCGATAAATGGGAGTATGCCGACAACACCTTTGCGCAATACGCACAACCCGGAGGCCTGATGCAGGGCTTGAATGAATTGAGTTTCAAGGCGCTGCGCCTGTTCGTCGCGGTGCTGGATCACGGCAGCTTTTCCGAAGTGGCCCGCCGCGAAGGCCTGGCGCCCTCCTCCATCTCCCGGCAGATCCAACTGATGGAGCAGGCCCTCGGCCAGCAGTTGCTCTACCGCCACACCCGCGCAGTGAGCCCCACCGAGGCCGGGCGCCTGCTGGGGCGACACGCGCGCTTGCTGCTCGAACAGCTGGAAGCCGCCGGCCAGGCCCTGCAGGAACAGGAAAGCGAACCCAGCGGCCTGGTGCGCATCAACGCGCCGATGGTGTTCGGCCAGCGTCACCTGTCACCGTGGCTGGGCGAGTTATGCCGGCGCTACCCGAAGCTGCAACTGGACATCCAGCAAACCGATACATACGTCGACCCGCTGCAAGACGGCACCGACCTGCTGTTCCGTATCGGCGTGCTCAACGATTCCAGCATGCAGGCACGCATCTTCGCCCCCCAGCGCTTTCGCCTCGCCGCCAGCCCAGCCTACCTGGCCCGCCAGGGCACGCCCCAGCACCCCGAGGAACTGCTCCATCATCAGTGCCTGGCCTACAAGGGCATCACCGGCCAGCAACGCTGGTTCTTCCGCAAAGGCCAGGACGACTGGACGCCCTACAGCGTCAAGGGCCCGATCACCGGCAACCACGCCGACACCCTCACCCACGCCGCTGAACAAGGCCTGGGCCTGGTGGTGTTTCCGTCCTGGCTGATCGGCGAAGGCCTGCGCGCTGGCACCCTGCAAGCAGTACTGACGGAATATGAAGTGGCGACCACGCTGGAGCCGCAGCAGATCGCGGCGCTGTGGCCGGGGAGCCGCAGGCTGTCGCTGAAGGTGCGCACGGTGATCGATTATTTCGTGGAGTGTTTTGGGACGGTGCCGTATTGGGATCGATAAACGGTTGAGGAATTTTCCGAGTAGTAAAAGTAGGTTCGGTCTGATTTAACGGGCCACCCTATTTTGGACCGGGTGCATTGGGGCAGACTTTGGCGATGTCCTTTTTGGAGAGATGCCATGGTTTTCATGTACCCAAAGCCGTCACGCGCTGAACGTGAGGCGGCAACCAGCGGTCGGCTCGTCTTGGATAGCTCACCCAGTTTTGGCTATATTTGGCCAAAATACGCGGAGCACCTCATGATTACCGTACCCTTGGGCGAAGCAAAAAATAACCTGTCAAAACTGGTGGATGACGCCGCCGCCGGCAAAATTATCACCATTGCCAAGCATGGGCGTGCGATGGCACAACTTGTTCCCGTGGGGAAATCCAACGGTCAGCGAATTGGCGCGATGAAAGGAAAGCTCGTTGTCCCCGAGGACTTTGATGCGCCCCTGCCAGGCGATCTGCTGGATGCGTTTGAGAGCAGCCATCCATGAGGGTGCTGCTGGATACCCATGTTCTGCTCTGGGCACTGAGTGACGACCCGAAGCTATCCAGCAAAGCCCGACGACTGATCGAGAATGCCGCAGAGATCTACGTCAGCGCGGCAACCTTCTGGGAAATGGCGATCAAGGTCGGCCTTGGAAAACTCGATGCAGACCTGGACGAAATCCGGGGATACTGCCTTGAAAGCGGTTTCGTCGAACTGCCCATCACCTCGGAACACGCGATCGCCGTCAAGGAGCTTGAGCCTCATCACAAAGACCCTTTTGATCGGCTCATCGTAGCGACAGCCATCAGTGAACCGATGAGGCTATTGACCGCCGACACGCAGATTGCCCAGTACACATCCTTGGCAATCCTGGTATAGCCCGCACCTACGGCCTGGAACTCAGAACACCCACTGCCCGATCAACCACGCATTGGCGCCACTGATCAGCGCAAACAGAAACCATGCCAGCACCCGGGTGTGCAGGCGATTGACGAACGGCCCCATCAGCTGCTTGTCGCCGGTCATGCGGATCAACGGGTACAACGCAAACGGCAACTGCAGGCTGAGCACCACCTGGCTGAGGATCAGCAGCTTGCCAATGGCCTGGTCGCCCATCAACCACACCCCGAGAAACGCCGGGATCAGCGCCAGCCCACGGGTGATCAGGCGGCGTTGCCAGCAGGGAATGCGCAGGTTGAGATACCCCTCCATGATCACTTGCCCGGCGATGGTGCCGGTAAAGGTCGAGCTTTGCCCGGACGCCAGCAAGGCGATGCCGAACAGGATGCTGGCAAAGGCGCCGCCCACCAACGGGTCAAGCAAGCGGTAGGCGTCCTGGATCTCCACCACCCCAGTGTGCCCGGTCTTGTAGAAGGCGGAGGCCGCGAGTATCAGGATGGCGGCGTTGACCAGCAGTGCCAGGGCCAGGGAGCCAATGGTGTCGATCCGGGCCAGCTTGACCGCGTCCTGTTTGCTGGCGAGGTCTTTGCCGATCAGGCGGGTTTGCACGACCGAGCTGTGCAGGTAGAGGTTATGGGGCATCACCGTGGCGCCGAGAATACCGATGGCCAGGTACAACGGCGCGGCATCGCTGATGGCCGACAGTGATGGGGTGAAGCCGCTGAACACATCCGGCCAATACGGTTTGATCAGCACCAGCTCAATGAAGAAACACACGCCGATGGTCGCCACCAGCGCCAGCATGATCGCTTCCAGGCGGCGGAACCCCCGGTTTTGCAGGGCCAGGACCAACAGCGTATCGAAGGCGGTGATGACAATGCCGGTGGTCAGGGAAACGCCCAGCAACAGGTGAAACGCCAGGGCGCAGCCGAGTACTTCGGCGAGGTCGGTGGCGATGATGGAGATTTCCGCCAGCACCCACTGGGTGCGTGCCGAGCGTTTGCTGTAGCGCTCACGGCACAGTTGCGCCAAGTCCTTGCCGGTAGCGATACCCAAGCGCGAGCACAGGCACTGCACCGCCATCCCCGCCAGGCTGGCGAGCAATACCACGAACAACAGGCTGTAGCCGTAGCGCGACCCGGCTTCGATGGCCGTGGCCCAGTTGCCCGGGTCCATGTAGCCGATGGAGATCAGCAGGCCGGGGCCGGCGAACATCAGGATGCGCTTGAAGAAGGACGCCTTGGGGTCAACGGCAACGGAGCCGGCCACTTCCGGCGGGCAGAATGGAGCGGTAGCGATTTTCGGCAGGCTGAATTTCACGCGGTATCCCAGGCAAACACACTCGACAGGGGCTCAGCTTATCAGTCGGAAGCAACCGTGCGCATCACCGTCTTCCGAGGCAGGTCAAACGCCTCCACGACCTGCACCACCAGGTCCATCTCCTGGTTCAAGGCTTCACGCTCCATGCGCTGGCGAATCCCCCCAATCACCAGCACGGCCAGGGTGGTGATCGAGTACGCCGGGCCGGAAAACGCCCGTACACCACTCACCAGCAGCATCGCCGCCGCCAACGCCTGGCCGACCACCGGGATCGCGGAGGCCGCACCCCGACGCAGGATAAACCCGGTCAACCCGGCCAGCGCCGTGCCGCTCAACGCCGTAGTGGCTGTTCGGCCGAGATCGAAACGGCTGAACAGACCCTGCTCCTTTTGCGCGGCCGCCTTGAGCTCAGCATCGAATACCTGGCGGTCGGCGTGGCTGAGTTTGTCCTTGTACTGCTCGAGCAGCTTTTCCGCGACCCGGGCTTCGAGGTCAGCCAATGCCACCGTTTCAACGGGCTCGGCAAACTTGATTCCCAGTCGCTGCGCCACCTCTTCGGCAATCTGCCGATAGTTCACGCCATGGCCACGGGCCAGGTTCATAAAGCTGTCGCCGCCCATGCGCTGCAACTCGATGGCCAGCTTGAGCGGCTCGCGCACCGTGGCGTCGATCGATGCACTGCGCTTTTGCGCCATCAATTCGGCCAGGAACGCCAGCTCCTCCGGCCGCGCCTGCACCAGGGCCGCAAACAAGTCGGTGTCCTCTTCGGCAAAGCGTACCTCGCTGCTGCGCTGGTCGGCGCGGATCAGGCCGCGCCGCTCCTGCAACAGGTCGGTGTACTGCACCACGGTCTGCAACTGCGGCCAGTACGCGGCATGATCAAAAGTAGCCAGGTGCACATTGGTAACCTTGGCCTTGAGTGCCGGCGTCACCGGGATCGCATACCGGCCGATGCACCGCTCGGTGTCCGGCTTCATGGCCAGGGCCCAGTCCTTGCTGGAGTGGCAATTGATCACCCGCCCCTTGAGCGGCGCGCACACCTCATCCCAAGGGCTGGACGTACAGATCGCCCCGCCCATCAACAGCAGGTTGTCCAACGGCAGTTCCCGGGCGGTATCCGGGCTGGCCAGCAGGCTCTTGACCAGAATCCGCGCCCCCAGGGAATGCCCGATCAGGTTGATACGCCGCACCTCCAGCGCCTCGCCATGCAGGTAGCTGGCCAGCTCCGGCAGCAAGCTCCTGGCCACTTCGTCCACCCGCGCCTCGACGCTTTTGTAGTGGTCGAGAAAATAGGCAATCGCCTTGCCCACGCCGACAGTCGCGGCACCGATGCTGCCGCCCCCCAGCATCGCGGCGATCACCTCCTTGAAGGGCGCAAACAGGTTTTCCAGGAAATGCCCCGCCGGCCAGAACAGCATCAGGTTGGTCGAACCCTCGATACCCGCCAGCTGTTGCTTGAAATTGCCCAGCTGTTGCCGGTTAAAGAACGCCGAGTAACCGTGAACATAGAGATTGAGCACATCGCCCTGAGGCTCGCCGCACAATACGAACGTGGGCTTGCGGGTGCGGTGCATTTCATCCCACTGGTGCTGCATGGGCCGGTGACTCCTGGTGACGAGGGACGGCGATAATAACAAAGGGAGGCCTGCAGAACGGTGAATCCTGACCGGCGTGGCGGTCGCGAAGGCTCAGAACTGCGCCGCAGCCTTTGATTTGGCCAGGTAGCGCGCCGGCGAATCCCCCAGGTTGCGCCGGAACACGGAGGTGAATGCACTGGAACTGCTGAACCCCAATTCGAACGCAACATCGGTGATGGACGTGCCATGGCTTAGCCGTGCGGTGGCTTCCAATAGGCACACCTGTTGGCGCCAGGACACGAACGTCATCCCCGTGCCCTCGTAGAAATGGCGGGTGAAGGTGCGCCGGCTCATGTTCGACCAATCAGCCATCTCATCGAGGGTGATTTTCTGCGTGGGCGCATCCAGGAAGCGCTGACATGCTCGCGCCAGCCGCGGCTCGCGCGGCAATGGCGCGCTGAGTGGCAGCTCGGGCATGGCTGCGATTTCATCAATCAACAGCGTCAGCACGCAGTGATGCCTCACGCTGGGTAATGCCGAGGAGTCGATAGCCAGCGCCGCCTCCAGTAAATGCCTGAGCAGGGGCGACACTTCAAACACCTGGCAGCGCTCCTGCAACCGCGCCCGCTTAGCGGCATCGGCGTCCAGGTAGGTATTGAGCATCACCACATCCCCGCGCATATGCATTTCATGGGGCACACCACCCGGCACCCAGATCGCCCGTTGCGGCGGTACCACCCAGTTGCCGAGATCGGTGAACATTTTCAGCGCGCCGGTGGAGGCATAGGCGAACTGCCCACGTGAGTGCGTGTGCCGCTCAAAGACGGTGCCGCAAGGGTATTCGCGCAGCGTTACCACGGCTTCTGGGCTGGCGGAATCAAAGGTCGGAATCATGGCCCGATTCTGTCAAAAAATGGCCTTGTATAGCAAGCGGGCCAACCCGCCCCTCCCTAACATCAACGCCCTCGAAAAGCGTCATGACCAAGGGAACATTCCATGCTGAAAAAACACCTGGCGTTAGCCGTGCTCGTCACCCTGGTATGGGGGGTGAATTTCCCCATCACCAAACTCGGCCTGCGCTCGGTCGACCCTTTTGTCCTCACGGGCATCCGCTTTTCCCTCGCCGCCCTGCCGCTGGTGTTCTTCATCAAGCGCCCCGCCGTCAAATTCAGCTACGTGGCCGCCTACGGCGTCATCTTCGGGCTGGGCATGTGGGGCGTGATCAACTATGGCATCGAGAGGGGTGTGAGCCCCGGCATCGCGTCATTGATCATTCAACTCAGCGTATTTTTCACCATGGGCTGGGGTTGCGTGTTGTTCAGGGAAACACTCCGCGGGACGCAAATGGCGGGTGCATTTATGGCCCTGATCGGCCTGGCAGCTATCATCTCCACCCGAGAAGGCAGCCACGCAGTGCTGGGCGTGATGTTGATCGTACTCAGTGCGCTGGCCTGGAGCGTGGGTAACGTCATCGTCAAGAAGTCGGGGGTCACTGAGGTCTTCTCGTTCATGGTGTGGGCCAGCCTGTTTCCGCCGATCCCGTTATTTCTCATGGCTTGGCTGATGCATGGCAGCGCGCCGTTCGAAGGCTTGCAATCCAGCCTCGACATCATTGCGATCCTGTCCATTCTGTTTCAGGTGTACCTGGCGACGCACTTTGCCTACTGGGGCTGGAACTCGCTGCTCAAGCTGTACCCGGTGTCCACGGTGGCGCCACTGTCGTTGTTGATTCCGGTGTTCGGGATCAGCAGTTCGATGCTGCTGATTGGCGAGCGCGTTCCCGCGCCAGACCTGATCTCGATTGCGATCATCGTCGTCGGCCTAGCCGTGGGTTTGTACCGCAAGCCGGCGTGAACCGCCCGCCGCCAGACACACACTGGCGTGTTGTCCCCTCAAACGCAGCAAAAACACAATTTTCGAAAGGTAAAAAGCGCTCTAATACCCTCCTGTCGATTGGTTTTAAAGATCCTGGAGTTCGCAATGCCCCATGAAGGCAATCTGTTACAAGCAGCCGTGGTGTTCCTGCTCGCCGCCGTGCTGACCGTGCCCCTGGCCAAGCGCCTGCAATTGGGCGCGGTGCTGGGCTATCTGTTTGCCGGTGTGATCATCGGCCCGTCGGTATTGGGCCTGATCGGTAACCCGCAAAGCGTCGCGCAGTTCTCCGAACTGGGCGTGGTGTTGCTGCTGTTTATCATCGGCCTGGAGCTGTCGCCCAAGCGTTTATGGGTGATGCGCAAGGCGGTATTTGGCGTCGGCCTGGCCCAGGTGCTGCTCACCGGCCTGGTCATGGGCGCGGTGGCGTTGTGGCTGTTTGGCCAGTCGTGGAACAGCGCCATCGTGCTCGGCCTTGGCCTGGCGCTGTCGTCCACCGCGTTCGGCCTGCAAAGCCTGGCCGAGCGCAAGGAGCTGAACCAGCCCCACGGGCGCCTGGCGTTTGCGATCCTGCTGTTCCAGGACATCGCCGCGATCCCGTTGATTGCCATGGTGCCGCTGCTGGCCGGCAGCGATCATCCGGCCACCGAAGCCCAGGGCCTGCAACACGTCCTGCAGATCCTCGGCAGTATTGCCGTGGTGATCATCGGCGGGCGCTACCTGCTGCGGCCGGTGTTTCGCATCGTCGCCAAGACCGGCCTGCGCGAAGTGTCCACCGCCACCGCCTTGCTGGTGGTGATCGGCACCGCCTGGCTGATGGAACTGGTGGGTGTGTCCATGGCCCTCGGTGCCTTCCTCGCCGGCCTGCTGCTGGCGGACTCGGAGTATCGCCACGAACTGGAATCCCAGATCGAGCCGTTCAAGGGCCTGCTGCTGGGGCTGTTCTTTATCAGCGTGGGCATGGGCGCCAACCTCAGCCTGCTGCTCAGCTCGCCGCTGGTGGTGATCGGCCTGACCCTGCTGTTGATCGGTTTGAAGCTGCCGCTGCTGTACGCCGTGGGCCGCATGGTGGGTGATCTCAACCGTGAAAGCGCTCTGCGCCTGGGCGTGGTGCTGGCCGCGGGCGGTGAGTTCGCCTTTGTGGTGTTCAAGATCGGCCGCGACCAGGGCCTGTTCGAACCGCACCTCTACGACGTGCTGGTGCTGACCATCACCCTGTCCATGGCCGTCACCCCCCTGTTGCTGCTGGTCTGCCCCAAGCTGTTCAAGCCCAAGGTCAAGCCGGTGGAAGTACCGGAGGAATACCGCGCCATCGAAAGCGATGCGCCGCGCGTGGTGATCGCTGGCATGGGCCGTATGGGCCAGATCGTCGCGCGGATCCTGCGCGCGCAGAACATCTCCTTCATCGCCCTCGACACCTCGGTGGAAACCATCGAACTGACCCGCAGTTTCGGCGGCATGCCGGTGTTCTACGGTGATCCGCAACGTCCGGAGATCCTGCACGCCGCCAAGGTCGACCAGGCCGAGTTCTTCGTGATCGCCATGGACGACCCGGAGATCAACATCAAGACCGCCGAACTGGTGCGCAACCTCTACCCGCACATGCAGATCATCGCCCGTGCGCGTAACCGCCAGCACGTGCACCGCCTGGTGGACCTCGACGCCTCGCCGGTTCGCGAGACCTTCTACTCCAGCCTGGAAATGAGCCGCCGTACCCTGGTGGGCCTCGGGTTGACCCAGGCCCAGGCCGATGCCCGCATCACCCGCTTCAAGCACCACGACCTGCAAGTGCTCGCCGCCCAGCACGCGGTGTACGACGATGCGGCCAAGGTGATGCAGACCGCCCAGGAAGCCCGGGCGGAACTGGCGCGACTGTTTGAAATGGATCGGCTTGAGGAAGAGTCCGACAAGGTGTGAGGCTAAGGGCGAACGATATTGCGAATTTTCTGACAGAATGTGCCGTAATCTCGTTCACCCCTGGAGCGCTTCATGGCCACGTTCACCAAGACCGCTATCCTGCTGGCCCTCGCGCTGACCGCCGGCAGCGTCTTCGCCGCCGCCAAGCCGGCCACGCAAACCATCTCCACCCTGGGCGGTAAGTTCAACTTCAACCTGCCCAAGGGATATGCCGCCGACACCCTCCCGGCCGGCAAGGCCGAGGACGGCAGCGCCAATACCCAAGGCACGATGTACGCCAACCAGAGCACGAAAAGCGTGGTGATCGTCGCCGAAACCGTGCGTAACGACGGGGTGAGCATCAAGGACAACGACCCGCAGTTCCTCGATGGTGCCGTGGCCGGTTTCGTCAAGGACCAGAGTGCTGCCCTGCCCGACTTCAAGAAGCTGAGCGAGAAGAAACTGACCTTCAAGGGCCTCGGCCTGCGCCAGGTGGACAGCACCGCCACCCAGGGCGGCGGCAAGACCTTGAACTCCACGTTCCTCGGCGGCTCCGGCAACCACTTGCTGGTAATCCAGGCGATCTCGCGGGCCGATGATGCGAAGGGGCATGCAGAGCTGGTGAAGCAGATTACCGGCGGCAAATAACAAAGAGTCCTGACAACACCCATCAAAGGTGGGAGGGAGCTTGCCCCCTCCCACCTTTGTTCAGCGCGCTCACTTCAAACTCGTTTCCAGCCAGGCCTTCAGATCCTGCACCTCCGCCTCACTGACCGTGTGGTTCATCCCCGGATAGCCATGAAACTCCGGCTTCAACCCAAGCCCCACCAACACCTCATTCGCCCGCGTCGCCGAGGCATAGGGCAGTGCCTGGTCCAGGGTGCCATGGCCAATAAAGATCGCCAGGTTGTTCAAGCGTTGATCCGGCTTGAGCTCAGCCTTGAGCACCGGCAGCACGCTGCCACTCAGCGCCGCAATGCCACGCACCAGCTGCGGGTCACGTAAAGCCACCTCATACGCCATGATCGCGCCCTGGCTGAACCCCACCAGGAATACGCGGTCAGGCTGGGTGTGATACTTCGCGGTGGCTTGGCCGACAAAATCCTTGATCAGTTGGGCGCTGCTGTGCAAATCGGCGGTCACACCATCGTAATCGCCGTCACCCGGGGTCTTGGTAAACCAGCGAAAGCCATTCGGTTGCACCGGCGTCGGCGCACGGGCCGAGAGGTAGGTCCAGGTGGACGGCAGTGCGTCCTTGATGCCGAACAGGTCTTCCTCATTACTGCCGAACCCGTGCAGGAAAATCACCAGCGGCTCGTTGCGCGCATCGCCCTGGGTCTGTTCCAGGTACGCCAGCGGCAAATCGGTGTGCAACTCGGAATCGGCGTGGGCAACGCCGGCCATCAGGGTCAGCGCCAAGGCAAACAGTTTGAGCATGGGAAATGACCTCAGGGTTTGCGCAATAAATAGGTGTCCATGATCCAGCCATTCTCAAGGCGCGCCGCCTTGCGCACCCGTTCGATCTGTTCCGCCACGTCACTGACCTTGCCGCTGATCAATATCTCATCCGGCGTGCCCAGGTAGGCCCCCCAGTAAATCTCCAGGTCCTGATCAGCCACCGTGCGGTAGGAATCTTCTGCGTCGAGCATGACCACCAGGGTATCGGCCTCGCTGGCCTGCCCCGCCGCCAGGCGACGCCCCGTGGTGATCTCGATGGACTTGCCGATACGGTTCAAGGGCACCTTATGCTGGGCCGCCAGGGCCTGCACACTGGTGATGCCGGGAATCACCTCGAATTCAAAGGCGCAGCGGCCACTGGCCAGGATCGCCTGCAGGATCCGGATGGTGCTGTCGTACAGTGCCGGGTCGCCCCAGGCCAGGAAGGCGCCCACTTCACCGTCGGCCATTTCTTCGTTGATCATGCGCTCGAAGGTGGCCTGCTTGTCGCGGTTGAGGTCCTGCACGGCGGTGGTGTAGTCGACGTCGCCGCGTACGCGCTCGGGGCATTCGGCCTCGACAAAGCGGTAGCCGGGTTCGGTGATATAGGTCTCGCAGATCTCACGGCGCAGGTCGATCAGCTTGTCCTTGCTCTGGCCCTTGTCCATCAGGAAAAACACGTCGGTGCGGTTCAGCGCCTTCACGGCCTGCATCGTGATGTAGTCAGGGTTGCCGGCGCCAATGCCGATGATCTGGATGCGTTTCATGGGGTGCTCTCATTGCGGGGCGTGGATTTTGCCATGTTCACGCCCTCAGGCGTGAGTTTCCAGGCGCAGGCGCCACACCGTGTTGAAGCGCAGCTCGGTGGCGGACAGCGGCTCGACGTCGATCCGGTAGAACATCGACACCGGGCACTGCATGACATGCAGCAACGCGGCGCGGACGACAAAGGGATGGGTGATGGCCACGATGTGCCCGGGCTGGGCCTCCAGGGTTTGCATCCACTGCGCCACCCGCCTGCACACCTGATCGACCGACTCGCCGCCATGGGGCGCGCTGGCGCTGTCAGCGAGCCAGGCCTGCAACTCATCGCCGTGCAGGCGACCAATGTCCACACCTTTCCATCGTCCGAAATCGCCATCGCGCAGGGCATCCTCAATCACCGCGTCACTGCCGAACAGTCCTGCAGTCTGCCTGGCGCGTGCCTCGGGCGCACACACCAGGCGCGGGGTTTTCTTATAGCGCCCGGCCAGGGACAGCGCGGCGGCTTGCCAATCCATCGCCACGGACTCGTTATCGGGAAAACGCCCGTACTGTTGAGCAGGCGTGGCGGCGTGGCAAATGAGGGTCAAGCGGGTGGCCTGCATCACTGCTCGCTCTGCATCGGGATAGGGCTCCGTATACACCAGAAACACATGGGCGGAACTGCCGAGTTTAGACATGCCACTCCCTACAAGCCACAGGTCGCAGGCAACAAAACGCGATTACGGTGTCGTCTTTTCCCTGACCATTACGAGAAAATCCTATGACCATCATGTCCCAGCCGGTAACCGTACAACCACAGCCAGCCACAACCCGATCATCGGCGAGCGCTCAGGACGGCGAACCGTCAGTACAGGGCAGGACCAAACGGTCACTGATTCAAACCGTCACACAGTGGCCTGTGAATCCACCGCCCAGCCCCAGGGATCCCCATTTTCAACACACCCTGGAACAAAGCAAGCAACTGCTGCACAAGAGCGATAAGGAAATGGCGTTCCAGTATTGCGCCGCATTGATGCTGCTGGAAAGTCGCAAAGGTTCTGTTCCGAAAACCGCCGACCAGCCTCCCACGGTCACTGACATTCCACCGTTTTCCACCTTCGGCCAGGCTTGGGCACTCTTCACACTGGCGCTCAAACAAGAGCCGTTCGCAAGCTATGCCAAGAACCACAACATCGATATTTCCAGCCTCAGGTGGTTCCCCCATGCGGACTCGATGGAATGCACTATCAATGGCAAGACTCAACTTTTCTCCCACGCGACACCTGGCTGGCGAGAAGCCAGCGCCGCTGTCGCAGCCGCGGCAAAAGAGGTGGCTGCCGGTCGAGTTGAATCGTTCCAGTACACCGGCGAACACAGTGCCCCGATTGACGTAGTGGGTAACTTCTATGGCGAAGAGCCCGCGAGCCGTCAGATCAACCTGCTCAGTTCAATCCGCAGCCTCCAGGGCGGCACCTTCAAATCCCTGATGCCCCACAACGGTCCGTTGGCGCCGCAATTCATGCGCGTCAGGAAGGCACAAGGCGAAGTCGAGAACGCCATCGCCACGGCGACCTACAACGAAACCAGGGGTGTAGCAGATGCCAACCGCACGCCGACAATCTCGCAACGTGTCGAGGAGGCCGACCGGGAACTTGCCCGTGATGTCAGCAGATGGGTGGGAGTCAAAGCCACAGGCGGCCAGAACGAAGCGACTGAATTGACGGTCTCCGACCTTCCTAAGGATTCATCCTATATGCAGGCAGTGCAAGCCTATAAAGAGGCTCTCTCCAGCGATACTTTCAAGAAGTTCATGCAAACACACTGCGTAGATCCAAGAACTGTAGAAATCGATAATAAAGGGACTCTGTTTTGCAAGATAAGGAGCTCGGACGGCAGCTTCAAATGGATCCATTTCCCGGTTAAAAATCGACATTGGAAACCCATTCAAGATGACATTTTGAAAGCGGCGCGCGAGATAAGGGGTAGCAGTTCGCAGAGATTGCAGAACTATAACTACGTTAGGGAAAATCTCCCCATGGCGGGCATTCTGGATTTTTACGGAGTCCGCGAGCATTACGGCTCACCGCAGTGGCTCGAACAAAGCGCAGCACTCATTCGCGATGGGTTCCCTGCCCTGGACAAAGACAATCCTCCAAACGACCCACTCTCCCTTGCTGTGCGCGAACACCAACAGGCAGCCAAACAGCGCCTGGCGCATACGGAAGGACTCCCCCCGCCAAGCTTCCCCGTTCCCACAACGCCGTTCAGACGCAACCAGATCGACGCGGCCATACCTACGCCGGCCATGCCATCCGCCCAGCCTGTAACGCCAGCGGATATCATCGGACAGCGTCTGTTTGGGGGCGAACCGAACCGTCAAACAGTGGTAGCCGGATTGCTAAAGGATGCCATCAGCACGGCATCTCCCTCTCTGAACGTCGATGTCCAGCAGTTGGCCTTCGCCGCCCCGGACCCGCAGAATCCGGGCCAGTTCCTGGAAACACCCCTTATGGAACTCGCCCTTAACCATATTGCCGGTGCCGATGCACCGGTGTTCAGCCATGACGGCAAGTTTGTCGACACGCGTGCGAACGCGCAGGCACTTACGGGCAATCCGCCGGGCACCGCGCTGAACATCGATAGATCGGCGCTGCAAACGGCTATCAGTCAGTTGCCAGGCAAGCTGGACGAAGCCATGCAAGCAGCCAGGCTCGATTATTGGGGCAAGCCACCTTTCAATGAACCCGCCCCTGGTGTCGGTGCCGACGCGTCCATTTTCGGCGGAGATCGCCGATTGATGCTCGGTGAACTGATGCGCAGCAACCTGCTCCTGGCCAGTATGAAACACCCTGGGTTGAATGACATGCAACGGGAAACCCTCGACCTGGTGGCCAGGTACCCCCACGGCTCGACACGCCCCAAATTGGCGGATAGCTCCGTAACCGTGTTCGCTTTCTCCAGCACCGACAATGCCCGCCCCGATACCCCGCAATCCCTGACCCCCAACCTGGTCATAGAACGTATGTACCCGGGGCGTACGCTCGTGCTGGTGTGCGAGCCGAGCGGCAAGGTGACCCCCTACAACTCGTTGAATGCAGCCAAACAGGCGTGGGAAGGGAACCTGAAAATACAACAACCGAACGCAACGTTCAGCACTGAAGTGACCAAAGTGGATGCCGATGCGTTCTATATCCAGGCAAGCAATCTTATCAACAGAAACAACGCGGATGCAGTCACCACCTACCCTGCACTGCTCTCCTCCCAGCCCTCTGACGCAGCCGCGGAAAAGGTGTCCGACTGGATAAAAAACACCACCGATGTCAACCGTTTCATGCTGTATGAGCTCACCACGGAATTGGCGGGCTACATGCATCGCAACAAAGAACAAACCTATAACAGCGGGATCCCTGACCTCCACACGTATATACAGGACCAAGTAAAAGCCCTCTCACCGCCCCCCTTCACCTGTGATATCGATGATGTGGAAGTGCACTACTCCACGAATCTTGCCTACCTTACAACCCCGTTAGTGCGCCAAAAGTCCGGTAAAATGTCCCTCACCGAAGCGTTCATGCAGAACCTTGCACAGTTCATGTTCACCGAAGTAGAAGTACGAAACAAAACAACGGGAGCGCTTATACCCGCCCTAAGCAATAGAGATGCTTTCGACACGCTTATTGCGGGCATCGATGTCGGCAAGAACTATCCTGAGTTACTTAAAAAGGAATTGCTTGACGACCCAACTAAAAAGACAGAGCGCCAACAACGTTATGGGCAGCAAGTGCCCATTGAATTAAAAATCAAAGCCCTGGAACTGACCGCCAAAGGCGAGTCCGGCTTCGATAACGCAATGGGGTTTCGCTATCTCCAGGCAATTCTTGATCCCACGCCAGGCAATAAAACGGTTGACGGCAAAGAGATCACAATGCGTCCATTGGCGTTCGTACGTCAGCCCGGCAGCAGCCCTGACGTTGTTGAGAATATGTTCCTGATCGAACCCAAGGACAGCACCCAAGGCCCTCATATTCTCTATCGCCCACTGATGAACGATGCACCTTTGCTGCAGTTTCCTTCGCGGCAGGCATTGATGGAAGCCATCCAGAAGCCCGGAAAGTTGCAAACCGATATTATTGCCTGGCTACCGGATGAGTCCAGCCGCACGGTTTATCGCCATGGAGGGTTCAGCGAACCTCACCTGCCAGCTAACCGAGTTTTTTTTAGTGACTTCAATGCATTGCGAAAGCCGGATGCGCCGACGATCGCCACCGCCGGAACTGCGATGGATGACCTGCAAACAAAACTGCAATCCGGTCAATTGATGAACTATCTGTACGAGGCCAATGCCAAGGCCATGATCTCGTTGCAAGAACAGCACACGGTTTCGGATTCGGAAAGTCGGTGGGCGACACTGAAAGAAGGTGGATTTATGGTCCTCTCCGCAGTATTGCCCGTTCTTCGCGGACCCGCTGCCGTCCTCGGCATGGCAATGCAGCTTTACGGCGTCCTTGGCGATCTCGAAACTCTGACTAATGAAGAAGAAGGTAAAAAGGGCGATAAACTAACCGCCGCAGCCGATCTGTTGGTCAACTTCGCAATGTTGCTGTTTCTTCATCGTGCTGCAGGATCAAGATCTGCTGCACGTTCAAACTCAAGCAGTGCCGTCGGCATGCTGCCCGAAAATAGTGGGCGACCGCCACTAACTGACAATGCCTTCGTGTCAGGAGGCCGCATCGAACCACCAACAACGGTCGTTGAAAACAATCGTGTGCCCACCACCGAAGTAACAACCTCGACTGCAACAGATGGAACGCAATATCGCCCCGTCATTGAAGCCTTCGAAAAAGACGGATTACTGATCAGAACCCTTCAGCTCAGAAACGCGCATCTGGAGTTTCATAACACCGGTGAGACCCTTGACAACATTCGCGCACAGGGCGATGCCAACAGAGGACATGGAGGGCTGCGCAAATGGAGCCTGGCTCAAGCAGACTTGCTGCCCAACTACTACAAAATGGGTGACAACGCTGGAGCCCTGCCGCGAAACATGGCCATCTTGGCGTTTCCGGAAAAACTCCAGAACAACATCACCGCCATACATGAAAAAGATGCCTTCTCTGGGAACATCCAGGCCGACACGCGTTACATGGGGCAGGAGAACGCCCGCAAAGGCATGCAAGACTTATTGACGGAACTGAAAACCCAACAAGGCGAGCATCCCGACAACCCACTTGAAAACAGCGAAATCCAGACAGTGGGCGTGCCACCCGACGCACTGGCCGGCCTGGTTTTCTATGGTTCAAACGGTCAGACCTGGGAGGCCGCCAAGCCACAGTTTCAGAGAGCCATTAACCGAGCCGGCCCCGAGTTCGATGGGAAGTCATATCCTGTCTTTACCTACAAGGTCGAGGAAGGTAAAACCAGACTGGTATACCTCGAAACACTCAAGGTTGATACCAAGGCAAGCTAACGACACCGTTAGCCTCGCATTGCTGCGCTAGTCAAACCACTCCCGCCGCCCCTCAAAGGTGCTGATGATCAACTCGACGATCATCTGCACCGCCTCGGGGTGGCGCACCTGCGCATTCACCGCCAGCCACACCTGGCGCTGCATGCTGTCCTCGGCCAACAACCCCGGCAACGCCACCAGCCCCCGGTCGAAGCTGCTCATGTAGTGCGGCAGCAAACCGATGCAGGCGCCGCAGCGGATCATCTCCAGCATCAGCGAATAGGCATGCACCTGCACCACCGCCGCCAGGCGCTGTTGCACCACCTGGTTCCACGGCTGCAGGGCCTCGACCTGGGCGTCCGGCTGCCATTGCACCAGCATGTAGTCAGCCAGGTCTTCCACGCTGTCCGGGCGCGTGGTCAGGCGTGAATAGCGCTTGGCGATATGCGGCAGGTACCGCAATCGCGCCAGCGCCCGCGGCGGTTCGGTGACGAAGCTCGGGCCGGGCACCGGACCGTCGGTGTCCGCCAGCCACAGCACCACATCCACGTCCACCGCTTGCAGGGACAGGTGGCTGTCGAGGGAGATGATCTCCAGGCGCACGCTGGCATTGCGGCGCAGCAAGGCGATCAGGTCGCGGCCGAGGATGTCGTGCAGGATCGGCTCGGCCACCGCCAGGCGAATCAGCGGCTGTTCCAGTACCGGCAGGCGCCGTTCATGGGCCAGGGCGATCAGTTGGGCCTGCAACTGCTGGCCGTCGCGGCTGAGCACCAGGCCGTTGCCCTGGTAGCTGAACAGCGCATGGCGCAGGTGTTCTTCCAGCTGGGCCAGGCGCTTGCGCAACAGGGTTGCCTTGATATTCAGGCTGCGCGCGGCCTGCATGAAACAGCCGCAGCGCGCACTCACCAGAAAGTAGCGGGCCACCTCCGGGTCGATCTCGCTGGCCAGGGCCAGCCAGGCACTGCGTGGCTCGGTAGGTGCACGGTAAGCAGTGGGCCCCTGTGGGGCAGACGGTTCGAGAAATGCCATGGGAGACTCCCTGTCTGGTTGGTCTGTGCATCCAATGCGGGTTGAGGCGTGTTACTCCAGCACTTTGTTCAACTCGGCGCCGTCGATACTCAAGGTCGCGGTGTTGAGCATGCCTTCCAGGTAGGCCTTGGCGATCTGTTCCTGGCGCTGGGCGCGCAGGGCCTGGGTCAGGCGTTCACGCAGCTCGTCCAGGGTGGCGGTGCGCGCCGGCTGCTGGCCGATGAGCTTGAGCACATGAAACCCGGCCGGGCTCTGCACCACGTCCGAGACCGCACCGACCTTGAGCCGCGCCACCGCGCCGCGCACCTCCGGCACCAGTTGCTGCAACGGCTGCATCCCCGAATCGCCGCCGCGCGCGGCGCTGTCGGGGTCCTGGGAAAACTGCGTGGCCAGGGCGGCAAAATCAGCCGGCGCGGCCTGGGCCTTGCGGCTCAGTTCCTGGGCCTGGCGTCGTACGGCGTCGAGGTTTTGCGGGTCATTCACCGCGAGGAAAATCTGGCTCACCTGGTACAACGGCGGCGTCACCCATTGCGCCTTGCCGCTGTCGTAGGCCTGTTGCAACTCGGCGGCGCTGGGGTAGTCGGCCGGTACCTGGCTGACCGAGAGCATGTAGTCGCGAAACACGATCTGCTCGGCGGCGGCGCGGGTCTGCTGCTCCACCTCCGGGCGCTGGCGCCAGCCCTGGGCATCGGCCTGTTCAAGCACGGCTTTTTGCGCCAGCCTCGAGCGAATCCAGGTTTCCAGGGCGCCACGGTTGCCGCGCAATTGCTCGCGGGATTCGGCCGGCAGGCTGGCCAGCACGCTTTTCAGCTCCGCCAGGTCGATCTGCTGGTTGCCCAGGCGCGCCACCGCTGGCCCGCTAGGCGCGGGAGTGATCACCGGCGCCGATTGCTGCGCCGCCACCGGGTCGCTGCCCGGTCGCAGGCTCAACGCCACGGCCACCACCAGCACAGCCAGCGCCCCCGCGCCGAGCATCAGGGTTGGCTTTTTCACAGCACCGCCACCTCTTCACCCACCGCGGCAGCCTGCAACTGCGCGGCCTGCTGGCTGTACTCACGCAGGTAGACGATAAACTCCTGCAACAGGCGATCCCACAATTCCAACTGGCTGCGCAGGTGCGTGACGCCAACCCCGGCCACCACCACGTCCATTTCCATCAACAGGAACTCGCCCTGCACCGACAACCGCGCAAAGCGCCGCGAGGCGTTCCATACCGGGGCCAGGCCTTCGGGCAACTCGCCCTGTACCCGCAGCGCGCAGCTGTAGGTGAAGTCAACATAGCTGCCCTGCTCCGCCGCCGGGTTGCCGAAGCGCACGGCAAAGCCGATGCCCTGGCTGGCGCTGAGCAACTGAACGATGCCGTTCTGTTCGCTCTGGTTAACCCGGTAGCCGGCGTCCTGCAACAGGTCGGTGAGGCTCTGGACGGTGACGCTGGTGATCAATTCGCTCATGGTGATCTCTTCCTTGTCTATCAGTGATTGGCGGCTGCCTGGGGCGCATCAAAACGGCTCTTGTACAGATCGTCGCCAAAACCCTGGGCCAGTTCCTCGAACTTGACCCGTGCGCTGCTGGCGAACGGCTGGCGAATGCTCATCACCTCGGCCACATCGATTTTTTCGTAGGCCGCGAGCAGTTGCTGGGCCACGCCGTACATCTGTTGATTCTTGACTGAACATTGCTGCACTTGTGTGTCACGTTCGCTTAAGGCCGCCTGCAGGCGCGCGCGCTCGGCTTCCTTGCCCTTGGCCAGCACCAGCAGTTCGTCATAGGCCTTCTTGAACTTGCCGATCTGCTCGTTGCTCGCCGCCACCTGGGCCTGCGCCTGGCTGTGCAGGCTCTGTTGCTGGCCGGCCAGTTGCTCGGCGGTGCCACGGGCCTTTTCCAGCTCAGCGGTCAATTGCTTGATTTGCGCCTGGGCCTGTTTGGCCTGGTTTTCGGCGGCCAGCCGTGCGGCACTGGCCTGGGCCTGTTCGCTTTGCAGCGCCTGCAATTGCTGGGTGGTGCTGCGCAGTTGCGTACGCAGGCGCTCCTCCATGCCTTCGGCCGACGCGCCGGTGCTCACCAGCAGCAGTAACAGCGCGCAGATTCGTGTGTTCATGTGGCATCTCCCTGCGCATCAAAAGCGCGTGTTGAGTTCCAGTTGCATCACATCGACTTCGAACGGCTGGCCATACACTTCGGAGGCGCTCAACCAACGCGCACTGGCGTAGATGTTCTTGTCGATACCGTAGTTGCCGCCAATGAAATAGCCCTTGGCGTTGGTGCCGCCCAGGTGGAACGACGAGTCGTTGAAGCCGTCGGGCAAGGCGTCGGGCTGGATGTACTTGTAGCCGGCCAACAGGTTCCAGTCGCCGCGCTTGCGCATCTCCAGGGCGCTGCCGAGGGTGAACGAGACCATCAGCGCATTACCGCCACTTTCAAACTGGCCGTTGCTGTTGATGTTGTTGACGATCTCGCCTTCGCTGCGCTTGAGCATCTCGCCCTTGTCGTAGGCCAGGTTGTGAATGAAGTTGGCCTGGCTGCGCAGCTTGAAGTCGCTGGGCAGTTCGCTGTCCCAGACCAGGTTGAGGTCCAGCACATCGAACTTGGACGCCAGGCCTACGTACTGCGGGTCGGGTGTGCGCGCAGGATCCGCCGGGTTGGTGGTGTTGTTGCGCAGGTTGAACACCGTGTTGCCTTTCTGCATGAAGGCCACGCGCGTGCCGTCGGTGTCGCAACCTGCCGCGCCCTGCCAGGTGGAGCAAGGGCTGGAGCGCTCGCCTTCGATGTCCTGGAACTGGTAATAAGCCGCGGCGAGTTTGAGGCGGTTGCTGCGGTTGATCTTCCAATCCGCGCCGATCTGCCCGCCAAACAGCCATTTGGTGTCGCTGTCTTCCTTGTCGATACCATTGGTGCTGGCGGTGTCGGAGGTGTACTCCACCGGGAAGGCGCCAAGGGTACCGAACAGGCCCCACTCGCTGTTGAGGCTATGGTTGAAGATCGCCGCCACGCCGTCGAAGTTGAGGTCGTTGGAATACATCATGTCGGTGGAATAGAACGGGTTGCCGATGCGCCCGGCGGTCAACGTCATGTAGTCGGTGGTTTTCCAGCTCAGGTAACCCTGGTCGAGCCAGATGTCCTTTTTGCCAAAGCCGCCGCCCAGGGTCTGGGTGGTGGACACCGGGTTATTGTCGGAGCCGGTGGCGATACGAATGCCGGCGGTCCATTCCGGCGAGATCACCGCTTTCATGCCCAGGCGTGCCCGCAGGCGGAACAGGTTCTCGCGGTCCTCGCGGGTGTTGATCAGCGGTGGGAACTTGGTGTTGGAGTTCTTGTTGACGTCGTACGGGCCGGTGTCATTGAGCTTGGCAAAATCGGTGATGTTGTTGCTGTTATTGCCCGAGAAGTAGCGCGACTCGTCGCGCAGACGAATATCGCCATCAAAGCTGATGCGCGAGATCCAGTCGGGGAAGGTATTGGGCTGCGCCCAGTTTTCCTTCTTGGCGGTGGACATGACTTCGGCCTTGACCTGGTCACGGATCTGGTCGCGCACCGCCTGCGGCACGTACTGCACGCGCACATCGCCGGGCGCGGTCGCCGGGCCACTGGCGACCACCGGCGCAGCGTTGGCCTGGCGGGCCTGCTGGGCTTCTTTTTCGGCCTGGGCGATCAGCCCATTGGCGGTGTCCTGGGTCAGCACACCCTGCTGCACCAGCAGGCGAATCAGGTTGATGGTGACGTTTTCCGAAGGCGCAACCGGGGCGGCCGCCGCCTGCCCGACCAGGGTCGCGATGACCATGCCAACCGCCAGGGTCAGTCGATTCACGGGGGAAATCATGTGTACGCAACTCCTGTAAAAAACCGTAGGTAAGAGGTTTCGTGCAATCAATCCGGGCGCCGGCCCTTGAGGGACAGGCGCATGGGCAGCGTCAGCGACGCCGGAGGTTTCTGGGTGGCGCGAGGCGCACGGATCAGCGCCAGCATCTGGGCGTCGGTGTCGGCATCCCCGCTGGACTTGGCCACCAGCGCCTTCGTCACCTGGCCGTCGGTGCCCAGCCACAGGTCGATCTGTATCGCAAAGGCCTTCTTGCGCAGCTCCGGGTCTTCACGCATCAGCCGTTGATAGGTACCGGCCAGGTACTGCTTGTACGTGCCGGTCCCCAGCCCGCCGCCGCCACTGCCGGCCATGCCGCCGCCCTTGCCGGCGCCGATGTTGAAGCCGTCGTTACCGGACTGCGCATCCCCGTCGATCTGCATCGGGTTGGCCAGGTCTTCATTCGGTGAAGGCGGTGCTTCCTCGGCCGGCTTGACCTCTTCGGGTTCGGGACTGGGCACCGGTTCCGGGACCTTCTCTTCAACCTGGGGCTCGGGTTCCTTGGGTTTTTCCGGGGGTGGCGGCGGCGGTGGCGGCAACGGAATAATCGTCGGCACCTTCGGCGCTTCACGGCGTACGCCACTCATGTCATTGGCCCACTGCCAGAGAAACCAGGCCGCCACGGCGCCCAGCAACAGGCCGGCGCCCCACTTCAACGGGCGCAACGGCGGTTTGTTCTTCACCGGCAATGGCGCGATCGGGATCTGTGCGGTCATCACTCAGCCCTGGCTCGGTTTGCCGGTGACCAGCCCGACCTGGGACAGCTCCAGCCGGCGCAACAGGTCGAGCACCTCGATGACTTTCTGGTACTGCACCATCGCATCGCCGCGCACGATCACCGGGAAGTCCGGGTTCAGCGCTTTCTCGATGCGCAGGCGCTCCTCCAGTTCGCCGAGGGTCACCGGGTACGCGTCGAGGAACACCTGGCCTCCGTCATTCACGGAGATGGCCTTGGTCTTGGCCTCCGACAGCGACACCGAGGCGCTGGCCTTGGGCAGGTGGATCTGGATCCCCGAGACCTGGGCGGTGGCGGTGAGGATAAACATCACCAGCACCACCATCAGCACGTCCACCAGGGGCGTGATGTTGATGCTGTCGACGGCGGCATCATCGTCATCGTCGTGGGAGGCATTTACGGAAGCCATGGCGATTCTCCTCAGGCCGGAACCGATGCGTGATGGTCGCGGCGGTGCGCGGTTTCACTGTGCTGGCTCTCGCCGTGCATCTCCGCCAGGCGGGTGATGAACTCGTCGACGAACACGCGCATGTCGGCGCTGACTTCCTTGTTGCGCGTGATCAGGCGGTTGTAGCCAAACAACGCGGGGATCGCGACGAACAGGCCCATGGCCGTGGCCAGCAAGGCCGCCGCCATGCCCGGAGCGATGGCGTTGATGTTCACGTCGCCGGCCATGGCCGTGCCGAGGAACACCACCATGATCCCCAGCACCGTACCGAGCAGGCCGATATACGGGCCGCCGGCGATGGCGTTGGACAGGGTCGACAATTTGGAACTCAGGGCCTGGTTCTCACGGGTGCGCACGCCGTCCATGGAGCAGCGGATCGCTTCGATGGTGGCCGCCGACACCGACGAGGTGTCGGCGCCCTGGGCACGCCGGGTACGGATCTCCTTGACCGCCACCAGGTACAGGCGCCACAGCGAAGAGTGGCTCAGGCGCTCAGCCAACTGCGCGTCGTCGGCATACATCTCCAGGCGCGTGCCGATCTGGGCGAAGTGCTCGCGGAACACTTCGTTGGCACTGCTGAGGCGGCCGACCTGACGGTTCTTGCGCAGCATGATGACCCACGACTGGAACATCATCGCCACCAGCACCAGGATGATCACCCAGGCGTCCACCGGTACGGCGTTGAGCAAAAAGCCCAGGCTGCCGAAGCCGAAGCCGGACTGTTCTTCATCCACGCCGTAGGCCACCAGTTTCGACTCGGCGCCCTGGGCGCTCGCGTCAGCCAGCAACAGCGCAGCCGGGCGCGCCACCTTGGACAGGCGCAGCTCATCCATGGCCCCGGCGAACGGCAGGTGCGTGCTGCCGGCTTCCGGCAGGTCGGCGCCGACCGCCAGCTGCGTGTTGAACCCAGGCATGGCCACGGCGAGCGTGGCGCTTTCACGGCCATTCACATACAGCGTGACCTTGTCGCCCTCGGCGGTGAAAGCCAGGTGCTGCCATTGGCCCGGGTTCAGCGGTTGGGTCGACACCGCGCGCTGGCCGTCGATCTCCACAAACGGCGAGCCCTGGTTCAGGCCCAGCAACAGGCTGTGGGCACCGTCACGTCGGGCCAGCACGATTTGCTCACCGCTGGCCTGGTCCAGGCGCAGCCAGGCGCTGAACGTGAAGGCAGCGCCGGCGGCGTGTTGCAGCGACGGGCTGGCCGGCAACAGCAGCGGCTGGCCGCCGAACTGCAAGGCGCGGCCGATCACGCCGTCGATGCTCGCGCCGGTGGCGTTCAACGCGGTGTTGGCGTAGGCCGTGGTGTCCCGTGGCGGCGTCGCGTTGGCGCCATCGAAGTGATAGAGCGCGGTGTAATTCGGATCGAACGTCAGCTGGCCATTGGCGGTGGCCGGGGCCTTCTGGTTGCCGTAGTACATCCAGAAGTCCTGGCGCTGGCCGCCTTCGACCTTGGGCACATCGACCCAGATCAACGCCATGCCCATCAACGGGTCGAAGCTTTCGATCTGGTGATTGAACACGGTCTTGTCATCGGCACTCACAAAGCGCAGGTCGGCGCCGTCGTCCTTGACCCCGTCAAAGGTGAAGTTGCCGGTGTGCAGGCGCACCAGCAACGCGGTGCGGCCCAGGGCCTGGCTGATCGCGGCGCCCTGGGCGGTGGTGTCCACCGAAATCTGTTTGCGGTAGTGCCAATCGTCCTGCCACCAGGCGTGGGCAGTGGCCGGGAGCGCGAAGCCCAGGCAGATCAACAGGCTCAGGAATAGGCGTTGCATGGGTGAAGTCTCCGGAAGAAAAAGTCAGAAAGTCGCCTGCACACTGAAGTGCAGTCGCGAGTCCTGTTTCTGGGTGTTCGGTCCATCGAGCAGCGGGTAACCCCAATCCAGGCTGCCGGACAACCACTTGCTCAAACTGGCGCGGGTGCCCAGGCCGACACTGGCCAGGCTGTATTCGTCTTCCTGCTCGGGCAGCGGGTCGTGCAGGCGCATGCGCGCGCCTTCGGCGAACGCATAGAAGCGCCACTCCTGCACATAACTGCCGAGGAACTTGGCCAGGGACGGCGTGCGCAGTTCCTGGGAGAGCAAATAGCCCTCGTCCCCGGTGCGCTCGGCCGCCAGGTAGCCACGCACCGAGGTGGCGCCGCCGGCGGAATACTGCTCGTTGGACACCAGCGGCCCGGAGGCCAGCTGGAAAGCGCCCTTGGAGGCCGACTGCCAATCGTTGGCGAAGGTGTAGGTGTAATTCAGGTCGCCCTTGAGCACGGCGAAACTGGCACTGGCCTTGTAGCGCTTGTAATCGAACTCCTCGGCGTCGCTGCCGTAGCCAAAAAATGCACGGGTGCCGACCACCAGGTTCAAGCCCAGCCCCAGCTGGGATTGCTCGGTGTAGCGATAGCCGTTGTAGCCCAGGGTGAACGGCGCGTACTTGAGCGGCACCTGGTCGCTGCTGGCGCCGAACTTCATCTGCTCGTCGAAATCCTTGAAGTCCACACCGAACGAAAACGAATTGGCCCAGTTGCCCGCCGCCGGCAAGCTGTAGATGGCGGATACGCCGTAGGAATGGCCCTTGCCCAACACGTTGCTGCCGCCGATGGTGGCGATGTTGCTGTCGGACTGGTAACCGGAGAACTGCAAGGTCCAGCGTTCGTTCAGCGGCGCACTGTAGGAGCCCGACCAGACCTTGGCATTCTCGGTGTCCTGGGGCGCGGTGAAGTAGGTCAGGGAAATGCTGTGGCCCAGTTGCCAGAGGTTGTCGTAGCCCAGGGTGGCGACCGAGCGCAGCTTTTCGGTGTCGGCGCTGTAGTCGTTGTTCAGGCCGAGGCTGGCGTGCCAGGGGTTCTGGTCTTCGACCTGCAGATCCACGTCCATGGTGCCCGGGCGCTGGCCTTCGCGGACCAGTGGCGTGACCTGCCGGCCGGCACTGCGGTTGAGCCCGGCCAGCTGGGTTTGCACCGTGGTGAAATCCGGCACCGCGCCTTCCTTGAGCCCCGGCACTTCCTCGCGGATCTCCACCGGCGAGTAGTGCTTGGCGCCGACCACACGCACGCGGCCGACCTTGGTTTCGCTGACCTGCAGATAGACGATGCCGTCATCGACCTTCTGTTCCGGCAGCTCGACAAACACCGACTGGTAGCCACGCGCCTGGTAGATCTTCTGCAACGCATCGCGCGCGCCTTCGATATCGTCCAGGGTCTTTTGCGGGCCAAGGAACGGGTACACCGCCTCCTCGATCGTCGCCGCATCGAGCACGGTATTGCCGCGCACGAAGTACTCGTTGACGTCCACCTTGCGCGCCGGGGCCTCATCGCCCTCCTCGGCCCACACCGCTTGCGCCAGGACGCCCAGCGTCAGGCAGCACAACGCCAGCGTTGATTTGAACAGATGCTCCACACCGCCCCCTAACTGTCTAAGATTTTGCGCCGTCGCCGATTGCACGGCGTCTGGCCTGCTCAATTGCTGCTGGTCGAAAGATGGCTGTGCCGCGCCAGCCAGGTGTGCAGCAAGGCGAAGTTCAGAGAGAACTCCGGCATGTGCAGCAAGGCGCCACAGAACACGTCACCGATGATGGTCTGGATCAACTGCACGGCCTGCGGGTTGTTCAACAGGCTGGCGATGTCGCGCTGCAAAGCGTGGATGCTCCACACCTTCTGGTTCAGCTCCAGGCCGACGAACCAGCGGAACAGCAGGTTGTAGTTCAGTTGCTCGTGCAGCTGCTGTTCGCTGGGCACCGAATACAGCAGTTGCAGCAGCAGGATCTGCACCACGGTCTGCGGCGCGATCGCCATGCCCGGCGCGGCCTGGAGCAGGTCGCGATGCTGCTCGAGCACCTCGTCGATCTGCGGGCGCAACAACACCAGCGAATGCCCCGCCGGGATGTAGCTGGACACTTCCTTCAAGGCGCCCTGCCAGTCGTCCTGGGAGACGATCCACACCCACGGCGCGCCGTAGCGGTACACCGAAACCGGCTTCTTGCGCGCAGCCTCGACGATCTTCGACAGGCGCTGGTCGAGCTCCTGCATGCCAACTTTCGAGTAACGTTCCATAGTTCCCATTGCCCCACTCCTGGCGTCCCGCTGACGGCTGGGGAGGCGGCTCGTGGCGGCCTCCAGCGCGTTACATAGGCAAGACGGAAGTGGCGATGAGCTACCGAACTTTTGTCATGAAAGCTTCATTTGGGATTGTGAGGGGGGCAATTTTTCCGGGTCGGCATGTGCGGCCCTGGAGCCGACCGGAGTTGGGTCTGGTGTACTGGGTAAATGTGGGAGGGGGCTTGCCCCCGATTGCAGTGGGTCAGTACCAAATCCATCAACTGACACTCCCTCATCGGGGGCAAGCCCCCTCCCACATTTGGATCTCCATATATCAGATGGACCTCGGTCTGCTTTTGCTCTGCTTTTGCTCTGGCTTTTGATCTTGATCCTAGGCGCCCCGTCAAACACGCTGGCCGAACGCAGGCTTGAATCCGTGGGTAACCCGGCAGGACGCCGGGTTAGCCGTCCTGGGCCAGGGATGGCCCATGACGGCGGCCCACGGATTCAAGCCGGAGTGAGGGCATGCCGAGCCTAGGCGAGGCACCAAGTGGTGGGGCAAGACCTTTTGGTTACTTTTGGGGCGTTTGCCAAAAGTGACCCGCTGTAAGAGCGGAACCATAGGCAGCCGTTACCGCAGCAACGGATATGTACTCATTCCAACTCCAACAAATGGTCGACCCAAAGGCCGCCATCGGGAGCAAGTCGAATCGTCGCACCCACAGTTTTAACCGAGTCTCCCCCACCATACCGGTCGGCTAATAAGAAGCTCGCCACCCTTCTGCTTGCGCAAAAAAATGGGGCGATCACTGATCGCCCCGAACGGTACATCGAGAGGTCCTTCTGAAGTTCTACAAACTGATCTGCTTACGCTCCTCATCCGTCAACCGCGCCCGCGCCTGATCACTCAGCGGCCCCGCGCCCAGCACCTGCACCGGGCTGTCGGGGTTGTAGCCCGAGGTTTTCCGAGGTTCCGGTTCACGCGGCAACGGCTCGGTGCCCAGGCTCAGCACCTCCACGGTCATGATCGACGGCCGGCCCTGCCTGGCCGCCGCCTGCTGGCTGCGCGCCGCGTCTTCTGCGGCCTGGGACGCCGCCGCTCCTGCTGCGCTGGCCGAGCTCATGGCGCCGGTGTTGACGGTGGCCGACACCGGCACCCCGGACGACTTGCCCTGGGTCTGGATGTTCGCCGCGTTCACCACCCGCAGGGCGGCGATGTTGACGTTACCCGACACCCGAATGCCCGCCTCGCCCGCATCGATGGTGCCCAGCGGCGCGATCAGGTCGATATCCCCCGCCGGCACTTCCGGGATCGGGTTCAGCGTGGCGATCCCCGCACCGGTGCTCGGCACCGATGGCGACAGGCTCACGTTGCCCCAGTTGTCATAGACACGCTTGGGCGGCGTGTACACCACGGTGGTCTTGGAGCCGCGCCCGGCGTTGATGTCGCCCTCGCTGGTCCAGGCCATGATCGAGCCGCCGAAGGTGGTCATGATGCGGCTCTGGCCAAGCAGGATACTGCCCAGGGAGTACAGCTGGATATCTCCCGCGCCCTGGGTGATCACCCCAGCCGTGGACGGCGGTGCGAAACCTTCGATGCCGAACGTCTGGCGGCCGCCCGGCGTGAGCATCTGGATCGAGCCACCGAAGTTGGTGTGCACGCCGGCACCGCCGAACATCGTGATATCGCCCTTGTAGGTGATCGGGTTGCCGGCCACGTCGGTCTCGGGGAACAACCGGGCAATCGCGGCACGACCACGCACATAGCTGCCCTGGCGCACACTGCCGTCCTGGTTGTACTCACGGCCGGCGGCCTTGAGTTCGGCAAAGTACACGTCGCGGGCGAAGATCCGTTGTTGTTCGGCGGGCAGTGTGGCGTAGTAGGTCCGGGCCTGTTCGCTGTCGCCGGCAAAGCCGAAGCGTTCGGTGAGCCAGGTAACCAGCTCGTTTTCGTAAGTCTTGGCCACCTTGGCGCCTTGCAGGGATTCACCCGGTTGAGCCAGGTTGGCGGGATTCAGGTAGGCCTCGACGAAGCGGCGGTAATCCGGGCCATTGGGGCCCATGCCGGCTTGCATGACGATGCTTGCGCCAGGGCGGCTGTCGCCCGCCGCCACAGCACCCAGGCTGTTCACAGCGACTTTGTCTTCCATCTGGATGTTGCGCCCCGCCGTCAGTTCCAGGGTACCGGGGCCGGCAACGTTAAAGCTGCTGTAGAGGATGTCGCGGCCGGCGCTGGCGATGGAGATATCGGTGGGGCTGTTGTGCACGAACAGGTTGCCGGTAAAGGTGTATTGCCCCGTAACGATGACACCTGCGCTGGCACCGCTCAAGCGCGTGCCGCTGCCAACAATATCGCGTCCGGCTTGCATCCATACCGGGCCTGCGCCTTCGTAAAAGGTTTGCCCGAACCGAGCGTCACCCACCCCCGTGATCGTGAGGGCGCGCCCACTATTGACGCCCAGCAGGTCCCCGCTCAGCGCATAGAAACGCGCAGGTTCCAGGGCGTCACCCCAGGCCATGCTGGCGGTGTTGGGGCCAAAGGCAAACAGCGGGGAAACCGTCAAGGTGGCAAGGTTTCCATCGCTGGAAAGATTGCCACTGCCCACTATTGCCGTTTTTTGATCCGTCAGGAAACCGGCGAAGGCCGGACGCAGAATAGTCGCCAGGCTGTTGGGTGCCGCACTGGAGCGGCTGATCGTCAGATCGCCGCCGGAGATCGAATCGCCGGCCAGCAATTCCAGTTGCCCATTGGACGAAGGTGCGAGTACCAACGCCCTGAGCGGCTGCACGTCGCCAGGATTACTGGTCGAGGCGCTGCCGTAATAGAGACTGCCGTTAGCGGCAACCGCACGCAATGTCGCGGGATAGACCGCCGCCATATCGGTTTCCAGGGTCTGGGTCAGCGGCGTGAGGTTGCCCCCGGCAGAGAACAGGTCCACTGCTGTGCGGTCGGTCCACAAGCTGAACCAGCTTTGTCCGATCCCGTTGACCCCCTTATTGACGAAGGTCAAGGCGTTCATCTGCGGCGCGCGCCCAGGGTCGGCGACGTCCTGCAACACCAGGTCGCCACGGGTGGACAGGCTGAAAGTGGCATCGCCCGGCAACAGGCTCAAACCACCCGAGGCCATGGCCGAAGTGGAACGTAAAGGATCGTAGGCGCGCACTTCGCTGGGGCTCTGGTCTGTGAACCGGTTGCCATAACGCAGCGTCAGGCTGCCCAGGGCGCCACCGGTCAATTGCACGTGCCCACGCAGGTTCACCAGCGCACCATTGAGGTGGTCTGCGAAGGTCTGGCTGGCGGGGTTCACCGCTCCGCCGACCCGCAGGTTCAGATCACCGCCCCCCGTCAGTTGCACACTGCCATCGGCCCCGACCCGACCGGTGCTGCCGACTGCCAGTACCAGGCCTTGGCTGCGGCGACTGACGTTCAGAGCTGTTGACGAGACAGGGCTGATGAGTCCTGCATCGCCACCCACATCAACATTCAGGTTGCCGCCTCCCAGGGTGCCAAACCCGGTGAACCCGACCATCTGGTCCGAACGGTCGCTGGCGACGTAGGAACCAAAATTGATCCACCAGGCGGTAGCTTGCGCCTGGCTCCCACTGAGCCCATTGCCCTGACGCCACAGCCAGTTGCCGACGTTGGCTGAATCCTGACCCTGGTCGCTGGGTACCGGACGACCAACGCCATTCTGCGCCGGGCTGGTGATATTGCCCGTCAGGTTGCCGCCCACTTTAAGCAGCAAGTTGCCGCCCGTATCCGGGTACCAGGCGCGGTACAGGCTGCCGGTGTCTGCGTTGACCAGCTTTTCGTTGCCCCCGGCGTTAGCCAATACCTTGCCATTGCTGCCCAGGGCTCGCTTGAGGTTATACGGATCGTTGGTCGAGGTGCCGGTGGACGAGCTGCCTGCCGTGTATACGCCGAACAGCGACTCCATGCTCAGGTTGCCGGCGGCCAGCAGGTCAAGGTCTGCGGCGCCGGTGCGGATTACGCTGAAGCGAGTACTGCCGCCCACCAGCAGCGTGTAGGCCTCACCACTGATAACGCAGTATTCCGGGAAGTCGTCACATACGCCTGGGTATTGTATTGCGTCGAAATCAACCGGTTGGCCTACCATGCTGTCATCGCCGAACCACCCCATGGAGCCCTCCTCGGTCCAGACCTGGGCTCCTTTCCCGAACGTCCCATAGTGACTGTCCGCCAAGCGTAGATTGCCGCTTACCGGATGCGGTTGCAGCAGGCGACTGTCGGCTGCCTCGGTGTCGGCCCCCGCAACCAGGCGAATCGACCACGACTGCGCACCCTCCTCCAGCATGGGTGCAATTGCCCAGTTCTTGCCTGGGTGGCCGGCGTCACGCAACGTCACCGACTCCACGCCGCCCGGCAGCTTCACGTCTGTTCCCGACGGCAACAGGGCGCCCCGGGGCAGCACTTGGCTGGCGGTCAACGTCACCTTGGTGGCCAATGGCACGCCCTTGGGCCAGATCAAGCCGTCGACACTGGCTGACGTGCTCAACAGGCTGCCGGCATCCAGGACACTGCCGATGGCGAGGGTCTGGCTCTGAGTCAGCAACGTGCCCGCCGCGAACAGCACATTGCCCGAGGCATCCCGAACAGCCGCCGCCAACACAGTACCCGCCGGGAGTACCAACGGTTGTTTGAGCGTAGCCGCGACGGGCAATCGGGTGCCCGGCGGCAGAAACAGGGGGTTGGTCAGTACATCGAAATTAAGCGCAGCGCCCGCGGGGAACACGGTGCCCACCTCCAGGGTCACGCCGCTGCCCGGTACCACCACGGTGCCGCCGGTGTAGTCGATACCGGCGCGCAGCACCCAGCCATTGTCATCGTCGGTGGCCGGTGGCGCGGCAAAGCCGTCGTTGATGCTGCCATAGATATTCAGGTCGCCACCGGCGCGCAGGGTCAGGCTGCCGGACTCGGTCTTGGCCGTTGATTTGAGGCTGGCGTAGCGATAGCCGGAGAGGTCCAGATCGCCCTGCACTACAAGGTCGCCATCCGGGGTTTTGCTGATGATCTCTACGCCGGGGCGCAGGTGGAACACATCGCCGTACGTGGCGTTGTTCAAGCCGGCGAGCTTGCGCAGCAAGTTGCTGTTAACACGCGCGGCGTTGATGAAATTCGTATTTGCTGGATCGACGACTTTCGTGAGGTAGTCCTGATCAATCACTTGGTACGGGCGTCCATTGGGCGTTTCATCGGTGTTGGTCGGGGCATCGTCGTAGGTTCTCATGCCATTGAGCGCAATCGAACGCGCGCCCTGGATAGTCAACTGCCCACTGGCATCAATGGCGATGTCATTGCCGCCCACGCGCGGCGCGTTGAGTTCCAGCGTGCCACGGTTGCGCCCGTCATTGCCGGTCGCGGCCTCGGTGCCATGGCGCAGGTCGATGCGCGCGCCGTTGGCCAGGGTCAACTGGCCCTGGCCAGAGCCGAGGACCACGATGGCGCGGTTAGGCGAATCGATGATCTTGCCGTAGCTGTCCACCCGCAGTTGGCTGCCATGGGCATCGAGCACCGCCGTGCCGTCCAGGCTCAGGCCCTGCTTGGCGGCCAGGTTTATGCTGCCCACGCGCTCACCGCTGGCGTCTACCAGGCCGGTCACGCGCAGGCTGCCATTGTCGATCGAGACGTTGACGCTGTTGGCCTTGACGTCATTGCCGATGGTCAGGTCGCCCTGCTTGAGCTGGAAGCTGCGCGCACCGTAGACCTGGCCTTGGTTGAGGCGTTGGTTGAGCGCTGCGAACTGGTCGCTGAGCGTACCGCTGCCGCCCAGGCGCTGGGCCTGGATCTCCACCGCACCCGCGAGGTATGGCACCCGCGTGCCACCGGCATCGTAGTCACCGCTGCTGCCGGCGATGATCTTGCCTGCCAGGTCGACGATCCCCGCAGCGCCGTCCACCGCCACCGCGCGCAACTTGCCCGCCTGGTTGTGCTGCGCCGACAGGTCGATGGTCGAACCGGCGGCCTGCTGCACATTGCCGGCACGGCTCTCCAGCAAGACCTCGCCGCCTGCGCTGTATTTGGTCAAGTCATTGAAGGCAATGGCCCGGCCGGACACATCAATCGAGGCGGCATCGGTCAACACCACGTCGCCCCGCGCGCCCAAAGTGACCTTGCCGCTGGGCAGCACCACGGCAGTGGCCAGGCGAAGGCTATCGCCTTGCAATGACCATTCGCCGCCGATGCCGTCCACCTTGCCTACTGCGCCAGCCGAGGCGCTGACATCAATCGCGCCACCGGCGGTAATACGGTTGACCGAGCCGGCCTCACCGGTCATCAGCGGCGTGAGGATATTCAGGTTGCCGCCGCTGTAGGCAAAGCCCTTGATCGCATCAAACGCGCCCTGGCTCTGGTACACCGAGAGGCTGCCCTTGTGGTTGGCGGTGATGCGCTCACTGGCATTGAGGTTGACGCTGGCAAAGCCCAGGGCGAGGCGGTCGAAGGTATTGGTCGTGCTCGGCTGGGCAAAATCCCCATAGCCGAATTCGATACGCTCGGCATTGATGTCCAGGCGCCCGCTGCCGCTGCCGGCACCGCCGGTCACCGCCGCCACAGGCGGCGCGACGGCACCTTGCCAGATCAGATTGGCGGTGTGGATAGTCGCCACATCGTTCATGCCGCCAGAGCCGTAGATCGCCGGCGTGGACAGCATCAGGTTGCTCAGCAACGACTTGCCGGTCACGGCGTCATAAGTATCCAGGGTGGTGGTGCCGTAGAAGTTAAAGCTGTCACGCGCCGACAGTTGCAGGGTTTCCAGGGCCGGGGCGCCGAATTGGGTGTCGCCGCGCAGCAGGCGTTCCAGCACTTGCTGGTTGAGGGTCATGCCCACCGGCAGGCGATTGTTGGCGGCTGCAGCGGCCAGGGCTTCGGGGCTGCCGACGTTGATGCTGGACACGCCCAGGTTCAGGTGGCGGGTGCCATAGCGCACCTCATCGCCCATCTGCAGGGAGCTGTCGGTCAAGGTAACGATGCTGCCTTCGGAATACAGGGCTGTCTGGCCGCTGCAGGGCGCGCGGTTGCACACGCCTAACTGGATGCCCCCACTGATGACTTCGCCCAATGACGGCGCGGCGATTACGTTGAGCAAACCGTTGGACACCGCCAGCACATTGCTCAGGTTGTAGATAAAACCGTCACGTGCGTCGTAGCTGGCCTTGCCCTGGCCTATCGTGTTGATCGAGGCGCCTTGTTCGAGCGTAATTTTTCCGGTGGAGGTCACCAGTAATACCTCCGGTGCCGCCAGTTTCGCGCCGTCGCGCAGGATGATGGAACTGATGATGCTGCTGGGGAGGTTGATGTAGTTGCCACCCTGGCCGTACGTGACATAGGTCATTCCACCGATCAACAGGCGAGCCGCGTCCATTGCATTCAGGCTGTCCGCATCCACCGTAATGCCTTTGAAATTGGCGGTAGCCGCGTTGCCTGCCGCGACAATTTCGATGTCCCTTCCCAGGCTGCCCTTTTCTTCGTTTATCAGCGATACGGTACCGCCGTAACCGCCGTCAGCGGCCTCGAAGCGGCCGATCCCCTGGAACGAAAAGGCATCCGCACCTGCGCCTGGCCGCAGGGCCAGTTGCAGGGTCTTGGCATCCACCGGCAGCAGTGCCCGAGGTACACCAAGCCTGGTGGCGTCGGCCACGGCGAACTGTGCGTAGCCGGTTTCGTTGTATTGGGAGTAACGACGCAACATATCGGCCGACGTGAGAATCACCTGGCTGGCCGTACTGTTGCTGATCCCGGTATTGGCGATGGACAAGCGCCCTGCCGTGGCCCATGAGCCATTGCGCAACGCCTGGGCCGCACCGTCGGCGCCCATCCCGGCCAGGCCGTTGATCTCGAGCCGGAAAGCCCCGGGCATCAACGCATAGGTGGAGGGCATCAGGGTATAGGTGCCGGCCGCCAGGCCCGGCACGCCGGCGCCGATTGTGATCTGCTGGCCGATCAACGGATCGACCGCGCCACCTTCCGGCGCCACCGGTGCATAGCCCGGTTGCACGCCCGGCACAATCGCATAGATCGGGTTGGTGCTCAGACCCGGCAGTACAAACCCGCCGTTGGCACCGAACTGTACCAGTGGGTTGTAACGTGCATCCGTAGAGCCCCCGCGCCCGGAAATAAATCCGGCGCCGAGCAGTTCGCCACCGCCGGACAGATCCACCGTCGCCTGCGGCAGCACCGTCAACTGCTGGCCACCGAGAATCACCCCAACGTTCAGGCTGCCCGCACTGTTGCCGCCACCCTGGCCGACAAACGTCACTGTCTTGCCGTTGTACTTGTAGATCTGGCCGTCCACGGTACCGCCGTAAGGCAATACCAGGCCCTTGCCACTCACCGACGTGAGGCTGCCCGGCAGCAGTTGCACGTTGGTAGAGCCCAGGTTGCCAATCTCGATCAGCCCCAGTGGCGCACGCACCACCCCGCCCTGCCTGATGGTGGGCCCGCCCAATTGCAGACGACCAAAGGCCGAGTAAGGCATGGCGGCATTGCTATTGGCGGTGCGTGCGATGGTCAGGGTGCGTGTCGGATCGTAATTGAAGCCTGTGTCATTGCTGGCAGCATTATTCAGATAGCCCGCCAGTACCCGGGCGCCGACTTCAGTCGCCGGATACAACTGCGCCGCGCGCAGGGTCATGTCACCACTGGTCACTAATTGCGTGCTGATGCCCTGGGCAATCACATCTGCCCCCGCCCCCGCCAGGAAGCGCAAGTCGCCCTGGCTGGTCAGTTGCACATCATCAAACCCCCGCCGTTCGAGGCTGACCTGGCTGTTGTCGGGCCGCAACAGATAGCTCTTGTTGCCGAACAGCACATTGCCACGCACGTCGATCAGGTTGGCGTTGGCGTTGAACTGCGCCGTGGTGGCCAGCGCGGAGGGATTGGGCAACACCGGCACCGCGCGGGTATAGGCTTCCTTGCCGGATTCTGCCGGCGCGAGGATGCCGGCCAACAGCAGGTATGGCGCCGACAGGTTGACCCGCGAACTGGCCGCCGCGTTTTCACTGAGGTTATAGCTGCCACCGTACAGGCGCAGGCTCTGGCCCATGCTCAACGACACGTCACCGTCGAAACTCAGCAAGCCGTTGCTGAGCAGCGCAAGATTGTCAAAGCCGCCGGCGCTGATCTGGTCCACGCCGAGGCGGCCATGGCCGTACTCGAGGCTGGAAGTCGGGCTGGCTTGATGGGTCTGGCTGAGCACCAGTTCACGCACCTTGAGCACACTGTCGTTGACGCCGGCCTTGAGGTAATACGGGCTTTCCAGGGCCAGGGCCAGGCTACCGCCCGCAGCACCTGCGCCACCCGCGCGGGCAACGAAGCTGCCGTCCAGGTACAGGCCGTTGTTCGACGCAAAGCTGATGCTGCCGCCATTGCTGGCCACCGGCACGCGGCCCTGGCCGGGAACATCCAGCATCGCCTGGGCACCGGACGCGTCCAGGCGCGCGCCGTCGCGCACCACCACAAACAGGTCACTGGCCTTGGCGATACCGGTGGCCAGGTTGATGTCGCCGCCGATGCTGATGGTGCCACCATTGCGCACCTGGCCGTAGACATTGCCACGGTTGCTCACCGCCGTGACCGCACGCGACGCCACGTCGATCAGCGCGTTTTCACCCACCCAGATCGAACGGCTATGGCCGGCGGCGTTGGCCGCTTCCGAGCCCGTCGCCGTCAGGCCGCCCAGGCTGACGCTGCCGCCCCAGGCATTGAGGCGGCCGTTCATGGTCAACTGGCCGACGCTGCGCAGGTTGATGGCCTGGCCTGGGTCGACAGTGATCACCGCGCCCTGCGCCACGCTCAAGGCTGTGGTGGCCAGTTCAGCCGCCGTGGAATTTAGATTGCCGGCGGTCAAGGTCAGGCTGGCGCCACGGCGCTGGGTCAGTACGCCTTTGGCAGCGTCTTCCTGGTACAGCGCCGGCGTCCAGCGTTCAAGGGCGGTGGCCGGGTCGCTGCCCGTGGGAGCGGCCGAGGTCCGCTCGCCAATACGGTAGACCGGCGTCGTGACGTCGACCTGGGTACCGTCCGTGACCAGCAGCCCTTCATTGCCGGTGATGTCATAGGCCGAGAAGCCCTTGTTGAAAAAATCCCCCGCCAGTTGCACGGTGCCAACATCGGGCGCCGTGGCGCTGTCGCCGATCTGTACTTTGCGCGCCTGTAACGCCAGGGTGCCGCCACCGCTCACGCCATAACCGCGAATCTCGCCGTCCAAACCCAGGGTACCGAGAGACGCCAAGGTCACGTCGCCGCCCTTGCCACCGTTGAGCTTGCCATCCAAGCCGAGGGTGCCACCGGAGGAGGTGTCCACCACGCTGCCGGCCGCCAGGTTCACACCACCAGTGCTGCGCAGCGACACCTTGCCGCCGTTCACATAGGCCAAGCCGCTGCTGTTGGCCGGATCCAGCAGCAGATTGTTCCAGCGCCCGGTGGCATCCAGCGTGACCCCGCTGGCCACGTTCAGCGTGCCGCCGCCGTTGAGGATACTGTCGCCTACCGCACCGCCTTTAAGCGGGTCGACCTGGCTGAGGATATTGCCCGCGTTGAGGCTGCCGCCGTGGGCCGTGAGGTTGGCGTTGATGTCGACCCTTGGCCCGAACAGGGTGATATCGCCGCCATCGGCCACCTTGAGCGCTCCGTTGACGGTGACCTGCTGCTTGGCCGCGACCTTGATCGCGCCCAACTGATAGCCATTGAGCTGGTCGCTGTCGAGTACCATCTTGCCCTGGCGGTCCGCGGGCAGCGCGGTGGTGAGGTCCAGGCCATCGGCGATTTTTTGCGTACCGCCCTCGATCAATACCTCGTCCGCGTTTGCGCCCAGGGCATAGCGCAGGGTGCCGGTGGTCTTGTTGTAGATAGGCGTGTAGCCGCCAATGATCAATTGCGCGCGCTGGGCCATGGCCTTCTGCGACTGCTGGTAACCGTCGAGGTTGATGTTCGGCGCCTGGGTCTGGCGATCGCCCTGGAACACGTCACTGATCACCTGGCCCTCGAGCACCGCGCTGGTGGTACCGATCACCAGCTTGCCGGCATCGCGGCCCACCGTGTAACCGCTCTCATAACGACGCTGCTTGGCGATCATCGGGTTGTAGTAGTAATCGGTCTGGCCCCAGCGCTTGCTGGTGTCTTCATACCCCTTGTAGAACCCGGAATAGAGAATGTCGCCCGGCGCGTTGGACAGTTCATACAGGCGCCCGTCCGGGCCCTTGAGCCAGGTCTGCCGGATATACCCGGCCTGCACATCCACGGTGCCGCCCGACAGGTTGATCTGCGCGTCCTTCTGGGTCACCACGTCCTTGCCGGTAAACGTCACGGTACCGCCCTGGGCCATCCACTCACCCACCGAGTGGCCTTGGGTGCCCAGGTAGCCGCCCACTTCCAGCAAGCCGCCAGCGGTGTACCAGCGATCCGTCGCATAGCCGTTGGTGCCTGCGGGCACAAACACCAGCTCGCGCAGGTCGACCCATACATCGTTATTGATCAACTGCCCATCGTCACGGTTGACCGGTGCGTCGCGCTGCTCGTTGCCCTGTACGTTGATCTTGATGTTGTTGGATTCCATCGACACCTTGACACCGACCGCCCCGGAGACATCGATCATCGCCCCGTCGCGTACCAGGCTGCGCCCGGTGGCACTGACCGCGACCTGCCCACCGGTGGCCAGGGTGATCGAGCCTTGCTGGAAATCCACCGTGCCGCCGCTGACGATCTCGATGCGCGACTGGTCGGTACGGTCGGCCACCGCACTGAGGTTGTTGAACTGCCCGGTGATCAAGTTGGCGGGCATGCCGTCGAGCTTGATCAGGCCATTGCTTTGCTGGCTGTTCAGCGCAGTGCTGCCACTGCTGTCCAACAGGATCGAAGTGGTACTGCCCTCGCCCAGGGTCACACTGCCGGTGGTATCGGTGGCGGAATTGAGCAGGTGAATCGTGCCACGGGTGTCCACCGACGTGCTGGCCAGGACCACGCCATTTTGCTGCACCTGGTGCCCGGCCAGGGTGATGTCCCCGGTGGACGCCATGATCAGGCCGTTGTTGCTGACCTTGCCGGCGCTGCTGCCGACCTTGAGGCTGGTCGCCACTTCATTGCCGCGCGTGGTGGAGCGGTCGTTGCCCGTGGTACCGACGCCCCTGCGGATGTAGAAGCTGTCGCCGGCGGCCAGGGTGGTCTGCCCCTTGGCGGTGCTGATAGTACCGGCGTTGTCCACTTCCGAACCCAGCAGCAAGGCATAGCCGCCCGCATCCGTCGAAGTGGCCGGGTTGTGGGTCTGGATCAGCGCACCGCGCTGCACTTCGACCTTGCCTGCCGCGTCGGTGAAGGTCGGCTGGGTGCCGTTACCATCCACGTAAATACCGCTCTGGGTGAACTGCTGGTCGGTGATGTTCGCAGCGGCGGCAACGAGGTTGCGTACGTTGACCTGGCTGGTGCCACTGAAGACCACGCCGTTGCGGTTCACGATCATCACCGTGCCGGCGCCGTTGATCTGACCCTGGATTTCACTCGGTCGTGCATCGGGGTCGTTGACGCGGTTGAGCACCGCCCAGCTGGATTGCTGCTGAAAATCCACCGTGGTGTTGCGCCCGACGTTAAAGGTCTCCCAATTGAGGATCGCCTTGTCGGCGGTCTGCTCGATACTCACCGTGGTCTTGCCACCGGACTGGGTTTGGGTCGGGCCCTTGGCGTTGGTCCAGCCCTGGGTCAGGCTGTTATCGACCTGCAGGCCGCCTTTGCCGAGGCCGTCTGGAATCGTCGAGACTTGGCCAAACGCCGCCTGACGCCCCGCCGCTTGTGCTGCCTGCTGCGCCGCAATCGCCGCGACGCTGGTGTTCAAGGTGCTGATGGAGCGCGCCAACTGCTGGTTGACCCGCGCCTGCTGGTTCAGCGAAGGAATCCCCTGCACCTGCCCGGCACTGATCCGCGCCGCCGTCGCCGCCTGGGTCGCACCTTTATCGGCAAACCAGCTGGAACTGAACGCCGTGGCCGCATGGGCATTGCCCGCCACCATCAACAAGGCGATGGCCTGGGCCAGGGGCTTGAGGCACAGCACAGTTTCTTGGGCTTTCAGGTTAACCGGCGATTTGCAGCGGACCATCGGGGATCTTCCTTCTTTGTTATCACGCAGGGAGCAAGACAGGCTCACGTATGAGGGTTAGGCGGTTGGCGAGGGACGGGACTGAACTTCTGTCATGCAAAGTTCATATAGGGCTGTTAACGGGTCGAAAAACCGCACAAACGCAAAAATCAGCAACGGCACAGGCCGTTGCTGATCAGGTGGTGCAGGTCGTTGAAGGCGTGGGTTACAGCGGACGACCGATACCGTTGCAGACGTTGGTGTTGCCGATGCTCAGGGCGTTGCTCGCGGTCAGGAAGCTGGCGCGAATGATGGCTTTCCAGTTAGGCGGAAGCGGAACAAAGGCGTTGGCGGCGATAACGGTGTCATTGTTGGCGGTGACACGAACGCCGTAATGTCTGGTGAGAAAGTCACGTACCTGGCTGGTCTGAACTGGATCAGCGTAGCACTGGCTGAAAATCAGGTTGGTGAAGCCCAGGATCGGGTAGCCCGAGGTTGGGTAAGGCTGTACACCGTCGGTGTTGTTCGGACCAAAGACTGGAGCCCAGGCGTCCGGATTAGGACGATTAGCTGGAGCAGGGATCGGTATCGCGTAAAGGGCAGCGGAGACGTTGCTCGGGGTAGGCGATACGCCTTGAATGTTGTAGGCGATATTCTTGCCTACGCGAGCAACTTTGGTAGCGTCATCCAAGCCTTCCAACGTGTTGGCTGCGAAGGCAGGGCTCATGTAGGTGATCGTGCCATCGCGGGCGGCCAGGGCTGCCATTACACCTTGGCTGCCTGTGGCGGCAACGGCGCCGGCAGCCAAGCCACCGGTGAAGCTGGTGGCGAAGGTGGTGGTGACTTTGAAGAGGCCTCCTTCATTGCACTTGGCATTGAGGAAACGGGTGAATAACTCGGTAGTGCCACTGCTTTCGCCAGGGTAAATCACGTTGATCACACCCGCACGACCGGAACCGGATATATCGCGCCAGTCAACGATACGGCCCGAGAACACCCCGCACAGCTCATTGACGCTTAAGTCAACGGCGGCGGTGCCACTTTTGTTGAAGGGAATGGCAACCGAAGTCCCCATCGAAGGCACCTGAATCAGCTTGCCCCAGGTCGGTTGCTTGGTCGAAGCGTAGGTCGCCAACTCCAGCGCCGTCAGCCTGGAATCGCTGGCAGCCCAGTGCACATTCTTGTTAGTCACGCCAGATACGAACTTGGTGTAATCGTTGTTCAGAAACGCCGCCTTACCGTTACCACTGCCTACACCGATATAAGGCGCGAAACCAGCTGTCAATACGCCTGCGGTCTGATACAGCGGTGATGGCAAGGTTGCACCACCCCCATTGATATCTGCCAGCGCCGACTGAGCGCACAGCGCGCCGCACACAAAAGACGCAATCCATCCATAAACGTTTTGCATTGAAGTAGTCCTTTCCTAATCAAGCTGAGCCAGATTCGAGCAAGAGGTGGGCACTGAGCATCAGTCGTCAATGAAAAAATCAGCAACGGCACAGGCCGTTGCTGATCAGGTGGTGCAGGTCGTTGAAAGCGAGGGTTACAGCGGACGACCGATACCGTTGCAGACGTTGGTGTTGCCGATGCTCAGGGCGTTGCTCGCGGTCAGGAAGCTGGCGCGAACGGTGGCTTTCCAAGCGGTTGGCAGCGGAACGAAAGCGTTGGCGGTGATGGCTGCATCGTTGTTGTTGGAGGCGCCGTAGTGCTTGGTGAAGAAATCACGCACTTGGCTGGTCTGGGTCGCGTCGGCGTAGCACTGGCTGAAGATCAGGTTGGTAAAGCCCAGGATCGGGTAGCCCGAGGTTGGGTAAGGCTGTACACCGGCGGTGTTATCCGGACCGAAGACTGGAACCCAGGCGTCCGGGTTGGAACGATCAGCGGCAGCCGGTACCGGTACTGCGCCGATGGCGGCAGACACGTTGGCGGCGGCTGGCGAAACGCCTTGGGTGTTGGTGGCGACGTTTTTGCCCACGCGAGCCACTTTGGTGGCGTCGTCCAGGCCGGCCAATGTCGGGGCGGCGAAGTCAGGGCTCATGTAGGTGATGCGGCCATCGCCGGCGGCCAGGGCAGTCATTACACCTTGGCTGCCAGTAGCAGCAACGGCGCCGGCAGGCAAGCCGCCGGAGAAGCTGGTGCCGAAGGTGGTGGTGACGGCGAAGTTGCCTGTTTCTGCGTTGCACTTGGCATTGAGGAAACGGGTGAACAGCTCAGTGGTACCACTGCTTTCGCTGCGATAAACCACAACGATCGGACCGGTACGGCCAGAACCGGAAATCCCGTCCCAGGTATTGATACGGCCCGAGAACACGCCGCACAACTCTTGAACGCTCAGGTCTACAGCGGCGGAACCGCTTTTATTGAAAGGAATGGCAACCGAAGTCCCCACCGATGGCACCTGAATCAACTTGCCCCAGGTCGGTTGCTTGGCAGAGGCGTAGGTCGACAACTCAGTGGCGCTCAGCTTGGAGTCGCTGCCGGCCCAGTGCACGTTCTTGTTCGTCACGCCCGCCTGGAACTTGGTGTAGTCGTTGTTCAGGAAGGCTGCCTTGCCGTTGCCGCTGCCGACACCGATGTACTGGGCGAAACCGGCCGTCAGCACGCCGGAGGTCTGGTACAGCGCTTGTGGCAGGGTGGCACCACCGCCGTTGATGTCAGCCATTGCAGCCTGTGCCGAGCACAGTGCAGCGAGGGTCATGGATACCGCGAGAACGTTGCGCTTAAACATGAAGAATCTCCTTTCGTCGTGTTTGTACGTTGGGGTAGATGGCTCTTGCATGACGCCATGGCTTCGGTCCCAGGCCGGGTCTCGGGGGTGGCGAGGGGTGAGGCCATGGGTAGGAAATTTCGCAGTTTCCGATGACAGCAAAAGGAAAAAACCTCGGGAGGAAGGGCTTGATTTTTAAAAAGATTCTCGGGTGTTTTGGTCATGATTGTGAGCGGTTTGGCGGCAGGTGACAGCGAGGTTTCAGCGGGGGTTTCGCCAAGGCGGCGCGGGCTGTGGCGCGGGGCCTGGATGTGACGGAATGAGGAACCCGAGGTTGGGAGCCGGCGATATCGGCCTGCCCCAAAATCAACTGAACAGACAGGGTTCAATGTGGGAGGGGGCTTGCCCCCGATTGCGGTATGTCAGCAATAACTGAGGTGACTGACCCACCGCTATCGGGAGCAAGTCGAATCGTCGCACCGCCCCTCCCACATTTTTTAACCGCATGCATTCAGGTAACGAGTTGGTTGATCTCGATGATCGGCAACAGCACCGCCATCACGATCACCAGCACCACCGCGCCCATCACCACGATCATCAGTGGCTCCAGCAACGCGGTCATGCCCATGGCCCGCCGTTCGATATCTCGCGACAAGGTCTGCGCCGCCCGCTCCAGCATCGGTGGCAGCGAGCCGGTTTTTTCGCCGCTGGCGATCAGGTGGATCAGCACCGGCGGGAAGACTTTTTCCACCGCCAGTGCCGGGGCCAGGTTGACGCCCTCACGCACCTTGGCCGTGGCATCGTTGACGCACTGGCTCAGGCGCTCGTTGGACAGGGTTTGCCGCGCCGCTTCCAGGGCTCGCAGCAACGGCACGCCGGCACCGCCGAGGATCGCCAGGGTCGAGGCAAAGCGCGCGGTGTTCAGGCCCAGCACAAAACGCCCGATCAGCGGCAGGCGTAGCACGCGGCTGTGCCAGTTCAAGCGCGCCACCGGGTTGCGCAGGTACAGGCGCCAGCCCCAGAACCCACCGACAATCCCGCCGAAACACAGCCAGCCCCAGGCGCGGATAAAGTCGCTGGCGTTGAGCATCGCCAATGTCAGCCCGGGCAAGTCCTGGCGCGCCTGGGAAAACGCGCTGACCACCTGGGGCACCACGTAGCTGAGCAAAAAAATCACGATACCGATGGACACCAGCCCGACCACACCGGGGTAGATAAACGCGGTGAGGATCTTGCCGCGCAGGTTGTTGCGTTCCTCGATGTAGTCGGCCAGGCGTTCCATCACCTGGGCCAGGTCACCGGACTCCTCCCCCGCCGCGATCAGTGCGCGGTAGATCGACGGAAAGTCCCGTGGTCGCGCGGCCAACGCATCCGCCAACCGCATGCCGCCGCGTACATCGGCACGCACGGCGGCCAGGGTCTGGGCGATGTGTTTTTTCTCCGCCTGTTCCACCGTGGCGCTTAATGCCGCCTCCAGGGGCAGGCTGGCGCCGAGCAGGCTCGCCAGTTGCCGCGTGGCCCAGGCCAGGTCGTTATCCGACAGCTTGGCGCTGAACAGGCTGCTGCCGGCGGCGCTTTGCTGGCCGCCCTCGACCTGCACCAGCAGCGCGGTCAGGCCACGGCTGCGCAGCACGGCAAACGCCCCGCTCTGGCTGTCGGCCTCCAGGTGCCCGGCCTCGACTTTGCCGCTGGCATCGGCGGCTTCATAGCGGTAGCGATTCATCAGGCGTCCCGGGTCACGCGCAGGATTTCTTCCGGTGCGGTGGCGCCGCTGCGCACCCAGCGCTCGCCGTCTTCACGCATGCTGAACATCCCCGCACGGCGTGCCGCCACGCGCAGATCCTGCTCGCCGGCGCCCTGGTGGATCAGGCTGCGCACCTCGTCGTCGACGCAAAACAATTCATGGATACCGGTACGTCCGCTGTAGCCGATCTGGTTGCACTGCGCGCAGCCCACCGGGCGCCAGGTGCCGGGCGCGGCCGGGTCTTCCTGCTTGCAATGCGGGCACAGGCGGCGGACCAGGCGTTGCGCCAAGACCCCCAGCAGTGACGAGGCCAGCAGGAACGGCTCGACGCCCATGTCGATCAGGCGGTTGACCGCCGACACCGCATCGTTGGTGTGCAATGTAGCGAGTACCAAATGTCCGGTGAGCGAGGCCTGCACCGCGATTTGGGCGGTCTCCAAATCGCGGATTTCACCGATCATGATGATGTCCGGGTCCTGACGCAGGATCGCTCGCAGCGCCAGGCCGAAGGTCATGTCGATCTTGGCGTTGACCTGGATCTGGCTGATGCCCGGCAGGTCGTATTCCACCGGGTCCTCCACGGTGAGGATATTGCTGGTGCTCGCATCCAGCCGCGCCAGCGCGGCGTACAGGCTGGTGGTCTTGCCGCTGCCCGTAGGCCCGGTGACCAGCACGATGCCATGGGGCTGGCGGATCAAGGTGTCGAGGCGCGCCAGCAGCTGCGGCTCCATGCCCAGGGTCTCCAGTTGCAGCCGCCCGGCCTGCTTGTCGAGCAAGCGCATCACCACCCGTTCGCCATGCCCGGTGGGCACGGTCGACACACGAATATCAATCGGCCGACCCGCCACGCGCAAGGCGATACGACCGTCCTGGGGCAGGCGTTTTTCGGCGATGTCGAGCTGGGCCATGATCTTGATCCGCGACACCAGTGCGCCATGCAGCGCCTTGCGCGGCGACACCACATCCCGCAACGTGCCGTCGACGCGGTAGCGCACCACGGAGTGGGTTTCATAGGGCTCGATATGGATATCACTGGCCTCGTCCCGCGCCGCCTGGGTGAGCAAGGCGTTGATCATGCGGATCACCGGCGCGCCGTCCTGGGTGTCGAGCAGATCGGTGATCTCGGGCATGTCCTGCATCAGGCGGTCGAGGTCGACCTCGTTCTCTGCCGCGCCCACCACGGCGGCGGCGCTGCCCGTATCGGCATAAGCACTGGCGAGGAGGCCGTCGAGTTCGTCGTCGCGTACCTGCTCGAGGTGGGCCTGGCCGAACTGGCGCCGTACTTCGCTGATCGACCAGCCGGGGGTTGAGGGGCAGACGGTGAGCAGCATGCCGTCGGCGCCGGGACGCAGGAGGATGCGTTGGGATTTGGCCCAGGCGTAAGGGAGAAGGCTCACAAGACATCTTCCTGACCGAGCGCGGTCCAAATGTGGGAGGGGGCTTGCCCCCGATAGCGGTGGGTCAGGTTGTACATCTGTGGCTGACACACCCTCATCGGGGGCAAGTCGAATCGTCGCACCGCCCCTCCCACATTTGGTCCTGCGTACAGCAGGCTCATGGTCGTGCACCTACAGGCACCGCGCGAATCACCGCCCTCGGCCCCTGCTGCTGCCCGCCCGGAATCGCCTTCTCCACCGCCGGCAATTGCGGCGCCTGCACATCCGGCATCGCCCAGCTGTGCTCCGGTTGCAACCCACCCTGGGCACGACGCATGAATTCATAGCGGTTCAAGGTAATGCTGCGCCCCGCGCCACTGTCGCGAATAATGTAAGGCCGCAAAAACACCATCAGGTTGGTCTTGCTCACACTGCGCTTCTCGTTGCGAAACAACGCCCCCAACCCCGGAATATCCGAGAGCCACGGCACCGCGTCATTGCTCTGGCTGTAGCCGTCCTGCAACAGCCCGCCCAGCACCATGATCTGCCCATCGTCCAACAGGATGCTGGTATCGATCGCGCGCTTGTTGGTCACCGTGCCCGCCGACACCGATGCCCGTGTGTCCACGGTGCTGACCTCCTGGTAGATATCCAGCTTCACCGTGCCGCCCTCGGAGATCTGCGGGCGTACATTCAGCTTGAGCCCCACCTCTTCGCGCTGCACGGTCTGGAACGGGTTATTGCTGGTACCGCCGCCACCGGTCACATAACTGCCGGTGACGAATGGAATGGTCTGCCCGACGAAAATGCTCGCCGCTTCGTTGTCCAGGGTCAGCAGGTTCGGCGTGGACAGCACGTTGGTGCCGCCCTTGCTCTTCAAGGCACGGGCCAGGACCTTGAGGTCGAGCACCTTGCCGATCCCCGGAATATCCACGGTGCCGTTGACCACGCCGATATTCAGGCCCTTGGGCAGTACGTCGATGCTGGTGGGGCTGGCGGGCGTGCCCACGACACCGCTGCCACCCAGGTTAACGCCACCGAAGCCACCTTTGCCCGCCAGGTTGCCGGCCTGCCATTGCACACCGAACTCGGTGGCATCGTCCTCGCCCACTTCCACGATCAGGCTTTCGATCACCACCTGGGCGCGGCGCTGGTCGAGCATGTCGATCACTTCCCGCAGGTTGCGGTACAACGGGTCCGGCGCGGAGATCAGCAGGGTGTTGGTGGTGGCGTCGGCCTGGATGGTCACCCCGCCGGCGCTGAACGCGGTGTCCTGCTCGTTGGCGGTATTGCCGCTGCTGGTGCTGGTGCTGGAACCGGTGGCTTGCCCGTAGCCCGACTGCACGCCACTGCCGGTGGGCGTGCCGCTGCTGTTCTGGGCATTACTCGTGCCCTGGCTGCTATTGCCATTGCCGCCCATGGCGCTGAGCTTGCCACGCCCATCGTCGCTCACCCCGGAATCGCTCTCGCCGGTGAGCAGCCCGCGTAGCGACTGGGCCAGCTTGGCGGCCTGGGCGTTGCGCAGGTACACCACGTGCATATTGCTGGGGTTGCTCTGGGCATTGTCGAGCTTGTAGATGAGGTTGCGCGCCAGCTCCGTACGCTCGGGGCTGCCGGAACGGATGATGATCGAATTGGAGCGCGGGTCGCCGACCACATTGATCTTCTGGGTCTGGTCGGCGCCCTGGGTTTCCAGCAGCTCGGAAACCATGGCGGCGATGTCCACGGCAATGCCGTTCTGAATCTGCACCACATCGGTGTCGATGGCGCTGGGGGTGTCGATGCCGCTGATGATCTGGGCGACCCGAGCGAGGTTTTCCGCATAGTCGGTGATGACGATGCTGTTGTTGCCGGGGTAGGCGTTGATCGGGTTGTTCGGCGACACGATGGGGCGCAGCACCGGGATCAGGTTCACCGCATTTTCGTATTGCAGGCGGAAGGTGCGCGTCTGCATGCCACTGCTGCCGGCACTGTAGATCGGCCCGCCGAGCAACTTGGCATCGGCCTCCGGCACCACCTGGGCCACGCCGCCCACATCCACCACGCTGAAGCCCTGCATGCGCAGCGCCGCCAGCAGCATGTCGTAGGCCTGATGGGCCGGCACCTGGCCTTCGCTGACCAGGGTGAGCTTGCCTTTTACCCGCGGGTCCACCAGGAACTGCTGGCCGGTGGCACGGGACAGCGCGCGCACCACCGCCTGGATATCGGCATCGACGAAGTTGAGCTGCACCGGCTGGTCACCCAGCGGGTTGCGCGCCTTGACCGGCGCCGGGGCCTGGCCACGGACGCTGTTGGTCACCGGGTGCTGGACCCGCGGTTTCGGCGCTTCGTCGCGCTGGCGATCCAGCAGGGTATCGCCGCTGCGACGGGTATCGGCCAGGGGTTGGCCAAGCTCACTGTCCACCAATAACGGCGTGGTTGACGGGCTGCTGCACGCACTCAAGGCCAGCAACAGCAACGGCGCGGCCTTGCGAAAAGGGAGGACTGACCACTTCATGAAGCTTCCTTAGCGCCAGGCGCCTGATCCATGCGAACGGTCCCGGACACAGTGCCGGCCGAGTTATCGACGGCATCCGCAGCACGTTGCAAACGCGCCTCGGACACCTCCAGGGAAAATGAACGGGGATTGCCCAGCAGCCAGCCCACCACGGCGTCGGCCGGGGCGTTGTCGAAGGTCAGGCGCCAACCGCCGGCCTCCAGCGCCTGCACCTGGTAATGCCCTTGCAGGCCGGCACTGTCCAGGGCCTGGCGCAACGCGGCTTCGTCGGCCTGGCGCGGCGCGGCGACGTCCTGCAACAGCCCCTGCAAGGCTTCGGCCTGGGCGCGCAGCCTGGGGGTTTCGGCCTGCCAGTAGTCGATCTTTTTCAACGCCGGCTGCACCAGCACCAGCCAGGTCAGCAGGCTTGCCAACACCAGCCCGGCGCCGATCAGCAGGCGTTTCTCGCGCAGGGCCAGGCCGCTCCAGAACACCTGGGCCTGAGTGCGCAGGCGCAGCCACCTATTCATCGCCGGCCTCCGTTTTTTCCGTGGCCGGCGCCGGGCCGATGCTCCAGCCCTGCTCATCGCGCGTGGCGGCAAAACCGGCCTGGGCCAACGCGGCCTGCCACTCGCCCTCGGCCGCCGGGTTGCGGCTGTCGGCGAGTAACGCCAGGTGCAAGGTGCCCTGTTCAAAATTGAGGTTGTCGACGCTGCCCACCATAAAGGGCAGGTTGCTGCCTGCCAGTTGCAGCAGGCTGCTGAAGCGTTGGCCCGAATCGGCAGCCGCGCCGCTCTGACGTGCGGCCAACTGTTGACGGGCCTGCTGCAAGGGGTTGAGCACCACGGGTAATTCAGGAAACGCCTGGCGCACCTGTTGGTTCATCAACGCCTTGAGCCGTTGGCCTTCGTCGACCTGGCGCGCGGCATACAGGTTGAGGCCGACGGTCCAGATGGCAGCGGCCAGCGCCACACAGGCCAGCGCCCTGCCCCATCCGGCGCCGGAGGCTTGACCGAGGCGAGCGTGCAAGCCCCAGCCAGGCACCGCGCCGCTCCAACGCTGCGCCTCCGCCACCAGCGGCACGTCGAGCGCCTGCAACCCCAGCGGGTGCACAGCGCCCTGCTGCAGGCTGTCGCGGGTCAACAGATAGCCGTCGTCCAACGCCGCCGCCCCCACCGGCAAGGCATAGGGCGCCGGGTACAGGCCGCGCAGCTTGAGCTGCACCTGGGTCAAGACCTGGCCCAGCCGTTCCAGCCCGGCCTTGGGCACCCAGCCCACCTGCACGCGCCCATCGCTTTCGCGCGGGCCGTGGGCCACGTGCATCTGTTCCACCGGCCCGAGGATCAGCGCCTGGGCCGCACAGGCCACCGCCGCCTGGTTCTTTGCTGCGGGCAATGGCGGCAGCTCCAGGCTGGTGAGCAGGCTGTCACGCGGGTGCAGAAAGCAGTCCACCGCCTGCCGGCGCTTGCCCAGTTGCGCCAGGCTTTCCTGCCCCTCGGCCACCACCACGCCACGCTCGAGCCAGGCAAACTTCACCTGGCTTTCAGCACAGACCTGATCCAGCGGCGGCAAGGCAATGCGCAGGCGTTTCATACGCCCACCCGCGACCAGATCACCCTGGGCTCACGGTCTTCGGGGCGGTGCAGCAACGCGTCGATCGTCACCCGCCGGCGCTCGCGGCGCGCCTGGCCCTGCAGGCGAAACCACTCGCTGGTGATGCCCACTTGCACCGCTTCCAACTCCACCTGGGGCAAGTGCAGACGGTTGACGAAATCCCCACGGTTGATAAACCAATGCCCGTTGTCGCGCTCGGCCACCAGCCCGTGGGCCTGGGACAGGCTGAGCTGCGGCACCACCGCGCTGAGCACTTCGGCGCTGGCGGTGTTGCCGTTGACCCAGGTATTACCGGGCAGCACGCTGACGTACGCCTGCAGGCGCTGCAACACCTCCGGGGTCAGGCCTTCGAGGCCACTGAGGTCGTCGAGGCTGCGCAGCATCGGGTATTTGGCGGGCTGCCCGTTCTGTTCGTAGGAGGCAATCACCCGCTGGCTGATGCGCCGGCTCACGGCCGGGGCCACGCCCAGGGTGCGGCACAGGCGCTCGAAGCTCTGCAATTGCTCGGCGTCGGGCTGTTGGCGGTTAACCAGGTTGCGCAGGTTGAACTTGCCCTGTTCATCGTCGATCCGCCCCTCGAACACGCCGGCCTGGGCCCGCGCCCAGGGCTGGTCAAGGCGGGTCAGCACGTCCTTCTGGCGCGCCTCCCAGAGCATCTGCCGGCTGCGTTCAAGGCCACCGAGCAACAGCCATTGGCCCTGCACGCGCGACTGTTCGGCTTCCAGGCTGCGGGTGAATACGGTCTGGCGCGTGAGCATGCCGCCGGCGATCACCGCCACCACCGCCGCGATCAGCAAGGCACTGATAATCGCCATGCCGCGCTGCTTCGCCGCTGGGGGCGAATACCCTTTCATGGCGCGCCTTACAACTGCCAGGAGCCGATATCGGCATTGACGCCATCGCCATCCGGTTGGCCATCGGCGCCCAGGGAGAACACATCGACCTCACCGTTGGCGCCCGGATTGAGGTAGTGGTAAGGGTGGCCCCAGGGGTCGTTGGGCAAACGATCGAGGTAGGCGCGCCAGTTATTGTTCTTGGCATCCGCCGGGCGCTCCACCAGCACTTTCAGGCCCTGGTTCATGCTCGGGTAGGTGCCGTGATCGAGGCGATACAGCTTCAACGCCTGCATCAACCCGCCGATGTCCTGTTTCGCGGCGGTGGCCCGCGCCTGGTCCGGGCGATCGAGGACCTTGGGCACCACCATCGCCGCGAGGATCCCGAGGATGACCACCACCACCATGATCTCGATCAAGGTGAAGCCACGCTGGCCGCGAGGGCCTGGCAATGGGGATGTTAGGCGCGCGATATCCATCTCGACATTCCTTGGCTTGGGTACATTTCGTGGCGCAGTGTTGCAAGAACACATGTCAGTCGTATTGAAAATCCTCGGGAGTTTCGGTCGCCAATCGGTCAACTGCCGGCGCTAGTCTGCGGGCCTGTTTCCCGGCTTTGAGAACGCCATGTACGGCCGTCGCAAGGAGCAAGGTTTTACCCTGATCGAGGTGCTGGTGGCGCTGGCGATTATCGCTGTGGCGATGGCCGCCGCCATCCGCGTGGCCGGGTTGATGACCCAGGGCAACGGCCTGCTGCGGGACAAATCCATGGGGTTGCTGGCGGCGCAGAGTCGCCTGGCGGAGTTGCGCCTGGAGGGGCATTTGCGCGACGGCACAAAGACCTTCAGCTGTGACCAGGGGCGCTTGAAACTGCGGTGCGAGCAGACCATCAGTCGCGATGGCCGCCTGTTTCAAGTCAACGTGCAGGTGCTCGACGCCAGCCGCGAGGCGCCGCCGCTGGCCCGCGTGGAGACACAGGTCAGGGCCGAGTGAGCCGCGGCAAGGCCGGCCCATCGGGCAACTTGTCGAGGTTGACGCGCAGCTTCTCGCCGCCGCGCTCGATCTCGACCCCGTCGCCTTCGATGGCCGTGAGCCGCACGCCCGGGCTGAGGCGCTCGCCCAGCAGGAAACTGCGCGGCGGGCCGTCGTTGAGACTGAGGATCGCCACCGCACCTCGCGCCCCGGCCAGCACCCCAGAGACCTTGACCTGCAACGCCGCCGGCGCATTGGAAAACCATTGCAGCGCCGGGTTATCGCTGCGCGCCGCCAGCACCTGGGGCGCGGCCTGGGGCGTATGGGACTCGGCGGACGTCAGCAGCAGCGGCGTCCAGACCGCCACACCGGCCAATGCCGCCAGCAACGCCACGATCTGCACACCGTGGGCCGGTGAGAAACGCAGGGTGAATGCCATGGGAAGGACCTCCTGTTTGTCCATGGCACCAGCCTACAGGCCAATTCGCACGTTTTTATTTCACAAGCTCACCAGCTTTCGAGGGGCCTACCGATGAAACAGCAAGGCTTCACCCTGATCGAGTTGATGGTGGTGCTGGTGATCATCGGCATCGCCAGCGCCGCCATCAGCCTGACCATCAAGCCCGACCCGCTGCACCTGCTGCGCAAGGACGCCGAGCGCCTGAGCCAACTGCTGCAAGTGGCCCAGGCCGAAGCCCGCGCGGACGGCCGCCCGATCACCTGGCGCGCCGACGCCAAGGGCTTTCGCTTCAACCGCCGTACCGACGATGGCAGCGGCGTCGAAGCGTTCCAGGGCGACACCCAACTGCGCCCGCGCCTGTGGGAAAGCACACCGATGCACATCAATATCGAACCCCGGCAAACCCTGGTGCTCGACGCCGAATGGATCAACCCACCCGTGCGCATAGTACTGTCCGACGGCCAACACAGCCTCAGCCTGCAACGCGACACCGCCGGCTTGATGCGCGTGGTGAGCCAGCCATGAAGCGCTCCGAACAAGGCTTCACCCTGATCGAAGTGATGGTCGCGATCATGCTTATGGCCGTGGTCAGCGTAATCGCCTGGCGCGGCCTGGACAGCGTCACCCGCGCCGACCAGCACCTGCAGGCAAGCAGCGAACAGACCGAAGTGCTGCTGCGCACCCTCAACCAACTGCAGCGCGACATCAGCCTGCGCGCCAGCGTCGAACTGAACGCCCCGGAGCCCTCAAAGAACAGTGCAGAAAAGCTCGATGGACTGGCGGCGATCACCGTGCGCAGTTCCGACAGCAAAGGCTTTCGGCTGGACATCATTCGCAGCGCACCCGTCGCCGGCGATGGCCTGCAACGGGTGCGCTGGTGGCTCAAGGGCGACAGTTTGTATCGCGCTGCCGCACCCGCGCGGGATCGCTATCCGCTGCCGGCGGCGAAAGATGGGGTGGTGGTGTTGAGCGGGGTCCGTGACCTGCAGGTGCGGGTGTGGGAGGCGGATAAGGGCTGGCGGCAGTTGAGCGGGAATCGGCGTGAGGATCCATTGGGGCTGGAGATCAGTTTGGTGCGGGAGACGCCGCAGGGGGTGGAGAAGTATCGGCAGGTGGTGGGGCCACTGAGATAGCCGTCCCCCACTCGCGCTTCTCATGCTAGTTGTCGAGCGCAAGCCATTGCAGAGCAGTCGGTTCACTAACTGACCATCCTGAAGAACGACATAGTTATATCTTCCTGCGCCTTGAGTCAACTTTGTCTCTGAGATTAGCGTTGGAACACCTGTTGGGTGATCTGGAGATCACTCGGTCAGACCCCGTTTACCCCCCACTTAACTGCAGAAAGTGTGCAGGTAGGGTGCAAAAACACCGGCGCAAGGTCGGTGTCAATGGAGCAAGTTTAAGAGAACTCTATTTTGCACTCTGAAAGAGGAATGGAGCGACCATCGGTAATAACAAATTGATTACCTTCGATTCGAGCCAGCAGCAACCCGAGGCCTTCGGCACCGGCTTTAATATCCTTTCTCCAGCCGTCAATATCACCGTGATATATGACAGCGTGAAACAGACGGGCCATCTATACGTCTCGAAGAGCCCCCTCGTAACTTTGTACCTTATCAATTGCGCACTTCCCAGTCACGACAACAGGACTGGTTGTCTCTAGAGCCGTTACTGCGCCTTTTGCACCATCAACTATCTTGCGTCAATATCCTTACAAAACTCTCAAATGCCTGAGAAACAGATTCTTCCTCTTCTGGAGAAAGCAACACATTCATAACCTGCTCATCAAGAGCACAGTCATATATATCAATACCCACCCAACCTTTAGACCAAAATTCGACAGTTCCTAGCTTGTTAAAACCTTCCAGCTCTATCCTTTCAAGGTCACCAAAATCCCCATCAGCAAATAATGAGCACTCTAGAGAAAACCCCTTCAAAAGTGGTTTTACGCTTTCATTAAACCAGGAGCCATCATAAGACTTCTCACTTCTTATCTAGATTTTCAATGTTCTTGACCGTCGGAAGATGCTCGCCGCCCTGTTTATTAAGCAAGAACTGCTGAGACTTACCTTCATCAGGGCCAATCATTTTAAACCAGCCATCTTTCCCGCCCTGAAGCAAGCTGTTAGCTGGAAAATCAAACTCAACATAGACAGAGCCTCTGGGTGCAGCTTCTTTAAAGTCGGAGATGCCATTAGTCGAAATAAAGGTTTGTACTCCAGCGCCTTGCACCACTTTATTTGTATTTTGCATCTGCACCCGCTCATCAGGAGACATCCACCTTCCTACACGAGTCGTGCTGACATCGTTGATTACCTTGGTTTCGCCAAGTTTTAACGGAGAACTGACTGTCGCTTTTGCACCGAAAAACCAATCTTATTTCTTTGACTTACTGATTACATAGTGATCAAGATATTCTTTCAGCGGCTTGGCGGTCCCTAAAATATGAAGCTCTCCAGTTTCCTTATCAATCAGGAATGGTCCGTTTCCAGCCAGTTGAGCCGACAGACTCCCTGTCTCCAAATACTCTTTAGATTGATAGCAAAAAAACCATCCCTCAGAGAACTCGCCCTCATGTGTTAGCTGCAAAGCAATCTCAGAGTCTTTCAAATATTCCTGAGCTCTTTCCAAAGCGTATTCGTAGGTAATCATTAGTTAGCTCTCAGTAGCTGCAATGTCTTAAAATCACTCATATTTGCCGGCTTTCCAGTCTGCCCATCGAGATAGCGAATAGCCCCATTCTGATCAACCACGTTGAATACATGGCTTGGCTGACCTGGACCATAGGAGTCAAACACAATCCCACGTGCGCCGTCCCCGCCACCAATCATGTGCTGGGTGATGGTTTCGGGTGAAGACACACCGCTAAACTTAGCTCCATATTGCTTCTCCAGCACGGTCAACGGAACACCCTTGGTGGAATTTATCGGCAATGCAGATGCTGGATTACCTGCCAGTGTAGCATCAGTAGCAATTGAACAATTAACGCAGTTATGAGTTCGCCCAGCGCCTGGATAACCTGGATTGACATTCCTTATTGAACCGGCAGTTTCGTCCGCAACCCCTGCCGCTTTTTCACCATTAAATCATGTTGAGTTCTCGTAGTTTTTTCTCGTTCACAAACTCCAACTCTCCACTACCCACCTTAGAACTATCTGAGTAAGTGGAATGACCACAGACGTTACACTGGAAAGCAAGCAACCCGTTATATCTACCGATAAAAATTCGCATCCCGTCGGATAGACACCTAGGGCATTTCCTATCGACCTCAACAGTTATCAACTGTTCCAGGTGTCACGTAGAAATCTCGCAATAGCCTCTGTCTCATTAGCTTGACACCCAAAAATTACCTTCTTCAAATGAGCTATATCGCTAAGTAGAAATGATGAAAATTCAACCGGCATTAAATTCTCATCAATGTGCGAAAACTCATCAAACCTATAGGTCGAAAACGGCTCAACCGTGAAGCATTTGTAGTCCCCCCTAATCCACGAAAGAACCACCACAAAAACCTCCCTTAAAGATGAATTCTCATCCAGCAGCGTCATAGCCAATCGAAGTTCACGCCATACATACACTGGGAGAGATGGCATTAGTTCGCTGCCTTAGCTGGGAAAGCTGTTATCAAACTGCCTGCCTTATCGGTAAAATTTGCTGCGCAATATTTTTCAGATGTCGTTATAGGACGTTTTTACCAAATTATTTTCCCAGTGAAAGGCTCGAGTCGAAATTACTTTCGACGCCCACACTAAATAGATACTCCCTTGACCTTGCGAAATCATTCTTTGCGACGGTAAACGGCCCTATCAACCCCAGACATATTAGGTAGACTTTCACTCCCAACGAAAATTTCCGACCTGCACTTCAGACTCACCCCTTGATATGCAGTGTATTGACACATGAGATCCTCTATCTCAGAAATATCATCCGCAATATGCTTTTCAAGATAAAACTTAATCAGCCAAACACCACTTTCACGGGATAAAACCACCATCCGGAAATTTGGAGTTATCCCACCCAACAATGCTTGACTAAGCATTAACACCTGAAAATTCCAGCATTCTAATTTAGCACTATCATTCATTTATTATTCCAATTATTAGTGAGAACAAATACTCGAGATTTTTGTACTTCTCAAGTCATACTAGAATACTGCCGGGCTATTTTCGTGAAAATTGGTCACTCAGGGCCAGCCCCGCGACAAACAACAAATCATGGCTTTGCAATTCACTTCAAAAACTAGTCACCGACAGAATAAATATCAAAAGAACATTCTAAATCCAAATCCGCCAAAGCCCTCATTTACTCCGGTCAGAGGACGGGACTACTATGGTCCAGCGAGAAAAACCAGACACACCTTAATGTAACCTTAACGCCATTCCACTGCTGAATCAGTCTTAACTATTCTCGATGGGTAGTGATTTTTTACCAACCAATCAACATGCTCCCTAATATCTTTTGAAAGAAAATATCCCTCAGTAGATAGAAACCAACCTGATTCTTTCACTCTCCTTGTTACTCCACGACTATTAGCAACACTACTCCCCGCAACATCAATTGGAGTCAGCACAACCGTCATAAGACGAGTGATTTCTTCCAGACTCATACCCCCAGGACATATCATTAATTTTACATAGCATTCGGCACACGCCTTAAACTCTGGCGAAACAAGAGTTATCCTAAACTCTTTATCCATGGTAATTAACGTCTTAGGACCACTTGGGATCAGGCCTCGTCTACCTTTAATGAACGCAATCTTTTTCGAGGAGTATATTAATTTTTCGCCACCTCCTAGAAGTCGACTCCATGCAAACTTTAGAAGAACTGTTCCATCCATGGCTTTTTGACCAACTAATATTTCACAATTACATCTACAGCTTCTCCCTTAATAGCTACTCGCCCCCAGTCACCGGTTAGCTCATAGCCACCATTACAACCAACGAAGCTCCGACAGGGTGTAAGAAACATCTCCCGAGTCGCGCCAAACTCCATTCGCAAAGCTTATCGGCCGCTGCGGATAACAAACCAACAACCCTTCGACGAACTGACGAAACGACAAGTCAAGTCGCGTTATCCAACGCATATTGTCGATTTCCAACAATCGCCAGCTGTCTCCACTGTCGAAACCGAAAGCAGTCCCGGTGCTATCCCAGCCGAACAGCCACACCTCGCCCTTAGCACCCGATTCATAGGGTCCGTCTTTATAAAACCCATCATCACCAAAGTAGTCTGCCGCAGGACACAATATGGGTTGAATAGTCAAAAGCGACAGCGCGCAGTCGTCCTCCTTTATCTCACCATGCCCCCGCTCCTGCATAAAAGTAAAGTAATCATCGGGAGCTGCTGGCCACTGCTGTCGCATCCCACTCACGTCACCAGAAGAAACAGGGGTCAGACGCTCTAATAGCACGCATGCGAGTGCATTGAAGGCTTCTAATTTTTCGTACATGGTCATGGTCGCCTCGGAGGGTTCTGCGGAAATGCTGTAGTTGTTGGACTTGCTGGGGCATGAACGCCACCTTGGTGAGCACTTCCACCCGGCACCGGATGCAAATTCCACCATTGGTTAGGTCCACCATACTGCTGTGGTATCACATGGTGCGCTTGGAAATCCACACCACTCTCCGTCTTCGGCCATATCAAGCCAGTATTCAACTCCCACTCACGCTTGAGATTATTTCGCTGGCTATTGTATTCACGCTGTAAGGCTTGATAGTCGCTTCTGGGCGCGACATAAGTGTGATCCACCTGACGCAACTCATCTGCAAGTTGCGTGCGCTGATTAGAGGGCATCGGCACACCTGAATAGTACTCGACGTCCCGGACCACCGCGCGAGCGTCACTCGAGATGCTCGTCCATCCTGATGTGGATGTTGCTGTAAAACTCGCATCATCAGCCGCTGGTGTACCGTTATCGACTAATTTCGTTTCACCAGACGGCAAGCCGCTCGCAGTTCCTTTTGCCCCCGCCGCCACAGCCCGCCTATAAGCCACCACCCCCGCCGCAGTCCCCACCCCAACCGCCAGCGCGATCTTCAAATTGTCCGCAATGTCCTGCGCCTGAGCGTCGCTCAGTTCCCATTTCGCCTTGAGCGAATCGACCATCGCACCCACCGAGTGCTCGGTCGTGGCGGTCGCTAACATTTCCTGGAATTCGTAGTTGCCGTTGATGAGGTTCTGTACTGCTGCCCGGGCCTCAGGCGAGGCGTCGTCAGCGATATCGCGGATGGCGTTGAGGTTCGCCTGGGTGTTGGCGACTTCCATGGAGCGTGCGGCGCAAGAGTCGGGGTCGGCCTGGCAGCTGACTATCGCGTCAATGTCCTGCTGCAGGCTCAGTTCTATGAATTTGCGCGTCGCGTCTTCGATGCAGGAGGCGTCGGTGCATCGCGTTATCTGCTTGGCGGCTCGCTCCAGTTGGTTGTGTGACAGGTAGTTGTATTGCGTGGCGTTCTTCGCCACCCAACTGCCGGTCTCCAGCTTGGCTGCGTCCGTATCGCTCTGCGCCGCAGCCGCGAGCACGCCGACGATCTGCGAGCTCATGGTGAGCAGGTTGTCGTTGCCCTTGACCAAGTCATCCAGGTGGCCAACCAGCGCTTCGCTCGCCGCCGCAGCCAATGCGCCGGTTTTGAAGTCGCCGCCGGTGGCTTCTGCCAGCAACCCACCGACCATGGCGTGAATCACCACCTTCGGGGCCGAGCCGTCCGCCAGGAGGTTTTTCGTGTAATCCCCGACCAGGTTGAAGCTGGCGGCCGCCAAGGTGTTGAACAAGGCATTTTTCAGCGCGTCACTGACACTGCCGCCCTGCCCCAGGGCTTTGTTCAGCAACACAGAGGTGCCGTTCTGCAGCGCCTGGTTGGCTGCGAACTGGCCGACACCGCTCCAGGTGCCCAGCGAGCCGGATGTAACAATTTTGCCTATGTCGGTCTGGGTGTGGGTGCCGGTCCATCGATCGAAATGGCCCACCGTCAGCCCCGCAGTGATCGCCGAAATCCCATAGCCCTTGATGGCATCGGACGCCGTCACATCCTTGAGAACCGCACCGAGATTGCCCCGGTTATTGACCACGCTGACGCCGGCATTGGTCGACGCGCCGGTGGCTACTGCACCGACCATGGCGCCGCCGACGCCGCCCCCCGCGGCTGCCGCTGCCATGGGTCCGATGACTGCCGACATCACAATGGCAATGATCATTTGCGAGGCGGGGCCCAGCCCGGAGTGGCTGTACTTGAAGCTGTCGTGGACTTCCCTGACCTGACGCCAGTCCACGTCCCCGCGTTGCTCTGCGTCCTTGAGCCAAGCCAATTGCGGGTCGGCCTTGACCATCGCATCGATGGACTGGGTGACGCTCTGCTGGTTGACCTGCTTGATGTCGATCTTCAAACCGTCGACGGCTTTGATCGCAATGGCGCCCCCGGCAACCAGCTGACTCTGGCGCAGCGTTTCGTCAGTGCTGCCCTTGCCCTTGGATGACACCCAGAATGCGTTGTTGTTGGTCTTCTCGTGGCTCTCCTGATGCAGGTCCTTCACCGCTTCGAAGGTCACCGCTCCACCACTGGTGATGGCGATGTCCGCAGCGCTTTCCAGCCTGGCCCCTTGATAAAGCTGGTCACCGCCGCTGATCAGGTTGAGGTTGCCGCCAGTGGTGACCTGGCTGCCCACCGCGCGCAGGTCGGTGACTTCGTCGCGTTGGGTCTTGAGTGCGCCGAAGCTGCCTTTTTTCTTGTAGTCATACAGGCTGTAGTCGCTGTCATTGGCACTCAGCAGCTGCAACTGCCCACCGGCCACCAGATACGCATCCTTGCCGCTGCGAACCTGGCTGGCGTGCAGCACGATGTCTTGCCCCGCACTGGCGGTAAGGGTGCCGCCGGCAGTGAGCTGGCTGCCCACGTGGCGGACCTGGGTGGTTTGCTCATGGACCCTGGCGCCGTCGCGTTTGCTGTTGACCTCATGATCGGTCTCGTTGGCGGCGGCCAATAGGTGGAGGTTGCCACCGGCGGCGACGGTCAGGTCTTTGCCGGCGTTGGCCTGGCTGGCCAATAGCGTGATGTCGCGCCCGGCGTGCAGGCTCAGGTTACCGGCGGCGTTGAGGTTGGCGCCGAGCTGTTCAGTGCGGCTGTGTTGGGTGACGCGGTGGCCGCCGTTTTCCGTGGTGCGGACCTGTTGGGTGTCGGTGACGGCGATGAGGTTGATGTCGCGCCCCGCACTCAGGCTGGCATCGCCAGCGCTGTTGATATCACCACGGTTGGTGATGTCACGACCGGCATTAAGCGTGAGTTGCTGTCCGGCACTGATCCGGCTGGCGGTGTCGAGATGGGTGACGAGGGTGCCGTCGCCCTGATGCCTGGCGTGGGCGGTGCGTTCGTTGATGATGTCGCCGCTCACGCTGGTGAGATCGATGTGACTGCCACGGATCTCACCGGCCATCGCATTGCGGATACTGTCGCTGGCCAGCAGGCTGATGCGGTCAACGGCGCTGATCGTGCCGCCATTGAGCAGGCTGCCATCGCTGATAGCGGTCAGATCCTGCGAGGCTTTCAAGGTGCCCACGCTGACGATATCGCCACCGCTGACCAGGTTGACATCCCGGCCTTGCACCAGGCTGCCGCCCCGCAGGTTATGGGCATCGACCGTTGCCAGGTACAGCACCGGCACCAGCACGTCTTCGCCCTGCACCTGGCGTTTTTCCATCCACACGATGTCGTGGGTCAGGGCCGCCACCTGCTGCGCGGTGAGGCCGACGCCGACACTCAGTTGCAGGCTGTCGCGGGCGCTGAGGCCGTTGTCCATCAGGTAGCGGAACTGTTCCTCGTCGCTCTCCAGCCCGGCGAGAAAGCGTTGCCCGGTCTTCGCCAGCACGGCGTCACGGATCAGGCGGCTTTCGTAGTAGCCATCGCCCAGGCGTCGCCAGGCTTCGTCGTTGTTGTAGCCGATCTTGTCGAGCAGGTACTGGGAACTGAGAAAGCTGGCAAGGTGGGTGAAGAGTGGATTGGTTTCAATCAGGTAGGGGCTGCCCGGATTCCTGCTGGGGATAAACAGCCCGTATTCACCGCTGGGCAGTTGGAATTCCGGCGGTTGGGTCAGGTCTTCGCTGAGGCGATCAGGGCTCAGTTCGAGGTCGTTGGGGTTGTGGCCTGTTTCGCCCGTCAGTTGCGCCAGGGTGTTTTCACGCAGGGTGCCGTTTTGCAGGTACTCGCTGGCCTGCAGGTTGAGGCTGCCGCCGGCTTGCAGGGTAGCGGCATAGACTGCGCGACCATCCTCGCGCCAGGTCGTGAGTGTGCCGGGGTTGCTGAAGCCCTCCCCTGTCGAGCGCGCCTTGAGTTCGGCAAAGCGCACCGGGTCGAACGGGGCGTTGTTGAAGGCCGGCAGGTCGTGGAACTCCATCTGGTCCCACAGGGCTTTGTCGATGCGCCCGGGGGTGCCGATGATGGTGCTGGAAGTACCGGTCTGGGAGGCCGCGCCCTGGTTGATAAGACGGTGGGCGGCGAGGTGCATGTCGCCATTGGCGGCGAGCAGGCTGTAGCGGTTTTCCAGGGTATGCGCGTCGATACTCAGGTGTTTGCCGGCCACCAGTCGCGCGGCCTGGGTGGAGTTGGGCGCGGCGGTTTCGCGCCAGGTTTCGCTGATATAGATGGTGCCGCGCTTGAAGCTGTCGTCGCCGTCGCAGTGCTGGCCGCAGACCCACTGGATGCTGCCGCCGACCAGTTCGCGTTCGAGGGCAAGGTGGGTGCGGGCGTTTTCGAACTCGCGGGCGTTGATGTGCAGGTTGCCTTCGGTTTCCACGCTGCCGGAGAGGTTACTGAAGCGCGTGCCGCTGAAACTGAAATCACCGACGCTGTAGAGATCACCTTCGAGGTTGCTGAAATGCTCGCCGCGCACGTGCAGGTCGCCGCCGCTGAACAGCAGGCCGGTGTTGGTGACGTTGGCAGTGAGCAGGAAATGGCCCTGGCTGCCGACGCTCCCATGGTTATTCAACTGAGCGGCATTGATCTGCAGATGCCGCGCTGCACTGAGCACGCCGAGGTTGTGCAGTACATCGCGCACGCGCAGTTGGATGTCTTGACCGCTGAGGATCTGGCCGTGGTCTTGGGTGAGGTTTGATGCGCTGATGACGGCATCGCCTTTGGCGGCGATGAGGCCGGTGTTCTTCAGATCGCCATCGATCTGCAGTTGCAGATGGTGGTCGCCGAGCAGTTCGCCAGCGTTGGTGAACGTGCCGGCCGCAATACTCAGCTCACTGCCCGCCCCCACGATCTTGCCGCTGTTCTCGACAGTGTCGGCGACCAGGCTCAGATCGCCTTCGGCATGAATCGTCCCGGCGTGGTTGACGGCCTGATGGGCGACAATGTCCAGTTCGCGGACGGTGACGACCTGGCCGTTGTTTCTCAGGGTCTGGCGAGCTTCGATTTTCGCGCTGCCGGCGGCGATCCGGCCGTTGTTATCGAGGCTGCCGCTGGTGATTTCCAGGTGGCCACTGGCGTTGAGTTCACCCTGGTTATCCAGGCGCTGGGCCTGGATGGCCAGCTGTTTGCCCGCGATACGCCGATCTTCCAGGATGCCGCTGACAACCTTGCCCTGGTTGCTGACCGAGGTGCCTTCAACGCTCACATTCCCAGCACTGGCCAGGGTTTGCCGCACTACCAGGTCACCCTGGGCCTGCAGGTCGACATCCCCCATCGCAAAGGTCGGGCCCTGCAAGTCAATCGACTCGGCCTTGGCAGTGAGTGCGCCGACGCTGGTGGTGTGGGACAGGCTCAGGCCGCCATTGGCGTTGATCACAATGTCGCCGGCGGTGCTGGCCATATCGCCCGCCAGCCTTACGCCTACGCCCTGTTCAGTGCCCACCAGGCGAATCGTCCCGGCGTACATCCCGCCGAGTGCGCTGGCGTCGATGGCCAGTTGCGGTTTGTCCCGGCCATCCTCGGCATGGGCGTGGGCCTGCAAACTGTCGGCGCTGACATCGTTACGGCCGGTGATGACGGTGAGGTGGTCGGCATGCAACTGCGCATTCAGCTTGGCGGTACGGGTAATCAGGTCGAACTGGCTGACATTGCGTGCATTGAGCCCGGCGCCCTCCACTGCAATATCGCCGCCCTCTACGCGAAAGTGATCCAGCCGCCCGCCCTCGATCACTGGCTTGCCGGTGGTCAATGTCGCGCGAGGCGTATTGATAAACCCGCAGCCATTGCAGGTGATGCCATGGGGATTGGCGACGATCACCCGCGCGGCCTGCCCGGCCACCTCGGTGTAGCCCCCCAAGTGGCTGCGGTTGCCACCGGTGACTTCGTTGAGGATCACGCTGGCGGGTCGCCCTTGCAGGCCTGGGTTGCCGAGGATCACCCCCCCCCCCCAGCTGGGTGTGTTGCGTGGCCTGGGTGGCGTTGTTGAGGATCAGCCCCTGGCTGCCGACGTTGTAGTCGGTGAACAGGTTATGGGACAGCCCGCTGCCATTGGGCCCGGCGATATTCACCACCGGCACGCCATTGGGTGCATGGCCGACGCTGGTGCCAGGGCTGGCCGGGTCCACGCTCAGCTCTGCGGCGGCGGCAACAATGGGGTTGAGAAAGATGATTCCCGCCAGGCTCAGGGCCAGGCACTGGTTAAACGGGCTGCGCACGTCCATAGGCAAGGTTCCTTGTTGTTATTAGAAAAACAGCTCGATTCGGGCGTAGATCGGGTGTTCGCGGCGCTCAACGACGGCCGGGCGCTCCAGGGAACGGGCGAGCGCCAGCGACGCCGCAAGGTGAGTGCCGCGTGCGCTGAACTCCCAGGCATGGCCGGTAAGGCGCCCGGCCACCTCAGGGTTATGCGGGCCGCGGCTGATCACACCGACGTCGTAGCCAAAGCCCACGCCCACTTCGTGCACCCAGGGGCGCAGCGCATCCCAGGCAACCGGTTGGCGCCAGCGCACCTGGCTGCGCCAGTAGCCGCCGCTGTTGCCCGACAGGTTCTGTTGCTGAAACCCGCGCACGGCACCAAGGCCGCCGACGCTCAGGCGTTGTGGTCCGTAGAGTTCGTCTTCGGCGTGTTGGCCGGTAGCAAGGCTGTCGACACTCCAGTACTGGCCCAGCCAGCGAAAGGACTGCAAATAGCTGAGGGTCAGGGTGTATTTCTGATAGCGCGAGGTAGGCGCGCCGCGCTGCCTGGAGAGATCGCGCTGGGCGTCCAGGGCACCGATGCCCTGTTGCCAACCGGCATCGAGATTGAGTAAGGCATTGCCGATTCGGCGGCCATGGTTGAAGCCCAGTTGACGCTCAGTGATGCGATGGCTGGAGGTGCGCAGCAACGCGTCTTCCAGGTAGTTGCGGGTGCGCAGGTGGCTCAGGCCCAGGTTAAATGCCGTCTTGCCCAGGTTATCGCGGTGCAGCACGCGTTCGGCGCGCAACTGCTGGCTGGAGGTTTCACCTGACAGCGCAAAGGCAAACCCGGAGAGGTCGTTACGCGTGCGGTAGTAGCTTTGGCCGTGGCTGAAATTGAAGGTCCACCAACCATACGGCAGGCTGTAGAACAGGTTCTGGCTGTGGGAATGGCGCCAGCGGTCGCTGACGGTGTCGCGGTTGGCCCGCAGGTTCAACTGATCCGCCAGGCCCAGGGGGCTGTCCCAGTCCAGGCCGATACCGGCCTGCTGGCGACCGGTGCTGGTATCGCCATGGTTGTTACGGTTGGCCGAGACGCGCCAGGGTTTGAAGCGCTCGCCTTTAAGCGTCACGCGACTGCCGCCCACCGCCTGCCCCGGCAGGACCTCAAGCTGCGGCTGGCGCGAGGGCAAGCGCGACAGCTGATCCACCCATTGCTCCAGCTCACGCAGGTCGAGCACCTCACTCACGGTGCCGGGGAAGGTCATGGCGGACTCCAGCGGGCTGGCCAGCGATGAGCTGTCGAGTCCTTCAAGGCGTCCTTCCACCACAATGATGGTCAGCTCGCCATTTTTCAGGTCCTGCTGCGGCAGGTAGGCGCGGGTGGTGACATAGCCGCGATGCAGGTAATGATCAGTGAGGCTTTTGAGCACTGCGTTGAGTTGAGGCCCCCCCAGGCACCGCCCCTGCCAGGGTTCCAGCAGCGCCTGCCGCTGGGCCTCGGACAGCAACGCAGCGCCTTCGACATTGATGCGCGTGAGGGTGATGCACTGGCCGTCGTCCAGCGGCGCGGGGGCGGTTGGTGCAGCGATCTGGCCCGGCAGGTGTTGCAGGTCTTCAAGGCGGCGACGCTGTTCTTCCAACACTTTCTGCTGACGCTCACGGGCCAGTTCACGGTCGCCGGGCGACACGGTGGACGCGGCATAAAGCGGACCTGAAAGCAGCGCCATCCCCAGCAGCGCAGGTCGGAAAACAGCTGGCATCCCTTCACCCTCACACAGGTACTCAAATGGAAAGAGCACCCATGCTGCCGAGGCTGAAACGCTTAAGGAAAAGAGGAAAAGTTACAAAAAGTTCGGCGTTTTTGACGTCGTCGCCCTGCCTGTCACACAGCCGTTCGAGGACTGTCAGAGGCTTCCGAACAATGTAAGTCGAAGGAAGAAATCGGATAGGCAGTGAGACTTGAAGAGCGTGTTTCCTGGTTTTTTCATACGTTAAAAATCTCTTCCCCTACAAACAAAAGAGAAAATTCAGAGAAGATAAGAAAGGAGGTCTGTCAGAGGGGAAAGACCGGTCGCTCAGCCCATGAGCACACAGGCATACCTGAAAGCGACAGGCGTAGAACAACGGGTGATCGCGGCTCTTTTACAGCGTAAAAATCGGAGTTACCCGACGAGCGGCAGGCCTCAACTCAACAACACCACCCCACCCGGCAACTCCGTACACTTGGCCCCATACGCATCCCGAATCAACAGCGCCACCCCTGCCAACTGCTGCAGGCTGAACCGCGCCTGGACGCGCCGTTGGCCGAGTTGCTTGTTGAGCAGCACCAGCATCCCCGGGCGGTAGCGGTTGATTTCGTCCACCACCGTGGCCAGGGTGGCGTTGTTGAAGACCAGCACCTGTTCGCGCCAGGCCACGACCGCCTGGGTGTCCACCACCACCGGTTCGCCCAGGCCGGCCGCGTCGTAGCTCAGTTGCCGGCCGCTTTCCAGGCGCACGCTGCGCCCAGCCACGGCCACCGACAGCCAGCCCTCGATACAGGTCACGCACACCGTGCGGTCGGTGTTGCGCAGATTGAAACGTGCCTGCGCCGCGCTCACCCAGCCTTCGCCCGCCAGCACCTTGAGCGGTTGTGCGGAATGGGCGATCACCTCAACTTCGCCTTCGAGCAATTCAAGCCCCTGGCCCACGCGGCTGACGCGCGTCTGGGTGTTGAGTTCCAGGCTGACGCCGTCGCTTAACAGCACTTGGCGCTGTTCGCCGACTTCGGTGCGATAGTCCGCCGTGAGGCCGGCAAAACCACCGGGGGAGCCGACCTGCACCATGAGCATGGCGGCCGATGCGGCAATCGCGCCGCCCAGGAACGCCCGGCGCCCAAAGCTGCGCGGCTGCGAGACTTGCTCAAGCGCCGGGGCCAGTTGCTGCCACATCGCCTTGGCCTGCTCGAACGCCTGGGCATGCTCGGGGCTTTGCGCACACCAGGCCTTGAGCGCCTTGGCATCGGCCACGGTGGCGCGGCCCGAGGTCAGCAGGACCAGCCAGTCGCGGGCTTCGTCGTGCAGGGGGCTGGCGGCGGATTGCCGAGTGGCACTGAGGCTAAAAATGTTCAAGCGCGCAAATACTCACGGTTTTATCAGGGACTCGACTCTAAGACGGTTTTCCGGCCCCGGGACCGAACCGCTGGATCACTTTTCTTTCCAGGCGCTTGGCGCAGTGGCCCAGGGCGGCCTTGATTTCCTTCTCGACCATGCGCGTGGAAATGCCGAAACGCTGGGAGATTTCCAGGTGCGGGGCTTCTTCCAGGCGGGCGGCGATAAGGATCTTGCGGCGGCGGGCCGGCAGTTCGTAGAGCGCCTTGACCAGGGACTGGATTTCTTTCTGGCCGCCCACCACCCGTGACGGGTCCTGGGCTTCGTCGGCGCTTTGCAGCAGTTCTTCCACCTCGCTGCCGGTGAGCAGGCGCGCGTCGGCCTGGCGGCGGTCGGCGGCGATGTTCAAGGCCATGCGGTACAGGTAGGCATTGGGTTGTGCCAGGTTGGGCGGCACTTCCATGCGGTCGACCCGCAGATAGGTTTCGTGCAGCACATCGTTGGCCAGGTCCTCCGAGCCCAGGCGCTTGCGCAAACGCACCTTGAAGTCGTCGTAGGAGGCCAGGAACAACCCGACCATCGTACTGTGCCCGGTATTTTTCATCCGCCCCAGGCTCCGTTTGCTGCTGTGCATTCCATGCGCATTCCTGTGGTGTCGGGCATCAAAAGTAAAGTCACCGGTTGACGCAGCGAGCTCGGTGCCGGTCGTTCGACCCGCGTGGTGCCCAGGTTGCGTACCAGTGCTTCATCGCGTTGTTCGTCGCCGGTGGAGCTGACCAACCGACTGTGTTCGATCAGCCCTTGGGGGTTGACCCACACCTGTACCAGCGCGCGAAAACTGCCGGGCCGGGTCAGCGGCGAGCGGCACAGGCTGGTCTCGATGGCCTGCTGCAAGGCCGTGGCGTAGCTGTTGTTGATCCGTGCGGCGTTGCGTGCCGCCGCACCACGGGTGGCAGGCGGCTGGCTGACCGCGGGCAACTGCAAGGTGAACGCATCATCGCGTGCATAACGCGCCATCAGGCCACTCCCCGTCAGCAACATCGCCAGAGCCTCCTGCGCCGTAAAACGCCCGCGCACACTGATGGAACGCCGGCCCCGCATCAGTTCGCGGTCGACCAGCACCGCCATTCCGGTGGCGCGGCTGTACGCTTGCAGTGCATGTTCCAGGTCCTGCGCCGGCAGGTTCAACAGCAGCAGCGGTGACTCCGCCTGCGCGACGCGACCACCGGCCAGCAGCAACAGCAAGACCAGGGCGCATACGGCGCGCCTCCAGCACTCCTGTTCACCCCCTGCTCTGCATCGCTGCACGGCCGACGCGCCCTAGAAAACCGTCATCCTGAGGCCAATTTATGAACCTGATGTTACGGTGATAGCAAAAAAAACATCACGGTGACGAGAGGCCCGCTGCACTAGACTTGCACACCAACCGGCCCACCCCCTCGGGCCCGCCAGGAGGCCTTGATGAAACGCTTACCGCTCCTCGCCAGCCTGTTGCTGTGCACGGCCCTGCCCTTGCACGCCCACGCCGGCAACTGCGCCGAAGTCTCGGTGGATGGCTACAAGGCGCCCGACTATGGCTGCCTGAGCCAGCAGATGGGCAACGATACGAATGCGGCCAAAGCCGCGAAGAAAAACCGCGAGGCGCAAGGCATTGCCGTGGAAAAACGCCAGCCGAACAAGGTCGGCCTGGCCACCCCGGCGGCGACCAGCGTGCGCATGGGCAACACCTTCGGCACCTCGGTGAAGCCGCAGCGGCCTTGAGGTGTTCGATGACCGTTTGAGCAACACAGCACCCATGTGGGAGGGGCATAGGTATCTACACAACTTTGTCTAAACGCTGTCCCCCCGGCAGATAGAGCTGTTGTGGTGAGCGGGCTTGTCGAATCGTCGCACCGCCCGCGCTGGGCTGCGAAGCAGCCCCAGGAAAGAAGAACGCGGTGTATCAGACACTCTGTAGAGGCTGGTTTTGGGGCTGCTTCGCAGCCCAGCGCGGGGCAAGCCCGCTCACCACCACCACCACCACCACCACCACCACCACCACCACCACCACCACCACCACCACCACAGTTACAGTGTTCCTCCTTAACTGACGGGCATTTGGGCAAGCCCCCCTCATACATTGCCCCCAGTGTTTCCCGGAGCAGTTTTCAAGCCGCGTGGCTTTCCTTTTTCAAGCTGTCCATATCGATCACGAACCGGTACTTCACATCGCCCTTGAGCATGCGCTCATACGCCTCGTTGATGCCCTGGATGTCGATCATCTCCACGTCCGAGACAATCCCGTGCCTGGCGCAGTAGTCGAGCATGTCCTGGGTCTCCTGGATCCCGCCGATCAGCGAACCGGCCAGGCTGCGGCGCTCGAAGGTAAAGGGCTTGAGGGCATCCGTGGCGTTCTGGGCGGCGTCTCTGTAGGTCTTGGCCATTTCGTCCACCTGTGTGATCTGACGGTAGAGGTCAGTGGACCAGCATAGACGCTGAACCGTTCAACCGAGCACGTTTGTACAATTTCCATCGCGTCCCTGCCCCTAACCTCACGGCTTTCAATCCCGTAGAAGTGCTGGAGAGTGGGCATGGGCAGCAAAGCAATCAAGGTATCTGTGGCATTGACGCTGCTGGCGAGCGCAATGATGGGCAATGCCTTCGCGGCAACCCCGAGCGTGGCCGTGGCGCCGCAATACGACACCAGCCACGTGTATGTGGCCCCGGCGGATGTGGAGCGTTTCGCCCAGAGTTTCCTCGCCACCTTTGGCGGCAAGAGCACGCCCCAGGTGGTGGTGAACGTGCTGCCGGTGCCGAGCAGCACCACCTCGCAACTGCTGCAGACGCCGGCGGGCACGGTGTCGCTGTTCGGCTTCACCACGCCCATCCCGCACCCCTTCGGCCAGGAACGCAACGGCTACCTGGTCAAGGACATGGACGCGGCGCTCAACGCCGCGCGGGAAAACGGCGCCGCCGTTATCGTCAGCGACTTCCCGGACCCGATTGGCCGAGACGCCGTGGTGCAATGGCCGGGTGGCGTGAACATGCAGCTCTACTGGCACACCAAGACCCCGGACTACGCGGCGTTCCAGACCGTGCCGGAAAACCGCGTGTACCTGTCCACCGATCGCGCTGACGCCTTTATCAAAGCGTTCCTGGGCTTCTCCCACGGCAAGGTCCTGGCCGATGACAAACACGCGCCTGGCGTCGATGTGGGTCAGGCCACTGGCACTTACCGTCGCGTCGATATCGAGTCGCCATTCGGGCGCATGGCGGTGCTGGTCACCAACGGCCACCTGCCCTACCCCTTCGGCCACGAGACCACCGGTTACCAAGTGCCTGACCTGACGGCCACCCTGGGCAAGGCCACCGGTTCCGGCGCTAGGGTGTTGGTGCCGGCCTTTGACAGCAAGGGCCGTCGCAGCGCCGTGGTTGAGTTCCCCGGCGGCTACGTCGCGGAAATTCACCAGCTCCACGCCACAAAATGATTCGCCGCACAGGCTGGGGCCTGGCCGTGCTGTGGCCGCTGCTGGTCGGCAGCGCCCACGCCGACGAGCAACCGGCACGACCGGCCATCAAGACCAACCGCTGGCAGGAAGACTGGTCGGTGCTCAAGGATCCGGCGTTGCGCACGCAACCGCTGGACAGCTTGAAGTACATCCCGCTGTCCAGCGCCAACCCGTTCACCTATTTGTCATTGGGGGCGACGCTGCGTGAGCGCTTCGAGATGAACGATGCCAGTGGTTTTGGGGTGAAGGACGTGAAGCGAGATCGCTACCTGATCCAGCGCTTCCAGGTGCACGCCGACCTGCACTTGAATGAACACTGGCGGCTCTTCACCCAACTGGAAGACGTACGCGCCTACGACAAGACCACGGTCGGCGGCGCCGATCAGAACCGCGTCGATCTGCGCCTGGCCTTCGCCGAATACGTCAATGCCTTCGGCAGCGGCACCCTCAAGGCCCGTGTCGGGCGCCAGGACTTCGCCTTCGACCTGCAGCGTTTCATCTCATCGCGGGACGGCCCGAATGTGCGGCAATCCTTCGATGCGCTGTGGGCCGATTGGGAGACGCCCAACTGGCGCTTTATCGGGATCGCCAGCCAGCCGGTGCAGTATCAGGACGATCGGCACTTCGACGACACATCCAACCGTGACGCGCGCTTCCACATGCTGCGGGTCGAGCGGCTGGTGGGCGGCAAGAATGAGCTGTCGGCCTACTACGGCGTGTACGAACGCAGCGCCGCGCATTACCTCGACGCGGACGGCGATGAAACCCGCCATCTGTTCGACGCACGCCTGGGCGGTGCGGCCCAGGGATTCGACTGGGACATCGAAGCCATGCTGCAAAGCGGCTCGGTGGGCAGCAAGGATATTCGCGCCTGGGCCGGTGGCAGCCGCACGGGGTACACCTTCGAGAGCCTGGCGTGGAAGCCGCGCATCGGCCTGCAGCTGGACATTGCCTCGGGCGACCGCAAGACCGGGGACGGCACCGTCGGCACGTTCAACCCGCTGTTCCCCAACGGCTACTATTTTTCCCTGGCCGGCTATACGGGCTACAGCAACCTGATTCACGTCAAACCGTCGATCACCGTCAAGCCCATCGACAAGCTCAGCGTGCAGACCGCCGTCGGACTGCTGTGGCGCCAGACCACCAGCGACGCGGTGTACACCCAGCCGAACCTGCCCGTCGCCGGCACCGCAGGCCAGGGTGAACGCTGGACCGGTGCCTATGGTCAGCTGCGTACCGACTATGTGTTTACGCCAAACCTCACCGGCGCGGTTGAAGCGGTGCACTACGCGGTCGGCCGCACCTTGCGCGATGCCGGCGGCGATGACAGCAATTACCTGGGGGTCGAGCTCAAGTTCAGTTGGTGACCCCAGGCAAGCACACCCGTACAAGCCCCCGGCCCGGTTTCGGGCAATAGTGAGGCTGGTTTTTCAGTCCCTCAATCAAGGAGTTTTCCATGAGCACATTCGTTGCCAAAGACGGTACCCAGATCTACTTCAAGGATTGGGGCAGCGGTAAGCCCGTGCTGTTCAGCCACGGCTGGCCGCTGGATGCCGACATGTGGGAATACCAGATGGAGTACCTCAGCAGCCGTGGCTTTCGCACCATCGCGTTCGACCGCCGTGGCTTTGGCCGCTCGGACCAGCCGTGGACCGGCAACGACTATGACACCTTCGCCGACGACATCGCGCAGTTGATCGAACACCTGGACCTCAAGGATGTGACCCTGGTGGGCTTCTCCATGGGAGGCGGCGACGTCGCCCGCTACATCGCACGCCACGGCAGTGCACGCGTGGCCGGCCTGGTGCTGCTGGGCGCAGTGACGCCGATCTTCGGCCAGAAGCCCGATTATCCCCAGGGCGTGCCGACCGAAGTGTTCGACGGCATCAAGGCCGGGTTGCTGAAAGACCGTGCGCAGTTCATCGCTGACTTCAACACGCCGTTCTTCGGCATCAACAAGGGCCAGGTCGTTTCCGAAGGTACGCTGACCCAGACCCTGCAAATCGCCATGCTGGCGTCCCTCAAGTCGACCGTGGATTGCGTCACCGCCTTCTCCGAGACCGACTTCCGCCCGGACATGGCCAGGATCGACGTGCCGACCCTGGTGATCCACGGTGACGGTGACCAGATCGTGCCATTCGAGACCACCGGCAAGGTGGCGGCCGAGATGATCAAGGGCGCCGAGCTGAAGGTGTACAAGGATGCGCCCCACGGTTTTGCCGTGACCCACGCTCAGGCCTTGAATGAAGACCTGCTGGCGTTCCTCAATCGCTAAAACACCCGCTCCTTATTTTGGCCGGGCTCGCCCGGCCTTTTTTTGCTCAGGAGAAACGCTGGCTCAGCACCAGGCGCCCTGGCCCGCTGATCAGCAGCGTGGTGAACATGATCAACAGCAGCCAGCCGAATTGCCCTTCCAGCAGCGTCCACTCCGGATGCACCACCACCATCGCAATCAACAGCACCGCCAGAATCGGCAGGCACGCCAGGCGCACCAGCACCCCGGCGATGATCAGCAGCGGGCACAGCACTTCGGCGAAAATCGCCAGCAGCAAGGTGACATGGGCGCCGAGGTGAAACGGGTCTTCGATCAGCTTCAACTGCTCGCTGTAGTTGAGCAATTTGGGCAAGCCATGCACCCATAGCAGGAACAGCGCCCCGCTGCCTCGCAGAAACAACAGCCCCAGGTCCTGGTGTCTTGATTCGTTCATATGCGCTCCGGTGGGTTGACACGTTATCGACCTCGATTGTGTCCACAGAGCGGTACGCACGCTTGCAACCGTGTGCTGACCTCACTCCCCGGTGCCGGCAAACCCCGCGACGATTTCATCGATCACCGCTCGCACCCGTGCGGTGTGGCGCAGGTCGGCGTGGGTCACCAGCCAGACGTCGTAGGGCAACGGCCGCGTGCGCTCCGGCCACAGGCGCACCAGCCCGTCGCGCTCACCGGTGAGGATCGGGATTTCGCCGATGCCGATCCCGGCGGCGATGGAGCGGCGCACCAACAGGCTGGAACTCAGGGCGGCGACGATGCGCCCACGGCCCAGGGGTTCCGAGACCAGGGTCATGTCCTTCTGGGTTTGCAGGTACGGTTGATAGACCACAAGATCATGCCCTTCAAACAGGCTGCCCGGCTCCGGCGTACCCTGGCGATCGATATAGGCCTGGGACGCAAACAACCCCACCGGCCAGCGCGCGAGACGCCGGGCGATCAGGTCGGGGCTGTCCGGGCGGGTGTTGCGCACGGCGATGTCGGTCTCGCGTTTGGCCAGGCTCAGGAACTGGGTAGACGCGTCGAGCTGCACGCGCACATCCGGGTGCTGGATGTGCAGGCGCGCAATCGCCGGGATCAGGAAGTCGATGGCCAGGGAGTCGGTGGTGCTGACCCGTACGGTGCCGGTCAGGCGGTCATCCAGGCCCTGGATCTGGCGCTCCAGTTCCAGGGCCGAGCGTTCCATTTTTTCCACCGAGTGCAGGGCGGCCTCGCCGACGGCGGTCAGGGCGTAGCCTTCGGAGGTGCGCAGGAACAGCGTGGCACCCAGGGACTTTTCCAGGGCGTTGACCCGCCGCCCGACTGTGGCCTGGTCGACCCCCAATACCCGTGCGGCCCCGCGCAACGTCGACTCGCGGCAAACCGCCAGGAACACCCGTGCATCATCCCAATTCATGCGGTTTCCTTATGCTGCATATCTGCATCACAGCGACGTGTATTCGCTGCATTATTGCATCCAAAAACCTGGATATGCTGGGCACCAGAGAAAAATACCCAGGACCGCCATCATGTTCGACACTCACGCCCCACCCCGCCGCTCCGTGTGGCTGCCGATCTTCGCCGGCCTGTGCGCCAGCCTGGTCAGCATCGGCCTGGCACGCTTTGCGTACACGCCGTTGATTCCGTCGCTGATCCAGGCCCACTGGTTCAGCGCCAATGACGTGGTGTACCTCGGTGCCGCCAACCTGGTGGGTTACCTGATCGGCGCGCTGATCGGGCGGCCCATTGCCCAGCGCACCTCGAACAGGACCGCGCTGCGCATCATGATGGTGGCGGTGACCCTGGCGTTCTTCGCCTGTGGCTTCCCGCTGTCGGTGGTGTGGTTCTTCGCTTGGCGGCTGCTGTCGGGGATTGCCGGTGGCGCAATCATGGTGCTGGTGGCGGCGACCGTGTTGCCCCATGTACCGGCCGCACGCCGGGGCCTGGCCAGTGGCGCGATCTTCCTCGGCATCGGCCTGGGCATCGCCGGCTCCGGCACCCTTGTGCCGCCGCTGCTGAGCCTGGGTTTGCAGCAGACCTGGTTCGGCCTGGGCCTGCTGGCCGTGGTGCTGACCGCCGCCAGCTGGTTCGCCTGGCCTTCGGGCACGCTCCATGAAGACGCGCCGCCATCCGGCGCGGCCGTAGCAACGCCTTCCGGCGTGTACCTGCTGTTCGCCCAATACGCCTTTATGGCCGCGGGGCTGGTACCGGCGATGGTGTTCCTGGTGGATTACGTGGCCCGTGGCCTGGGGGCCGGGGCGCATATCGGCGCGATGATCTGGGTGATGTACGGCCTGGGGTCGATTGTGGGGCCGGTCACCTACGGGTTCCTGGCAGACAAACTGGGGGCGCGCTTGAGCATCCGCGTGGTGCTGGTGGTGCAGGCGATTGCCGTCGGTGCGTTGCCGTTTGCCGGCTCGTTGACTGGCCTGGCGGTACTCGCGGTGATCCTCGGTTCTTTCCCGCCGGGCATCGTGCCGTTGGCGCTGGCGCGGGTGCACGAACTGCTCCCCGACCATCATCAGCAGCAGGTCGCGTGGAGCCGTGCCACGGTGTCCTTTGCGACTTTCCAGGCGCTCTCGGGGTTTGCCTATTCCGCCCTGTTCAACGTCAGCGGAGGCCAGCATGCGCTGTTGTTCATGATCGCCGCCGGGGCGATAGTGGTCGCCCTGGCCCTGGAACCGGGCATGCGCCTGCTGAACCGCCGGCCGTCCGACGCGGTCCCAACCCATACGCTCATCGCTGCAGGTAATCTGAAATGACGCTTCCCAAAGAAATGACCCTGATCGAAATCACCACCCCCGGTGGCCCCGAGGTGCTGCAACCACGCCGTGCAGATGTACCGGTGGCGGGCCCCGGCGAGATCCTGATTCGCGTGCATGCGGCCGGTGTGAATCGCCCCGACGCCCTGCAACGCGCCGGCAAGTACCCGATGAAACCCGGCATGAACCCGCTGCCTGGCCTGGAAGTGGCGGGCGAAGTCGCCGCGCTGGGCGACGGCGTGAGCGAATTCGCCGTGGGCGATAAGGTCTGCGCCCTGACCAATGGCGGCGGCTATGCGCAGTTCTGCACGGTGCCCGCCAGCCAGGCGCTGCCGATTCCTGAAGGCATGGACTGGATTCAAGCCGCCGCCGTGCCGGAAACCTTCTTCACCGTGTGGGCCAACCTGTTCGGCCTCGGCGATGCGCACACCGGCCAGCGCGTGCTGATCCACGGCGGCACCAGCGGCATCGGTACGACCGCGCTGATGCTGTGCCGCGAATTCGGCATCCAGGCCTTCGCCACCGCCGGCAGCGCCGACAAATGCGCAGCCATCGCCCAACTGGGCGGCGAGCCGATCAACTACCGGGAACAGGATTTTGCCGAGGTCATCGCGCAACAGACCAACGACCAGGGTGTGGATGTGATCCTCGACATCATGGGCGGCTCGTATCTGAACAACAACCTCAAGGCCCTGGCCATGGACGGGCACCTGGTGATGCTGGGTTTCCTCGGCGGCGCCAAGGCCAACGACGTCGACCTGCTGACCATCCTCGGCAAGCGCGCGGTGATTACCGGCTCACTGTTGCGTGCGCGCAGCAAGGCTGAAAAAGCCGCGATTGCCGAACAGTTGCGCGAGTACATCTGGCCGGTACTGGAGGCCGGGCGTTGCCTGCCGATCATCGACAAGGTCTACGCCTACACCGACGCCGCCCAGGCCCATGCGCGGATGGAAGGTGGGGACCATATCGGCAAGATTGTGTTGCGGGTAGAGTAACCAGCAGGCAACACAAAGCAAATGTGTGAGGCGCAAGCAGCAACCTGTAATGAGCGGGCTTGCTGTGGTGAGCGGGCTTGCCCCGCGCTGGGCTGCGAAGCAGCCCCAATAAGAGCGCTGCAGTGTGTCAGGCAGCTCCGGGGCTGTGTTTGGGGCCGCTTCGCGGCCCAGCGCGGGGCAAGCCCGCTCACCACAAAAAGCCCGCTCACCACAGTTAATAGTGTTCCTTCTTAAATGGCTGGCATCAGGGCAAGCCCCCTCCCACATTGACCGCGTTCTTACTCGGAATAGGTGGGGTAGTCGATGTAGCCCACCTCACCGCCACCATACATCCCCTCTTCCCGCAGCGGGTTCAACGGCCAGCCCTTGAATAGCCGTTGCGGCAGGTCCGGGTTGGCAATGAACGGCCGTCCGAACGCAATCAAATCCGCCAGCCCGGCGTCCACCAGTTTCGCGCCGCGTTCAGCGGTGTAGCGACCGGCGTAGATAATGCGACCGCTGAAGGTGCTGCGCACGGCTTCACGGAAGCTGTCGGGCAGCACGGGGGCGTTGTCCCAGTCCGCTTCGGCGATGGACACGTAGGCGATGCCCGACTGTTCCAGCACCTTGATCGCTTCGATGTAGGTGTGGTGCGGGTCTTCTTCCACCAGGCCGATGTACACGCGGTCCTGGTCGGTGCCGCTGAACAACGGCGAGAACCGCACGCCCAGGCGCTCCGGCCCGACCACCTTGCTGACGGCTTCGACGATCTCGCGCAAAAAACGCAGGCGATTGTGCAGCGAACCACCGTACTCATCGTCGCGCTGGTTGGCATGGGCCGAGATGAACTGGTTGACCAGGTAACCGTTGGCCGAATGAATTTCCACGCCGTCAAACCCGGCGTCCAGGGCATTGCGTGCGGCCTGGGCGTAGTGCCCGACCAATTCTTCAATCTCGAGCACGCTCAAGGCGCGAGGCACCGGCGGTTGCTTCAATTCACCCGCGCCAGGCCCGGTCTCGATAAAGGCCTTGGCTTGCCGGGCTTGAATCGCCGACGGTGCCACCGGTGCGGCGCCGTCAGGCTGCAAGGCGTTATGGGACACACGGCCCACATGCCACAACTGGGCAAAGATCACCCCGCCTTCGGCATGCACCGCGTCGGTGACCTTGCGCCAGCCGTCGATCTGCGCCGGGGTGTAGATGCCCGGCGTCCAGGCGTAACCCTGGCCACGGGGTTCGATCTGCGTGCCTTCGCTGACCATGAAACCGGCCGTAGCGCGCTGGCGGTAATACTCGGCCATCAGGTCGGTGGCGATATCGCCGGGCTGGGCGCTGCGCTGGCGTGTCAACGGTGGCAGCACGATACGGTTGTTCAAGGTGTGATGACCCAGTTTGACCGGGGTACTTAAAACGCTGTTAGTCATTGGGGTATTCCAAATTCGAGACGAGCAAACGCATTGGCGACTGTTGCAAGTCGCCAATGAATGAAAGGGTTAATTAACTTACGCGGTGAGTTTGAGCAGCGCCTTGGCCACGTCACTGGAACTGGCAGGGTTCTGCCCAGTGATCAGCAAACCATCTTCGAGCACGAAGGATTGCCAGTCGGCGCCCTTCTGATAGTTGCCGCCCAGTGCCTTGAAATCATCTTCAATCAGGAACGGCACCACCTCGGTCAGGCCCACCGCCGCTTCTTCCGAGTTGGAGAAGCCGGTGACGCGACGGCCCTTGACCAGCGGCTCGCCATTGACCGCCTTGACGTGACGCAAGGCGCCCGGTGCGTGGCAGACAAAGCCGATGGGCTTGCCGGCACGCTCGAAGGACTCGATCAGGGCGATGGACACCGGCGACTCTGCCAGGTCCCACAGCGGGCCGTGGCCGCCTGGGTAGAACACGGTGTCGAAGTCGTCAGCGTTGACCGTGTCCAGCTTGACCGTGCTGGCCAGGGCCTGTTGCGCGGCAGGGTCGGCGGCAAAGCGGCGGGTCTGCTCGGTTTGCGCGTCGGGCGCGTCACTCACCGGGTCCAGGGGCGGCTGGCCACCGGCCGGGGACGCCAGCACCAGTTCGGCGCCCGCGTCCTTGAACACGTAATAGGGTGCGGCAAATTCTTCGAGCCAGAAGCCGGTCTTGCGGCCGGTGTCGCCAAGCTGGTCGTGAGAGGTCAGTACCATTAATACTTTCATTTTCCAGTGCCTCGATCAGTGAATGTCTGTGTGTCCAGGGCAACCCAACAGCTGTCGGGTCAGCAGCAACGCCTCATCAAACGGCGCGGATGTCCGGGTGATCTTGCTCATGACGCTGGTCCCCAGCCACAGCGCGTACAGGCGCCGGGCCAGGCTTGCAGGGGCTTGGTCGACGTTCAGGGAACCGTCCTCAAGGCCACGCTGTATGGCGATGGCGAGTAAATCGATGGTGCGCGACGTGCCACGTTCCAGCGCCAGGCGCATGGGCTCTGAAAGGTCTGACACCTCCGCACCCAGTTTGACGGCAAGGCATTTGCCCGCATCGGTGCAACCGGTCTGATTGTCGATCCAGGCCTGCCAATAACGCATCAACTTGGCGTGCTGGGATAGACCGGGTTGGTCGAACAGTTGCTGCATGCCGTGCACGTAGTTGTCGAAGTAGGTGTCGAGCAACACGACACCGAAGCCATCCTTGGAGTTGAAGTAGTGATAGAACGAACCTTTAGGCACCTGGGCGGCTTGCAGTATTTCGTTCAAGCCCACCGCAGAAAATCCTTTACGGCCAACAATCAACTGCGCCGTGTCGAGAATGGTCTGCCGTGCACTTTTAGTTTCGCTGCTCATGCTTCACTCCGTCCGATTAGACCAGTCGTCTAGTTCGTTGAGGGAATGTTAGAGGCCGCGCCAACCCCTCACAATGTCATATGCGCAAGGATTCCGGACATGACCCGAAGTCGGTTGCCGTTTTCCCGGCAGCCGCCGACAATCCACCCTCCCACGCCCCTGGAGACATGCGATGCACAGCGTTGCGCTGATGGTTTACCCGAACTTCCAATCCCTGAGCCTCAGCCTGGGCTCGGTGTTCGAGTGCGCGAACCTGCTGCGTGGAGAGCCCGCCTATGAGTTTCACCTGGTGTCGGAAAGCGGCGGCGCCGTGATGACGTCCCAGGGCTTCTCGGTGAACACCTCGCCCCTGCGGCCCCAAGGCTACGACACGCTGATCGTCAGCGGTTACCTGGAGTTTCGCCTGCCGGAGGCCAACCTGCTGGCACTGGTCAAGGCCGCCTCGGCTCAATCGCGGCGTGTCGCGTCGCTGTGCATGGGCATCTTCGTGCTGGCCGAGGCCGGTTTGCTCGACGGCAAACGCACCACCACCCACTGGATCCACGCGCCGGCCTTTCGCAAGCGCTACCCGGATATCCGCCTGGAAGAAGACAAGCTGTTTATCGTTGACGGCCAGGTATGGACCGGCGCCGGCATGAGTGCCGGGGTGGACATGGCGCTGGCCATGGTGGAGAACGACCTGGGCAGCGACCTCGCCCGGCGCATTGCGCGCAAGCTGGTGATCGCCCAGCGTCGGGGCAGCGAGCAATCGCAGTTGTCTGCACTGTTGGAGTTGGACCCCAAGTCCGACCGTGTGCAACTGGCCCTGGCCTACGCCCGCGAAAACCTCACCCATGACCTGTCGGTGGACGCCCTGGCCGAGGTGGCCAGGCTGAGCCCGCGCCAGTTCAGCCGGGTATTTCGCGAAGAAACCGGGCAGACGCCGGCCAAGGCCATCGAATCCCTGCGGGTTGAAGCCGCACGGGCGATGATGGAAACCAGCCGTCATCCGGTGGAAGTGGTGGCCCGCGAAACCGGGTTCGGTGATCGCGAGCGCATGCGCCAGGCGTTTCTAAGGGCGTTCGGGCAGCCGCCTCAGGCGATGCAGCACACCTTTAATGCAACACCGCCCGCGTAACCAGGTAACTCATCAACTGCGGGTCATCCGCCAGCTCAAGGGCCTGCACTGGGCGCGGCAGGTTATCCAGCACCGTACGCCAGAACGCCTGGGACACTTCGTCCTGGTCATAAAACCGCACCAGCCAATCCGCCTCGCCGCTGCACAACACCTGGGTGGCGATGGCGCGGCCGATGCCTTTGCGACGATAGCGCTTGAGGATAAACAGGTCGGCCAGTTCCAGGGCGTCGATGCCCGGCAACTCGCTGCCTTCGATCAGCAGGAAGCCGGCGATATAGCCGTCCACCAGCAACAGGTTGGCGCTCCAGTGCGGGTCTTGCCAATAGCGGTTCAGGTGCTGGTCATGGATGTAGAAACGGCCGTCCGCCTCGACATCTTCCTGCTCCCAGTCCGACGATTCATAGGCGTAGTACTGGTAGAGATTGCGGATCAGCTCGGCTTCTTCGGGGCCGGTCTGGATCAATTCCACGGTGGTTTCAGGCATGGGGCTCTCGGTCAAAAAACGCAGGGCGCCATTGTTCACAAAACCTCGGCGCAGTCCAATAGCGCCGCGAACCTTTCTACTTGCTGAACCGATTGCAAATAGCGGCGAGCCCTGCCGAAGCGCTGAAACATTTCGAATAAACTCCGCCGGCTCGCCACTTTTTCAAGGACACGCACTTTGACCAACGTCTGTACCGCCGGCCTGGATGTGGGCTTCGCCTCCCTGGATTACCTGCAGATCTTTATCCTGGGCGTGATCCAGGGCATTACCGAACTGTTGCCGGTCTCCTCCACCGCCCATATGCGTGTGGTGCCCGCCCTGCTCGGCTGGCAAGACCCCGGATCGGCGTTTTCGGCGGCCATGCAGCTGGCGGCACTGGCGGCGGTGGTCAGTTACTTCTGGCGCGATGTGCGCCAAGTGACCACGGGCAGCATCGACGCGGTGCGCCGGGGCGACTACAACGATCCATGGTTCAAGCTCGCGGTGGCGATTGTGTTGGCGACCATTCCGATCGGGATCGCCGGGCTGGCCTTGTCGTCGACCCTGAACGCCTGCAATTCGCCGCTGCGCGGGCTGCTGGTGATCGGTATTTCCTGCGTGGTAATGGCGGTGCTGCTGGCGGCGGCCGAGCTGCGTGCCCGGCATACCCGCGAGGTCAGCCAGATGCGCCTGCGGGATGCGCTGATCGTCGGGGTCGCGCAGATCGGCGCGTTGATTCCGGGCGTATCGCGTTCCGGCTCGACCCTCACCGCGGCCCTGTTCCTCAACTTCAAACGCGAAGAAGCCGCGCGCTTCTCCTTCCTGCTGGGCCTGCCCGCCATCGCCCTCGCCGGTTTGAAGGAGCTGTGGGTGCTGCTGCATGCCGATATGCCCGCCCATGCCTGGCCGCATTTGTTGTTCGGGCTGGTGGTGGCCAGCGTCTCGGCGTTTTTCGCGATCTGGGGCCTGATGAAGTTCCTCGAGCGGTTCTCCACCTGGCCGTTTGTGATCTATCGCGCGCTGCTGGGGGTGTTCCTGATTGTGGCCGTCAGTACCGGGCTGCTGGGTTGATATAACACCCGGCATCAATCTCATGTGGGAGGGGGCTTGCCCCCGATGAGGGCGTGTCAGTTGATGCAACTTTAACTGACCCAATGCTATCGGGAGCAAGCCCCCTCCCACATTTGAACTGCTTTGCTTTACAGCCCGCCCGTACGCTCCGCCAGTGCTTCGAGCAGGTCGGCCGATGGCACGAAAAACAACCCGCCGGTGACCGCCGTGCTGAAGTCGAGCAAGCGGTCGTAGTTGCCTGCCGGGCGGCCGACGAACATGTTTTCCAGCATCTGCTCCAGCGGCTGCGGCGAGCGTGCGTAGCCGATGAAATAGGTGCCGAACTCCCCGGCACCGGGGCGGCCGAAGGGCATGTTGTCGCGCAGGATTTTCACTTCTTCGCCGTTCTCGTCGGTGATCACGGTCAGGGCGCTGTGGGCATTGCTCGGCTTGGCGTCTTCGCCTAACTCGATATCCGACAGCTTGGTGCGCCCGATCACCTTCTCCTGGGCTTCCACCGTCAGGCCGTTCCAGGCGGTCATGTTGTGCAGGTACTTCTGCACCAGCACGTAGCTGCCGCCTTCGAATCCGGGGTCTTCGTCGCCAACGATAGTGAAGCCCACGGCCTTGCGCCCCACCGGGTTCTCGGTGCCGTCGACAAAGCCGATGATGCTGCGCATGTCGAAGTAGCGGAAACCCTGGACTTCATCCACCACCTTCACGCTATCGCCCAACGCTGTCATCAGCTGGGTGGCGAGTTCAAAGCACAGGTCCATCTGCTCGGCGCGGATATGCAGGAGGATGTCGCCGGGCGTCGATAACGCCATGCGCCCTTCCACACCGAACTCGCGAAACGGGTGCAACGCCGCCGGGCGCGGTGCGCCGAACAAGCGGTCCCAGGCCTGCGAGCCAAAGCCGCAGACGCAGGTGAGGTTGCCCGCCGGCACGCGCTTGCCCACCGAACGCACCAGCCCGGCGATGTCTGCGCACCAGGCGCGCACGCCGTCTTCACTGCCAAGGGCGATGGTGGCGACCATAAAGATCGCGCTGCTGGTGATCGGGTGGCAGACGGACTGCGGTTCAAGAGGCGGCTGAACGGAGGAAGTCGGCATGGGGCAAATCCAGGCTAAGGGCGGGAGTGAACCCGCGCAGGTTAGCAGATCATTTCCGGCACGCCTGCCACACGTCGCGAATCAAGGCCTTGAGCTGCAACGCCTCGGCCCAGCGATCACTGATTTCACGCCCATCGGCACCGGTGATGGCATAGGGCGGCGGGCCCAGTTCGCAGGTGAAGGACAGGCTGTGCGGGGTGTCGGGGCGGGCCAGCCAGTCCTCGATCCCGTAGCGCCACCACTGGGTAAAGCGCTGCACCCAGGCCTGGTGCTGGGGGAACGCCAGCGACACCTGCACCTGTTCACTGCTGGCCACACGACCATGAAAGCCCCAGCTGTGGCGCAGGATCGTGCGGATCTGCTCATCGTCTTCAACGGCGCCGGGCTCGGGCAGCTCGCGCCCGACCACGTAGTGAGACAGGTCGGCCAGCAGCTTCAAATCGGGCATCTGCGCCAGCAGGTCGAGGGTGAACAGCAGGTCGTTGGTGAGGCGATAGCGGTGGGTTTCCAGCAGCACCGGAAAGTCCACCTGCTCGGCCAGGCGTTGCCAGCCTTCGATCAAGCGGGCGGCTTCGGTTTGGGTGCGCGGGCGCACATCGGCTTGCAGGGTGAGGTGGTGGCAGCCATGGCGGCTGATCACATCCAGTGCGGCCGCCAGGTCGTCGACGCTTTGCGGGAACAACTGGCCTTCGATCTGCAGGCCCCGCGCCGTGGCGGCGGCGTGCAGGCGCGCGACATCGGCGGCTTGCCAGTAGTGATCGGTAATGCCGTCGAAACCGGCGGCCTTGATGCGGTCGAGTTGGGCCTCCAGGGGGCCGGGCTCGGTGTGCATCGCCCAGAGGGATTGGAATACCAGGAATTGGCGCATATCAGCCTCGCAGCAGGTGTTTGAGGGACACGTCGGGGTCGACCAGGCTGGCCGCGTTCAGGGCGATGCGCGCGCTGATCAGGCGTTCGCACAGCTTGATGTCCTTGGCCACGCTGTTGCCGGGGCCCCAGCCGCAGGCGCCTTGCAAACGTTGGTCGGCGTCGAGGTAGAACAGCAACAGCCCCGCGCCCGGCAAGGCACGGCTGACGGTCAGCGGCGTGATCACGCCCACAGTCTGCAAGCCCCAGTCGTACTGGTCGGACCAGAAGCCGGGCAGCGCTTCGAACGGCTCCTCACGCCCGAGCATGTTCAATGCGGCATGCCGCCCTTGCGCCTCGGCATTGCGCCAGGTTTCCTGGCGCTGGTACTCACCGCCGAGGCGAAACTCGCACACGTCACCTGCCGCGTAGATGTCCGGCACGCTGGTGCGCAGATGCGCATCGACGCGAATGCCCTGCCCCACCTCCAGCCCCGCCGCCACGGCCAGCTCGATATTCGGTTGCATGCCGATGCCGACCACCACCAGGTCGCAGGGCAGTAACTGCCCGTCCACCAGTTGCACCGCCTCTGCATGGATCGACTCCAACGCCACATTCAAGCGCACGTCGACACCCTGTTGGCGATGCACCTGCAGCAGCGCCTCGGAGATGACCGGCGCCAGCACCCGGCCCGCCAAGCGTGGCCCGGCTTCGAGCACCGTCACCTCACAGCCCAGGCCACGAGCGGTCGCCGCGACTTCCAGGCCGATAAACCCACCGCCGACAATCACCAGCCGCGCTCCGGGCCGCAACGCGGATTTCAGCGCCAGCGCTTCATCGTGGGTGCGCAGGTACAACACGTTGGCCTGCGCCTGGGGCAGACGCCGCGCCCTGCCCCCGGTGGCCAGCAACAGGCCGGCGTAGGACAGCCACTGGCCGTCGGCCAATTGCAGGCGGTGCTGCGGCGGGTCCAGTTCGCGGACCGGGTTACCGGCGATATGTTCGATGCCCAACTCGGCGAGCCGGGCGCTGTCGCACAGGCTGCAGCCGGCCAGGTCCATGCTGCCCTGCAACAGGCCCTTGGACAGGGGCGGCCGCTCATAGGGCACGTGCGGCTCGTCGCCGATCAGGATCAGACGGCCCCTGTAGCCTTCCTCGCGCAGGGTCAGTGCCGCGCGGCCACCGGCATGGCCGGCGCCGACGATGATCAGGGCTGCGTTCATCATCAAGCCGTGACGGCGAGCAACACCCGCCCCGCTTCGACCCGTACCGGGTAGGTCTTGAGGTTGACGCACACCGGCGCGCCCAGGGCCTTGCCCGAGCGATAATCGAAGCGCCCGTTGTGCTTGGGGCACTCGATCACATGGTCCATCACCAGGCCGTCGGCGAGGTGGATTTTCTCGTGGGTGCACAGGCCGGCGGTGGCGAAAAACTCATTGTCCGCCGAGCGGAACACCGCGTAGGTGTGCGCCCCGTGGTCGAAGCGCAGCACGTCTTCCGCGTCTATTTCGCCCACGGCGCAGACGTCGATCCATTGATCGTTCATGGCGTTTTCTCTTGTTCTTGGGTGGGATTCAGCCGGCAGTGGCTTCTGCATGCATCGGGGCCCTGGCGGCCGGTTCAGCGCTGGGGCGGATGGGACGCTGGACGAAGTAAGTCGGATCGCTGCGCTGCTTCCAGATCGTCGGAAGGATCTCCTTGTACGCCTCGAACAGGTTGGCGTACGGCGGCGGGCAGTCGCTGCGGATCTCTTCGTGCAATTGCGCCAAGGCGTGGTACGGCACCATCGGGTACATGTGGTGTTCGAGGTGGTAGTTCATGTCCATGTAGATAAAGCGCAGCACGCGGTTCATGTAGATGGTGCGGCAGTTGCTGCGGTGGTCGAGCACATCTTCGGCCAGGCCCACATGCTGGGTGAGGCCGAACACGTAGCCGAGCCAGGCGCCGTAGATACTTGGCAGCCCAACCAGCATCAGCGGCAGCCAGCTGTGCAGGTACAACGCGGTGCCGATCACCAGCGCATAAATACCGACCCAGATACGCGCAGCGCGGAACACCTTGGGCCACTCGGATTCGGGGATGAAATCCGCCTCCTGGGCACTCATCTGGCCGATGGCATGGCGCGCCACGCCGCTGAAGGTCTTCCAGGCCAGGGGCAGGTTGAACAGGCTGAGAAACATCATCGGCAGGCTAGGCGGGCGTGGCTCGACGATCTCCGGGTCGCGGCCGACGACGATGGTGTCGGTGTGGTGCCGGGCATGGCTCCAGCGCCACACGTGGGGTTCGAAGATGCACATGAAGCTTGCGACCTGGTACAGCACGTCGTTCATCCAGCGGGTCTTGAACGCGGTGCCGTGGCCGGTTTCGTGCCAGCGCGGGTTGGACGCGGTGCCGTACAGCACGCCATAGGCGAGGAAGAACGGCACGCAGGCCCACGTGCCCCAGAACCAGTAGCCGCCGAATCCGGTGGCCAACAGCGCGGCCGCCCAAATAGCAGTGTCGAGCAAGGCCGGGCCGTCGCGGCGTTGCATCAGTTCTTTCATGCGTTTACGGGAAATCGGCGATTGGTACCAACTGGCCGAGACCAGGCCTTTTTCCGCCGCGCGGGCAGCTTCGGGGCCGGTGAGGCTGTAGTCGCGCCGAGCGGTGTGAGCGGTGTGTTCAGGCATTGTTATTGTTCTCCGCAAGCGAGAGGTTTCAGGTGCTTTGCGAAACCAACGATAGAGCGCGGCTAAATCACCCTCAAGGCCTTGAATCCATTCCCTATCAAGCTATCATCCAGGCCCAGCGGGGCTTGATAGTTTTCTATCAAGACGCTCAAGGGGGCTGTCATGAACAACAATAAACGCCCGACCATCGCCACCGTCGCCGCCCATGCGGGCCTCAGCGTGGCCACCGTCGACCGCGTGCTGAATGCGCGCGCGCCAGTCAATCCGCAAACGGCCGAGCAGGTGTTCCAGGCTGCCGAAGCGGTGGGCTATTTTGCTGCACGGTTGATCGGCCAGCGCATACGCGAACGCCGGCCCACCTATCGCTTCGGCATCCTGCTGCTGGGCACCGCCCAGGCGTTCTATGCCCACCTGGCGCAGTCGATCAGCGAGGCGGCGCAGCATCACGCCAGCGCCAACCTGACCTGCCAATTCGACTACATCCACGACCGCACACCCAGCGTCATCGTCGCGCAGATCGAACAACTGGCCGTGCAGTGTGATGCCCTCGCCGTGGTCAGCTTCGCCCACCCGCTGATCAACGCCTGCCTGGCGCAGATCCGCGAGGCCGGTGTGCCGGTGGTGGCCCTGCTTTCGGATATTCACGAGCAAGCCCTGGAACCCTATGTGGGCCAGGACAACCACGTGGTCGGGCGCACCATGGGCTGGCTGCTCGCCCGCACCTGCGGCGCCCGCAAAGGCAGCGTGGGGATCCTGCTCGGCGGCCATCGCTTCCTCGGTCACCAGGCACGGGTCGAAGGCCTGCACAGCTACCTGGCTGAACACGCCCCGGGGCTCAAACCGCTGGAGCCGCTGATCAACCTGGACAACTGCGACATCACCGAAGAAGCCACCCTCGACCTGCTCACCCGCCACACCGACCTGCGCGGCCTGTGCGTGGTGGGTGGCGGTGGCGACGGCATCATCAGCGCCCTGGCGCAACTGCCCAAGCGCCCGGCCTTGTGCTGCATTTTGCAGGAGTCCACGGCGCTGTCACGCCAGGCGCTGAGCCAGGGGTTGATCGATGTGGTGATGGATTCCCAGCCCAGGCAGACGGCGAACGCGCTGGTGCAGTTGCTGGTGGAATTGCAGAGTGCCGAGGGGTTTGATCCGGAGCGGCATCGGGTGTATATCGCGCCGCAGATTGTGACGTCGGAGAACATGTGTGCCTGATACATGGAGATCAAAATGTGGGAGGGGGCTTGCCCCCGATGGCGGTGGATCAGTTAAGTAGATGTCAACTGACACTCCGCTATCGGGGCAAGGGCATCTACGCAACTTTTCAGACCCTGACAAATCTCCCTGTGGCGAGCGGGTTTGTCCCGCGTTGGGCTGCGCAGCAGCCCCAGTCAAGAAGATCGCGGTGTATCAGACACTCTGTAGAGGCTGGTTTTGGGGCTGCTGCGCAGCCCAGCGCGGGACAAGCCCGCTCACCACGACAGCCCTATCCGCCGCGCTTTCAGCGTTGAGCCAACGTTGGGTAGATACCTATGGCTATCGGGGGCAAAACCCCTCCCACATGTCGACCCTATGCGCCGCGAAAATCTGCGGCACTCAACCCGAACCGACTCATCTTGTTGTACAGCCCACCCCGGGACACGTTCAGTTGCCGGGCGGCCAGGCGGATGTTGCCGCCGGTGCTTTTGAGGGCGGCGACGATGGCGTGCATTTCGTGGCTGCTCAGGTCCTGGGCGGGCTGAGGTTCGTGGTGGCGCAGCGTGGCGCGCGGTCTGGTTTCCAGGGGTAGATCGGCCGCCTGGATCAGTTCGCCCGTCGCCAGGTTGGTGGCGCGTTCGATGCTGTTTTCCAGCTCGCGCACATTGCCTGGCCAGGCGTAGGCCGAGAGCAATTCCAGCGCATCCGGGGCAAAGCCCTGTACCGATTTGCGCAGCGAACGGGCGCAGCGCGTGAGGAAGTGCCGCGCCAGCAACGGGATGTCTTCACGGCGCATGCGCAGCGGCGGTACGGTCAGGTTCAGGACGTTGAGGCGGTAGTAGAGGTCTTCACGGAACGCCCCTTCGGCCACCGCCTGGCTGAGGTTGCGGTGGGTGGCGGCAATGATCCTTACGTCCACGGGCCGTGAACTTTTCGCGCCGACGCGGGTAATTTCGCCTTCCTGCAACACCCGCAGCAGGCTGACCTGAGCGTCGAAGGACATATCGCCAATCTCATCCAGAAAGATGGTGCCGCCATCCGCCAGTTCAAACTTGCCCGCCGACCCGCCCCGGGCCGAGCCGGTGAATGCGCCTTCGACGTGCCCGAACAGCTCGCTCTGCACCAGGTCCCGTGGGATCGCGCCGCAGTTGACCGCCACGAACGGACCGTTGGCGCGGTCGCTGGCGTTGTGGATGGCCTGGGCGAACAGCTCCTTGCCGGTGCCGCTTTCGCCGAGGATCAGGGTGGTGGATTCACTGCGACTGGCGATGCGTCCCAGGTGCAGCGCGTCCTGGATCGCCCGCGACGTGCCCTGGATGGTATCGAAGGTGTAGCGCGCCTGGGTGCTGATGATGCGCCGGGTGATTTCACGGATGCGGCGGTTTTCGCGCAGGGACACGATCACCCCGCCCTGCTCCAGCGGGCACACCGAGACCAGGCAGGCGAGCTGGCTGCGGTCGTGCAGGTGGAAGGTGCAATCGAGGTCACGCACCGGCTCACCGCCGCGTAAAAGCATGGCGTCACTCAATTCACTGCGGCCCAGGCGCTGGAAGGGGCTGCCGATCAGCTCCAGCCCCACCCCGAACAGTTGCCGGGCATAACGATTGAGCGCCTTGATGCAGCCACGCTCATCGAGCACCACCAGGCCTTCGTTAAGCACTTCGAGCACGGTTTGCTGCTCTTCCAACAGCGCTTGCAGGGCCATCTGGCGGGAGACCGCTTCGGCAGCCGCTTGTACGGTACCGAGGGTGTGAAAATGAAACCAGCCGGGTTCGGCGGTGAGGGTCAGCATCGCCAGGGTCTGGCCCTGGGCATTCCTGATCGGCGCGGCGGCGCAGTGCATACGGCGTTGGCGCAGGCCGCTGCCGAAGTTCTCCTCGGCCAGCACGTACACCAGGCGGTCTTCGGCCAGGGCCAGGCCGGTGCAGTTGGTGCCCTGGACCGATTCGAGCAGGCGGCTGCCGACGGGGGTGATGTCCAGCCCGCAGAAATACAGGGTGGTGCCCTCGGCGTCGGTGAGGTTGATATGGCCGCGAGGGTTGTAGGCCAACAAGCCGTGCATGACCTGCGCGGCGGCGGCGATCAGGACGCGGTGGGTGGCCAGGGTGGCAGCAAGATCGTGGGGCGCCACGAAGCGGTACTGGCTGTCATCCGGGTCGATACCCGCCTCTACGCTGCGGCGCCAGGAATCCCAGATCACCTGCCGCACCTCGGCCGGGCGCTGCACCCGCCCGGCCAGGCACGCGCGCCACGCCTGTTCCAGCGCAGCAACCGGGCCGTCGTTCAGCGCCGCAGGCCCCAGGGCCGCCAGGTAGTCGAGGTCTTGTACGCTGAACGCCATGCTCATCGGGCGGTATCCATGTTCATGTTTTTGACATGTCAGTATAGGCATGTCATCAGAATGAACACATTTTGTTTATTGTATTTTATAAAGCCTTAATTATCAGACAGTTATAAATTGGCATAACCTTTGCTCCAGCCCCTTTGCCAGCCAGGGCTGTCCTGCGGCCAACAATAAAAAGGGGTTATTTCATGAGTACACAGAACATCCGCCTGGGCTTGATCGGTGCAGGTCGCATGGGCAGCTTCCACGGCCTGACCGCTGCGCGACACATCCCCGGCGCAACCCTCGCCGCCATCGCCGACCCCACTCCCGGCCAAGCCGCACGCCTGGCGGCCGAACTGGGCGTGGACAAGGTCTACACCGACCCACAGCAGCTGCTCGACGACCCGGACATCGACGGCGTCCTCATCGCCGCCCCCGCCCGCAGCCACGCCGAACTGGTGATCAGCGCCGCCCGCGCCGGCAAGGGGATCTTCTGCGAAAAACCCATGGCCATCACCCTCGACGAAGCCGACCGCGCCATTGCCGCCGCGGCCGATGCGCGCGTGCCGCTGCAGGTCGGTTTCAATCGGCGTTTCGCCAAGAGCTTCCGCACGGCCCACCTCGACGTGGCGGCCGGCCGCATCGGCACGCCGCAGTTGTTGCGCTCGCTGACCCGCGACCCGGCACTCAACAACCCGGCCAATTCGCCGCAATGGGTGATCTTCCTGGAAACCCTGATCCACGACTTCGACACCCTGCGCTACCTCAACCCCGGTGCCGAAGCGGTGCAGGTGTATGTGATGGCCGACGCATTGATCGCGCCGGAGTACAAAAGCAAAGGCTTCCTCGACACCGCCGTGGTCGCGATCCGCTTCGACAACGGCGCCATCGCCACCGCCGAGGCCAACTTCCAGGCGGTGTACGGCTACGACGTGCGCGGCGAAGTGTTCGGCAGCGCCGGCATGCTGAGCATGGGCAGCCTCAACGACTCCGACCTGGTGCGCTACCTGGCCGAGGGCATCCAGGCCGACACCCAGCGCATGGACACCGACCTGCTGCGCGACGCCTACATCGCCGAACTCAACCACTTTGTCGACTGCCTGCGCAGCGGCGCCAAGCCCATGGCCAGTGGCGAAGACGCGCGCGCCGCCCTGGCGATTGCCCGTGCCTGCATCGAGTCGTTCCAGACCGGCAAGGCCGTGGCCGTGCAGGGAGCCCGCTGATGAGCCCGTTCAAACTGGCGATCAGTGCCGAGATGGTGTTTCTCGACCTGCCCTTCGTCGAGCGCGTGAAGCGCATCCATGCACTGGGTTTCAGTGCCGAAATCTGGAACTGGACCAATAAAGACATCAGCGCCCTGGCCGCCACCGGCGCCGATTTCACTTCGATGACCGGCTATATCAGCGGCACCCTCACCGACCCCGACGGCATCCGCCAACTGCTCGACAGTGCGCGCGAATCCATCGGCGTCGCCGAGCGCCTGAACTGCCCCAGCCTCAACCTGCACGGCACCGGACTCGGTGACGGCGGCCTGCCGGTGCAGCCCGTGGGCCAGACCACCGGGCGCATGTGGCTGAGCGCGTGCAAGGCGCTGGAAAAGATCGCGCGCCTGGGCGAAGACGCCGGCCGCGTGTTCCTGCTGGAAAACCTCAACACCGAGGTCGACCACCCCGGCACCCCGTTCGCCCGCGCCGACGACACCCTGGCGCTGATCGAAGCCGTGGGCAGCCCGCACCTGAAAATGAACCTGGACCTGTACCACGCGCAGATCGGCGAAGGAAACCTGATCGAGCTGATCCAGCGCGCAGGCAGCGCCATCGGTGAAATCCAGGTGGCCGACGTGCCCGGACGCCAGGAGCCCGGCACCGGCGAAATCCACTACCCGGCCATAGCCAGGGCCCTGCACGCCATGGGTTACAACGGCGTGGTCGGCCTCGAAGGCTGGGCCAGCGGCGACAGCGAGTTGGCCCTGGAGCGTTTCCGTCAAGCGTTCACCCTATAACAATAAAAGGAACACCCTCATGCATCGCTATTCATTGCTTGTTGCTGCGTTTTTACTGCTGTTCAGCCAATGGACCTTCGCCGCGTATCGCATCGGCGTGAGCATCGCGCGGGTCGACGATAACTTCATGACCTACGTGCGCACCGGCCTGGAAAATGCCGCCAAGCAACAGGACGTGCAGATCCAGTTCGAAGACGCCCAGGGCGACGTGGTGCGCCAGCTCAACCAGGTCGAAGGCTTTCTCAACCAGAAAGTCGACGCCGTGATCGTGCTGCCGGTGGACACCGCCGCCACCGCCAACATGACCCGCGCCGCCGTGGCGGCCAAGACGCCACTGGTGTACGTCAACCGCCACCCGGATGAGCGCACCTTGCCCAAGGGCGTGGTCACCGTGGCATCCAACGATATCGAGGCCGGGCAATTGCAGATGCGCTACCTCGCGGAAAAGCTCGGCGGCAAAGGCAATGTGGCTATCATCATGGGCGACCTCGCGCAGAACGCCACCCATGACCGCACCGAAGGCGTCAAGCAGGTGCTCAAGGACTTTCCCGGCATCAAGGTGGTGGAGCAGCAAAGCGCCGAGTGGCAACGCAACAAGGGCATGGACCTGACCAGCAACTGGCTGCTGGCCGGCACGCAGTTCGATGCGATTGTGGCCAATAACGATGAAATGGCGATTGGCGCGGCCATGGCCTTGCAACAGGCGGGCAAGGCCAAGGGCGAGATTGCGATTATCGGCATCGACGGCTTGCCCGACGGTCTGGCGGCGATCAAGCGCGGCATGCTCACGGCGTCGGTATTCCAGGACCCCAAGGCCCAGGCCACTCAGGCAGTGCAGTCGGCGATCAGGATGATCAAGGGCGAGCCGATCGAGTCCGAGGTGTGGGTGCCGTTCGAGCTCATCAAGCCCGAACAGGTGGCGGTGTTCGAACAGCGCTACAAGTAAATCGAAGATAAGGCGATCAAAATGTGGGAGTGGGCTTGCCCCCCGATGGCAGTGGGTCAGTTGATACATCCGTGACTGATCCACCGCTATCGGGGGCAAGCCCCCTCCCACACTTGGATCTCAATCAGTCCAGGTCACTTGCATCATGGCGCTCGGGCAACTGTTCCTCGCCCGACACCCGATTCACCCGCCGCCCACGCTGCACCGCCGGCCGCGCCTCAATCGCGTCCGCCCAGCGCTGTACGTGCTTGTACTCGTGCACCGAGAGAAACTCCGCCGCCCCATACAAGCGGCCTTTGACCAGCCCGCCGTACCACGGCCAGATGGCGATATCGGCGATGGTGTATTCATCCCCGGCGATGTATTCGCTCACGGCCAGGCGCTGGTCCAGCACATCCAGTTGGCGCTTGGTTTCCATGGCAAAGCGGTTGATCGGGTATTCCATCTTGCTCGGCGCATAGGCATAGAAATGCCCGAAGCCGCCGCCCAGGTAGGGCGCGCTGCCCATCTGCCAGAACAACCACGACAGGCATTCCGCGCGGGCCGCCGGCTCGGTGGGGAAGAAGGCGCCGAACTTCTCGGCCAGGTACTGCAGGATCGCGCCGGATTCGAACACGCGAATCGGCTGGACGCCGCTATGGTCCATCAAGGCCGGGATCTTCGAGTTCGGGTTGACCCCGACAAAGCCGCTGCCGAACTGGTCGCCGTCGCCGATCTTGATCAGCCAGGCGTCGTATTCCGCGCCGCTGTGCCCCAGGGCCAGCAGTTCCTCGAGCAGGATGGTGACCTTCTGCCCATTGGGCGTGGCCAGGGAATACAGCTGCAGCGGATGCTTGCCGACCGGCAATTGCTTTTCATGGGTGGCGCCGGCGATGGGCCGGTTGATGCTGGCGAAGGTGCCGCCACTTTCGGCGTCCCAGGTCCAGACCTTGGGTGGGACATAGCTGGATGAATCGGTCATGCTCACTGCTCCTGAGGCGCTTGGGATGGATGAATTCAAAGCGCATCTTACCGATTGGCTCACATTCAGATACCCCCACATGGCCGACAGACTTGAAGATATTCTCGCCAAACACCTGAAGGTCGTGTTCTGCGGCATAAACCCCGGCAAGGGTTCCGCCGCCCTCGGCCTGCATTTCGCCAACCGCAGCAACCGCTTCTGGCGCACCCTGCACCTGGCCGGCTTCACGCCCCATGAAATCCGCCCCGAACACGGGCGTACGCTGCTGCACTACCACTGCGGCCTGACCACGTTGGTGGAACGTCCCACGGCCAGCGCGGGCGAATTGGCACGGCATGAGTTCACCCAGGCCGCGACGGGCTTTGAACACAAGATCCGCCACTGCGCGCCGCGCTTCGTGGCGTTCATGGGCAAGTCCGGCTACAGCGCGTTGAGCGGCCAACGCGAGATCGCCTGGGGCTTGCAGCCAAAGGTGCTGGGCGGTGCGTCAGTGTGGGTGCTGCCCAATCCCAGCGGACGCAACCTGGCGTTCAGCCTGGAGCAGCTGGTGCAGGCGTATCAACAATTGCGCCGGGCGACCGAGTGCCCTTAATCTCTTGGGCTCGTCACCCTGACAGCAATGGAGGCTTCATGAAACTGATCGGCATGCTGGACTCGCCCTACGTGCGCCGCGTGGCTATTTCCCTGGACCTGTACGGGGTGGATTTCGTGCATGAACCCCTGTCCGTGTTCCGCACCTTCGACGAATTTGCGCAGATCAACCCGGTGGTCAAGGCCCCTACCCTGGTGCTGGACGATGGCACGGTGTTGATGGACTCCAGCCTGATCCTGGAGTACCTGGAAACCCTGGCCCCGGCTGACAGGAAGCTGTTGCCCCGGCAACCTGCGGCACTGGCCAAGGACTTGCACGTTCTGGGACTGGCGCTGGCAGCCTGCGAGAAGAGCGTGCAGATCGTCTATGAACACAACCTGCGCCCGGCCGAGAAGCTGCATGCGCCATGGCTTGAGCGCGTGAGCGGGCAATTGCTTGCGGCCTATGGGTTGCTGGACAAGCAATTGGGCGACAGCGAAGCATTGACCCAGGCGTCGATTACGGCGGCGGTGGCCTGGTCGTTCAGCCAGTTCACCGTGGCATCGGTGGTCAAGGCGGATGCATTTCCCAACCTGCAACGGCATGCCGAAAGGCTGGAGCAGCATCCGGCGTTCAGGCGTTACCCCATCGCCTAAGCACAGCAGTTCAAATGTGGGAGGGGGCTTGCCGCCGATAAGGGTGGATCAGTTATAGAAGTACTGCCTGAACCACCGCTATCGGGGGCAAGCCCCCTCCCACATTGATTTGGGTTGCATGAACTGACGTGTTCGGCTCAGACCCAGCCGCCATCCACAATAAAGTTCTGCGCCGAACACATCGCCGAGGCATCGGACGCGAGAAACAGCGCCATATTGGCGATGTGTTCCGGCAGTACGCTGCCGGGCAGGCACTGGCTGCGGCTGATCAGTTCCTTGGCGGCGTCATCCACCCACATGGCCAGCTGTTTTTCGGTCATCACCCAGCCCGGCACCAGTGTGTTCACCCGGATACGGTTCGGCCCCAGTTCCCGTGCCAGCGCGCGGGTCATGCCGTGGGCGGCGGCCTTGCTGGCGGCGTACACCGGGTAGCCGGCGGAGGCCATCATCCAGCCGACGGAGCCGAGGTTGATGATCGAGCCGCTGCCGGCGCGTTTCATCATCGGCACCACGGCCTTGGCGGCAAAGAAGGCGTGTTTGAGGTTGACTGAGATCAGCTTGTCGAAGGTTTCCGAATCGACTTCTTCCAGGGTGTGGCGCACGTCATTGGCGGCGTTGTTCACCAGTACGCTGATCGGCCCCAGGGAATGTTCGAAGCGCCCTATGGCCGCCTTGTAGGCGATTTCATCGGTGATGTCGCAACACACGAACTCCACGGCATGCCCCTGGGAACTCAACAACGCCGCCAGGCGTTCGCCCTGGCTTTGCGCGCGGTCCACAAACCCGACCTTGGCACCCTGCACGGCGAAGGCGCGCACCATGAATTCGCCGATCCCCGAGGCGCCCCCGGAAATCAGTACGGTCTTGCCCTTGAGGTCGGGATAAACGGCGTGTTCAGTACTCATAAAAGGATGCCTCGATCAATTAGTCTTATTTTATTTTACGAAATCGGCTTTAAAGGCTATAAATTCGCTGTCCAACCGACAAAATATCGCTATTAGTAGAACTATTCCACTCAAAACAACAAAAGGAAGTTCGACCATGAAGCACCCTCGATACCTGCTGTCCGGCCTGGCGCTGTCCATGCTGATCGCCAGCGGCGGCGCCCAGGCGGCCGGCCTGAGCAGCGAGCAAAAACCTTTCGGTAAAACCAACGACGGCACCGCCGTCGAACAGTACATCCTGCGCAACAGCCACGGCATGCAAGCCACGGTGATCACCTACGGCGGCGTGTTGCAGTCGCTGAAAGTGCCGGACAAAAACGGCAAGGTCGACGACGTGGTGCTGGGCTTTGACGACGTGCAAGGCTATCAAGCCGGTACGGCGTTTTTCGGCGCAACCATCGGCCGCTTCGGCAATCGCCTGGCCGGCGGTGCCTTTGAACTCGATGGCAAGCGCTTCCAGGTGCCGCTCAACGACGGCCCCAACTCACTGCATGGCGGCGCCCAGGGCTTCGACAAGCAGGTGTGGAAGGCCGAGCCGGTCAAGGACAAGGACTCGGTCGGCGTGAAGCTGAGCTACCTGTCCAAGGACGGCGAGATGGGCTTTCCCGGTAATTTGAAAACCGAAGTCACCTATCGCCTCAACGACAGGAACGAACTGCACATCGACTACAAGGCCACCACCGACAAGCCGACGGTACTCAACCTCACCAATCACAGCTACTTCAACCTGGCCGGTGCGGGTAACGGCGACATCCTGAAGCACGTCGCTACATTGCATGCCAGCCATTACACGCCGGTGAATGCCACCTTGATTCCTACCGGCGAACTCGCGCCGGTCAAGGGCACGCCGATGGACTTCCTCAAGCCCACCTCGGTCGGCCAGCACATCAAGGAAGATCACCCGCAGCTCAAATTTGCCGAGCCGAAACAGGGTGGGTTTGACTTCAACTGGGCGCTGGACACCAAGGGCGACGTCAAGCAACTTGCCGCCGAGGTGCACGACCCGGCGTCAGGCCGGCGCTTGCAGCTCTACACCAGCGAACCGGGCGTGCAGTTCTATACCAGCAACTTCCTGGATGGTTCGGTGAAGGGCAAAGGTGGCAAGACCTATCTGCACTGGAGCGGGTTTACCTTGGAGACCCAGCACTTTCCGGATGCGCCTAACCAACCGACGTTTGCCTCGACCCGTTTGAATCCAGGGCAGACGTATACCCAGAACACCGTCTTCAAGTTCTCCGCTGATTAACCTGACATCAACCCGCTTCGGTTAACGAAGCGGGCTTTTTTTGTGGTGAGCGGGCTTGCCCCGCGCTGGGGCGCGAAGCGGCCCTGAAACCCGCGACCCGGTTCAGCCTGGAAGAATGCAGTGACTGTGTTGGGGCCGCTTCGCGCCCCAGCGCGGGGCAAGCCCGCTCACTACAACCGGCTTGTTTACCACCATCAGCGTTGTTTCATGCGGTCGATGACCACCGCCAGCAGCAGGATCGAACCGCGGATCACATACTGGTAGAAGGTGTCGATGTTCTTCAGGTTCATCGCGTTCTCGATGATCGCCAAAATCAACACCCCGGCGATCACGTGACGGATCATGCCGATGCCGCCGCTCAACGACACCCCGCCCAGCACGCAGGCGGAGATCACCGTCAGCTCGAAGCCCTGGCCGATCATCGGCTGGCCCGAGGTCATGCGCGAGGCGAGGATCACCCCGGCCAATGCGCCGATCAGGCCGTGCACGGCGAAGATCAGGATCTTGGTGCGGTCGACATTCACCCCCGCCAGCAACGCCGCTTCCGGGTTGCCGCCGATGGCCATGGTGTTGCGCCCGTAGGTGGTGTAGTTGAGCAGCCAGCCGAAAAACAGGAAGCACACGATGGTGATCAGGATCGGCACCGGTACGCCCAACAGTTGGCCGTTACCGAAGATAAAGAACTGGTCCTGGGATACGCCCACCGCCTTGCCGTCGGCAAAGATATAGGCCAGGCCGCGCACGATCTGCATGGTCGCCAGGGTGGTGATCAACGCATTGACCCGCAGCTTGGCGATCACGATGCCGTTGATCAGCCCCACGATCAGGCCCATCAGCAACGCCGCGCCGATGCCCAGCATGACGCTGTCGGTGTCGCGCATCACAATCGCCGCCACCACGCCGGCGCAGGCGATCACCGAGCCCACCGACAGGTCGAAGTGCCCCGATGCCAGGCAGAACAGCATGGTGCAGGCGGCAATGCCCACGGTGGAAATCGCCAGGCCCAGGCCACGCATGTTCAACGGCGAAAGGAAGTTATCGATGAGCAAGGCGCACAGGACAAAGATGCCCACCGCCGCCAGCAGCATCGCCCAGTTGTCGAGCAGTGCGCGCATATCGAGGGGTTTGCGTGCCGTCGGCAGCGCGTTGTTTTGAGTGGTCATGGTCTTCTCTCAGTTCGCCAGGCCGCGCGGCAGGGCCAGTTGCAGCAGGTTGGATTCAGTCGCGTGTTCACGGGTTTGTTCGCCGCGCATCGCGCCTTCGCACAGCACCAGGATGCGATCGGAGATGCCCATCACTTCCATGAGGTCGCTGGACACCACGATCACCGCAATGCCATCGGCCGCGAGGTTATGGATAATCTGGTAGATCTCGGCCTTGGCGCCGATGTCGATACCACGAGTCGGTTCGTCGAGCAGCAGCACCTTCATCGGCATCGACAGCCAGCGGCCGAGAATGGCTTTCTGCTGGTTGCCGCCGGACAGGTACATGATCTTTTGCGCGGCGGTCGGGGTTTTAACCTTCATCGCCTTGATCTGCTGGTCGGCATTGCCCTTCTCCCAGCCATCGCGCAGTAACCAGCCGAACGAAGAGTGGGCGCCACGGGCGCTGATATTGATGTTCTCGGCGACGCTGGACAGCGGAATGATGCCTTCCTTCTTGCGGTCTTCCGGGCACAGCAGTACACCGGCGGCGATGGCATCACGCGGTGAGCGCAGTGTCAGTGCTTCACCGCAGAGCTCCAGGCTGCCGGCGCTGGCGCGCTCCAAGCCGCTGAGCAAACGGAACAGCTCCGTGCGCCCTGCCCCGACCAAGCCGAACAGGCCGAGAATCTCGCCCTTGCGTACCTCAAAACTGACCGGCTCACGCAAACCCGGGCCCAACAAACCGTCGACCTTGAGCGCCACCTCGCCGTGCTCGCGCGGGCGGTAGTCGTAGATGTCCTGGATGTCGCGACCGACCATGCAGGTCACCAACTGGTCGTGGGTCAGCGCGCTCATGTCATCGAAGGTGCGCACGTAGCGGCCGTCCTTGAACACGGTGACCGCGTTGCAGATGCGGAACACTTCTTCCATGCGGTGCGACACATAGAGCACCACTTTGCCCTCGTCCCGCAGGCGCGTGATGATCGCCATCAAGCGGTCGATCTCCCGCGCCGACAGGCTGCTGGTGGGTTCGTCGAAGGCAATCACATGGGCGCCACGGGACAGCGCCTTGGCGATTTCCACCAGTTGGCGCTGGCCCAGGGACAGGCGCCCGAGTTTTTCCTCGGGGTCGATTTCATCCGCCAGGCTCTTGAGGCAAGCCAGGGCCTGCTTGCGCAGCAGGCCCCGGTTGACCACGCCGAAGCGCGAGGGCAAATGCCCGAGGAACAGGTTTTCGGCGACGGTCATTTCCGGCACCAGGTGCAGCTCCTGGTGGATCACCGCGACGCCGCTGGCGATGCTGTCGGCGGCGCATTTGAACGCCATGGTCTGCGCGCCGATCTGCACGCTGCCGCTGCTGGGAATATAGGCGCCGCCGAGGATCTTCAGCAGCGTCGACTTACCGGCACCGTTCTCGCCCATCAGGGCGTGTACCTGCCCCGGGTGGGCGGTGAAGCTGATGCCGTCCAGCGCCTTGACCCCGGGAAAGGTTTTGCCGATAGCGTCGAAACGCAGGGCCGCCGCCGTCATTTCCACAGCCCGATCTTGGTCA
>NZ_FWZV01000014.1:0-202534 GCF_900177315.1 Pseudomonas sp. LAMO17WK12:I1 | reverse complement strand
AGAAGATCGAATCGTTAATAGCGCCAAACAACACGACTCTACCAACGCCTTCTGGGCTTCGATGAACTGAAGCAATCCGCTGTCTTATTCTGCATAACTCGTTGTTTACCAAGGAGTTTTACGTTTCGACTGCGCCGGAAGTGGGGCGAATTATAGACTTCCAGGATCTGCCGTCAACACTTAATTTGGTTTTTCTATCAAAGTGCCTGCCAACCTTCAAATCCCTCTATATAGAGAAGGTCTCGCTGTCGAATTGAGCAATATATTGCTCAAAGCCGAACGATTAAGCATCATAGCAGCCCCTGATTCTCGAATATGACCTCGGACGAACGCCCCAATGACCACCTCCCCCCGCAGCTTGGCCTCGGCATTGTTTCCTGTCGGCCTGCTGTTGATCGCCATGGCCTCCATCCAGTCCGGAGCCTCACTGGCCAAGAGCATGTTCCCGATTGTCGGCGCCCAGGGCACCACAACCCTGCGCCTGATCTTCGCCAGCGTAATCATGTTGCTCATCCTGCGACCATGGCGCGCCAGGCTGACCGCAAAATCCCTGCGTACAGTGGTTGTTTACGGCATGGCCTTGGGCGGCATGAATTTCCTCTTCTATATGTCCTTGCGCAGCGTTCCCTTGGGCATTGCCGTAGCCCTTGAATTCACCGGACCACTCGCCGTCGCGATCTACGCGTCGCGCCGAGCGGTAGACTTCCTGTGGATAGCACTCGCGATCATCGGCCTGCTCCTATTGATTCCCATGGGGGAAGCCAGCAGCGGAATCGACCTGGTCGGCGCGACCTATGCTTTGGGGGCGGGGGCTTGCTGGGCACTCTACATTCTGTTCGGACAGAAAGCAGGCAACGACAACGGCGTCCAGACCGCCGCCCTCGGCGTAATGATCGCAGCCCTTTTTGTGGCGCCCATCGGTATCGTCCATGCCGGCACCGCATTACTGACCCCGGCATTGATTCCGGTCGCCATCGGTGTCGCGATCCTGTCAACGGCACTTCCCTACACCCTGGAGATGGTAGCGCTGACACGCCTCCCCGCCCGCACCTTCGGAACACTGATGAGCATCGAGCCTGCTTTCGGTGCACTCTCAGGACTTTTCTTCCTGCAGGAGCACCTATCCCTACCGCAATGGCTGGCCATAAGTTGCATTATCATGGCCTCGGTAGGCGCGACACTGACGATGCGCAATGACTCCAAGCCGCTGGTTCCGGCGGATTGAATCATCAGTGAAAGTTGCTCTGGTATTTGCTGCGTATTTAGGCCATGTTTAAACTGCAAACGAATGTCATTCATGGAGTTTTTCGACAAGGACAGCACGAACGCTACACTCGAGAGCGAGTAGAGCCGACTTCGAGCATTGTGAAGTGGCTATATAAGGATGGGAATGAAGCGAATTTTGATACTGTTAATGGTCGTGGCTATTGCTGGCTGTGCCGCGACTACCAAGACAGAAGTAAAACGCGGCAAAAAAGGGCTGCATATCAACTGTTCCGGCCTGTCTTCTTCCTGGGACCAGTGCTACACCAGTGCAACCAACTCTTGTGGCGCCAAAGGCTACCGGGTTATCGCCAAGTCCGGTGACAATTCCGAGGAACCAGGGGACTATCCCTTCGGCCTAAACCCTGCCGGCTATACCAGCCGCAGCATGATCGTCATCTGCAAGTGATCTCCTCCGAGCAGTCACCAGCGACTGCTCATACACATGCCTGATATAACGCCGTCCCTTCGCGGCGCTGCAACTGAATTATTGCAGCTCCTGATTTTTGCACCCGGTCAAATAGCCGTCGTGCGCACCTGCAACCACTCCAACGCAGCACCGCTGAGCAGCGGGCTCAGGCGTTCACGCACCTCGGCATGGTACGCATTGAACCACTCGCGCTCATCCGCGGTGAGCAGCGACGGCTCCAGGCAACGGGTGTCGATCGGGCACAAGGTCAGGGTTTCAAACGAGAGGAACTCACCAAACTCGGTCTTGCCTGCCTCGCGGTTCAATACCAGGTTCTCGATACGCACACCCCAGCGGCCAGGGCGGTAGGTGCCCGGCTCGATGGAGGTGATCATCCCTGGCTGCATCGCGGTTTGCGGCGCAGTGGCGGCCTGGTAGGCGATCACTTGTGGGCCTTCATGCACATTGAGGAAATACCCTACGCCGTGCCCGGTACCGTGGCCGTAGTCCACGCCTTCGGCCCAGATCGGCGCACGGGCAATGGAATCCAGCAGCGGCGATAGAATGCCTTTGGGGAAATGCGCACGTGACAGTGCAATCACGCCCTTCAGCACACGGGTGCAGTCACGTTTCTGTTCGTCGCTCGGCGTACCGATAGGCACCATCCGCGTGATATCCGTAGTGCCGCCCAAATACTGGCCACCCGAGTCGATCAGCAGCAAGCCATCGCCTTCGATCACCGCATGCTCTTCTTCGGTGGCGTGGTAATGCGGCATGGCCCCATTGGCATTGAACGCTGCGATGGTATTGAAACTCAGCGACACATAATCGGGGCGACGGGTGCGCGCAGCCGTCAGGTGTTCATCGATGGTCAATTCAGTGATGCGTTCACGTCCGAGTGCACTGTCCAGCCAGGCGAAGAATTCGCACAGCGCCGCGCCGTCCTGTTCCATGGCGCGGCGGATGTGCTCCGCGTCCGCCAGGCTTTTGCGGGATTTGGCCAGCGTGGTCGGGTTCAGCCCTTCGATCAGCTTGACGCCGGCATTCAGGTTTTCCAGCAGACCGGCAGTAACGCGGGCCGGGTCAACCTGCATGCTGGCGCCCGATGGCACCGCATGCAGTGCATCCGCCACGTCGCTGTAGTCGCGCAACGTCACACCATCCTGCGCAAGCACCGCGCGCAGGTCCGCGTCGACTTTACTCAGCGCCACAAACAACGTGGCCTGTTGTTGATTGATCAACGCAAACGACACAAACACCGGATTAAACGAAACATCGCCGCCACGCAGGTTGAACAGCCAGGCGATGTCATCCAGGGTGGCGATGAAGTGCCAGTCGGCGCCCTTCTCCTTCAAACTGGCGCGCAGCGCAGCAAGTTTATCGCCACGGCTCACGGTCGCTTGCGGTGGCAGATGCTGATAGATCGGCTGGCTCGGCAGGCTCGGACGGTCTTTCCAAACCACATCGAGTACGTCGATATCAGTCCGCAGGCGCGCGCCGCGCTCTGCCAGCCTCGCGCCCAAGGTGCGCGACGACGCGACAGCCATCACCGCACCGTCCACCGCCACCACACCGCCTTCCGGCGTCTGCTCAGCCAGCCACTCCAGCGGCCCGGGTTGGCCCGGTTGCAGCTTGACCAATTCAATGCCACTGCCCTTGAGCTCCTTGGTCGCCTGTTCCCAGTAACGGCTGTCGGCCCAGACACCGGCGAAATCCGCAGTGACAATCAGCGTGCCTACCGAACCATGGAACCCCGACAACCATTGGCGCCCCTGCCAGTAACCCGGCAGGTATTCGGACAAATGCGGATCAGCCGACGGCACCAGCAGGGCGTGAATGCCCTCGCGGCGCATCAGTTCGCGGGTGTGCGCCAGGCGCTGGGGAACCGTTCCATGGGTCAAGGGCTGCGTACTCATTGTGTCTCCTGCTAACCACTAATAATTGTTATGTGAAAATCAGACGGCCCAGAACGCCGGTGCACTGGCCAGTGCGGCCTTGATCAATTGCACGGCCTGGTCGATGTCCTGCTCGGTGGTAAACCGGCCCAGGCTCAAACGTATGGTGCGGCCGGCAGAACGTGCGTCAAGGCCCAACGCAAGCAGCACGTGGGAAGGCGCGTTGCTGGCGGAGTTGCATGCCGAGGTCGCCGAAAAGGCGATGCCCGCGCTCAACGCAGCAGCGTCGAATTCACCTTCGCTGAACGTAAGGCTGAGGGTGTGAGGAATGCGCTGCGCAGGGCTGCCATTGAGGCGCACGCCACCGAGTGTATCCAACTGCTCCAGCAGGCGCTGACGCAAGGTCATAATGACAGCCTTCTCCTGCGCAAAAGACGCCGCCGCCAGAGCGAACGCCGCGCCCATGCCCGCAATCTGATGGGTAGCCAGGGTACCGGAGCGCAAGCCCCCCTCGTGGCCGCCACCATGAATCTGTGCCGACACTTTCTGTTGCGCCCGAGGGCCGACATACAGCGCGCCAATCCCCTTGGGGCCATACAGCTTGTGCGCGGAAAACGACATCAAATCCACCGGCCACTGCGCCAGGTCGATCGCCACCTTGCCCGCGCCCTGCGCCGCGTCGACATGCAACAACGCGCCATGCTCACGCACGCGCGCGCCGATGGCGGGGATGTCATTGAGGGTGCCCAGTTCGTTATTCACCAGCATCAGCGATACCAGAAAGGTATCTTCACGCAATGCTTCGCTGACGGCCTCGGCGCTGATCAATCCGTCGGCGTCCGGCACCAGGTAAGTCACGGCCACACCGGCTTCCTGAAGCTGTCGCGCGGTGTCCAGCGTGGCCTTGTGTTCAATCTGGCTGGTGATGATATGCCCGCCCGCCACGCCACGCGCCTGGGCAACGCCCTTGATCGCGAGGTTATTGGACTCAGTAGCGCCGGAGGTCCAGACGATCTGTTCAGGCTCTGCGCCGACCAGTTCGGCCACCTGGCGACGCGCCTGTTCAACCGTTTGCCGGGCCGCCTGGCCGAACGCATGGGAACTGGACGCGGGGTTACCGAAATTGGCATTGAAGCCCAGACACTCGACCATCACCTGGATGACGCGTTCGTCCACCGGGGTGGTAGCGGCGTAGTCGAAATACAGCGGACGTTTATTCATGACAGTCAAGACTCGCAGAGCAGGTTCCCGAGAGCAGCGTCTCAGGGGCATCGGCCGGAACAGAGGTCGTCAGGTTTACCGGATCGAATGCCATTAAAGAAGGACAACTTTAAGTAAATGTGCGTAGGAACGCTCCTGAAATTCAGCTTAACAGGCTGAAGTCGTGCCATGGCAAACAAAAAGCCCGAGGTTCCTTCAAGGGAAGCCTCGGGCTTTTTGCTGCGCAGTGCCAATTCAACTGGGACGACCATGCAAAACCACGTTGCGCTCGGCGTTCATTTCGCCCTGGCGATCAAATCCGAACGGCTTCTGTGGCTGGCCGGTCAGTGCGGCGCGCTGCTGTTGATATTCATCAAACGACAAGCCACGACGGCTCAGCGCTTCCAGGGCCAGTTGCTTGCTCTCTTCGGCCGTGTAGGGACGCAATTCCGGCGATGGATGGTTCGCACACCCGGCGAGTACGGCGCTGACAATCACTAAGCAAACAGCAAGAAATCGGTTCATGGAGGTAGCCCTGGAAAGAAGGTTTCGAGTCAATGAACACAGGCTACTCCCGACCTCACAGAGGGAAAAATCACCGTCCGTGATAGTCGCTATCAACCGCCAACGCCCCCTCGATAGCCACCCCCCCCTTATATTTCCTTATGATCTATAAATATGGAAATACGTTCATTTACGGAATAAATGCAACGTTCTATAAAGGACTTGCACCGCAACTGCACTGTTCGCCACGCAACTGTTTGCCAGGCAACAGCCATTCAACAAATCACCAGTCAGACAACAGCAGCATTTTTCAGCAGTGAACCTGCAACCCACGCCAATCAAGGCCTGCCCCCGTTGGTACAGCTCTTGCTCAACAGGTTGCACTCCACCTGCTATGAACCACTGTTGATAAAGGAACTGTTCATGACCCGTCCCCTGAATGTCGTTGCCCTCTCCGGCGGAACCTGGCGCCCGTCCCGGACCCTCGTGCTGACCCAAGCCGTACTGGCTGAATTGGCGACCTTGCTGCCGATCCAGACCACCCTGATCGAGCTGGGCGACATTGCCCGGCCACTCGGTGGTGCGCTGTCACGGGATGAGTTGCCCGCCGAGGTCGAAGCCCAACTGGTGGCCATCGAACAGGCCGACCTGCTGATCGTCGCCGCACCGGTCTATCGCGGTTCCTACCCTGGCCTGCTCAAGCATCTGTTTGACCTGGTTGGCCTCAACGCCCTGATCGACACACCGGTATTACTCGCAGCCACCGGCGGCAGCGAGCGCCACGCGCTGGTTCTCGATCACCAACTGCGGCCGCTGTTCAGCTTCTTCCAGGCCCTGACCCTGCCGATCGGGGTGTACGCCACCGAGGCCGACTTCACCGATTACCAAATAACCAGTGAGCCCTTGAAGGGCCGTATACGCCTTGCGGCAGAACGCGCAGCGCCGTTGTTTGCAGCGCACTCCCCCTCTCTGCTGAAAATCGCTTAAGGATTGGTCATGGATGTTTTCTGGTTTCTGCCAACACATGGCGACGGTCATTACCTGGGCACCACCCAAGGTGCACGGCCGGTCACCCTCAATTATCTGAAGCAAGTCGCGCAGGCGGCTGACAGCCTGGGTTACCACGGCGTGTTGATTCCTACCGGCCGCTCGTGCGAAGACTCCTGGGTCATCGCCTCGGCGTTGGTGCCGCTGACCGAGCGCCTGCGTTACCTGGTGGCGATTCGCCCGGGCATCATCTCGCCGACCGTTTCTGCGCGCATGGCGGCGACCCTGGATCGCCTGTCCAACGGTCGCTTGCTGATCAATGTGGTCACCGGCGGTGATCCCGACGAGAACCGCGGCGACGGCAGCTTCCTCGACCACAGCGAACGCTACGAAGTCTCCGACGAATTCCTGCAAATTTGGCGCCGCGTATTGCAGGGCGAATCAGTGGACTTCGAAGGCAAACACCTGCGCGTACAGAACGCCAAGGCGCTTTACCCACCGGTGCAAAAGCCTTATCCACCGTTGTATTTCGGCGGTTCCTCGGATGCCGCCCACGACCTCGCCGCCGAACAGGTGGATGTGTACCTGACCTGGGGCGAACCGCCCGCCGCCGTCGCCGAAAAACTCGCGGATGTGCGTGAACGCGCTGCCCGCCACGGGCGTACGGTGAAGTTCGGCATTCGTCTGCACGTGATCGTGCGCGAGACCGAAGAGGACGCGTGGAAAGCCGCCGACAAGCTGATCGAGCACATCAGCGACGAAACCATTGCCGCCGCACAAAAATCCTTCTCGCGCTTCGACTCCGAAGGCCAGCGCCGCATGGCCGCCCTGCATGACGGGCGCCGCGACAACCTGGAAATCGCCCCCAACCTATGGGCCGGTGTCGGCCTGGTACGCGGCGGTGCCGGTACCGCGCTGGTGGGCAACCCCCGGCAAGTGGCCGAACGCATCAAGGAATACGCCGACCTGGGCATCGAAAGCTTCATCTTCTCCGGCTACCCGCACCTGGAAGAAGCCTATCGCTTTGCCGAGCTGGTGTTCCCGCTGCTGCCGGAACCCTATGCCAGCCTGGCCGGACGCGGCATCACCAACCTCACTGGCCCGTTCGGCGAAATGATTGCCAACGATGTTCTGCCAGCCAAGGCCTGATCGGCGCAGCGGCGGGAGCGGCATTGGTCGTTCCCGCTTATAAAGAGGAAACCCCGTGACAGCCAAACCCCACAGCGTCCTGCCATCACCGTTGCAGACCGCCAGACTGCTGGCCGCCGAATTCGCCCTCACCGCCGTCGAACGCGACGAGCGCGGTGGCACCCCCAAGACCGAACGTGACGCCCTGCGCCAAAGCGGCCTGCTGGCCCTGAGCATTCCCACCCAATATGGCGGCCTCGGCGCCCGCTGGAGTGACACCCTGGCCATCGTGCGCGAGTTCGCCAAGGTCGACAGCTCCATTGCCCACGTCTTCGGCTTCCACCACCTGATGCTGGCCACCGTGCGCCTGTTCTCGCGGCCGGACCAATGGCAACCCTGGTTCGAACAGACCGCGCGCAAAAACTGGTTCTGGGGCAACGCCCTCAACCCATTGGACACACGCACCGTGGTCAAGGACTTCGGCGGCTGGCGCGAGTTCTCCGGCAAGAAGAGCTTCTGCTCCGGCGCCAGCGACTCGGAAATGCTGATTGCCTCGGCGGTGGATGAAAGCGCCGGCGGCAAGCTGCTGATCGCCGCCATCCCCAGCGGGCGCAGTGGCATCACTCTGCACAACGACTGGAACAATATCGGCCAGCGCCAGACCGACAGCGGCAGCGCCAGCTTCGAACGGGTGCGCGTCGAGGAGTCGGAATTGCTGCTCGACCCGGGCCCGCTGAGCACGCCTTTTGCCTGCCTGCGCCCGCTGATCGCCCAGTTGACCTTCACCCATATGTTCCTCGGCATCGCCGAAGGCGCCTTCGAAGAAGCGCGCAACTACACGCTCACCGAAACCCGTTCCTGGCACAAGTCCTCGGCCGAAGACGTGCGCCAGGACCCTTACGTGCTGCATCACTACGGCGAATTCTGGGTGGCCCTGGAGGGTGTGCGCCTGTTGGTGGAACGCGCTGCCGAGCTGCTCGACCAGGCGTGGGCAAAAGGCCCCAACCTCAGCGAAAACGAACGCGGTCAACTGGCGATTGCCATTGCGACCGCCAAGGTCGCCGCCACCCGCCAAGGCCTGGACCTGTGCAGCCGCCTGTTTGAAGTCACCGGTGCACGCTCCACCCACGCGTCACTGCGCCTGGACCGCCATTGGCGCAACCTGCGCACGCAAACCCTGCACGACCCGGTCGACTACAAACTCCACGAGCTGGGGGACTGGGCGTTGAACCAATCCCTGCCGATTCCGACGTTCTACTCATAAAAAGAGGTGCCCATGCAGCTTCTAACCTTACCGCCCTCGCCCGCCCTTGCGACGTCGATCCGCGCCACGGCCCAGGTCTTCGAAGACCCGAAATCCAAGGCGCTGCTCGACCATATCCAGCAAGTGGCGCCCAGCGAAGCCAGCGTGCTGATCATCGGCGAGACCGGTACCGGTAAAGAGCTGGTGGCGCGCCACATCCACAACCTCAGCGCGCGGCGCAACCGGCCGTTCGTGGCGGTGAACTGCGGGGCGTTCTCCGAATCCCTGGTGGAAGCCGAGTTGTTCGGCCATGAAAAAGGCGCGTTTACCGGCGCCCTCAGCGCCAAGGCCGGCTGGTTCGAAGAGGCCGATGGTGGCACCTTGTTCCTCGATGAAATCGGCGATTTGCCGATGCCCATCCAGGTCAAGCTGCTGCGCGTCCTACAGGAGCGCGAAGTGGTGCGCCTGGGCTCGCGTAAGAGCATTCCGATCGATGTGCGCGTACTGGCCGCCACCAACGTGCAACTGGAAAAGGCCATCAACGCCGGGCATTTCCGCGAAGACCTCTACTATCGCCTCGACGTCGTCAGCCTGGAACTCAGCCCGCTGCGCGAGCGCCCCGGCGATATCCTGCCGCTGACCCGGCATTTTATCGAAGCCTACAGCCAGCGCCTGGGCTACGGCCCGATCACCATCAGCCGCGAGGCCGAACACAAGCTAAAGAGCTACAGCTGGCCGGGCAATATCCGCGAATTGGAAAACGTGATTCACCACACCCTGCTGATCTGCCGTAACGGCGTGATCGAACGCGACGACCTGCGCCTGTCGAACATGCGCATCGAGCGCCAGGACGACAGCCAGCACGGCACCGACAACAGCGCCGAGGCCTTGCTGGAGCGCGCGTTTCAAAAGCTCTTCGAAGAACAGGCCGGCGCCCTGCACGAAAAGGTTGAAGACGCGCTATTGCGCGCCGCCTACCGCTTCAGCCATTACAACCAGGTGCACACCGCCAACTTGCTGGGCCTGAGCCGCAACGTCACGCGCACACGCCTGATCAAGATCGGCGAGTTGGCGGTGAACAAGCGTCGCCCTGGAGAAAACCTGCAGGGCGAGCGCATGCTGCACCTATCCATTTAGGCGGCAGTGCAACGCGTTGTCATGGCTGCGCTCGAAACTGCGCAGCACCTGGAACGAACCAAAGGTCACGGCCGTGGCCTGGTGGGCGCGAATCAGCGTCCAGAAATCTTCCTCGCCGTGCTCAAAGCATTGGAACGCCGCTTCGCCGTCCTCGCGGGAGCGCCATTGCAGGTAATTGAGCACCCGCCGCCCGTCTTCGCTGACCTGCACGCTCGCATTGATAAAGCCGCCATGGCCCTGTGCCAGGCGTTCACTTTGGGTGGACAAGGCCGCCACCAGCGCCACTTGTTGCTGGGGCTCGATGTGAAACTCGATCAGTTGAGTGAAACTGCGATTCTTCTCTGATACCGGCATGAACACTCTCCTTTCTCTGTAGGCAGAATCTTGTGATTCGATACCACGCAGGGTAAAACCTCTAGTTAAGTCAAGGTCAAGCGCTTAATTGGAGTATTCATGGTTACCAAAGAGCTCACCGTCGGCCAACTGGCAGCCCGTAGCGGTGTAGCTGTTACGGCCCTGCACTTCTACGAAACCAAGGGGCTGATCAAGAGTCATCGCAATGCCGGCAATCAACGACGCTATCCACGGGATGTACTGCGCCGGGTGGTGGTGATCAAGATCGCCCAACGCCTGGGAATTCCACTGGCAACGATTGGCGAGGCGTTGCAGACGTTGCCGGAAGGACGCACGCCCAACGCTCAGGATTGGGAGCGGTTGTCCGCGCTGTGGCGGGAAGACCTCGATGAGCGCATCCATAAGCTGATGCTGCTGCGGGACAAACTCACCGGCTGTATTGGGTGTGGATGCTTGTCGCTGGACGCGTGCCCGTTGCGCAACCCGGATGACCAGCTCGGTGGGCGCGGGCCGGGGGCGCAATTGCTGGAGCCCGGCTGAACGCCCCCTTGTCGGGGCCCTCGGAGCCCTTGATGGGCATGGCCTATAGTGAAGAGGCCGTGCCTCCACAACCACAATCAAGAAGAACGAAATGAGCGTTAAACCCATTCCCGAGGGTTATCACAGTGTCACGCCCTATATGGGCATCGACAAAGCCTCAGAGGCTATCGAGTTTTACAAAAAGGCCTTCGGCGCCACCCAAATCATGCGCCTGGACATGCCCAATGGCAGGGTCGGCCATGCCGAGCTGCGCATTGGTGACTCGGCGATCATGCTGGGCACGCCCTGCGATCAGATGTCCCTGAGCAATCCGGCTGAAAGCACCAGTGTCGCCTTGCATCTGTACGTGAACGACGTAGACGCACAGTTCAAACAAGCCGTCGCAGCGGGCGCCAGCGTGGTGTCCGAACCGGAGGACCGATTCTATGGCGACCGTTCGGGCAGCGTGAAGGATCCATACGGTCACCTTTGGTACCTCGCCACCCGCAAGGAAGACCTCAGCGAAGAACAGATCCGTCAGCGCGCCATGGAAATGTTCAAGCAAGGCTGAGCACCGGGGCCGGTTCGCCGGCTCCTACCCCACTTCATGAATACCCCCACGCCGTAAAAACCCGCTGGATATGAACCTGAAACATTTTCTTTCATATCCACCTTGGGGATTTCTCATTCTCATCCGTCTTAACTTAGATACAGCCTGTCGCGTCAGCAAAAGCTACGACTGGCCTTTTCCGGGCCTCCCTCGCCCTCTCCTGATCAAGACCCTCTTTCACATGTCGAAGAAGTCACGCTCAAAACTCTGGTTTCTCGTCCATAGCTGGCTGGCCTTGCCCATCTGGTTCTTTGTACTGATTGTCTGCGTCACCGGCACCCTGGCGGTGGTCAGCCAGGAAATCGTGTGGCTGGCCAATCCGGACATCCGTGCGAGCAAGCCGTCGGATGATGCCGAGCCGCTGAGCTACGACCAGGTGATCAGCGCCATCAAGCGGGCCGAACCCCAGGTCATCGTGCAGTCTCTCAGTCGTCCGGATGAATCGCACTTTGCCCTGAGTGTCGACCTCAGCTACCCGGACGGGCGCTCGGTAGAGGTCTACGTCAATCCGTACACCGGGGCGATCCAAGGCATCAGCCCGTCGTTCAACTTCCGTCAGTTCACCCGCGCCCTGCACGGCTGGTGGCTGGTGCCGTTTACCAATGGCTTCAGCTGGGGCTGGTACCTGGTGTCGCTGCTCGGCTTGCCGTTGCTGGCCTCACTGGTCACCGGCCTGGTGGTGTACAAGCGCTTCTGGAAAGGCTTTTTCAAGCCGACCCTGCGTATCCGCCACGGCGCGCGGATTTTCTGGGGCGACTTCCACCGCCTGAGCGGTATCTGGTCGATCTGGTTTATTGCGGTGATTTCCATCACTGGCACTTGGTTCCTGATCCAGGCAATCCTGGGTGACAACCAGATCTCCATCTCCAGCGAGCCCATCGTCCCGGTGATCGCCCGCGAAAAAGTCCCAACCTCAGCCCCCGGCGTGCCTGCGCCGATGATTCCGGTGGATGAGGCGATCGCGATCGCCACCCAACGTATCCCGGGGCTGGAGGCGAGTTTCGTGAGCCTGCCGCTCAATGCCTACAGCCACCTGCAAATCGGCGGGCGGGGCTGGTACCCGCTGATGTTCCAGACCGCTCAGATCAACCCGTATGACGGCGAAATCGCCTCGTCGCACCTGCTGTCCGACCGCACCAAGCTGGAGTTCGTCACCGAGTCCATGCGCCCCCTGCACACCGGCGACTTCGGTGGCCTCTGGATCAAGCTGATCTGGGCGTTCTTCGGCCTGGTGCTGAGCATGATGGTCTTGAGCGGCCTGTTGATCTGGACCAAGCGCACGGCCCTGGCCACCCTCAACGCTCTCAAGCGCGAAGCCAAGACACAACGTGCGCCGGCACCCACTCCGGCCATGCAGGCTGAAACCTCGGAGGCCAACCCATGAGCAAGTCCGCCAACGCTACCCCGCCTTCACCGTTGCGGGCCTTCTGGCTGAAATGGCGTTTTCACATCAATGTCCTGCTGTTGCTGGTACCGCTGGGTTTCATGCCCAAGTACTTCGCCGATGCCGCGCTGTTTCGCGGCGACACCGGCATCGGCGAGCGGGTGGCCGGCGACGTACAGGTCGGACCCTGGAGCCTCACGCTGGCCGAATTCCGCAACGAAGGCCCACGCCCCGACCCGGCCGGCCCGATGAAGTTCTTCAACGCCGCCCTCTGCGCCACCTGCGCCGACCAGGTCAAGGCCACCTACCTGCGCATCGGCAAGCCGCGCAGCCTGCGCGCCGCCGGGGTGATCTTCTTCGGCACCCCGTACCGCATGGGTGCCGGCCTGCCCGTGCCGGAACGTACCCCCGTCGATGCCGAACTGTGGGTCACCATGGAAGGCTGGGACGGCACCATGCACCAGGGTTCCATCCCGCTGAGCCAGGCCTCGCCTGCCACCATTGCCTGGCTGAACAAGCAAGGAGTCAAACCATGACGTTCAAGCGCCTGTCCCGCGCCGCGCTGTTGCTGTGCGCCGCTTTCAGTACCACCGTCCTTGCCCACAACCCGATGTGCGAATGCAAGGAAATCCCCGGCGAGCAGATCCAGTGCAAAGGCGGTTTCTCCGACGGCAGCGGTGCCCCCGGCGTGACACTGGATGTGATCGGCTATGACGAAACCATCCTGGTGCCCGGCAAGCTCGGCCAGGACTCCACCCTGACCTTCAAGAAGCCGTCCGCCGAGTTCTACGTGCTGTTTGATGCAGGCCCCGGTCACGTGGTGGAAATCGACCAAGCGGATATCCAGCCTCAATGAGTACGACACAGGTTGTTCGCCCCGCCGGTGCCGGCCACGAAACCCTCTACGTCCTGCTGCTGTGCCTGATCATCCTCGCGGTGGCGGGAACCGTGGTGGCGCTGCACGGTGAAACCCAAGCAGTCGCGGCGCTGCCCCGCCATCAACTGGATGCCCGTCGCGACCTGAGCGCCGCCGAACAAGGCATCTACGCCGACCTGCGGGTCACGCTGGATGAAATACACTTGCTGCAGCAGGAGCAAAGCGCCCTGCCCACCCCCGAGCAACTGGCCGAAGAAGGCTTCGCGCCGTTTGCCCAGGACGCCAGTTCGGTCAGCCGCGGCGACCATCGCTGGCAGTTGTTGGCGAATTCGGCCTACTTGGGGCTGAGCCAGACCCCGACCACCAGCGGTTCACTGCTGATGCGCGTGCAGGGCAGCGAGCCGGATATCTGGCTCAACCGCGGCACACACCTGGCCGCCCCCTCCGACCTCACTGACCAGGCGCTGATCGCAGCCGGCTGGCAGCAGGTGGTCGCGCAATTCGATGCCGGCGTCACCCGCCAGCACCGTCACTGAACGAGAAGACCGATTGCCCATGTCTATTTCATCGCCCTTGTTGCGCGTGTTTCTGGTTGGCCTGTTCAGCCTGATACTCGCTCCCCTCGCGAATGCCGAAGCGGCCAAGCGCCTGCGTATCGGCATCACCCTGCACCCTTATTACAGCTACGTGGCCAATATCGTCGGCGACAAGGCCGACGTCGTGCCGCTGATCCCGGCCGGCTTCAATCCCCACGCCTACGAGCCACGTGCCGAAGACATCAAGCGCATCGGCACCCTGGATGTGATCGTGCTCAACGGCGTCGGCCATGACGATTTCGCCGACCGCATGATCGCCACCAGCGAGCGCCCGGACATCCCGGTGATCGAAGCCAACGCCAACGTGCCGCTGCTGGCGGCCACCGGCAACGCCGCGCGCGGTGCCGGCAAGGTGGTCAACCCGCACACCTTCCTGTCGATCAGTGCGTCGATTGCCCAGGTCAACAACATCGCCCGCGAACTGGGCAAGCTCGACCCGGACAATGCCAAGACCTACACCCAGAACGCCCGCGCCTACGGCAAACGCCTGCGGCAGATGCGCGCCGATGCCCTGGCCAAGTTGACCGGCGCACCCAACCCGGACCTGCGCGTCGCCACCGTGCACGCGGCCTACGATTACCTGCTGCGCGAGTTCGGCCTGGAAGTCACGGCCGTGGTCGAGCCGGCCCACGGGATCGAGCCGAGCCCCAGCCAGTTGAAGAAGACCATCGACGAACTGCGCGCCCTGGACGTCAAGGTGATCTTCTCGGAGATGGATTTCCCGTCCACTTACGTCGACACCATCCAGCGCGAATCCGGGGTCAAGCTGTACCCGCTGTCGCATATTTCCTACGGCGAATACAGCGCTGAAAAATACGAAGTGGAAATGACCGGCAACCTTAACACCGTGGTACGGGCGATTCAGGAGTCCGGGGCATGACCGCAGCGCAGCAACTTAAGGTCGCGAGCGTCGGCCCGACCCTCGACTTCGACCAGGTGTCCCTCACCCTGGGCCGCACCGTGATCCTCGACGGCGTGAGCTTCCAGGTGCAGCCGGGCAGCATCCATGCGCTGGTGGGGCCGAATGGCGGCGGCAAAAGCTCGCTGATCAAGACCCTGCTGGGGCAAACACCGCACCAGGGGCAACTGAGCCTGCAGTGGCCGGGCACGCCCGGCACCATCGGTTATGTGCCCCAGGCGCTGGAGTTCGACCGGGGCCTGCCGATGACGGTCGACGATTTCATGGCCGCCATGTGCCAGCGGCGCCCGGCGTTCCTGGGGTTGTCCAAACATTACGCCGCCGCGATTGGCGAGGCGCTGGAACGGGTCGGCATGCAGGACAAGCGCAAGCGGCGAATGGGCGCGCTGTCCGGCGGTGAGCGCCAGCGGGTGTTGTTGGCCCAGGGACTGATCCCGGCGCCGCAGTTGCTGGTACTGGATGAACCGATGTCGGCCCTCGATGAAGCGGGTATCCAGGTGTTCGAACGCCTGCTCAATGACTGGCGCCTGGCCGGGATCACCGTGCTGTGGATCGAGCACGACCTGGAAGCCGTGGGCCGCCTGGCCGACCGCGTCACCGGCCTGAACCGCCGCCTGCTGTTCGACGCCACGCCGAAAGAGGCGCTGACCCCGGAGCGCCTGCTGACCCTGTTCTCTACCCACCCTCGGAGCCCGGCGCCATGAGTTATGAAGCGTTTCGCCTGATGGTCCAGGGCTGGGCCTCATCCGGTTACCTGCCGGAGGCACTGGCCTATGGTTTTGTGGTCAACGCCCTGCTCGCCGGTCTGCTGATCGGCCCGGTACTGGGCGGGCTGGGCACGCTGGTGGTGGTCAAGCGCTTTGCGTTTTTCTCCGAAGCGGTCGGCCATGCCGCACTGACCGGCGTGGCCGTGGGCATCCTGCTGGGTGAGCCCTACACCGGGCCCTATGGCAGCCTGTTCGGTTACTGCCTGTTGTTCGGCATCCTGCTCAACTACCTGCGCAACCGTACGGGCCTGGCGCCGGATACCTTGATCGGCGTGTTCCTGTCGGTGTCCCTGGCATTGGGCGCCAGCCTGCTGCTGATCCTGGCGGGCAAGATCAACGTGCACATCCTCGAAAACGTGCTGTTCGGTTCGGTGCTCACGGTCAACGGCAACGACCTGCTGGTACTGGCGATTGTCGGCGCCCTGGTGATGGCCCTGGCGCTGCCGCTGTACAACCGCATCATGCTCGCCAGCTTCAACCCGCAATTGGCAGCGGTGCGTGGTGTGGCGGTGAAGACCCTGGACTACCTGTTCGTGATCCTGGTGACGCTGATCACCGTGGCGGCAGTCAAGGTCATCGGCGCCATCCTGGTGGGCGCGCTGCTGGTGATTCCGGCGGCGGCGGCACGCTTGCTGAGCCAATCGCTCAAAGGCTTCTTCTGGATCTCGGTGGTGATCGCCACCGTCAGCACCCTGTGCGGGATCCTGTTGCCGATCATCTTCGACCTGCCCATCCCCTCCGGTGCCGCGATCATCCTGATGGCCGGTATCGCTTTCGCCCTTGCCGCCGTCGCGCGGGGCACCGTGCCCAGCCTTAAAGGGAACCTTGGATAATGCGCTCCGTTCTTCAACCTCTGGCCCTGGCCATCGCTTGCCTGATCACCACGCCGCTGATGGCGGCCGAAGTGGGCAAACCTGCTGCTCACGCGGCCAAACCGGTCAAAGTCCTGGCCTCGCTGCCGATCACCTATGGCCTGGCGCAGGTGCTGCTCAAGGGCACCGATGTGCAGCTCGAGCGCGCGGCGCCGGCCAACCTGCCGGGCTCGCGGCAGGTGTCGTACTTCACCGGCCGTGGCGCGCCGGCACTGAACACCCTGGCCCAGGACGCCGACGCCGCCATCGGCGTGCGCTCGCTGTGGGCCGATGACCCGCTCTACCCCGTGGCACGGCGCAGCAATATCCGCATCGTCGAAATCGATGCGGCACGCCCGGTGGATGGCGGCCTGCCGGGCATCGCCGTGCAACCTGGCGTCGCCGATGGCTTGAACAGCCAGCCGTGGCAATCGAGCAACAACCTGGGGCGCATGGCCGATGTCCTGGCCGCCGACCTGAGCCGCCTGGCACCGGGCGCCAAGGCGAAGATCGACGCCAACCTGGCCGCCCTCAAGCAACGCCTGCTCAAGCTCAGCGCCGACAGCGAGGCGCGACTGGCCAAGGCGGACAACCTGAGTGTGGTCAGTTTGAGCGATCACTTTGCCTATCTGATCAGCAGTTTGAATCTGGAACTGCTCAGCACCGATGCCCGGCCCGACGCCGATTGGACACCTGAGGCGTTACAGAAGCTCAGTGCCGAGCTGAAGGACAACGACGTGGCCGTGGTGCTGCATCATCGCCAGCCGAGTGATGCAGTGAAAGCCGCCATCACGGCAGGCGGTTCAACGCTGCTGGTATTGAACGTAGACGGCGCGGACCCGGTATCGGAGCTGGAGAGCAATGTGGACCAGGTGATCAAGGCACTCACGCCGGATAGCTGAGTGACAGAGCCTTGGTGGGTTAAACCACATCCACGCCGACATGAATCGCATCATGCCGCCAGAATTCCAGGTCGCAGTCGATCAAGCGCTGGTGCTGGTCATAATTGACCCGGGCGATCCGCAAGCCCGGGCTGCCCACCGACACGCGCAATGCCGCCGCCGCTTCCACCGGCAATGAGGTCGGCACGATCTCGAAGCGCACCCGCCCGTAGTGCAAGTCGTACTTGCGCGCATACAACTCGGTCATCGACTGATTCAGGTCGCACTCGAGAATCCCCGGGAAATACTGCGGGTTCAGGTAGTGCTCCACATACAACACCAGCCGCCCGTCAATCCGCCGTCCCCGGCAGATCTGGATCACGCTGGACAACGCCGGCAGCTGCAACCACGCACACACCGCGGCCGAGGCCGGCTGCAGCCGCGCACTGATCACTTCGGTGGATGCCACCCGCCCCTGGTCGTTGACCATCGCGTGAAAGTGGCTGCGCTGCATCAGGTTGTAGGCCAGCCGAGGCGGCGAGACAAACCAGCCACGACGCTCCTCGCGATAAATCTGCCCTTGGGCCTCCAGTTGTAACAAGGCTTCCCGCACCGTAATTCGAGTGGTACCAAACAACTCGCTGAGCTTGCGCTCGGCGGGCAGCTTGCTTGCAGGCGCCAACAGGCCGTGGTCGATCTGCTCTTGCAGCGCCAGGCCGATGGATGTCACCGCCTTGATTGCCTCATCACGCATCAACGTTACCTATCTGGACTAGACCAGCACTGTTCAGGTGCACAAACCGCTGCATAAATGGGCTTGCACGACTGCTTGCCAGCCTAGGCACTCCTGATGACCGACAGATGACAGTCCCTGCCGCGTCCCTGCACCACACCCTGCAATACATCGGCCAAGTCCAGTCTCTGCGGGCACTTGAGCATGGTCTACGCTAAGTCTGCGCCGAGCGACATCAAGGCTATGAAAACGACATCGACATGAAACTGTCATCCATCGCGTCTAGATTGGCTCAGGTATTGCTCTGACCTAGACCAACAACACCGTAGAAAACACCGCCGCGTTGAAAACGCCCAAAGGAGCTTCGGATGAAACAGCTTTTCCTGGCATCACTGTTAGGCTCGACCATTGCCATGTGCACCGCCGCCATGGCCGCTGATACCGATCTAAAAACCTTGGAGGCCGCCGCGAAGGCGGAAGGTGCCGTCAACAGCGTCGGCATGCCCGATGACTGGGCCAACTGGAAAGGCACCTGGGAAGACCTGGCCAAGACCTACGGCCTCAAGCACATCGACACCGACATGAGTTCGGCCCAGGAAATCGCCAAGTTCAAGGCCGAAAAAGACAACGCCAGCGCCGACATCGGCGACGTAGGCGCCGCCTTCGGCCCGATCGCGGTGAAGCAGGAAGTCACCCAGCCGTACAAGCCGTCCAACTGGGCTTCGGTGCCGGATTGGGCGAAAGACAAGGACGGTCACTGGGCCCTGGCCTACACCGGCACCATCGCGTTCATCGTCAACAAGAAGCTGCTGCACGGCTCCGAAGTCCCTACCAGTTGGGCTGACCTGCAAACCGGCAAATACAAAGTCTCGGTGGGTGACGTGAGCACTGCGGCCCAGGCCTCCAACGCCGTACTCGCCGCCGCCATCGCCAATAAAGGCGATGAAAAGAACATCGCCCCGGGCCTGCAATTCTTCACCAAGATCGCCCAGCAAGGTCGCCTCGGCCTGTCCAACCCGACCATCGCCACCATGGAAAAAGGCGAAGTCGAAGTGGGTATCGTCTGGGATTTCAACGGCCTGAGCTACAAAGCCAAGATGGCCAACCCGGATGACTACGTGGTGCTGATCCCATCGGACGGTTCGGTGAAATCCGGCTACACCACCATCATCAACAAATACGCCAAGCACCCGAACGCCGCCAAGCTGACCCGCGAATACATCTTCAGCGACGCCGGCCAACTCAACCTGGCGCGTGGCAACGCACGTCCGATCCGTGCCGAAACCGACCTGAAGCTGCCGGCCGACATCGCCAAGAACCTGATCCCGGGCGAGCAATACACCAAGGCCAACCCGCAGCCGATCAAGGATGCCGATGCCTGGGAAGCGACTTCCAAGAAGCTGCCGCAACTGTGGAACGAGCAGGTCATCGTAGAGATGAAGTAAGGGTTTATCCCACATTGGAGCTCCAGTGGAGATCCAATGTGGGAGGGGGCTTGCCCCCGATGACGGTGGATCAGCTAACAAATTCGTTGAATGACACACCGCTATCGGGGGCAAGCCCCTTCCCACATTTTTGACCCCGTTCCTCCAGAGGAATTGAGCCAAGTCAATCATTGCGGAGCGTCGCCCCCCATGAAGCACCCCGTCATCCTTGTCGTGCTCGACGGCCTTAACTTCGAGGTTGCCCGGCACGCCATGGGACACTTGCAGGCCTATGTCGGCGCAGGACGCGCAGCCCTCTACAAGCTGGAATGTGAACTGCCCGCCCTGTCCCGCCCGCTGTACGAATGCATCCTTACCGGTGTGCCACCGATCCACAGCGGCATTGTCCACAACAACGTCTCGCGCCTGTCCAACCAGCGCAGCATTTTCCATTACGCCACCGACGCCGGCCTTACCACCGCAGCGGCGGCTTACCATTGGGTCAGCGAGTTGTATAACCGCACGCCCTTTCTCGCCGCACGGGATCGTCATACCGACGACAAGACGCTGGCGATCCAGCACGGGCATTTCTACTGGAATGACCACTACCCCGATTCCCACCTGTTCGCCGACGCCGACAGCCTGCGGCTCAAGCACGCGCCGGACTTTATGGTGGTGCACCCGATGAACATCGACGACGCCGGCCACAAGCACGGCCTCGACACACCGCAGTACCGCAACAGTGCACGCTCGGCCGACATCATCCTGGCCGACTACCTGCAAGCCTGGCTGGATGCGGGTTACCAGGTGCTGGTGACCGCCGACCACGGCATGAACAACGACCGCTCCCATAACGGTCTGCTGCCGGAAGAACGGGAAGTGCCGCTGTTCGTCCTCGGCGATGCCTTCAGCCTGGACACCCACGCCGCACCGAAACAGACCGAGCTGTGCGGCACCGTCTGCGAACTGCTGGGCGTACCCCACGACAAACCTGTGTGCCGGGAGTTACTGAAGTGAGTTCAATATCCCGCGGAAAATGGCTGGCCCTCCTGTGCCTGGTGCCTTTCGCGCTGTTCTTTATCGTGTTCGAAATCGCCCCGCTGGTATGGGTGCTGATCAATAGCCTGCAGACCGAAGACACCGGCTGGGGGCTGGACAACTTCACGCGCATCTTCAGTTCGAAGTTCTACCTGCAGGCCATCCAGTTCAGCCTGGAGATCAGCTTCTACTCGAGCATCTTCGGCATCATTATCGCCACGCTGGGCAGTTACTCCCTGCGCCGGGTGGATTCGCCGCTGCGCAACTTCGTCACCGCCTTCGCCAACATGACCAGCAACTTTGCCGGCGTGCCCCTGGCCTTCGCGTTCATCATCCTGCTGGGGTTCAACGGCAGCATCACCATCATGCTCAAGCAAGCCGGGATCATTCAGGACTTCAACCTGTACTCCAAGACCGGCCTGATCATCCTCTATACCTACTTCCAGATCCCCCTCGGCGTGCTGCTGCTCTACCCAGCCTTCGACGCACTGCGTGAAGACTGGCGTGAGTCGGCGGCCCTGCTCGGCGCCAATGGCTGGCAGTTCTGGCGGCACATCGGCCTGCCGGTGCTCACGCCGGCGCTGCTGGGCACGTTCGTGATCCTGCTGGCCAATGCCCTGGGTGCCTACGCGACGGTCTACGCCCTGACCACCGGGAACTTCAACGTGCTGCCGATTCGTATCGCCGGCCTGGTGTCGGGGGATGTGTCCCTCGATCCAAACATGGCCAGCGCCCTGGCCGTGGTGCTGGTGGCGCTGATGACCGTGGTCACCGTGGTCCATCAACTGCTGCTCAAGAGGAGCTACCATGTCTCGCGCTGAAGCCGGCCCGGCCTCCCTCTACCACCGCGTGGTGGTGTACCTGTTGTTCGCGATCCTGGTGCTGCCGCTGATTGGCACCTTCGTATACTCCATTGCCAGCAGTTGGTCGGCAACCATTCTGCCGGCGGGCTTCACGGTGAAGTGGTATGTGCAGCTGTGGAGCGACCCACGCTTCCTGATGGCCTTCGGGCAATCCTTGCTGGTGTGCGTGGGTGCGTTGATCCTGTCGGTGGTGTTGATTCTGCCGCTGTTGTTCGTGGTGCATTACCACTTTCCCAGGCTCGACGCCTTGATGAACATCCTGATCCTGCTGCCCTTCGCGGTACCGCCGGTGGTGTCGTCGGTGGGCCTGCTGCAACTGTACGGCTCCGGGCCGTTGGCGATGGTGGGCACGCCGTGGATCCTGATCGGCTGCTATTTCACCGTGGCGCTGCCATTCATGTACCGGGCGATCACCAACAACCTGCAAGCCATCAACCTGCGCGACTTGATGGACGCCTCGCAACTGCTTGGCGCCAGCACCTGGCAGGCCGCGATCTTCGTGGTGCTGCCCAACCTGCGCAAAGGCCTGATGGTGGCGCTGCTGCTGTCGTTCTCGTTCCTGTTCGGTGAGTTCGTGTTCGCCAATATCCTCGTGGGCACCCGCTACGAAACCCTGCAGGTGTACCTGAACAACATGCGCAACAGCAGCGGCCACTTCACCAGCGCCGTCGTGATTTCCTATTTCTTCTTTGTGCTGGTGCTGACCTGGGCCGCCAATATCTTGAACAAGGACAAAAGCCAATGAGCTTCGTCAGCGTCCAACACCTGCAAAAAGGCTACGCCGGCACCCCGGTGTTCAGTGATATCAACTGCGAAATCGCCAAGGGTGAGTTCGTCACCCTGCTCGGCCCATCCGGTTGCGGCAAGTCCACCCTGCTGCGCTGCATCGCCGGCCTGACCGCGGTGGACAGTGGGAAAATCCTGCTGGACGGCCAGGACATCGTTCCGCTGAGCCCACAGAAACGCAACATCGGCATGGTGTTCCAGAGCTATGCGCTGTTCCCCAACATGACCGTGGAACAGAACGTCGCCTTCGGCCTGCGCATGCAAAAGGTCAACGCCGATGACAGCCACAAGCGCGTGCAGGAAGTGCTGCAACTGGTGGAACTCAAGGACCTGGCCGGCCGCTACCCGCACCAGATGTCCGGCGGCCAGTGCCAACGTGTAGCCCTGGCCCGCTCCCTGGTCACCCGCCCGCGCCTGTTGCTGCTGGATGAGCCGCTGTCGGCGCTGGATGCACGGATTCGCAAGCACCTGCGCGAACAGATTCGCCAGATCCAGCGCGAACTGGGGTTGACCACGATTTTCGTAACCCATGACCAGGAAGAAGCCCTGACCATGTCGGACCGGATCTTCCTGATGAACCAGGGCAAGATCGTGCAAAGCGGCGATGCCGAGACCCTCTACACCGCACCGGTGGATGTATTCGCTGCCGGTTTCATCGGCAACTACAACCTGCTGGACGCCGACAAGGCCAGCCAACTGCTGCAACGTCCGATCAGCGGGCGCATCGCGATTCGCCCGGAGGCCATCGAACTGAGCCGCAACGGCGAACTCGACGCGATGGTGCGCAGCCACAGCCTGCTGGGCAACGTGATCCGCTACCGTATCGAAGCCCGTGGCGTGGAATTGGTGGTGGACGTGCTCAACCGCTCGGCGGACGATCTGCACCCGGACGGCCAGCGCCTGGCACTTTCCATCGACCCCAGTGCGCTGTGTGAAGTAGCCTGAGCAGCAGTGAATCTTGAGAGAGCGTAACGGATGGCATTGGTAATTTTTGATTTGGACGACACCCTGATCCATGGCGACTGCGCCACCCTCTGGAGCGAACAGATGGGCCGCCTGGGCTGGGTCGACCCGGCGTCGTTCATGGGCAGGAACAACGAGCTGATGGACGCCTACAGCCGCGGCGAGCTGGCCATGGAAGACTTCATGGACTTCAGCCTGGAACCGATGATCGGCCGCACCCCGGAGGAAATCGAGCATTTGGTGGAGCCATGGGTCGAGGATGTGATTGAACCGCTGATCTACAGCGACGCCACCAGGACCATCGCCCGCCACCGCGCCAACGGCGACCGGATCCTGGTGATCTCCGCCTCGGGGACTCATCTGGTGAAACCGATCGCGGCGCGTATCGGCATTGATGAGGTGCTGGGGATTGAGCTGGAAGTGAGTCATGGCGTGTACAGCGGCCGTACCGTCGGTGTACTGACCTACCGCGAAGGCAAGATCACACGCTTGCTGGAATGGCTGGAACAGGAAGGTGAATCGCTGGACGGCGCGTATTTCTATTCGGATTCGCGCAATGACTTGCCGTTGTTGCTGAAGGTGGAGCACCCGCAGGTGGTGAACCCCGACCCGGTATTGCGCGCCCACGCCGAAAAATCCGGCTGGCCAATCCACCACTGGGTCTGACACCGCCTATCCCGACTTGAAATCCAATCAAAGGTGGGAGGGGTAAGTCGAAGCGTCGCACCGCCCCTCCCACATCGACCCTATTCCAATCCGGGATCAGGTCAGGCTTTCGTCAATCACCAACACCAGCTTCCCGGCAATCTGGTTAGTCGCCAACTCGGCAAACGCCGCCTCGGCATCCTTGATCGGGAACGTCCTGGCCAATTGCGGGCTCAGGCGACCTTCGGCAAACAACGGCCATACATGCTGGCTCAGCTCGCTGAACAGGTCGGCCTTGAACTGATCGTCACGGCTGCGCAGGGTCGAACCCAGCAGTTGCACACGCTTAGCCAGCACCTGGGCCAGGTCCAGTTGCGCCTCGCGGCCGCCCATCAAGCCGATCAACACCCAGCGACCGTCCAGCGCCAGCAGCTTGAGGTCCAGCGCGGCGTAGTTGCCGCCGACCGGATCGAGGATCACATCGAATGGCCCGAAATCCCGCAGCCCTTCGATACCGTCAGTGCGTACTACGCCGCCCTGGGCGCCCAGGTCTTCACAGTAGGCCAGGCGCTGCGCCGAGCCGACGCTGACCCAGCACGGGCTGCCAAATGCCTTGCACAGCTGGATGGCCGCCGAGCCCACGCCACTGGCGCCGGCGTGCAGCAACACTTTCTCACCGGGCTTGAGGCCCGCCAGTTGGAACAGATTGAGCCACGCGGTGCTGTACACCTCCGGCAGCGCCGCCGCTTCGACCAGCGACAGACCTTCCGGTACCGGCAGCACATGACGTGCATCCACCACCACTTCTTCGGCCATGCCGCCACCGGCCAGCAGTGCACAGACGCGATCGCCCACCTGCCAGGACGAACCCGGGCCCACTTCGCTGATCACCCCGGAACACTCCAGGCCCAGCACAGCACTGGCGCCAGGCGGTGGCGGATAGAGCCCTGCACGCTGCAATAAATCGGCGCGATTAAGGCCCGCAGCCGCCACGCGAATGCGAACTTGGCCTACATCACATGTAGGACTGGGTTCGTCCAACCACGCCACATGACCTTCAACGCCTTGCAATGCTTTCACAGTGCCTCCATAGTGAGTCTGGACTGAGCCCGTAGCAGTAGCGCCGGGCTTTTTGCATTATGCGACCGGCCCCTATGGAACCGGCAACTTCAAAGACGGCCTAATATGCGTTATCAATTGCCCCCGCGTCGAATCAGCATGAAGCATCTGTTCCCCAGCACCGCCCTCGCTCTTTTCATTGGTATCGGCTTCGCGTCGATGTCGACCAATACGTTCGCAGCCAACAGCTGGGACAACCTTCAGCCGGACCGCGATGAGGTGATTGCCAGCCTTAACGTCGTCGAGTTGCTCAAGCGTCATCACTACAGCAAGCCGCCGCTGGACGACGCGCGCTCGGTGATCATCTACGACAGCTACCTCAAGCTGCTGGATCCGTCGCGCAGCTACTTCCTGGCCAGCGATATCGCTGAGTTCGACAAGTGGAAGACGCAGTTCGACGACTTCCTCAAGAGCGGCGACCTGCAGCCCGGCTTCACCATCTACAAGCGCTATCTGGATCGCGTGAAAGCGCGTCTGGACTTCGCCTTGGGTGAGTTGGACAAGGGTGTCGACAAGCTCGACTTCACCCAGAAGGAAACCCTTCTGGTGGACCGCAAGGACGCGCCTTGGCTGACCAGCACCGCCGCCCTCGACGACCTCTGGCGCAAACGCGTCAAGGACGAAGTGCTGCGCCTGAAGATCGCCGGCAAAGAGCCCAAGGCCATCCAGGAGCTGTTGACCAAGCGCTACAAGAATCAACTGGCGCGCCTGGACCAGACCCGTGCCGAAGATATCTTCCAGGCCTACATCAACACCTTTGCGATGTCCTACGATCCGCACACCAATTATCTGTCTCCAGATAACGCGGAAAATTTCGATATCAACATGAGTCTGTCCCTGGAAGGCATCGGTGCCGTCCTGCAAAGCGACAATGACCAGGTGAAGATCGTGCGTCTGGTGCCGGCCGGTCCGGCAGACAAGACCAAGCAGGTGGCGCCTGCCGACAAGATCATCGGTGTGGCCCAGGCCGACAAAGAGATGGTCGATGTGGTCGGCTGGCGCCTGGACGAAGTGGTCAAGCTGATCCGCGGGCCGAAAGGCAGCGTGGTGCGCCTGGAAGTGATTCCGCACACCAATGCACCGAACGACCAGACCAGCAAGATCGTGTCCATCACCCGTGAAGCGGTGAAGCTCGAAGACCAGGCCGTGCAGAAGAAAGTCCTCAACCTCAAGCAGGATGGCAAGGACTACAAGCTGGGCGTGATTGAAATCCCGGCCTTCTACCTGGACTTCAAGGCCTTCCGTGCCGGTGACCCGGACTACAAGTCCACCACCCGCGACGTGAAGAAAATCCTTACCGAGCTGCAGAAGGAAAAAGTCGACGGCGTGGTCATCGACCTGCGCAACAACGGCGGCGGTTCCCTGCAGGAAGCCACCGAGCTGACCAGCCTGTTTATCGACAAGGGCCCGACCGTGTTGGTACGCAACGCTGACGGCCGTGTCGACGTGCTCGAAGACGAGAACCCGGGTGCCTTCTACAAAGGCCCGATGGCGTTGCTGGTCAACCGCCTGTCGGCTTCGGCTTCGGAGATTTTCGCCGGCGCCATGCAGGACTATCACCGTGCATTGATCATCGGCGGCCAGACCTTCGGCAAAGGCACCGTGCAGACCATCCAGCCGCTGAACCATGGCGAGCTCAAGCTGACGCTGGCCAAGTTCTACCGGGTGTCCGGGCAAAGCACCCAGCATCAGGGCGTACTGCCGGACATCGATTTCCCGTCGATCATCGACACCAAGGAAATCGGCGAAAGCGCCCTGCCGGAAGCCATGCCGTGGGACACCATCCGTCCTGCAATCAAGCCGGCCTCGGACCCGTTCAAGCCATTCCTCGCGCAGTTGAAGGCTGACCACGATACCCGCTCCGCCAAGGATGCCGAGTTTGTGTTCATCCGCGACAAGCTGGCCCTGGCCAAGAAGTTGATGGAAGAAAAAACCGTCAGCCTCAATGAAGTGGACCGTCGTGCACAGCACTCCGACATCGAAAACAAGCAACTCGCCTTGGAAAACATCCGCCGCAAGGCCAAGGGCGAAGAACCCCTCAAGGAGCTGAAGAAAGAAGACGAGGATGCGCTGCCGACCGAAGCGGATAAAACCAAGCCGGAAGACGACGCTTACCTGGCCGAGAGCGGCCGGATCCTGCTGGACTACCTGAAAATCACCAAACAGGTGGCCAAGCAGTAAATGATGGCGATTTAATGTGATCGCTCCCTGAAGTGTCATCATATAGACATCATTCTGTCGTGAAATGAAGGACCGTCGGCGTAACGCCCACGGTCCTTTTTTTTCGATCGAGATCGCCATGACCATGACCGAACAGCTGAGTGCATTGGGCTCTATCCTGGCTCAAGGCAGTTTGCACAGCCTGTTCCAACCGATCATCTGTCTGTCGGAACGGCGCATCCTCGGCTACGAGGCCCTCAGCCGCGGCCCGTCGAACAGCCCGCTGCACTCCCCCATCGCGCTGTTCTCGGTGGCGCGCCATGCCGGACGCCTCAGCGAACTGGAAATGGCCTGCCGCGAAAGCGCATGCCGCCGCTTCAGCGAGCAAAAGCTGCCGGGCAAGCTGTTCCTGAATGTCTCGCCCGAATCCTTGATGGAGACCGCTCATCAACCGGGCCGCACCCTGCAATTGCTGCGCGACTTCGGCATTCCGCCGAGCCAGGTGGTGATCGAACTCACCGAGCAGACCCCCACCGACGATTTCGACCTGCTGCAAACCGCCCTGCACCATTACCGCAACATGGGCTTTTCGATTGCCTTGGATGACTTGGGTGCCGGCTATTCCAGCCTGCGCTTGTGGTCGGAGCTGCGCCCGGATTACGTGAAGATCGACCGGCACTTTATCGACGGTATCCATCAGGATGCGCTCAAGCGTGAGTTTGTCGGCTCTATCCTGCAGATCGCCAGGGCCTCACGGGCCCAGGTGATCGCCGAGGGCATCGAATTGCCGGAAGAGCTGGCGGTATTGACCGAGATGGGCGTCGACCTGGTCCAGGGTTACCTGCTCTGCCGTCCACAGGAGCAGCCGCCACAGGAAGCGCGCCAGATGCTGCCCAAGCCCGACCAGGCCAATGTGGCCCTCAGCGAAGAAGCCGGCGACCTCAGCGCCCTGCTCAGCGAACAACCGGCGGTCGATCAGGACACCGCCACCGCCCAGGTGTTGGAGGCGTTCCGCCGCCAGGCTAACCTTAACTCCCTGGCGGTGCTGGATGGACGCGGCCACCCGGTAGGGATCGTGCACCGGCATTCACTCTCCGATGCGCTGCTCAAGCCGTTTGCCACCGACCTGTTTGCGCGCAAGCCCATCAGCCGGCTGATGAGTACGGATTTTCTGGCGGTGGAGTTGAGCCAGTCGCTGCAACAGGTCAGCCGCCTGCTGACCAGCCGCGCACGGCAACGTATCGAAGAAGATTTCATTATCACCCTCAATGGCGATTACCTCGGCCTGGGCCGGGTAATCGATGTACTCAAGCTGATCACCGAACTGAAAATCCAGCAGGCGCGCTATGCCAACCCGCTGACCCTGCTGCCCGGCAACGTGCCGATCCAGCAGTGCCTGACGCGACTGTTGCAGCAACAGCGGGAATCGGTGATCTGCTACGTGGATATCGACAGCTTCAAGCCGTTCAACGACATCTACGGCTACGGACGTGGGGATGAGGTGTTGCTGTGCCTGGCGCAGTGCCTGAACGACCGGGTCGACCCCAGCCGCGACTTTGTCGGGCACATCGGTGGCGATGACTTTCTGCTGGTATTGGGGCCACAGGATTGGCGCAAGCGGCTCAACCAGCTGCTGGACGATTTCCATACCCAGTGCCGGCGCTTCTACCGCGCCGAGCACCTCGACGCCGGCTGCTTCGTGGCGCTGAACCGCCAGGGCGTACGCCAGGAGTTTGCGTTGCTGTCATTGTCGATCGGGGTGGTGCATTTGTATCCACAGGCCTGTGGACAACTCGATGCCAGCCAGTTGGCGGAACTGGCCTCGCAGGCCAAGCACCATGCCAAGGATATGACCGGCTACAGTATTCACGTGATCGACAGCATGGACATGTTGCCCCAGGCACTTTAAGCCTCGGCAGACTCCGGATACTCGTATTCGAACACCCGCACCACTTCCGAGGCATGCCAGGAGGCGGCGGCCACACCATCGGACGGCCCGCTGAAACGCCCCAGGCGCTCCACACATTCAAAGAACCCGGTACGCGGCAGGCGACTGGCGCCCTGGCTGATCACCAGGGAGCTGCGCAACGGTTGCTCGGCCTTGGCGTCCAGCGCCGCCAGGTGCTCCAGGGCAGCGGCCAGGGTTTGCATCGCCGGCGTCGGAAACTGCAGGCGCTCCAACAGTGCCCGGTAGGTCAGCAGATGGCGCTGGCGGCGCGCCTGGTCCAGTTCGTTAAGTAACCCATCCCAATGTTGACGACTGATACGTAGGCTCAAGATTCATCCCTCCACCCTGTAACGCCCAATTCCCAGGCCAGGCTGCGGCGGATTGCGGCATCCGGCTGACGTTCACCACTTTCGATCAATCCGAGATACGAGGGGCTGATGCCCACGGTGCGGGCCAACGCTTCAATCGCCAGGCCCTTGGCTTCACGCAAGCCGCGCAGGTCTGCGAGCGGGCGCAAATCCTGGTCAGGTGCGGCGTGTGCAGTAGGAGAAGGCGTCGGTGAAGGCTGTTGCTGACCGGCGGCTTTTAGCAGCGCCTGGTACTGATCCCATGGCAACACCGCGTACTCGGGTTCGCCATTGCGTGAAATTATCTGAATATCCATGACCGCCCCGTAGGATAACTGCACTTACTGAGTAAGCTCTTTCCTTAGGAGTGTAATCCTAACAGCCACAAAGGTCGCAGGGGGATAGCCACGTCATCCGTTTTTTTGCGGGTTTTCCTTGGCCAGCAAGGCCGGGGTGGCAGGCAAACGCTCAACCACCGCGAGTTTTTCCGGGCGCTGTGCGTCACGCCAGGCGCGAAACGCGCTCAGTTCGCCTTCCAGGGTCTTCATGACCCACGCCAGTACCGCGATGTCGTCGAGCATGCCGAACATGGGGATAAAGTCCGGGATCGCATCAATCGGGCTGAGGAAATACATCAACCCCGCCACCACAGAGATCAGTGCCTTGGGGCTGATGGCCCGGTACTCGCCACGCCAGTAGGCCAGGCACAGGGATTGAAGCAACTTGAGATCATCCTTGAGCTTACCCAGGCGGTTGCCCTGGCTGGAGCCTTTGGCGGCGACAGCGAACAGCAGGGTCGGCAAACGTCCACGGCCCAGCAAGCGTGCAGCCATGGGCAGGAAACGGGTGAAATTGAAGGGTGGTTTCATCTGTCACTCCAGTTCCATCAAACAGAAAGGTTATCCACACAAATTGTGGATAACCTTGTGAACAGAGCCTGTTTTACCGGCTGAAAGCCACGGTCTACAAGGCTTCCAGTCAGATCGGGCGTTTTTTGCGCACATCAAAAAAACCCAAGAATTCATTGACTTGGCGCAGATGTGCCGATACCCGTACTCGAGCCTTACATCAGACTGTTACAGCGTACGGGCGTTCGATCGGATGTCTACAGGTACTGATTTGAAAACCCCGAAAACAACAACGCCCCGTCAAGACGGGGCGTTGTGTGTTCAAGCGCCGATTACTTCTTGGCGGCAGGTGCAGCAGGGGCTTCAGCCTTGGCTGGGTCCTTGATGGCCAGCAGTTCCAGGTCGAATACCAGCACCGAGTTGGCCGGGATTGCCGGGCTCGGGCTCTGGGCGCCGTAGGCCAGGTCGGACGGGATGTACAACTCGACCTTCTCGCCAACGTGCATCAGTTGCAGGCCTTCGACCCAACCAGGAATCACGCCGCTGACCGGCAGGTCAATCGGGCTGCCGCGATCCACGGAGCTGTCAAAGGTGGTGCCGTTGGTGAGCTTGCCGGTGTAGTGAACAGTCACCACGTCAGTCGGCTTAGGCTGTGGGCCGTCGGCTTTCTTGGTGATCTTGTACTGCAGGCCGGAAGCGGTGGTGACTACGCCGTCTTTCTTGGCGTTGTCTTCGAGGAATTTCTTGCCGGCGGCTGCCGACTCTTCGCTCATTTTGGTCATGCGTTCTTCAGCACGCTTCTGCAGTGCGGCAAACGCTTCAACCAGTTCGTCGTCTTTGAGCTTCTGCTCTTTCTTGCCGACGGCATCTTCGATGCCCTGGGCTACCGCTTTGGAATCCAGGTCATCCATGCCTTCCTGGGCAAGGCTTTTGCCCATGTTCAGGCCGATGCCGTAGGAAGCTTTCTGCGCCGGGGTTTTCAGCTCTACGCTGGTCTGCGAATCACAACCCGCAAGTACCAGGCTAACCAGGGCCACCGCCGCCGCCAACCGATGCTGTTTCATGCTATTTCCTTGTTCATGCGCCAAAAGGGCATTCGAATAAAGTCGCGAGCTTATCAGGCGGCCACGACCAATGGCTACCGGCATGTGAGCAGGAAACTTCCGATAAGTTCACGTGTTTAAAAGCATTTTCATTCATTATGGGAGCCCGCGACGGATCGCGGGACCGCCTCTCATCTGACTCATGGCCACTTGCCGCACCCGTGGCGTAGTGGCATAACAACGCGACCACTCGACAAGGCCGAGACAAGGATAGCCATCTTGCGCATTTTTTCCCGTGTTTTACTGCTGATACTCATCGCGCTGGGCCTGATCCTGGCCGTGGTGCTGTACTACACCGTCAACCCCAGGCTGCCCGACTACGTGCCGGTGGAACAGGTGCACTACCAGGACCAATGGAGCGCCGCCGACCGCCAGACCTATTACTTCACGCCCCAGGGCACCCAAGTAAAAGGCCTGCACTACAACTGGTTCACCGCCCTGGAACTGCCGTTCTCCGAGCGGCGTTTTGCCACGCCGGAGTACCTGGCGCGCTTCGGTTTCCTGGTGGACCCCAAGCAGGTACCCACCACGCAAAACCCCGGCAACCTGCCCGTGGGCTTCGCCCGGCACAAAAACGCCGACAGCAACGTCGAGTACCTGGATATTACCTGTGCCGCCTGCCATACCGGCGAATTGCACTTCAAGGGCCAGGCCCTGCGTATCGACGGCGGCTCGGCCCAACACGTACTGCCTTCCAGCGTACCCACCTTGCGCGGTGGCAGTTTCGGCCAGGCCCTGGTCGCCAGCCTCGCCGCCACCTACTACAACCCCTGGAAATTCGAGCGGTTTGCCCGCCAGGTGCTGGGGGATCGCTACGACGCCGAGCACAGCCAGTTGCGCGAGGACTTCAAACAGTCGCTGAACCAGTTCCTCAAGGTCGCCTGGAACGACACCCACCGCGGCCTCTACCCCACCGAAGAAGGCCCGGGCCGCACCGACGCCTTTGGCCGGATCGCCAATGCCAGCTTTGGCGATGCCATTTCGCCAGACAACTACCGCGTCGCCAATGCGCCGGTGGACTACCCGCAGCTGTGGGACATCTGGACCTTCGACTGGGTGCAATGGAACGGCTCGGCCCAGCAACCCATGGCGCGTAATATCGGTGAAGCCCTCGGTGTAGGCGCAACGTTGAGCTTTTTCGACGCCGCCGGCCAACCGCTTCAGGGCGATGCGCGCTACCCGTCGAGCGTCAGGGTGCGTGACCTCAACCGGATCGAAGAAACCCTGCAACGCCTCAAACCACCGACCTGGCCCGAGGACTTGTTCGGCCCCGTCGACAAGCCCCTCGCCGCCCAGGGCCGCGCGCTGTTCGCCGAGAACTGCGCCGGCTGCCATGTGCCGGCCGTCACCGAGGAACATGGCCGCCCGGTGCAGCAGCTGAAAATGCTGCCGGTGGCGTACATCGGCACCGACCCCGGTACCGCCAGCAACATTGCCGACCAGCGCTATGACCTCAGCGCCCTGCAGTGGGACCCGGCGGAACTGGCCAAGCTCAATGTCGAACTGCACCCCACCCCCACCGAGCCGCTGGACCTGAAGAAAATGTCCGTGGCCAAGGGCCTGGCCTACGTCACCGCCTTCGTCGAAGACCACGCCTACCGCGCCGCCGGCGTCACCCCGGCCGAGCGCCCGCGCCTGGATGGCTACGGCCTGCCCATTGGCGTGCGCGAGTTGCGTGCCTACAAGGCCCGCCCGCTGGCCGGTGTATGGGCGACCCCGCCGTTCCTGCACAACGGCTCGGTGCCGACGATCTACCAGTTGCTCTCGCCTCAGGATGAACGCAGCACCACCTTCTATAAAGGCACCTTCAACTACGACCCGCGTCACCTGGGCTTTGAGACCGCAGCGTTCAAGAATGCCTTCCTGTTCGATACCAAACTCACCGGCAACCACAACAGCGGCCACGAATTCCGTGCCGGCAAGCGTGGCAATGGCGTTATCGGCCGCAGCTTACTGCCGCAGGAACGCTGGGCACTGCTGGAATACCTCAAAGTGCTGGGCGGCCCGCTGGAGCAACAACTGCCATGATGATCCGATCTCGATACGACCAACCTTCCCTGCTCGCCCGCCTGTGGCTGCGCCTTGGCCGGTTTCTCGGCAAGACCCTGTTGTGGCTGGTGGGCCTGGGCCTGCTCGGCTGGCTGGCGAGCACGGCGTGGTTTGCCTGGCAGCACAGCGGACCGGTGTCGCCGGACGAGCAGATCCCTGCGGGTGAAGCGGCAATGACCCAGGGCATTATCCAGACCGCCGTGCGCATCGTTGACCAGCATCGCGAAGGCACGCGCTACCTGCGCGATGCCCACGCCAAGGCCCATGGTTGCGTGAAAGCCGAAGTCAGTGTGCTGGCCGATCTCGACCCGGCGTTGCGCCAGGGTGTATTTGCCGAACCAGGCAAGACCTGGCAGGCCATGATGCGCTTGTCCAACGGCAACGCCTACCCGCAGTTCGACAGCATCCGCGATGCCCGGGGCATGGCGCTCAAGTTGCTGGACGTGCCGGGCAAACAATTGCTCGCCGACCAGCAGGCCCGCACGGAACAGGACTTCGTGATGTTCAGCCACCCGAATTTCTTTGTCAGCGATGTGGCGGAGTACGCGCAGAACATCGGCGCCCAGGCGGATGGCAAGAAAGTCCTGGCGTTCTTCCCCAAGGCCGACCCGCGCAGCTGGCAGGTGCGTCACCTGTTTATCGCCCTGGCAACCCTGGCACCCGCACCGGCCAGCCCGACGCAGACCACCTATTTTTCGGTATCGCCCTACAAGTTCGGCGCGGCCAATGCCAAGTTCCGTGTGGCGCCCGACCCACAGAGCTGCCCGGAATACGCCCTGCCCAAGCAGAACCAGGACCTGCCGAACTTCCTGCGCAGCGCCTTGAGCCAGCAGCTGTCCACCGACCGCGTGCCGGCATGTTTCGTGTTGCAGATCCAGCGGCAGAACCCGCAGAAGTTCATGCCGATCGAAGACACCAGCATCGAGTGGAAGGAGAGCGATGCGCCCTACGAGAGCGTAGCCAAGGTGCGGATCCCGGCCCAGGACTTCGATACGCCCGAGCAGAACCTGGCGTGTGACAACCAGTCGTTCAACCCATGGTTTGGCGTGACCGAGCACCGCCCCATCGGCGGCATCAATCGCTTGCGCAAGGCGGTGTATGAAGCGGTCAGCGATTACCGCCACAGCCGCAACGCCCCGTAAAGACTGCGTAACAACGGGCCCGGCGTCGTAAGGATTGCGTCGGGTCTATTGAGGCGCTTTCGTCGTAACTCTACCGTGGACGCCTACTCCATCACGTAGGAAGCCCATCGTGGAAAGCTCAACCCTAGGCATGATCGTCCTGACCATAATCGCCGTGTTCGGCACTGCGTCTTTTTGCTTCGAGCACTTGGCCACGCGCCAGCCACGCAAGAAAAAGGTCAGGTAGCGTCAGGGCGACGGCAAGGCGCAGAAAGGTCAAATCGCAGGCAAAAAAAAGCCCGCTCATTGAGCGGGCTTTCTGTGGTGACCTGGCGTTCAGTGGGCCAGGTGACCGAATATGGCGCAGCGGACGGGACTCGAACCCGCGACCCCCGGCGTGACAGGCCGGTATTCTAACCGACTGAACTACCGCTGCGCGTAACACGTGAAGCGAATGGTGGGTGATGACGGGATCGAACCGCCGACCCTCTGCTTGTAAGGCAGATGCTCTCCCAGCTGAGCTAATCACCCTTCGTTTCGGTGTGGGCGCATCATACACCAAAAAATCGTAATGTCTTGATTTAAATGCAATTTATTCAAAAAAAGTTCAGCGCACGATTTTTTGCCATATTCCGGACAGCAAAAAGCCCGCGATCAGGCGGGCTTTCTGTGGTGACCTGGCGTTCAGCGTTCCAGGCTACCGAATATGGCGCAGCGGACGGGACTCGAACCCGCGACCCCCGGCGTGACAGGCCGGTATTCTAACCGACTGAACTACCGCTGCGCGTAACACATGAAGCGAATGGTGGGTGATGACGGGATCGAACCGCCGACCCTCTGCTTGTAAGGCAGATGCTCTCCCAGCTGAGCTAATCACCCTTCGTCTCGGTGTGGCGCGCATTCTACGGAGCGACCTTATGTCTGGCAAGCACTTTCTTAAATCTTTTTTTTGAGGCCTTCCAATGGCTTAGGCAGGGTTGGCCTGGGGCGCTATCAAGAGAATAATGCCCCCCTTTGTATAAAGGAGAGACTCACCCCATGTGGTTCAAGAACCTGCTTATCTATCGCCTGACCCAAGATCTGCCTGTTGATGCCGAGGCGTTGGAAGCGGCCATGGCCACCAAACTGGCGCGCCCTTGTGCCAGCCAGGAGTTGACCACCTACGGTTTCGTCGCACCGTTCGGTAAAGGTGAAGACGCTCCCCTGGTTCACGTCAGCGGTGACTTCCTGCTGATCGCCGCCCGCAAGGAAGAACGCATCCTGCCGGGTAGCGTGGTGCGTGACGCACTGAAAGAGAAAGTCGAAGAGATCGAGGCCGAGCAAATGCGCAAGGTCTATAAAAAGGAACGCGACCAGATCAAGGATGAAATCATCCAGGCCTTCCTGCCCCGCGCTTTTATTCGCCGCTCGTCGACCTTTGCCGCCATCGCGCCGAAGCAAGGCCTGATCCTGGTGAACTCGGCCAGCCCGAAACGCGCCGAAGACCTGCTCTCCACCCTGCGTGAAGTGATCGGCACCCTGCCGGTGCGCCCACTCACCGTGAAAACCGCGCCCACCGCCATCATGACCGACTGGGTCACCACCCAGAAACCGGCCGATGACTTCTTCGTCCTCGACGAATGCGAACTGCGCGACACCCACGAAGACGGCGGCATCGTACGTTGCAAGCGTCAGGACCTGACCGGCGAAGAAATCCAGCTGCACCTGACCACCGGCAAAGTCGTGACCCAACTGTCCCTGGCCTGGCAGGACAAGCTGTCCTTCATGCTTGACGACAAGATGACCGTCAAGCGCCTGAAGTTCGAAGACCTGCTGCAAGACCAGGCGGAACAGGACGGTGGCGAAGAGGCCCTGGGTCAGCTGGACGCCAGCTTCACGCTGATGATGCTGACCTTCGGCGACTTCCTGCCGGCGTTGATCGAAGCCCTCGGCGGCGAAGAAACCCCGCAAGGTATCTAAGCCGTTTGAAGATCAAATTGTGGGAGGGGCCCCTCCCACAGTTGATCGCAGTTGCACTTCAAGCATCTAACAACAAGGACACCCCCATGCGCGCACTCGCCGCCTTGAGCCGCTTCGTCGGCAATACCTTCGCCTACTGGGTGCTGATCTTCGCCGTTGTCGCGTTCCTCGAGCCCAGCTGGTTCATCGGCCTGAAAAGCGCCATCGTCCCGCTGCTGGGCCTGGTGATGTTCGGCATGGGGCTGACCCTCAAACTTGAAGACTTCGCCGAAGTCGCTCGCCACCCGTGGCGCGTGGCCCTGGGCGTGGTCGCGCATTTCGTGATCATGCCGGGGGTGGCGTGGCTGCTGTGCCAGGCCTTTCACCTGCCGCCGGAAATTGCCGTCGGCGTGATCCTGGTCGGTTGCTGCCCAAGCGGCACCTCGTCCAACGTGATGACCTGGCTGGCCCGTGGCGACCTGGCGCTGTCGGTGGCCATCGCTGCCGTCACCACCCTCCTCGCCCCGCTGCTCACCCCGGCGCTGATCTGGCTGTTGGCCTCGGCCTGGTTGCCGGTGTCGTTCATGGAGTTGTTCTGGTCGATCCTGCAAGTGGTGCTGCTGCCGATCGTGCTCGGCGTGGTCGCGCAACGCGTGCTCGGCGAGCGGGTCCGCCATGCAGTGGACGTGCTGCCCCTGGTGTCGGTGGTCAGCATTGTGATCATCGTCGCCGCGGTAGTGGCTGCCAGCCAGGCGAAAATTGCCGAATCGGGCCTGCTGATCATGGCTGTGGTGATGCTGCACAACAGCTTCGGCTACCTGCTGGGCTACTTCACCGGCCGTGTGTTCAAACTACCATTGGCCCAACGCAAGTCGTTGGCACTGGAAGTGGGCATGCAGAACTCAGGGCTGGGCGCCGCCTTGGCCAGCGCGCACTTTTCGCCGTTGGCGGCAGTGCCCAGTGCGTTGTTCAGTGTCTGGCACAATATTTCCGGGGCATTGCTGTCGACGTATTTCCGCCGCATGAGCGAGAAGGAAGACCGCCGCGTACTGGAGAACACGCCGCAAACTTGATCGCATGATCAATTTTCGGCACTCTACCGGGCTTCGCGGGGACGACCTCGCGACGCTGTCGAGGCGCACAATCCGGGGACGACCCCGCCTATGGAAGCGAGGTCATCATGTCCTGGATCATTCTGTTTTTTGCCGGTCTGTTCGAAGTCGGCTGGGCCGTCGGCCTGAAGTACACCGACGGTTTCAGCAAGCCACTGCCCACCGCCCTGACGATTGCCGCCATGGCCATCAGCCTCGGCCTGCTGGGGCTGGCCATGAAGGAACTGCCCCTGGGCACCGCCTATGCCATCTGGACCGGTGTGGGCGCGGTGGGCACCGTGATTGCCGGGATTGTCCTGTTCGGGGAGTCCATGGCGTTGTTTCGATTGGCCAGTGTGGCGTTGATCATTTGCGGGCTTGTTGGGCTTAAGATCAGCGCTTAGGCCGCTACCGCCATCGGGGGCAAGCCCCCGATGAGTCCGGTACATCCAGCACAGAACTACCTGACACTCCCCCGCAAAACACCCACCACCGCCTGCAACTGCGCAGGCGTAGCCGCCTCCACGGCAACAGGCTCACCCGCCACCAATACCACCCGCGACCAGATCCGATGAAAGAAGCCCTTGTGCGGATCGCGGCTGAAGAAACTCCCCCACAGCCCCTGCAACGCCATCGGAATCACTGGCACCGGTGTCTCTTCCAGGATGCGCGTCACCCCACCACGGAACTCATTCATCTCGCCATCCGCCGTCAATTTGCCTTCCGGGAAGATACACACCAACTCCCCGTCCTTCAGGTACTGGGCAATGCGCGTGAAGGCCTTTTCGTAGATCTGGATGTCTTCATTGCGCCCGGCAATCGGAATCGCCCCGGCGGTGCGGAAGATAAAGTTCAGCACCGGCAAACGGTAGATCTTGTAGTACATGACAAAGCGAATCGGCCGACGCACCGCGCCACCGATCAACAACGCATCGACAAACGACACGTGATTGCACACCAGCAACGCCGCGCCTTCATCAGGGATAGCGTCAAGGTTGCGATGCTCCACGCGGTACATGGAGTGGCTGAGCAGCCAGATCATGAAGCGCATGGTGAACTCGGGGACGATCCTGAAGATGTAGGCGTTGACCGCGATGTTGAGCAGCGACACCACCAGGAACAACTCCGGGATCGACAGCTTGGCCACGCTCAGCAGCAGGATCGACACGATCGCCGAGACCACCATGAACAGCGCATTGAGAATGTTGTTGGCGGCGATCACCCGCGCCCGCTCGTTCTCGGCGGTACGCGACTGGATCAGCGCGTACAGCGGCACGATATAGAAGCCGCCGAACACACCCAGGCCAAGGATATCGAACAACACCCACCAGGCCTGGCCGTAGCTGAGCACCGTGAGCCAGTCGTTGGCCTGGACGTTCTGCGGGAAACCGCCGGAATGCCACCAGAGCAGCAGGCCGAACACCGTCAGGCCGAACGAGCCAAACGGCACCAGGCCGATTTCCACCTTACGCCCGGAGAGTTTTTCGCAGAGCATCGAGCCCAGGGCGATGCCCACCGAGAACACCGTGAGGATCAGGGTGACCACGGTTTCATCGCCGTACAACCATTCCTTGGCGTAGGCCGGGATCTGCGTCAGGTAGATCGCGCCGACAAACCAGAACCACGAGTTACCGACAATCGAGCGCGACACCGCGGGCGTCTGCCCCAGGCCCATGCGCAGCGTGGCCCAGGACTGGGTGAAGATATTCCAGTCCAGGCGCAGTTGCGGCGTGGATGCGGCCGCCCGTGGAATGCTGCGGCTGGCCAGGTAACCCAGCACCGCCACGCCGACAATCGCCACCGCCACGATCGGCGCGTAATGGGTGGACGACATCATGATCCCGGCGCCAATGGTGCCGGCCAGGATGGCCAGGAACGTGCCCATCTCCACCAGGCCGTTGCCACCTACCAGCTCATCTTCGTGCAGGGCCTGGGGCATGATCGAGTACTTCACCGGACCGAACAGCGCCGAGTGGGTACCCATGGCAAACAACGCCAGCAGCATCAATTCCAAATGGTTGAACAGGAAGCCTGTGGCACCGACGGCCATGATCACGATCTCGCCGATCTTGATCGCACGGATCAACGCATCCTTGTTGAATTTCTCGCCAAACTGCCCGGCCAGCGCCGAAAACAGGAAGAACGGCAGGATAAACAGCAAGGCGCACAGGTTGACCCAAATGCTGCGGTCACCGTCGATGGTGAGCTTGTAGAGAATCGCCAGGATCAGCGATTGCTTGAAGATGTTGTCGTTGAAAGCGCCCAGCAACTGGGTGATGAAAAACGGCAGGAAGCGCCGTGTGCGCAGCAAGGTGAATTGTGAGGGGTGGCTCATCGTCCGTGTTCCTGCGTGGCCTAATAGTTATCAGGCCACGACTTTACCTAACTCCGCTTACTTATTCCCTAGTCCTGCAATGCACGGCGAAACAAAAAGCTCGCCTTTGTAGGCGCCCTGCACAGTGCGCTTGGCCACGATCAGCCACATCAGCGCCAACGCCGCCACCAGCAGGCTACCGAAGGCGCTGAAGAAGCCCAGGTGCAGCAGGTTCGCCAGCTTCAGCGTGGCCAGGGCGTACACCCCCAACGGGAAGGTGAAGCCCCACCAACCGAGGTTGAATGGGATACCGCCGCGCAGGTAACGCAGGGTGATCAATACTGCGATCAGCATCCACCACAAGCCGAAGCCCCACAGGGTGATGCCTGCGACCAGGCCGAGCCCATTGGCTATTTCACCCACGCCGGGCAAGCCATTGGCGGCAAAGATCGCCGGAGCATCGCCGCCCAGCAACAACATGCCCAGGGCACCGGTACCGATCGGGCCCAACGCCAGCCAGCTCGACGCCGCCATGTTGGCGTGGGGCAGTTTGTGCAGGGCCATGCGCAACATCAGGATGGTCAGGATGCTGAACGCCACCGGCAGGGAAAACGCCCACAACACGTAGCTGGTCACCAGCATCACCAGTTGCGAATGAGCGTCCGCCAGGTGCGGCGCGAGCAAGCCGCCGCTGGCTGCGGCGACTTCGGCCGCCACCACCGGCAGCAGCCAGACCGCAGTCATCTGGTCGATGCTGTGTTCCTGGCGGGTGAACATCATGAAGGGAATCAGCACACCGCAGGCCAGGGCCATCGCCACATCCAGCCACCACAGGGCTTCGGCCAGCGGGATCACATCGGCGCCCCAACGCGGCAGGCCAAACAGCAGCAAGCCATTGAGAATGGTCGCCAGGCCCATGGGGATGGTGCCGAAGAACATCGAGACCGTGGAGTGCCCGAAAATCCGCCGCGCCTCGTGGAAAAACATCACCCAGCGCGCGGTATACAAGGCACTGAACAGAATGAACAGGCCAATGGTGAACCACCACAGTGCTTCGGCAATGGCCTGCACACCTGGCAGGTTGACCGGCCATTGCGCCAGGGCCAGCGCCAGCACCCCGGTGCCCATGGTCGCGGCGAACCAGTTGGGGGTGAATTGGCGAATCACTTCCCGAGGCCGGGTCAGGTGACTGAAGGGTTTGTAGCTGATGGTCGTCGAGCAGTTCATGATGGCAATCCTCTTCCTCGCATGAGGTTGAGGCCATGGTAGAACCTGATCGAATATCTATATAACGGGTAATATCTCTAACTGTTATCTACTTTACAGATATGCAGGCCGCCTTGGATTTTGCCGAATCCTGCAGCAGCAAGGCGACCAACGCCCCGAGGGCCAGCAGGATCAGTACGGCGCCGTAACCGTCGGTGGTGACGATCAGGCCAAAGCGGCGAATCAGGTTGCCCGCCAGCAGCGAAGGCAAGCAAAACGCCAAATAACTCAGCACATAGAATGCCGACATCAAGCCTGCCCGTTCATGGGGCAAAGCCAGCGGCACCACACTGCGCAATGCGCCGAGAAAGCCGGCGCCAAAGCCGCTGCCGGCGATCAATGTGGCGATAAAAAACAGCAGCAGGCTGGCGCTGTGCACCGCCGTAAGGATCAGCGCCACCCCCACCGCCAGCAGCGTCGCGCCCAGGCGCAGCACCTTGCTGGCCGGGCGATTGCGCAGGGTGAAGATCATCAGCGCCCCGCTCAACGTCAGCACCGCCACCAGGCCGCCACCGATAAGGTTCGATGTAGAGCCTGTCGCCGCCCGTACCAGCGACGGCGCCAGGGACAAGTAAAAGCCCCCCATCGCCCACACCGCCACGTCCACCGGCAAAGACAGCCACAACGCGCGACGCGCCTGGGGCGGCACATGCAGCGTGGGGCGCAGCGAGGCCAGTGCACCGGGAATACGATCAACGGTTTCCGGCAGGCGCCACACATACAGCGCCTGCATCAGCATCAGCGCCAGCAGCGTCCAGTAGATCAACTGCGTCGGCAGTGGCGCGAACTCCGCCAGCACACTGCTGCCCATCGCACCGCACGCCATGCCCAGCAGAGGTGCCACGCTGTTGACCAGCGGGCCCTGCTGGCGGTCGGTGTCGAGCAAGGCCGCGCCCAGCACCGCCGTGGCCATGCCGGTGGCAAACCCCTGTACGGTACGCGCTGCGATCAGCCAGGCCACACTGTCTTCATTGATAAACAGCAGCATCGCCAACATATTCAGGACCAATGCCGTAAAAATCACGGGCCTGCGTCCCAGGTGGTCCGACAGCGAGCCCACGGTCAACAGCGCCGCCAACAGGCTCAAGGCGTACACGCCAAAGATCAGCGTGAGCGTGCCCGCCGAAAAATGCAGGCCCTCCTGATACAGGTGGTACAACGGTGTCGGCGCACTGGAAGCGGCGAGAAACGTCAGCAACGTGACCGCGAGGAACACCAGGCTGGAACGATGAGAAGTGAGGCTGGACATGGGCACGCTCCGCTAAAGCTAATACTTTGCTTTTGCGGAGTGTGCTACCCGCCGGCGCTTAAAGCAAATTCTTTGTGTTAAGGTCGCAACATGGCGATAAAAGAAGGCCTCCGCCCGGGGGGCCGCAGTGCCCGGGTACAGGAATCGGTCCACTCGGCCGTGCGTGAATTGCTCGAAACCCATGAGCGCTCCAGTGTCACGGTGCCGATGATTGCCGCGCGCGCAGGCGTAACGCCCTCGACTATCTACCGGCGCTGGGGCGACCTCTCGGTGCTGCTCGCGGATGTGGCCCTGGCGCGTATGCGCCCCGACAGCGAGCCCGCCAACACCGGCAGCCTGCGTGGCGACTTGCGGGCATGGGCCGAGCAATACCTGGATGAGATGAGTTCGGAGCCGGGCCGCAACATGATGCGCGACCTGCAATGCAGGGGGACGCCGGGCTACTGCGTGAGCATCTTGAGTGGGCAGCTTCAGGCGATTGTCGACCGTTATCCGCACCAGTCGCCACCAAGCGTGGACCACTTGATCAATCTGCTGGCAGCACCGACGGTGTTTCGTATTCTGTTCTCAAGCGCGCCGCTGACGGTTGAAGAACTGCACGCGCTGATCGAGCTGGCTCTGCAGGCCTGAAGACCTGAAACAAAACCAAATGTGGGAGGGGGCAAGCCCCCTCCCACATTTTTTGACCGCGCTTTATCAGGTACGCATCCCGCGCCCGCTCACCAGCAGCTTCGCGCAACCGATATACAACACCACCGTCGCCACCAGCATGAAGGTGATCGCCACGCTGATCTTGATATCCGACACGCCCAGGATGCCGTAGCGGAAGGCGTTGACCATGTGCAGCACCGGGTTGGCCAGCGACACGGTCTGCCAGAACGGCGGTAGCAAGGTGATGGAGTAGAACACCCCGCCCAGGTAGGTCAGCGGCGTCAGCACGAAGGTCGGGATGATCGAGATGTCATCGAAATTGCGTGCAAATACGGCGTTGATAAACCCCAGCAGCGAGAAGATCGTCGCCGTCAGCACCACCACCAGAATGGTGACGCCGAGGTGATGCACCTGCAGGTGGGTGAAGAACAGCGACAGCAGCGTCACGATCACGCCCACCATCAAGCCGCGCAGTACGCCACCCAAGGTGTAGCCGATCAAAATGGTATGCGGCGACACCGGCGAGACCATCAGCTCTTCGATGGAGCGCTGGAACTTGCTGCCGAAGAAACTGGAGACCACGTTGCCATAGGAGTTGGTGATCACCGACATCATGATCAGGCCCGGCACGATGTACTCCATATAGGTGAAACCACCCATGTCGCCGATCTGCCGACCGATCAGGTTACCGAAGATCACAAAGTACAACACCATGGTGATCGCCGGCGGCAGCAGGGTCTGCGGCCAGATCCGGGTAAAGCGCTTCACTTCGCGGTAGACGATGGTCTGCAGTGCGACAAGGTTGGGCTGCAGCTCAGAACTCATACCGCCACCTTCGTCAGATTTTTCTCCACCAAGGACACGAACAACTCCTCAAGGCGATTGGTTTTATTACGCAGGCTCAGCACGTCGATGTTCTGCGCCGCCAACTGGGTGAACAACGCGGTGATGCCCATGGCTTTATCCACCTGGACTTCCAGGGTATGGCTGTCCACCAGGCGGCTGGGGTAACCGAGCAATTGCGGCGGTGCCGACAGGTTGTTCTTCAGGTCGAGCAGGAAGGTTTCCACATGCAGTTGGCCCAGCAGGTTACGCATGCTGGTGTTCTCGACTATGGTGCCGTGGTCGATGATGCCGATGTTGCGGCACAGCTGCTCAGCCTCTTCCAGGTAATGGGTGGTGAGGATGATGGTGATGCCCTTCTCGTTCAGCTCGGTGAGGAAGGTCCACATCGAGCGACGCAGTTCGATATCCACGCCGGCGGTGGGCTCATCGAGGATCAACAGGCGCGGTTCATGCACCAGCGCACGGGCAATCATCAGGCGACGCTTCATGCCGCCGGACAGCGACCGGGACGGCACGTCGCGCTTGTCCCACAGGCCCAACTGGGTCAGGTATTGCTCGGCGCGCTCCTTGGCAACTTTCGCCGGGATGCCGTAGTAACCAGCCTGGGTCACGACAATGTCGAAAGTCTTTTCAAACTGGTTGAAGTTGAATTCCTGGGGCACCACGCCGATGGAACGCTTGAGCGCCGCCGGGGATTTGTCCAGGTCGTGGCCGAAGATATTCACCGTGCCGCTGGTCTTGTTGACCAGAGTGGAGAGGATACCGATGGTGGTGGATTTGCCGGCGCCGTTGGGGCCGAGCAAGGCGAAGAAGTCACCTTCGGCAACGTCCAGATCGATACCACTCAGGGCCTGGAAACCGTTGCCGTAGGTTTTGGTTAGCTGCCGGATGGACAGAGCGGAACTCATATCGGAATACGCACCAAAGAAGGGAATAGAAAGAGTAGATGAGGGCGCAGCGCACGTAGTTCAACGGCGGCGCATGACAGGCATGGTGCTTGCCCGAGCCGCACAAGTACAGTCACCTGTATTAATAGTCAGTATTAAGTCAACGCGGTCATGACCGCCTTGCGGTAGGCCGGGCGCTGTTGCAGGCGCTGGTACCAGGCCTCCAGATGGGGCATCGCAGGGCGCTCGATGGGCATCTCGAACCAGGCGTAGATAAAGCAGCCGAGGGGAATATCACCCATGCCGAAGGTCTCGCCCGACAGGTAAGGCTGCTCGGCCAATGCATCGTCAACGGTACTCAGTGCATCGATACAGGCCTGACGCCCGGCGTTGATGCTGCCCCAGTCCTGCTTCTCCGCCGGGGTGCGCACAACGCCCCAGAACACGGCCTTGAACGGCTCGGCGAGGGTCGAGGTGGTCCAGTCCATCCATTTCTCGGCGCTGGCACGCGCCTGCAGGTCGCTCGGGTATAACCCCGACGCGTGTTTGGCGCAGAGGTAGCGCACGATGGTGTTGGACTCCCACAGCACAAAGTCGCCATCCTCGATCATCGGCACCCGGCCATTCGGGTTCAATGCCCGGTATTGCGGCGTGTCCACCACGCCAAAAGCCCCGCCCGCATCAATTGCCTCATAGTCCAGGCCGAGTTCCTCGGCGCACCACAGTGCTTTCCTGACGTTTGATGAATTTTTACGACCCCAGATTTTCAGCATGACCGCGCCTTTTTGTTGATGAACATGGCTGGATGAACGCAGCAGCATACGCCGGTTCACCCGCGGCTCAAATCGCTCTGCATGTCGCCCAACAAGGCCGGCATCTGTTCGGCAAACAGGTGCGGGTAACATTTCTCCAGATGGGCGAAGAAGAAATCCTCGGGCACATCGGGAAACTGCCCATGGTCCACCACGTACTCCATCGAGCGCTGCCCCTGGCGGTTGAATGCATGGAACACGCTGTCGTTGATCCCGTCGAAGTCCAGTGGTGGCACGTCGAACACCTCACAGAGTTGGCGGTTGAACGCCGGCGTCGCCTTAACCCAGCGGCCATCCAGGTAAAGCTCGGTGTAGCCGTGCATCGCGAACACATCGCTTTTGAGCAACGCGATCAGGCGCGGTGTCGACAGATGATTGCGCACATCCGCAAGACCGATGCGCGCCGGGATGCCGCAGTGGCGAGCGCAGGCGGCGAGCAAGGTGGCCTTGGGCACGCAATAGCTTTCGCCGGCGGCCAGGGCAAAGCTGGCGCTGAGGCTGCCGGGGTCGCGGCTGAAGGTGTAGGGGTTGTAGCGAATCGCCTCACGCACGGCGTAATAGAGACTGACCGCCTGGTCACGTAAATTCGCGCTGGAGCCGCGGTGTTTTTCGGCGAACTCCACCACCGCAGGGTGGTCACTATCGATGAAGCGGCTGGGGCTCAGGTACGTATCCATGAGTTTGATCTCCGAAGGAAGCCTGGAGTTTAACGACAGGTCCGCCACGGAGATAACGACGATTCGGCCAAATGTCGGCGCCTGATGCCAGGTGTTCCCAGTACAACTTGTAACACCCTGATCACCCCGCTTGTTCGGATGCCGACTAAGCTCCCTGGTGGTTTCGCCCCTGGTTTCACGGAGGATTGAATATGCTGTTGTTGTGGATACTGGTTCTGGTGGTCGGCATTGCCTACCTGGCACATCGCCGCGTCGCCCCCCTGCCCGCCCTGGGCGTGGTCGCCGTTTACCTGCTGGCGATGGGCGCCTGGAGCCATGCACCGGGTTGGCTGCTGCTGATTTTCTGGGTATTGATCGCTGTGGTGGCCGCGCCCTTGCTGCTGCCGGACCTGCGCCGCCAATACTTCACCAAGCCGCTGTTCAGCTGGTTCCAGAAAGTCCTGCCGCCGATGTCCGAGACCGAGCGCGACGCCATCGACGCCGGCACCGTGTGGTGGGACGGCGAACTGTTCAGCGGTCGTCCCGACTGGGACAAATTGCTGGCCTACCCCAAGGTCCAACTGACCGAGGAAGAACAGGCCTTTATCGACGGCCCCACCGAAGAACTCTGCGCCATGGTCAGCGACTGGGAAATCGGCCAGGCCATGGACCTGCCGCCGGCCGCGTGGGAGCACATCAAGACCCACGGTTTCTTCGCCCTGATCATTCCCAAGGAATATGGCGGCAAGGGCTTCTCCGCTTATGCACACTCCCAGGTCGCGATGAAACTCGCCACCCGCAGCGGCGACCTGGCCTCCACCGTGATGGTGCCCAACTCCCTCGGCCCGGCCGAATTGCTGTTGCATTACGGCACCGACGAACAACGCAACCACTACCTGCCGCGCCTGGCGCGTGGCGATGACATCCCCTGCTTCGCCCTCACCGGCCCGCTGGCCGGTTCCGATGCCGGCGCCATGCCTGACACGGGGGTGATCTGCAAAGGCGAATGGGAAGGCAAGGAAACCCTCGGCCTGCGCCTGAACTGGGAAAAACGCTACATCACCCTTGGCCCGGTCGCGACCCTGCTGGGCCTGGCCTTCAAGGCCCATGACCCCGACCACCTGCTGGGTGAAGAAGAAGACCTGGGTATCAGCCTCGCACTGATCCCTACCGACACCGCCGGTGTGGAAATCGGCCGTCGCCACCTGCCCCTCGGCGCCGCGTTCATGAACGGTCCGAACTCCGGCAAGGACGTGTTCATCCCCTTGGAATACCTCATCGGCGGCCAGGAAATGCTCGGCAAAGGCTGGATGATGCTGATGAACTGCCTGTCGGTCGGCCGTTCGATCTCCCTGCCCGCCGTGGGCACCGGCGCTGCCAAGTTCACCAGCCTGGTCACCGGCCAGTACGCCCAGGTGCGCGAGCAGTTCAACGTACCGCTGTCAGCCTTCGAAGGTATCCAGGAAGCCCTGGCGCGCATCGGCGGCAACGCCTGGCTGATGGACAGCGCACGCATGCTCACCGCCAATGCCGTGGACCTTGGGGAAAAACCCTCGGTGCTGTCGGCGATCCTCAAGTACCACCTGACCGAACGCGGCCGCGAGTGCATCAGCCACGCCATGGACGTACACGGCGGCAAGGGCATCATCATGGGCCCGAACAACTACCTGGGCCGCAGCTGGCAGGGCGCGCCGATCTTCATCACCGTGGAAGGCGCGAACATCCTCTCGCGCAACCTGATGATCTTCGGCCAGGGTGCCATCCGCTGCCATCCGTTCGTGCTCAAGGAAATGGCGCTGGCCGGTCGTGAGGACCACGATCAGGCGCTGAAGGAGTTCGACGGGCTGCTGATGCAACACATTGGCTTTGCCGTGAGCAATGCCGCCAGCACCCTGGTGCTGAACCTCGGCGTGGGGCACTTCGAGAAAGCCCCGGGCAACCGTTTGAGCCAGGGTTATTTCCGCGCATTGAACCGCCAGGCTGCCGCGTTCGCGCTGCTGGCAGACCTGAGCATGATGCTGCTGGGTGGCGAGTTGAAACGCCGCGAACGCCTGTCGGCACGCCTCGGTGACGTACTGAGCCACATGTACCTGGCATCGGCGGCACTCAAGCGTTACCACGACCTGGATTCGCCGGATCACCTGGAACCGCTGTTCGCCTGGGCCATGGAAGAAAGCCTCGGCGAGTCCGAGCGTGCGCTGGATGAACTGTTGACCAACTTCCCGAATAAAGTGCTGGGCTGCCTGCTGCGGGTGATTGTGTTCCCGTTCGGGCGTCGCCATACCGGTCCGTCCGATGCGCTGGATGCGGAAGTGGCCGCGGTGATTGGGCGCGCCAAAGGCGATCCGACCCTGGAAGAATTGCTGGCTGGTTGCTACCGCCCACAATCGGCAGACGATCCGGTGGGCGCGCTGCAACACGCCTACGACCTGCTGGGTGCCAGCCACCCGCTGCAGAAAAAACTGCATGCCGCGCTCAAAAGCGGCCAGGTCAAACCGACTGCCGGCGAGCATGCCATCGACGCCGCGCTGCATGCCGGTGTGCTGCAACCGGCGGAAGCGCAAACCTTGCGTGACGCCGAAGCGGCACGGCGCAAGGTGATCGACGTGGATGATTTCAGCAAGGAAGAGCTGGTACACGCTGAAGGTAAAGTCCGCTGAGTCCGGCGGTCATATAAAAACGGGCGCGAGAGGCATATACTCTCGCGCCCGTTTTTGCTTTAGAGGACTTATCTCGTGTCCAACGTCGTTGCCGATCATCTCGTCTTGCTCGACCACCTGCGCAGCATCCTGGTTGCCGTCGGCGAAGCCGAACAGGTGCCCGAGGAAAGCCACACCCTGTTCCTGGAGCGCTTCGACGAACTGCGCGCCCTGCTGCCGATCGACCCGATCGAAAGCCAGTACCTGGGCCAGGACCTGATGAGCCAGGTCATCCTGCGCTACCCGCAGATCGCCCACCTGGTCCCGCGCGACCTGCTGTGGTTCTTCGGCGGCGATTGCCTGCACTTCATGCCCGACGAAGAACTGGACCTGTACCAGGCCCTGGAAGAGCGTCGCTTTGAAGCCGAACAAAACGACGAACCCTTCGACTGGAACCAGGAAAAGCAACTGCTGGCCATGCCGCAGGACCAAAGCAAACACTGATTGTTCAAGACACTGCACAACTGAATGCGGGAGGGAGCAAGCCCTCCTCCCACATTTTCGACCGCGCCTATCGCCGGCGCAATGTCGGCTCCCTCGCCATGCACTCCACCAGATAGTCGATAAACACCCGCAATTTCGGCGGCAGGTAGCGCGTAGGCGAATGCAACAACCACGCCTCGCCATGGTAGGACGCAATAAAGTCCCACCCGGGCAACACCTGTACCAAGCGCCCCTCCTCCAACGCATGACGCGCGGTGAAATACGGCAAGCTGCCAATTCCCACGTGCTGCAACACCGCATCCAGCCGAACGCCGGTGTGGTTCGCCGCATAACGCCCACGCACGCCGACCGTCACCGCCTTGCCGCCCTGGCGGAATTTCCAGCGCGAGTCACCCGGTGTTTCCCCCAGGTAGATACAACTGTGCTCCAGCAAATCCTGGGGATGACTCGGCGTGCCATGCTCGTCCAGGTACTGCGGTGTCGCGCAGAGCAAGTGCTCGATGGGCAATAGCTGTCGCCCGACCAGCCCCGGTGGCGGACTGTCGGTGATGCGAATGCTCAGGTCGACATTGTCGTCGATCAGGTCCACATGCCGGTCTTCAAGGATCAGTTGCACATCCACCTTGGGATAGCGCCGCAGAAACTCCGGCATATGCGGGTGCACCACAAACCGCCCGACCGCCTTCGGCACACTGACCCGCACCAGGCCCTCGGCCTCGTGGGTGAACTGGCCGCTGATTTCCATCACTGAGCGCGCCGCGCTGACCATTTCCCGGCAGCGCTTGAAGACCTCCTCACCGGCTTCACTCAGGCGCAATTTGCGTGTGGTGCGTTGCAACAAGCGGGTAGCCAGGGCCTTTTCCAGGCGCGAGATGCTACGGCTCACCGCCGACGGCGAAACGCTCAATTGTCGCGCCGCTTCGGAGAAGCTGCCGGTCTCCACTACCTTGACGAAAATCGCCATTTCGCCCAGCAGCGGCAAAGGAAGATTGATGCTCATGACGCACAGGTCCATTGATAATTGAGTGGATTATCACCTATCCACGCACTATTTATACTCCCCGCAGAACCCTGATGCGGATGTAGAAAATGACCGAGCGCCTGTTTTTCACCCATGACCACCTGACCGCCGAGCTTGAAGTACTCAGTTGCACCCCCTGCGAGGGCCAGTTTGCGGTCGTTTTGCAATCGACGATTTTTCATCCCCAAGGCGGTGGCCAGCCGTTCGATACCGGCTGGCTGGGCGACAGCCAGGTGCTGCGAGTCACCCAGGAAACCGATCGCGTGGTGCACTATGTCAACCAACCGGTGGAACCGGGCCCCATCACCGCGCGAGTCGACGAACCGCGCCGAACCCTGCACACCCGCCTGCACTCCGCCGGGCATTTGATCGGCAACGCCGGCGAAACCCTGGGTTGGATGCCGATCAAGGCGCACCACTGGCCAGGTGAAGGCAAGATCACTTTTATCCGTGGCGAAACCGCGCAAGCCATGGACGCCGAGATCATTCAACAGCAGATCAACCAATGGATCGCCGCCGACTATCCGCGCCATATGGCCCTGGACGACGGCACCCGCGAAGTGGGCTTCGGTGATCTGCCCACCTACGCTTGCGGCGGTACCCATGTGCAAACGCTGGGCGAGTTGGGTCAGGTAACGATCCTGGCGCTTTCGGAGAAAAAGGGCGCGTTGTCGGTGCGTTACAGCCTGGACTAAAGCACGGAGTCGAGGGTGATATCGAGTTTTTAGATAAGCCTCCCAGTGGCCTCCCGGGCACACCTTGGCAGTGGTAGTGTGTCGAAATATTTCTGACACGTTGATCAGGAATCCCCTATTTCCCTTTGCAAAGGAATGCCCCTGACCATGCACTTTCGACTCAAGCAATTGGCGGCTGCCACCCTGTTCGCGACCGGCCTTTCGGTGATGACCACGCCTGCCTTTGCCAACATCACCCCAGAGCAAAGCACGGCGATCCTGAAGAGCTTCAGCGAAACGTCGGTCACGGATTTCCGTGGTTTCCTCGGCACCCTGGCCAAAGGCGACCTGGGCAAGGCCGACGACGTAGGCCCGGCGATCGGTGCCTTCCTCGATAACAAAACCCTGAGTGCCGACCAGCAGAACGAGATCCACCGCCTGCTGGGTATTTACACCCGAGTGAAATACGGCAAGGCCGCCTTAGATACCCTGCGCGAACTGGTAGAAATCCCGACCTTCAACGTGGACGGCGTGCCGCAGTACAAAAATCCGGAATTCATCCGGATTGCCGACAAGATCCAGGCCCTGGCCAAGACCTTCAACCTGAACTTCCGTAACATCGACAACCGCGTGTACGAGATTTCCCTGGCAGGCAGCGGCGACGAAGTGGTGGGTATCCACGCCCACGCCGACGTGGTGCCGGTGACGCCGGAGAACTGGGTCTTGAAAGACGGCACCAGGCTCGACCCGTTCAAGGTCACGCTGATCGGCGACCGCATGTATGGGCGTGGCACCGAGGATGACAAAAACGGCATCGTGGTGGCGATGTACGCCATGAAGGTGATCAAGGAAGAAAAGTTGCCGCTGGCACGAAACTTCAAGCTGCTGGTGGACACCACCGAAGAAACTTCCGGCGACGCGATCCCCTATTACTTCGAACGCAACCCGACGCCACAGTACAACCTGGCGCTGGATGGCGGCTACCCGGTGGTGATTGCCGAAAAAGGTTATGGCACTGTCATGGCCACCTTCCCGCGCCGCAAAGGGGAAGGCAAAGGCGCGGAAATCATTGCGATGACCGGCGGCATGGCCACCAACCAGATTCCCTCGGCCTCGGTTGCCACGTTGATCAGCGACACGCCGGCCGAACTGGCCGCCAGCCTGCAAAAAGCCGGTACGGAGTATGCCAAACGCAACGGCGGTGATTTCGAAGTGACAGCCAAGGTGGTTGGCAAAGAGGTCAAGCTGACAGTGACCGGGGTTTCCGCGCACTCCTCCGAGCCCGAATCCGGCATCAACCCGGTGTCGCGCATGCTGGAGCTGATCCACAGCATCGACGGCAAGATCGCCCTCAAGCACAACCACATCACCGACGCGGCCCGTTATGCCTCGGACAACTGGGGCCTGGATTATCTGGGCGGCAAATTGGGCGTGGGTTTCTCCGATGATTTCATGGGGCCGCTGACCACCTCGCTGACCTTTGTCGGCCTGGATGACAAAGCCTTCAAGCTGGCGGTGAACCTGCGTGTACCAAAGGGCAAATCGCCGGATAAACTGAAAGCCGAGATTTCGGACAAGTTGAGCGCCTGGGACAAGCAAACCAAAGTCAATGTGGACTTCACTTACTCGGTCGCCGAACCGATGTACCGCAACCCGGAAGGTGAGTGGGTGAAGGCCTTGTTGGCCGTGGCCAGCGAAAACCTGGGCATGGAGCACAAATTCGGCACCTCAGCCGGCGCGACGTCCGTGCATGAACTGCCCAATGGCGTGCAATTCGGCCTGGCGCGGCCGGAAGTGAAGTACACCGGGCACACCGACAATGAGTTCAAGACGGTCGACCAGTTCTTGCTGGATCTGCAGATCGTCACCGAAATGATGGGGCGTATCGGACAGTTGCCGAAGCTCTGACAGCGATTGAAGTGTGCGCAAAAAAACGCCGGTCAGTGATGATCGGCATTTTTATTCAGGTTCTTCATGCGCCCAGGTATCGCTTGCGCTCCTGCTCCCGCTGCAACATGTCCAGGGGTGGGTAGTAGATATACAGGGAAGACTCGATGGCAAACCATGCCGACGCCAACATTACCCCGCCCGCTACCACGACCATGCTGGCCAGAAACAGCCCCGTATCACCCAGTACATGCATGGCCGAGAAAATCAGCGAACCAGTGCCGAATCCAAAATATGGCACCGCCCAATCCACGACGGACAGCACCAAACAACCAAACACCAAGTGCGCTACTTTGTTCATCATCAACCGGTGCTGTTCTCGCAACTGCACATGCCGCTGATACCAGCTAAGCAGGAAATCACTGTTTTCCTTCAGTGCCAGGTCCAGAAGGTCGTTGGCCCACACATAACCGCTCCCCCTTGAAGGAGGTGTATAGGCATCACCCAAGAGCTTTGGAAAGGCCATTCGCAACCTTGTGCCGATCCCACGAACGATTTCCGTCAACAGCGGCAGAACGAAAGACACCACCAGCGCAAAAGAGGCAGCGGTGACCGCCAGGAATCCCAAGTCAGCAAGCAATGCGTCGCTGCTGGTCGTCCATTCCACCAAGGGCGTCCGGGTATGGATTAGCAAAGCGATATCAAGAAACAGCACAACGCTGACAAAGCGCATTGCCCAATGGAAATCCCATGCTTTTTCCAAGGCGCTGATACCCAATGGGGCGACCTTGGTTTCACCGGACGATTGAGAAGTTTCTGCCATCACGCGTGCTCCTTGAACTCAAACGCCAGACTATATCTCGAACACGCCAGGATCTGAGCCAGGAAGATGACAGGTTCAGGCAGATGAACAAATAACGCACAAACAAAAACGCCGATCATCACTGATCGGCGTTTTTGTTGAATATGGAGCGGGAAACGAGACTCGAACTCGCGACCCCGACCTTGGCAAGGTCGTGCTCTACCAACTGAGCTATTCCCGCAAATGGCGTCCCCTAGGGGACTCGAACCCCTGTTACCGCCGTGAAAGGGCGGTGTCCTAGGCCACTAGACGAAGGGGACACGCTACTGAAACACATGGTGTGTATTTCAGTGCCCAGAGGCCTCGTCCGAAGACTTGGTCCTGGTTTCACTCAGTGCCGCCCGAAAGCCACACTGCTTGTAAATTGGAGCGGGAAACGAGACTCGAACTCGCGACCCCGACCTTGGCAAGGTCGTGCTCTACCAACTGAGCTATTCCCGCATATGGCGTCCCCTAGGGGACTCGAACCCCTGTTACCGCCGTGAAAGGGCGGTGTCCTAGGCCACTAGACGAAGGGGACACACGTACAACATTCACTCCCTACCGCGTTTCGCTGTGTGCTTTACGCTGTAAGTGGCGCGCATTCTATGGATGGATTGAAAGGTCGTCAACCCCCAAGGATAAATTTATTTAAATCAATGACTTCGCCCGTGTTTACCGACCCGCGCAGGGCATTCTGCCCGTCCAGGCCTTGACGCCTATATTCTGGCGTCCGACAAGGCGCTATAGTTCGTTCCAGCAAGTGATGGCAATGTGCATCTACGCAGGGAGCGGCTACTTATATAGAAGAACTACCTGGGTAACTGGTCGATCAGTCCTATCCGTCGACAAGCCCAGTCACTACACTCCACTGTAAACCCTATCAAAGAGGTCACACCGGTGACACCACTCATGATCACCCTGCTGGTAATAGCCGGGATCGTAATACTGATCGCCATTGGCTACATGAACCACGTGGTGGAAAACAACAAGCTGGAAAAGAAGCGCACCGAGATCGAGCTTAATGATCGCCTGCGCCGTTGCGGTGAGATCACCGAGACCTTCCCTGGCCAACTGATGACCCCGGCGCTCAAGCTCTTACTGGCCCGCCTGGAGCTCAACGTCAATCAACGCCTGTTGAACCTCAACAAGACCAGTGCACCGCTCAAGGCCCGTATCACCGAGCTGAACACGCTGGTGGCCCAGGGCGAGTCCATCCCGGTGAACAACCCGCCGGCGCCGATCCAGACCGAAGCCAAGGCCAAGGACGTGCGCTTCCTGCTGGAAGCCCTGCATGGCCAGGTCACCCGCGCCGCCCAGGACGGGTTCCTGCCGACCAACGAAGCCAAGCACTGGATCAAGGAAATCCGCCATATCCTGGTGCTGTTGCACATCGAGTTCTTCAACAACCTCGGCCAGCACGCCTTGCAGCAGGGCCAGCCTGGCCAGGCGCGCCTGGCCTTCGAACGTGGCGTGCAGTACCTGCGCAAGCAGCCTGAACCGGTGCTCTACAGTGCACAGCTGCAATTGCTGGAAGGTCAACTGGCCCGCGCCAACTCGACCGTCCTGGCTAACAGCAAACAGGCGGCGGAGGAAGTCAACGAATTGACCGAAGGCATGAAAGAAGTCGACGCCGATGCCGAGTGGAAAAAGAAAGTCATCTACGACTGATCTGCCCACTCCCCTGGGGTGAGCGGGCTGCCCGCTCGCCCCAACATGCCATCAATTTGCATCTATCGCCCCGCCCCCGACTAGCGTAAAAAAGTGCCCCTCACTCCGTGAAGTCAGAGGCCCGCTATGCCTATCGCCGTCATTGATGGACAACCGCTGCATTACGTCGACCAGGGCACCGGCCCTGTCGTCCTGCTCGGTTCAAGCTACCTGTGGGACCGCGACATGTGGGCCCCGCAGATCGAAGCCCTGTCGCAACAGTACCGGGTCATCGTGCCCGAACTGTGGGGCCACGGCGAATCGGGCCAACTCCCCACCCCCACCCACACCCTCGACGACCTTGCGCGCCAGGCCCTGGCCCTGCTTGACCATTTGGAGATCGCACAGATCAACCTGGCAGGCCTGTCGGTGGGCGGCATGTGGGGCGCACGCCTGGCGTTGCAGGCCCCCGAGCGGATCAACAGCCTGGTGCTGATGGACACCTACCTCGGTGCCGAGCCAGAGGCCACGCGCCAGTATTACTTCTCGTTGTTCAAGATGATTGAAGACGCCGGCGCCATTCCTGAGCCGTTGCTGGATGTGATCGCGCCGATCTTCTTTCGCCCCGACATCGACCGCGAATCGGCGCTCTACCAGGATTTTCGCAAGTCACTGCAGGACTTTCCCCGGGAACGCCTGCTGCACAGCATCGTCCCCCTGGGTCGATTGATCTTCAGCCGCGAAGATGTGTTGGAACAACTACCGCAGTTGGACGCCGATACCACCTTGGTGATGTGTGGCGAACAGGACAAGCCTCGGCCACCCGCCGAATCCGAGGAAATGGCCGAGCTGATTGGCTGTGCCCTGATCCTGATTCCAGACGCCGGGCATATCTCCAGCCGGGAGAACCCGGATTTCGTCAACGAAGCGCTGCTGACCTTCCTCGCCAACCACGCCTGATCGCCCCCCTTCGATCGCCGCCTCGGGGCGGCGATCAAAGGCGGAAGTGCCCCACCATCCCCTTGAGCTCCGCCCCCAACTGCGCCAGTTGGATGCTCGACGCCGCATTGCCCTGCATGCTCAACGCCGATTGATCGGCACTCGCACGAATACTGGTGACACTGCGGTTGATCTCTTCGGCCACCGAGCTCTGCTCCTCAGCCGCAGCGGCAATCTGCTGATTCATCTGCTGGATCAACGACACCGCTACCGCAATGCTGCCCAGGGCACTTTCGGTTTCCAGCGCATCGCTGACCGCCAGCTTGACCAGTTCGCCACTTTGCTGGATCTGCTGCACCGATGATTGCGCCGCGCTGCGCAAGGTACTGACGAGCCGCTCGATTTCTTCGGTCGATTGCTGGGTGCGCTTGGCCAGTGCCCGGACTTCATCGGCCACGACCGCAAAACCTCGGCCCTGTTCACCGGCGCGGGCAGCTTCGATGGCGGCGTTCAAGGCCAGCAGGTTGGTCTGTTCGGCAACGCTTTTGATCACGCCCAGCACGGTGCCGATATGCTGGATTTCGGCACTGAGGCTCTCGATGCTGGTGCTTGCGCGGGTACTGGAAGTGGCCAGCAGCTCGATGCGCTGCAAACTCTGGCGCACCACCTGTTGGCCACTGTCGACCTTCTCGTCCGCCGTCTGCGCGGCTTGCGCGGCCTCTTCGGCGTTGCGCGCCACATCGTGCACAGTGGCGGTCATCTGGTTCATCGCAGTGGCAACCTGCTCGGTTTCCTCCTTTTGGCTGCTCACCTCGACGTTGGTCTGCTCGGTCACGCTGGACAGCGACTGCGCCGAGCTGGCCAATTGTTCGATACCGGCCTGCAGGCCGCTGACCATCTGGCTTAGGCCGCTGCTCATCTGCTGCATCGCCTGCATCAACTGGCCGATTTCATCACGACGACTGACCTCCATGCGCCCGCTCAGATCCCCGGCGGCAATCTGTCGGGCTACCGCGATCACACTGCGCAGCGGCGCGACGATCAAGCGGGTAATCACCCAGGCCGCAATCAACCCCACCAGCAAGGCCAGGGCCGACGAGCCAATGATCAACATCGCGCTTTTCTTCAGTTGCGCCTGCATCGACAGGTCTTCAGCGTCATAGGCCTGGTTGACCCGGCTGACGACCTGGTCAGCTCGATCATGCAGTTGTTTGTAGACGACTTTTTCCTGAGCCAGCAGGCCGGTGTATTCCCCCAGCTTTTCGCTGAAGGCGGCGATATGCCCGGAAACTTCGTTGAGCACCGTCTGATAACCAGGGTCCTTGACCGACGTTTTCAGTTGCTCGACCTGGGCCAGGGCCTGGTCGGCCTGCTCGATCTTGCCTTGCTCGGCGTCGTCTGCATCCGCCTTGCGGCTCTGGTCCAGGCGCACATGGGCTTCGTTCATGGCCTGCAACATCAAGCGGGAAACCTGACTGATCTGGCCTGCCTGCTCGATAAACTCGGCGCCCTCCTTACCTTGGCTTTCCTTGAGGCCATAGGCGCCGTCGTCCGCCAGCCCGGCCTGCAATACATCCAGGTTATTCGCCACGCTGGACACCGACCAACTGGCCATTTCCAGCGCCAGGTCCTTGGTCTGCGTCAGCTCGACAAACTCATCGAACGCCTTACGGTAGGCTGCGAGGGCCTGCTCGACCTCGGTCATCACCGGCACATTCGCCGCAGACTGGGCCTTGAGGCCGGCCGCCTGGGCCGCCAGGGCATCAAGACTTTCATGCAAGGCGTCGACGGCCTTGGGGTCGGCGTGCAGCGCGTAGTCCTGCTCGATCAGGCGCACCTTGAGCAAGCCGCTGTTAAGCGACGACATGGCCTTGAGGCCTTCAAAACGCTGGCCAACGGTTTGCAGGGACCACACGCCGATAGCCGCGACCAACGCCGTCAGCAGCAGCACCAGGGTGAAGCCCAAGCCCAGTTTTTTCGCCATACCCAGGTTGGCGAAACGTCGTTGCACGCCTGAAATCATTGCACTTGAATCCTCTTGCAATGGCGGACGCCATCAAGTCCGATGGACAAGCAACGAGATTCGCAACCAAAAGGCACTGAGCACAAGGCACTGGCGCCACAATAATGGCAAAAAGCTACACGCTCGTCGTTTTCAGAATGGTCGAGGTCGATCTGGCGGGCCCCATCGCACGGAACAACGCCAAGGCACGTTGATCAGTAGCATAGGCGACATTAAGGCGTAGCCACTCACTGTGCCCGCCGGTGGGACTGAACAACGCCCCAGGCGACAACAACACCCCCAACTGCCGGGCGCACGCCTGCAACCGCGAAGGCTGCGCCGTCCCCGGGCGTGCCCACAGGAACATACCGCCGGTGGGTACGGCGAACACCTCCCACTCTTCGTCCTCCAGCACTTGCAGGGTCACGGCCATTTCACTGCTCAACCGCTTGCGCAGGCGCTGCACCCACTTGCGATACGTGCCATTGGCCAGCAACGTCGCGACCACCGCTTCAGCAAACCGGGAGGTGCCGAAACCGGTCAAAGTCTTAAGGCTGGCCAGTTGCGCGATGATTGCACTGCTGGCGCAGAGGTAGCCCACACGCAAGGCGCTGCTCAGGGTCTTGGAAAAACTCGCGACGTAGATCACCCGATCATCATGGGGCAATGCCGAAAGCCGCGTGCAACTGGCCTGTTGCAGGTCGCCGTAGACATCTTCCTCGATGATCAGGAAGTTCTTGCGGTGTGCCAGTTCCAGCAAGCGCTCGGCCACCAGCCGGCACAGGCTGGTGCCCGTGGGGTTGTGATAAAGGCTGTGGATGAACAGGCACTTGGGATGATGGTGCTGCAGCAGCGCTTCAAGTGCCGGGAGGTCGGGGCCGCCTCGGGTACGCGGTACTTCCAGCAGTTTCACGCCCTGGAACGCCAGCTGCCGGTAGAGATTGGCATACCCGGGGGTTTCGACCACCACGCTGTCGCCGGCCTTGAGCAGCGTACGTATCAGCAGGTCCTGGGCATGGCTGGCACCTGCGGTGGTCAGGATGCGCTCCAGGCTGGTGGCGATGTGAATCTGGGTCAGGCGCTTGAGCAGTTGCTCGCGCAGCGCAGGCAGACCCAGAGGGGTGCTGTAGTTGAACAGGCCGGCCGTGTCGGTGCGGGTGACTTCGCGAATCGCGTAACTGATGTCATCGCTTTCGCGCCAGGCATCGGGCAACCAGCCGCAGCCCAGTTTCAACTCGCCCAACGGATTGTCGGCAAAGGCGCCCCACTCGCGCTCCGCCCCCTCATACCAGTTGCCTTCGTGGCAGGCAGCCGGCTGGGCCACCACAAATCCCGAGCCCTGCCGGGGCGCCAGCACCCCTTGGGCGACCATCCGTTCGAATGCTTCGATCACACTGGATTGGCTGAGCAGGTTGTCCAGGGCCAACTGGCGGACGGATGGCAAGCGTGTTCCGGGACTCACGCCGTCCTTGCGAATCCATTGCACCACGGCACTGACGATTTGCTGCACTACCGGTACAAGGGCCTGTCGATCGATCCCTAAATCCATGAGCCACTCACTTCAACTGTCTGTTATCAACCCGGAGAGTTAAGCACAGAAGCAGCAGGTTGCCGGCCGCATAAATTTATTAAATTATTGATTTTATTGACTTATTTACCTACTGACACATATTCGGTCACAGCGTTTTGCCAGCTTTGGAAAAGCCCCACGCGCCCCCAGACGTTTTCGAACAAGGGGCCGGCGCCAGGTCCTAGATAGCCGTCGCGCCACCGTCCACGGCCAAGGCGTGGCCGGTGGTGAACGCCGCTCCGTCGCTGCACAGGTACAGCACTGCGCTGGCAATTTCCTCCACCTTGCCGATACGCCCGACCGGGTGCATGGCGGCGGCGAATTCGGCCTTGCGCGGGTCGGCTTCATAGGCGCGCCGGAACATATCGGTATCGATCACCGCCGGGCAGACGGCATTGACGCGGATTTTCTTCTTCGCGTACTCGATCGCCGCCGATTTGGTCAGGCCGATCACCGCATGTTTGGAGGCTGCATAGATACTCATCTTCGGCGCCGCGCCCAACCCCGCCACCGACGCGGTGTTGACGATCGCCCCGCCGCCCTGGGCCAGCAGCAGCGGCAACTGGTACTTCATGCACAACCACACACCCTTGACGTTGACGCCCATGATCGCGTCGAACTCATCCAGGCTGCCGTCCGCCAGCTTGCCCTTCTCGATCTCGATGCCGGCGTTATTGAACGCATAGTCCAGGCGACCATAGGCGCCGATGGTCTGTGCCATCAACTGCTGCACATCCGCCTCCTGGGTGACGTTGCAGCGCACGAACAGCGCCTCGCCCCCGGCCTGGTGGATCAGCGCGACCGTACCCTCGCCGCCCGCTACGTCCAGGTCGGCGACCACGACCTTCAAGCCTTCGGCGGCGAACGCCAGCGCAGTGGCGCGACCAATACCGGCGGCGGCGCCAGTCACCAGGGCGACCTGGCCGGAAAACGTCATGCTCATGGAGGATGTCCTATTGGGATTAATGGCAGTGGCACGAGTCTAGCCAACGCCGAGACGCACACGTCAGCACTATCAGAAGGCCGGTTAGCGCCGTATGAGTCATGGTGATAAGGCAACCGGGCTCACTATCAATGGCACCTATCAATGAGCATTCGCACCCTCGGCTGACCTTGCCCCCAGGCCGTCCAAGGTCTATCAATCATGCTTCACTTCTAAAGAGTCCTTGCCATGACCGCCCAGACCAACCGCCAATTCCTGCTCGCCAAACGCCCGGTCGGCGCGGCCACGCGGGAAACCTTCACTTACCAGGTCGTGCCGGTGGGCACCCCCGGGGACGGGCAGGTGCTGGTGCGCAACGAATACCTGTCCCTCGACCCGGCCATGCGTGGCTGGATGAATGAAGGCAAGTCCTACATTCCGCCCGTAGGCCTCGGCGAGGTCATGCGCGCGCTGGGTGTGGGCAAGGTGATTGCCTCGAATAACCCGAAATTCGCCGTCGGCGACTACGTGAATGGCGCCCTGGGCGTGCAGGATTACTTCCTGGGCGAGCCGCGCGGCTTCTACAAGGTCGACCCCAAGCTGGCGCCCCTGCCCCGTTACCTGTCTGCGCTGGGCATGACCGGCATGACCGCCTACTTCGCGCTGTTGGACACCGGCGCGCCCAAGGCCGGTGAAACCGTGGTGATCTCCGGCGCGGCCGGTGCCGTGGGCAGCATTGCCGGGCAGATCGCCAAGCTCAAAGGCTGCCGCGTGGTCGGCATTGCCGGCGGTGCCGACAAGTGCAAGTTCCTGGTGGATGAACTGGGCTTCGACGCCGCCATCGACTACAAGAACGAAGACGTGCCCGCCGCCCTCAAGCGCGAGTGCCCTAAAGGTGTGGATGTGTATTTCGATAACGTCGGCGGCGACATTCTTGACGCGGTGCTCAGCCGGCTGGCGTTGAAAGCCCGCGTGGTGATTTGCGGGGCCATCAGCCAGTACAACAACAAGGAAGCGGTGAAAGGCCCGGCCAACTACCTCTCACTGCTGGTCAACCGCGCACGGATGGAAGGCTTTGTGGTGATGGATCACGCGGCGAACTTTGCCGCCGCCGGGCAGGAAATGGCCGGCTGGATGGCCCAGGGCAAGCTCAAGAGCAAGGAGGATATCGTCGAGGGGTTGGAGACGTTCCCGGAGACGCTGATGAAGCTGTTCAACGGCGAAAACTTTGGCAAATTGGTGCTCAAGGTCAGCTGATACACGGCAGATCCGCGCGTCCCCACGCGAACGTGGGAACGCGCATCGATCAGGCGATCTCGGCGACTACCGCCGCCAACGCCTTGGCCGGATCCGCCGCCTGGCTGATCGGACGGCCGATCACCAGGTAGTCGGAACCCGCGTCCAGTGCCTGGCGCGGGGTCAGGATGCGGCGCTGGTCGTCCTGGGCACTGCCCGCCGGACGAATCCCCGGGGTCACCAGTTGCAACGACGGATGGGCAGTCTTCAAGGCCTGGGCTTCCAGCGCCGAGCACACCAGGCCATCAAGGCCGGCTTTCTGCGCCAGGGCGGCCAGGCGCAGTACCTGCTCCTGAGGCTCGATGTCCAGGCCGATGCCAGCCAGGTCCTCGCGCTCCATGCTGGTCAGCACGGTCACGCCGATCAGCAACGGCTTGGGGCCGTTGCGCTGTTCCAGCACTTCGCGGCAGGCGGTCATCATGCGCAGGCCGCCGGAGCAGTGTACGTTGACCATCCACACGCCCATCTCGGCCGCAGCCTTGACCGCCATGGCGGTGGTGTTGGGGATGTCGTGGAATTTCAGGTCGAGGAACACCTCGAAGCCTTTGTCACGCAGGGTGCCGACGATTTCCGCGGCGCAGCTGGTGAACAGTTCCTTGCCGACCTTGACCCGGCAAAGCCTGGGGTCCAACTGGTCAGCCAGCTTCAGTGCGGCGTCACGGGTGGGGTAATCCAGGGCGACGATGATAGGAGTCTGGCAGACGGACATTGGAATGGGCTCTCAGGCAAGTCGAAATCGGCGCGGATTGTAGCGCAAGCAGCGCCGTTGCGGGATCCGATGATCGGTAAATACTGACCAACCGCCATCAGCCGGGCATTCCAGATGATTATTTCAAAGCTGATACATTCATGACATGCCCACAACACGCCCTGCCGCTAGCCTCGCCCGCACGACCCACCGACCAGCACTACCAGCCATGGGGCTGGGCGCCTATGCTGAGCGCAACAACCAGGCAGATGATCGCACTATGCATACCCCTTCCGTCCCCTTGAACGACGAGCCCAAAGGCGCGGTGGTCGCCGATGACAAGCGCTGGAACACCCGTGCGCTGATCGTCGACGACGATGTGCCGATCCGCGAATTGCTGATCGACTACCTGGCACGCTTCAATATCCTCGCCACCGGCGTGACCGACGGCGCCGCGATGCGCCTGGCCATGCAAGCCGAAACCTATGATGTGGTGGTACTCGACCTGATGCTGCCGGGGGAAGACGGCCTGACCCTGTGCCGCTGGCTGCGCGCCGAGTCGGATATCCCGATCCTGATGCTCACGGCCCGCTGCGAGCCCACCGACCGCATCATCGGCCTGGAACTGGGGGCCGATGACTATATGTCCAAGCCCTTCGAACCCCGTGAACTGGTAGCGCGGATCCAGACCATCCTGCGCCGCGTGCGCGATGACCGCACCGAACAGCGCGCGAATATCCGCTTCGACAACTGGCGCCTCAACAGCGTGTTACGTCAATTGGTGGCCGACGATGGCCTGGTGGTGCCGCTGTCCAACGCGGAATTCCGTCTGTTATGGGTGTTTATCGAACGCCCGCGCCGGGTGCTGAGCCGTGAGCAGTTGCTTGATGCCGCCCGTGGCCGCTCGATAGAGGCCTTTGATCGCAGTATCGACTTGCTGGTGTCACGCCTGCGGCAAAAACTCGGGGATGACCCCAAGGCACCGCAGTTGATCAAGACCGTGCGCGGCGAAGGCTACCTGTTCGACGCCCGGGATATTGGCTGATGCGCGCGCCCTTCAACACGCTGTTCGGTCGGCTGTTCGGCGTGTTGCTGGTGGCGATTGTGCTGGCCCATGGGCTGGCGTTCTTCTGGTTTCACCACTACGGCCAACCGCCGCCGCCCCCTCCTGAGCGTTTTATCGAGCAGCCGGACGGGACCCTGGCGCCGATGCGCGACAAGCACCCACGCCCCTGGTTTGGCGGCCCGGTGGTGCCCCTGACCTTTCAATTCGTCTCGTTGATTATCGCGGCCTGGTACGGTGCCAAACTGCTGAGCCGGCCGATACAGCGCCTGAGTGAAGCGGCGGAACGCTTGAGCCTGGACCTCGACAGCCCACCCCTCGATGAATCCGGCCCGAGGGAAGCACGGCAGGCCGCCTCGACCTTCAACCTGATGCAAAGGCGCATTCGCGAGCAGGTCAGCCAACGCGCGCGCATGCTCGGCGCCGTCTCCCATGACCTGCGCACCCCGCTGTCACGCCTCAAGCTGCGCCTGGAGCAGATCGAGGACACCCGGCTGCAGGGCCAGATGCGCCAGGACCTGAACGACATGATCGGCATGCTCGACGCCACCCTGAGCTACCTGCACGAACAGCGCACCAGTGAAACCCGGCATTGGCTGGATGTGCAGGCGCTGGTGGAGTCCATGAGTGAAAACGCCCAGGACCAGGGCTCCGATGTGCAATGTGCGGGCAGCTGCCTGCCCTTGCAGGTGCAACCGATGGCCCTGCGCTCATGCCTCAACAACCTGATCGACAACGCCTTGCGTTATGCCGGCACAGCCCGCGTGGAGCTGGAGGACAGCCGCGAAGCGCTGGTCATCCGTGTGATCGACCACGGGCCGGGGATCGCGGTCGATAAGCGTGAGGCGGTGTTCGAACCGTTCTACCGGCTGGAAGGCTCGCGTAACCGCAATTCCGGCGGCGTCGGCCTGGGCATGACCATCTCTAAGGAAGCGGCAGAACGCCTGGGCGGCCGCCTGAGCCTGGAAGAGACCCCAGGCGGCGGCTTGACCGCCGTGATGTGGTTGCCCAGGGCTTAAAGGGGCTTGTCTTCACGTCGAACCTGGGCCTGGGTTGCGCTCCAATCCATCAACAGGCTGTAGGCCACGGCCAGCAGGGTCGGGCCGATAAACAGGCCGATAAAGCCAAAGGCAATCAAGCCGCCGAAGACCCCGAGCAACACGATCACCAGCGGCAGGTTGCCGCCACGGCTGATCAGGTACGGCTTGAGCACGTTGTCCACGCCGCTGATGATGAACGTCCCCCACACGCCAAGGAACACCGCATAGGTGTAGTCGCCTTTCCACGCCAGCCAGGCCGTGGCCGGGATCCATACCAGCGGCGGGCCCATCGGGATCAGGCTGAGCAGGAACGTCACGATCCCCAGCACCAACGCACCCGGCACGCCGGCGATCAGGAAGCCGATCAGTGCCAGCAGGGCCTGGGCGGCGGCAGTGCCGATCACACCGTTGACCACACGCTGCACCGTACCGGCCACCAGTTCGATGTAGTAACCGGCACGGTCACCGATCAGGCGTTCCAGCAAACGATGCACGAACATCGCCAGACGCGGCCCGTCACGATAAAAAAAGAACACGAACACCAGGCTCAGGGTCAGCTCAAGGATGCCCCCGCCGATCTGCGCACTGCGCGCCAATAGCCAGTTACCCACCTGCCCCAGGTACGGCTTGAGGCTGACCATCAGCGCCGCGCCCTGCTCGTCGATGCTGTTCCACATGCCGACCAGGCGTTCCCCCACAAAGGGAATCGCGGCCAACCAGGTTGGCGCCTCGGGCAGCCCATCGACCTGAATATCCTTGATCAACGCCACGGCATCGCGCACATGGTCCGCGAGATTGAACCCCAGCCATACCAGCGGCACCGCCACCAGCAACATCCAGCCCAAGGTCAGGATGCCGGCGGCCAGGGATTCACGGCCACCCAGCCAACGGGTCAGCAGCACCATCAACGGCCAACTGGCAAACGCCAGCACCGCGCCCCAGAACAGCGCCGACCAGAACGGCGCCATCACCCAGAAGCTGGCACCAAACAGCACCAGCAGCAGGATTTGCACCAGCAGGCGATCGTTATTGAGCATGGGGTATCTCTAGAAAAGGCTGTAGGAAGAGAGCTTAGGCGAACGGCACGGGTCCGTTCGCCCTGTTGCGGTCAGCGTATCAGATGCAGGTGCAGGCCTTGGGTTTCAGTGCTGCCGGTTTCCAGGCGCGCGGCGCGCACGCCTTTATCGACCAAAGCCTGGCGCCAGGCTTCGGCTTTCGGGCCGGTCAGGCTGACGCGCAAGGTCGTATCGAGGTTCAAGCCCCGGGAAATCAGGGTCAGCCAGGTGTCGTCGGGGTCGCCGCCAAGCGCGGGGAAATCCAGCTCACCGGTGCTTTTGAGCTCGCGCAACAAGGTGGCCGAGGTCGGCAGCAGGTCGCCCAGCGGTGCGCCGGCATCCAACTGCTCCACATGCAGGTAGGCACGGCGGTTGCCTCGGGTGATGCCGTACATGGCCACCAGGGAGTTTTCCTGCGGGGCAGCCAGACGCAGCAGCAGGTATTCCTGCTGGCCGTCGGCCCCTACCAGCTTGGCATTACCGAACACTTCGTTGGCCCACAGGCTGCTTTCACCGCAATCGCGGGCCTGGCACCAGAACAACAACTGCGCGCCGTTGGCCTGCAACGCTTCGCGCGTCGACGTGAATGCAGCACTGGAGGTGTGTTCGGCAGGCAGTTCGTAGGTAATCGCTGTGGCTCGCCCACGGGCGGTGGCCTGGCCCTCGTAACGCAACTGGCCACTGATCTTGCGGATCGCCCCCATGGGGTAGATGCGTTCCTTTTCTTCAGCGGGACGGTAATCGACGATCTGTGCGTCGACCTGACGGGCCACGGCAGGCAGGTCCTGGCTTCCCGGCACATCGGCGGCGAACACCAAGGGGCTGAAACAGCACAGTCCGAGGGCACGTATACATCCTTTACGCAGGCTCATCGGATCGGTGAGCCCTGGCCATCGGAGGTCGCAGCAGTGTTGAGTTGGTTCATGGTTGACTCCCTTTCAATCCGCCCAGCCTCGGCAGTTGACCGCCCCAAGTCAAGGCGCGGAGAAGAACCGATTGAAACAGTCTGCAACAAGGACCGCACCGGGCTCATCATTCAGGTGTAAATGATGGCCACCCGGCAACGTGGTTACCGTAAAGGGTAGCTGGGAAAGCAATTCGGGATGTTTCGCCAACATGCCATCGGCGGCGACCACCAACTGCGCAGGGCAACCCACGCGGCGCACGAAAGCCATCGCCTGCTCATCGGTCAGGCGCATCGGCGAAGCCAGGGTCAGGCGACTGTCCGAGCGCCAGGTATAACCGCCCGGCACCGGCATCAAACCGCGCTGGGCCAGCAGCTCTGCGGCTTCACGGCTCACGGCGACCAGACCTTTCATGCGCGCCTCAACCGCCCGATCCAGGGTGGTGTAGACCGGCTTGCGCTTATCCTGCAGGTTCAATTGCGCCTGCAAGGCCATGCCCAGGCGCTCGGCCGCGTTCTCACCGCTGGCCGTGGGCGGGATCACGCCGTCAATCAAACCCAGGTGCGTCACCCGTTCCGGCAAGGCACCGGCCAGCACCAGGGACACGATGGCGCCGAGGGAGTGGCCGAGTAATGCAAAACGTTTCCAGCCCAGTTGCTCGGCAACGTGCAGCACGTCGTGGACGTAATCCCACAAGGCATAACCGGCACCTGTAGGACGATGCGCCGAATGCCCATGGCCGGCCATGTCCAGCGCCACGATACGCAAACCCGCAAGCTTCGGCGCCAGGCGTGCAAAGCTGTTGGCATTGTCCAGCCAGCCATGCAGGGCGATCACCGGCAAACCGTCCTCGGGGCCAAACAGATGGGCCGCCAACTCAATGTGCGGCAGGCTCAGGCGAACCTCTTCGACGGGTGTGCTCATGCGCAGCTGCGCTCCCGGGCTTCCCAGCGCGCGAACAGGGTCTTGATCAAGGTCGCGGTGTCCTGGGGGCGTTCGAGGGGAAACATATGGCCGCCGGGCATGGTGAGCATTTCGCCCATGGGCAGACGGTCGACACCGCTGGCGTGGTGACGCATCACCACGCGGCTCTGGCGACCGCGCACCACCGCCAGCGGCACTTTCAATTGGCGCACCTGGCCAGGGCTGGTGTGGGGCACGCCCCGGTAGATGCTGATTTCGGTGGCTGGGTCGAAACGCAGGCGCAGGCGATCACCCGCCTGGTACAGGCCGTGTTGCAAGTAGGCGTCGAAGCATTCCGGGTCGAAGCCTCGGAACAGGGTCTTGCCGGCGAAGTAGCTGCGCGCGGCGTCCAGGTCGCTGAATTCTTCACGACGGCCCAAGGTACGGCCGGCCGGCGTGAGTCGATCGATAAAACCGAAACGCTTGGCGGCGCGGATCACCCAGCGGTCGGCGCGGGTCAATACCGGCGAATCGAGCATCACCACCCCGCGATACAGCTGCGGGCAGCGCAGGGCCGCGTGCAAATGCAGCACGCCACCCAGGGAATGGCCCACGCCCCAGACGGGCTGCGGTTGCTGCTCCAGATGATGGATCAACTCGTCCACCAGGTTCTGCCAGTTATCGTCCACTGGGAACCTGGGGTCGTGACCGTGCTGCGGCAAGTGAGCCACCGCATATTCCGGGGCCAGGGCGGCAAACAGCTTGCCGTAGGTGGCCGAGGGGAAGCCATTGGCGTGGGCAAAAAACACGTGCTGCGACATAGCGGACCCATCTGCAAAAACCGAGATTGATTGTCACCAGCCCCAAGCCCCACAGCAATGACTGTAACTGCCAGGAATGATGACACTCACGCCACACCTATCGCGCCGGAGGGGTTTCGCCCAAAGGCACCACGGCCATGGTCAGCCGTGAGACACAGTTGCACTTGCCGTCATCGGTGGTCAGGCGGATGTCCCAGACCTGGGTGGTGCGGCCGATATGGATCGCCTTGGCCACCGCCGTCACCCGCCCGCTGCGCACACCGCGCAGGTGATTGGCGTTGACCTCCAGGCCCACGCAATAGAACTTGCTCGGGTCGATGCACAAATAAGCCGCCACGGAGCCGACACTCTCGGCCAGTACCACCGACGCACCGCCATGCAGCAGGCCGTAGGGCTGGTGAGTGCGGTGGTCGACCACCATGCTGGCGGTGAGGGATTCGTCGTCGAAGCTTTCAAAACGGATGTCCAGCAGCTCACCGATGGTGTTTTTCTGGCCGGCATTGAGTTGTTCGATATTCGGTTGGGTGCGCCACAAGCTCATGGAATTGTCCTTATTGGTTTTATTACGGACCTAATCCTGCCACACAACTGCCTCGCTGCGCTCGGGCCAACGAAAAGCGACGGACATGGGACCCGCGCCTTTGTGGCCCGACGATAGCCTACGGATTCTTCACGCTGACCAGGCTCATCAACCCCGCCAGCGGGAAGTCGCCCTCAAGCTCCGCCAGGCTGGCGGTGGACATCGGCTGCGGCTGGCGCTGATGGCCATGCTGCAGAAAACTGATCAAGCTGCCGACCAGGGGCTGATGACTGACCAGCAGCACGTTGTCATCACTGTCGAGCTTGCTCAGGACCTCCAGCGGATTGCCCTCCGGCGTGAGCCAAGGCACCGTGCGGATATCCGGTTCAAAACCCAACGCGTCCCGCACCAGCTGTGCAGTCTGCTGCGCCCGCACGTACGGGCTGGTAATGATCGCGCTGAGCGGCTGGCCGATCAGGTGCGCCGCACTACGCAACACCTCGGCGCGGCCATGTTCGGTGAGGTTGCGCTCGGCATCCGTGCGGGCATGCGCCTCGGCCTCACCGTGACGCAAGACCCACACCTTCATAGCTTCGGCTCCTCATCCCGCACCGGGTGCGGCGCCGGCGGCACGCTGTGGGCGGCTTCGCCCTCGGGAGCGCGAGGGGTTGGCCAGTCGGCGAACGGCCAGGGCTTCTGTTCGGTGTGGAAGCTGCCAAAGCGGCCGATCTGGGCAAGAAACTGGCTGAGGCTGTCGCCGAAGTTCATCAGGCCCAGGTTCGGCGCGCTGTAGACCAGGCGGTAGATCAACTGCACCACCACCAATGCGCCGAGCAGGAACTGCGCCACCTGCCACACCAGGGCAAACACCAGCATCCACAGGATGCGCAGGATAATGGACTCGTACTTGGGGGCTGCTTTCGGATCGTTCATGGCGCGTTCCTCAGTTGAAACCACTGGTGGAAATAAAGTCGACGTCGGTTTTGGGCTCGGCCCGCATCAGCAACTCGATGACCTGGTTCAAGGTGCGCCCTTCAAACAGGATCGCGTGCAGCCCGGCGACCAGCGGCATGTACACGCCGACTTCCTGGGCCTTGGCCTTGAGCACCTTGAGGGTGTTGACCCCTTCGGCCACTTCGCCCAGGCGCGTCACCGCGTCTTCCAGGCTCAGGCCCTGGCCCAGGGCGAAACCCACCTGGTAGTTGCGGCTTTTCGGCGACGAGCAGGTGACGATCAAGTCGCCCACGCCGGCCAGGCCCAGGAAGGTCATGGGGTTGGCGCCCTGGTTCACCGCGAAGCGGGTCATTTCCGCCAGGGCACGGGTAATCAGCATGCTCTTGGTGTTTTCGCCCATGCCCAGCGCCACCGCCATGCCGGCGATGATCGCGTAGACGTTTTTCAGCGCCCCGCCCAGTTCCACGCCAAAGCGGTCGCCACTGGCGTATACGCGGAAGGTCCGGCCATGCAGCACCGCCTGGACGCGCTCGCACAACGCCTCATCCTCGCTGGCGATCACCGTGGCGGTCAGCGCGTGCTCGGCGACTTCCCGCGCCAGGTTCGGCCCGGACAGCACGCCAATGCGCGCCCGGGGGGCGATCTCGGCGAGGATTTCGCTCATCAGCTTGAAGGTCTGCGCCTCGATGCCCTTGGTCAGGCTGACCAGCAGCTTGCCCGCCAGGCGCTCGGCATGGGGCGCCAGCACCGCGCGCAAGGCGCTGGAAGGCAGCGCGACAAAGCACAGGTCGCAGTCCGCCAGGGTGGCCAACAGGTCGGTGACCGGCTCGACCGCCGGATGAATCTTGATGCCTTTAAGGTAACGAGGATTTTCGCGGTGTACGCGAATGGCCTCGGCCTGCTCGGGATCGCGCATCCACTGGCGCACCGCATGGCCGTTCTCGGCCAGCAGGTTAGCCACGGCGGTACCAAAACTTCCGCCTCCCAGGACCGCAATAGGGCGCTGTTCAGTCATATGCAATCCGTTAATCCATACCAGTGGCGATGGCGGCATTATACGGGGCGACCCGCTTGCGGCCAGCCCCCGTATCAAATCGTGGGCCTGTCGGGAAATGCCATGTCCGTGTAACGGAATTGCAAGGGCGACGACTGGCAAATAGCCTCGCCTCGGTTAACATGGGCGGCTATCCGTCATTATCAAGGCCATGTCGTGTATTTGGGCCCTCCTTCCCGTTCATCTCTACTGCTTATGCTGTTGTGCAGTGCACCTGCGCTGGCTGACGACCTGTTCCTCGACAGCCAGCCGCTGCCGCAGGTATTGACCGCCACGCGTCTCAAGCAATCGGCGGCCGCCGTGCCGGGCAGCATGACCGTGATCGACAGCGAGTTGATCAAGGCCAGCGGCGCAAGGGACATCAGCGAGCTGCTGCGCCTGGTGCCGGGGATGATGGTCGGCTACACCACCGGCAACCAGGCGGCGGTGAACTACCACGGCACCAGCGCCAGCGATGCGCGCCGCATGCAGGTATTGATCGACGGGCGTTCGGTGTACCGCGCCGGCCTGGCCACGGTGGACTGGAGCGACATTCCGGTAGCAATGGAAGACATCGAGCGCATCGAGGTCTTCCGCGGCCCCAACACCGTCAGCTACGGGGCGAATGCCTTGATGGCGGTGGTCAATATCCTCACGCGCTCACCGGCCAACAGCCATGGCTCACGGGTGAAGGTGATTCGCGGTGAGCGCGGTATCAATGACTTTTATGCCAGCCAGGGCGTGGGCTGGGAAACCGGCGATCTGCGCCTGTCGCTGTCCGGGCAACAGGACGATGGCTTTGACAGCGATGCCGCTGGCGCCGACCGCCGCGACGGCCGTCGCCTCAACCGCTTCAGCCTGGCAGTGAGCCAGACCTTGAACGCGCAACAGAGTATCGACTGGCAACTGAATGCCAAGGAAGGCACCAACCAGCGCCCTTATACCTACACCCCGGTATTCGCCGGGATTACCGAGGGCGGCGACAATTCCGACGTCACGGCCAAGGACTACGCCGGTTCCCTGCGCTGGAACTTTGATTTCAACCCCGAGCACAGCCTGTATATCCAAGGCTCGGCCCAGCAGTGGGACCGCCGGCAAATCTGGAAGGCCTGTGACGCCAAGGTCTCGTTCAGCCCCGAGCTGACCCAGTTGTGGCAGCTCAACCCCAACTATGCCGAACGGCTGGCCCGGCATATGGACACCTACAGCCAGGGCACCGCGCCACCGGGCAGCGCCGCCGAACAAGCCTTGGCCAACCAGGTACTGGACCAGTGGCGCAACGGCGCCAACCAGAGCGTCTGCGGCGACATCGACCAGAGCACCCGCGAAAGCCGCTACGATGTGGAAATCCAGGACACCCTCAGCCTGTCCGACAGCCTGCGCCTGGTCAGCGGCATGAATTACCGCTACGACCGCGCCGACTCCGATACCTACTTCAACGGCACCCTGGACGACACCACCTGGCGCCTGTTCGGCCAGTTGGAATGGCGCGCCAGTGAACATTGGCTGCTGCAAGGCGGCGCCATGTTCGAAGACACGCACCTGAGCGGCCATTCGCTGACGCCCAGGGTGGCGGTCAACTATTTGATCAACCCGCGCCACGGCTTGCGCGCGGTGTACTCGGAAGCCATCCGTTCGCCGGACATGTTCGAGAACAATGTCAACTGGAGCTACCGCGTCACCAACCTCAGCTCACCGACCTATGGGCAGAGTTCCGGACAGTACTTCGTGAAGACGCGAGGCCCGGGCAACCTCGACAAAGAACTGATGCGCTCGCGGGAACTGGGCTACAACGGCTTCTTTGCCGACATCGGGCTGAACATGGACGTGAAGGTGTTCTACGACGAAATCACCGACATGATCAGCTCGCCGCTGCGCAATAACCAGTACATTGCCAGCAACGCCAACAGCTCACGCTTCACCGGCGCCGAGTCCCAGTTCGACTGGCGCGTGAGCAACGCCGACCGCCTGCGGCTGACTTACGCGTATGTCGACGCCACCACCAGCAACCCACTGGACAAAGCGCAGACCGCGCGTAACAGTGGCTCGGCCGGCTGGTTGCGCGAATGGGGCCAAGGTTGGTCCAGCGCGCTGTTCTACTATGGCGACGACGCACTCAACCAATATCGTTTCGAACGGGTCGACCTGCGGGTGGCCAAGCGCATTGCCCTGGGCAAAGCCAACGTGGAGCTGGCCGGCATGTTGCAACAACGCCTCGATAACCAGCCCACCACCTGGGCCGACAACACTTACGACCATCGTCACGTACTCTACTTCAGCGCGGAGTTAGAGTTCTGACATGGGCGACTCGTCACGGATGACCTTCTTCTTTATCTATAGGCTGCGGCAACTTGCCGGGCTGCTGGCCGGCCTGTTGCTGTGCGCACCGGCGTGGAGCGCCGAGATCCTGCTGACTGCCGCCGAAGACGGCGCCGGGGTGCAGGCCTTTACCCAGGCGCTGGCCCGGCAACGCCCCGAAGACCGCGTCACCTTCACGTCCCTCGGCGACTTGCCAGCACCCAGCCACCTGCCCGCCGGCACGCGCCTGATCCTGCTCGACCTGCCCGGCCTCGACTGGCGCCTGCGGGATACTCAAGGGCCGCCGACGCTGGTACTGCGCATCAGTCGGCTCCAAGCCCATCAGCGCCCGGACGCCTCACGGCACGCGCGGGTCAGCCTGTTGTGGAGCGACCCGCCGCTGGAGCGGCAGCTGCGCCTGATCAGCAGCGTCCTGCCCCAGGCACGGCGCATCGGCGTGCTCTACGGCACCGACAGCGAATTCCTGCTGCCCGAATTGCGCCAGCATGCGGCGGCCCTGGAGCTGGAGATCGTGCCGCAGCGCTGGGACAACACTAACGACAGTCGTCCGCTGCAAACCCTGTTCAGGAACAGCGACGTGCTGCTCGGCCTCGATGACCCGCAGCTGTACAACCCGAAGACCGCTAAAAACCTGCTGCTGAGCAGCTACGCCCAGCAATTGCCGCTGTTCGGGCCCAATGCAGGGTTTGTGCGCGCCGGCAGCCTCGCCAGCACCTACAGCGACCAGGACGATTGGCTGGCGGTACTCGATCGTTTGCTCGACCAGCCGCCGGCCGCTTGGCCACGCGCGCTGTACCCCGAACGCTTCAAAGTCGTGGGCAACGCGCAGGTCGCACGCTCACTGGGCATCGAACAGGTGGACGAAGCCAGCGTCGCCGCCCGAATGGCCGAAGGAGAAAAACGCCCATGACCTTGCGTCGTCGTTGGGACATCAATACCCGCACCCAGCTCATCACCCTGGGCCCGGCGCTGTTGCTGACGTTGCTGTTGATCAGCTTCTTCACCTTCGTGCGTATCCAGGACCTGCGCCAGGAACTGGACCACACCGGCCAATTGATCGCCAACCAACTGGCACCGGCCACCGAATATGGGGTGATCTCGGGCAACAACGATGTGCTCGACAGCCTGCTTCGCGCCACGCTGGCGACGCCCCATGTGCGTTTCCTGGAGATTCAGGACAGCAGCGAAAATATCCTGGTGTACGTCGAGCAACCCGCGGAGAAACACGACCGCGCGCTGTCGGTCAAAGTGTTCCAGGCACCGATCCGCCTGCAGCATATCCAGTTGGGCAATGACTTTTTCCAGGACAACCTCAACGAACCCAAGGCCCCCCGCGCGGACTACCTGGGCCGGGTGATCGTCGGCATGTCCAATGACGCCTTCAGCCAGCGCCAGCAGGAGATCCTGTTCAAGGCCGGTATCCTCGCGCTGTTCGCCCTGCTGTTTACGTTCCTGCTCGCCCGGCGCCTGGCGGCGAGCCTGTCGCAACCGATCAGCGCCATGGGCAATGCGGTCAAGGCCATCCAGCAGGGCGACTACAAGACGCCGCTGCCGATTGTGGATGACTCGGAGCTGGGCGACCTGTCGCGGCATATCAACAACCTCGCCGAAGGCCTCAACCAGGCCAGCCGCGAACAACAGCAGGCCATGGCCCAGTTGATCCAGACCCGCGAAGAGGCCGAACGGGCCAACAACGCCAAGTCAGACTTCCTGGCCATGATGAGCCACGAACTGCGCACGCCGATGAACGGCGTACTGGGCATGCTGCAACTGCTGGAAACCACCGAAATGACCGAGGAACAGACCGAATACGCGGCGCTGGCCTCCGAATCCACCGAGCATTTGCTCAAGGTGATCAACGACATTCTCGACTTCTCGCGCATCGAACGCGCGGCCCTGGAGCTGGAACATATCCCCTTCAACCTGGCCGACCTGATCAACAGTTGCGCCCAGGCCTTCCAGCACAGCGCCCAGCAGCGCGGGCTGGCGCTCAAGCTGCCGATCCCGCCCGGCATGGACGCACTGCGGGTACAGGGCGATCCGACGCGGATCCGCCAGATCCTGGTGAACCTGATCGGCAATGCCTTGAAGTTCACCGAACACGGCACCGTCAGCGTCGAGCCCCACTGGCAGGTGCTCGACCATGAGTTGGTGTGGTTCACCTGCACCGTGCGTGACAGCGGCATCGGGATTTCCGCCGAGCGCCTGGAATTGATGTTCGATGCGTTCCAGCAGGCCGACAGTTCCATTTCAAGACGTTACGGCGGTACCGGTCTCGGGCTGCCCATCGCCCGTACCCTGGCCGAACGCATGGGAGGCACGCTGCGCGCGCAGAGCGAAGAAGGCCGTGGCTCGGTGTTTACCCTGGAGATCCCGCTGGCCATCGACCCCCACAGCCAGCCGTCGATCGCCCTGGATGCCGAGGGCAAGCACAGCGCCGGCGAGGGTCGCCATGTGTTGCTGGTGGAGGACAATCCGGTCAACCGCACCGTGGTCGAAGCCATGCTGCGCAGCCTGGGCTTTGAAGTCAGCCTGGCCACCGATGGCGCCGAGGCGATCCGCAGTGCCGAGAGCCTGATCTTCACCGCGATCCTGATGGATTGTCGCCTGCCCCTGATCGACGGTTATGAAGCCACCCGGCAGATTCGCCAACTGCCCGGCTGCGCCGACCTGCCGATCATCGCCCTGACGGCCAACGCCTTGCAGGGCGACCGGGAAGCCTGCCTTGCGGCCGGAATGAACGATTACCTGGCCAAGCCGTTCAAACGCACGGATCTGCAGCAAATCCTGCAGCGCTGGGTGCAATAGCGGCGCGCCATCAGCCAACTCCGACTGGCGTGAAAGACGAAAGTGCGGCAGTCTTAGGCACCCGAACGGGCCCATAAACAGGCTCGGTTTAAAATTTCAGTGAACAAGTGTACATTCAGTACCTTGCCGCTGTGACTTTCACTACAACGCAATAGTCTATGTGTAGGCTGCCGACATGAGGCATGAACGCTTCATTCGGTTCGGGAAGATTTGCCCTACCCTGCCGCATGGGATTATTGAGGAGCTCGCATGACCAAACAAAACGCCTTTACTCGGGAAGACCTGCTGCGCTGCAGTCGCGGTGAGCTGTTCGGCCCAGGTAACGCGCAACTGCCCGCCCCGAACATGCTGATGGTGGATCGCATCACCCATATCAGCGAAGAGGGTGGCAAGTACGGCAAAGGTGAATTGGTCGCCGAGCTGGATATCACCCCGGACCTGTGGTTCTTCGCCTGTCACTTCGAAGGTGACCCTGTCATGCCGGGCTGCCTGGGCCTCGACGCCATGTGGCAACTGGTCGGCTTCTACCTGGGCTGGCAAGGCCTGCCAGGCCGTGGCCGCGCCCTGGGTTCGGGCGAAGTGAAGTTCTTTGGCCAGGTCCTGCCGACCGCCAAGAAAGTCACCTACAACATTCAAATCAAGCGCGTCCTCAAGGGCAAGCTGAACCTGGCCATCGCCGACGGTTCGGTGACTGTCGACGGTCGCGAGATCTATACTGCCGAAGGCCTTCGGGTCGGCGTATTTACTTCCACTGACAACTTTTAAGGGTTATCCGCATGCGCCGCGTCGTTATCACTGGTCTGGGCATTGTTTCTTGCCTGGGCAATGACAAAGAGACCGTCACCGCTAACCTGCGTGCAAGTCGCCCTGGCATCCGCTTCAACCCGGAATATGCCGAAATGGGTCTGCGTAGCCAGGTTTCCGGCTCCATCGACCTGCCCCTCGAAGAACTGATCGATCGCAAGATCTATCGCTTCGTGGGCCACGCTGCCGCCTACGCCTACCTGGCCATGAAAGACGCAATCGCCGACTCCGGCCTGAGCGAAGACCAAGTATCGAACGTACGCACCGGCCTGATCGCCGGCTCCGGCGGCGCATCGACCCTCAACCAGATGGAAGCGCTGGACATCCTGCGCGAAAAAGGCGTGAAGCGAGTTGGCCCGTACCGTGTCACACGGACCATGGGCAGCACCGTTTCGGCCTGCCTGGCCACGCCATTCCAGATCAAGGGCGTGAACTACTCGATCTCCTCCGCATGCGCCACCAGTGCACACTGCATCGGCACCGCCGTCGAGCAGATCCAACTGGGCAAGCAGGACATCGTGTTCGCCGGCGGCGGCGAAGAAGAACATTGGAGCCAGTCGTTCCTGTTCGACGCCATGGGTGCCCTGTCCACCCAGTACAACGAAACCCCGGAAAAAGCCTCCCGCGCCTACGATGCCAAGCGTGACGGTTTCGTCATCGCCGGCGGTGGCGGCATGGTGGTGGTCGAGGAGCTGGAGCACGCCCTGGCCCGTGGCGCCAAGATCTACGCGGAAATCGTTGGCTACGGCGCTACTTCCGATGGCTACGACATGGTTGCGCCAAGCGGTGAAGGCGCCATCCGTTGCATGCAGATGGCCATGTCCACCGTGGACACCCCGATCGACTACCTGAACACCCACGGCACCTCGACTCCGGTCGGCGACGCCAAGGAAATGGAAGGTGTACGCGCGGTGTTCGGCGACAAGGCACCGGCCATCAGCTCCACCAAGAGCCTGTCGGGTCACTCCCTGGGCGCCGCCGGCGTTCACGAAGCGATCTACTGCCTGCTGATGATGGAAGGCAACTTCATGGCCGGCTCGGCCAACATCGACGAGATCGACCCGGTCGTCGCCGATATGCCGATCCTGACCAAGACGGTTGAAAACGTCAAAGTCGACACCGTGATGAGCAACAGCTTCGGCTTCGGTGGCACTAACGCCACCCTGGTGCTGAAACGCTGGCAGGGTAAGTAAGCCCCGCAGGTTGATCACCTGAAAAAGCCCCGACTGGTTCGGGGCTTTTTTATGGGCGACTGGATTTGAGACCGCAACCGCATTTGCGTGAGACGAAAACGCAATATCAACGCGCCCCCTCATCGCCGCGAGGTTTAGGCAGGATGGCCAGGAAGTTGTCCCTCGCCACTTTGTGGGCAACGTCTTCAGGCAATGCATCAAGGAAGACATCAAAGCGGTGCATTTCCTCACCCAGCTTGCTGAAACGCCCGACGACATCCGAACCCAGCATAAAGCGCTCCGGGAAGCGTTCCACCAGCGTTACCCACTCCGGCCGAGGCTTGCCCCCATCATCCAGCAAGTACGGCGTGAGCATGCTCCAGGACAGGTCGATATACAGGTTGGGGTAAGCCTCGAGCATACGGCTCAAGGTGGGCAGCAAAAAGTCCATTTGCACCTGGTGGCGGTGAATTTCCTTGCTGGTGCCGGCGTGAGCCCAGATAAAGCGAGTGTGCGGGTGGTTGCGCAGCGGCTCTTCGATTTCGGCCAAATACAGCGGGTTACGCTCGCGCTTGGAGGTGATGTTGGAGTGCAGCATCACCGGCAAGTCGTTTTCCGCCGCCAGGTGATAGATGCGCGTCATGGCCTCGTTGTTGGCGCGCGGGGTATCCCCCGATGTGAGGGCGGTAAGGTCGTCGTGGCGGGTAAACACTTCACCGATGCCTTGCCACAGCCCCGGGTTGAGGTCGAGCATGCGCTGGATATGGGCATCCGAGTTCTTGTCATTGGGGTTGAAGCCGGACAGAAACGGATGAAAGTGCTGGCGCTGTTCAGGCGTCAGTTTATTTACCGCTGCGGCGACAATCACGTCGGTGGCGCTGTACCAATAGGCATCTGCGTCATCACCGGCGTAGTAGCGCGGGCGCTTGGGTTCGTCTTCGTGCCATTTCTTTGCGACGGGAATGCCGGAAATCATGACATGCTCGATGCGATTATCTGCCATCGCCTTGAGCAATGTGTCCATCCCCGCCGTTTCCTGGAAGAAATCCACGTAATGCAGGTGGGCATCGCTGTAGGCATAGTCGCGAGCCTGTGTCGCAAGGCTGTTGGCGGCGAGCAACAGGGCGAGACTCAAGCGGGTCCAGGGCACGGTATAACCTCGATAAGGGCGAATACCGGTAGACCTTGCGTGCCATACCGGGGTTCAGCCGGCAAAAAATGTGGAACACCCCCGTGCCAGCATGCTCTATAACTGCATGACCTTCCTTCTGCCACCCCGTGAGGTTTGCCATGCCTGTTACCGTCAATACGCTGAACGCCGACAACTTCCGCCACAGCGTCAATATCAATAACCACGAGCTGTTTACCGACCTGCCCAAGAGCCTGGGTGGTGACGACTCGGCGCCCTCCCCCCACGATTACTTCGACGCCGCGCTGGCATCGTGCAAGGCGCTGACCGTCAAGCTCTACGCCCAGAAAAAAGACATCCCCCTGACCGGCGTGACCGTGGAAGTCACCCACGACGCCACCGAAGAACAAAAGGGCAAATACAGGCTCAACGTCAAGCTGACGCTCAAGGGCGTACTCACCGACGAACAGCGCGACGAGCTGCACCGCGTGGCCGATCGCTGCCCGGTACACAAGCTGATGACCACCGCCGAGGTCACCATCGAAACCCGCCTCTCTGAAGGCGCGTTCAGCCAATAGCGGCAACCTCCCGTCGAGCGGGTTATGCTCATTACCCTACAACCCGCTCAGACTGGGACGCACCATGACCACCCTCACCGTGATCCGCCCACGCCCCGAAGATGTCGAAGGCCAGCCGATCCTGCGCCCGCTGCCCTCGCGGGAATGTCGCAGCGTCGGGCCCTTTGTGTTTTTCGACCATATGCTGCCGACCCGCTATGCACCGGGCAGCGGGATGAACATCCGCCAGCACCCCCATATCGGCCTGTCCACCCTCACCTATCTGTTCGAAGGCGCACTGCAGCACAAGGACAGCCTGGGGTCGGATCAGGTGGTAGAGGCCGGCGATGTCAGCTGGATGACCGCAGGCAGTGCAATCGCCCATGTCGAGCGCACACCCGAGGCACTCAAGGCCCGTGGTTTCAGCATGCATGGCCTGCAAGTATGGCTGGCATCGCCCAAGGACCACGAAGAGGGGCCTGGACACTACAGCCATCACCCTGCGGCGAGCCTGCCGGTGAGTGACAACCTGGGCGTGCGGATTCGCCTGATCGCCGGCAGTGGCTTCTGCCTCAAGTCACCGGTGCCGGTGCTGTCGCCTACGTTGTATGCAGATGTACACATGCAAACGGCCACGACCCTGCTGATTCCTGACGAGCACGAGGAACGCGCGGTGTATGTGCTGGAGGGTGAAGCCCAGTTGGAGGGTGAGCAGCTTGAGGTGCACAGCCTGGTGGTATTGCCGGCCGGGCAGGTAATGACCCTGTTCGCCGAAAGCGATTGCCAGTTGGTGGTGTTGGGCGGAGCACCGCTGGATGGGCCACGGCGGATCAATTGGAATTTTGTCGCGAGCGATCCGCTGAAGATCGAGCAGGCCAGGCAGCGCTGGGCCGCTGGGGATTGGCCGACGGTGCCGGGTGAAACCGAAAGAATTGAGTTGCCGGTGAGATAGCTATCGGGGGCAAGCCCCCGATGACGCTGGAACAGGCGCTGAAGATTCAGCCCTTGAACACTTCATCCAGCAAGTTATGCATCGACCGGAACGCCCGTGCAGCGGTCTTGGCGTCATACATCATCTTGCCCGGCACATTGGCGTGCGGGTCGGTGAAGGAATGCACCGCACCGCCGTAGCTCAGCAATTGCCAGTCCACGCCGGCCGCGTTCATTTCATCTTCGAACGCCGGCAGTTGCTCTTTCGGCACCAACGGGTCGGAAGCACCGTGCAGCACCAGCACTGAACCCTTGATGTTTTTCGCATCTGCCGGGTTCGGCGTGTCGAGGGTGCCGTGGAACGATACGGCAGCCTTCAATGGCGCACCGGTCCGTGCCAGCTCCAGGGAGCAGCAACCGCCGAAGCAGAAACCAAAGGTGGCCAGCTTAGAGGTGTCCACTGCCGCTTCGGTCTGGCCCTGCAGCTGCTCAAGGGCAGCCTGCATGCGTTTGTTCAGCAACGGGCGATCATTCTTCAACGGCATCATTGCGGCACCGGCTTCATCGCCATTCGACGGGCGCACGGTTTGCCCGTAGAGGTCGGCGATCAGCACCACGTAGCCCTTGGCGGCAACGCTCTTGGCGATCTCCTCGGCACCCGCACTAACCCCCATCCAGTTCGGCGCCATCAGCAGGCCGGGCAGCGGGTTCTTTTGGCTGGCATCGAACGCCAGGCGGCTTTCATAAGACTGGCCATCAATCTGATAGACCACGGAACGCACGGTGACTTGGCTCATCATTTTCTCCAGTTAGGGTGCACTAGAACGAAAAAACCCGCCGAAGCGGGTTTTTCTACAACGGTATCAAACCGACAGTTCAACCAACAGCTTGTTCAGTCGGCGCACGTAGGCGGCCGGGTCCTTGAGGCTGTCGCCAGCGGCCAGGGCCGCCTGGTCGAAGAGGATGTGGGACAGGTCGCCAAAGCGCTCTTCGCTCTGCTCGCCGTCGAGTTTCTCGATCAACGGGTGAGCCGGGTTGAATTCGAAGATCGGCTTGGAGTCCGGGACCTTCTGGCCGCTGGCTTCGAGAATCTGGCGCATCTGCATGCCCAGGTCCTGCTCGCCGATGGCCAGGATCGCCGGGGAATCAGTCAGACGATGGGAAACCCGCACTTCGCTGACGGCATCGCCCAGGGACGCCTTGATCCGCTCAACCAGGCCTTCTTTGGCCTTGGCGACTTCCTCGGCTTCTTTCTTCTCTTCCTCGGAGTCCAGGTTACCCAGGTCCAGGTCGCCACGGGCCACGTCGACAAAGGATTTGCCGTCGAACTCGTTGAGGTAGCTCATCAGCCACTCATCGATACGGTCGGTCAGCAGCAGCACTTCGATGCCTTTCTTGCGGAAGACTTCCAGGTGCGGGCTGTTCTTGACCTGTGCGTAGGTTTCGCCGGTCAGGTAGTAAATCTTGTCCTGGCCTTCCTTGGCACGTGCCAGGTACTCGGCCAGGGACACCACCTGCTCGCCCTCTTCACCCTGGGTGGAAGCAAAGCGCAACAGACCGGCGATTTTTTCCTTGTTGGCAAAATCTTCCGCCGGGCCTTCTTTCATGACCTGGCCGAAGTTTTTCCAGAAGCCCTTGTATTGCTCTGGCTCGTTCTTCGCCAGTTTTTCCAGCATGTCGAGCACGCGCTTGGTCAGCGCCGACTTCATGGAATCGATGATCGGGTCTTTTTGCAGGATTTCCCGCGACACGTTCAGCGACAGGTCATTGGAGTCGACCACGCCCTTGATAAAGCGCAGGTACAGCGGCAGGAACGACTCCGCCTGGTCCATCACGAACACGCGCTGCACGTACAGCTTCAGGCCCTTCGGCGCTTCACGCTGGTACAGGTCGAACGGCGCACGGGCCGGCACGTAGAGCAGCGAGCTGTATTCCAGCTTGCCTTCGACCTTGTTATGGCTCCAGCTCAGCGGGTTTTCGTAGTCGTGACCGATGTGCTTGTAGAACTCCTGGTATTCCTCGTCCTTGATCTCGGTACGCGGACGGGTCCACAGGGCACTGGCGCGATTGACGGTTTCCCATTCCTGGGCAGGCTTCTCTTCACCTTCGGCAGCCGTTTGTTCTTTCGGCAGCTCGATCGGCAAGGCGATATGGTCGGAGTACTTCTTGATGATATTGCGCAGGCGCCAGCCATCGGCAAATTCGTCTTCACCGGATTTGAGGTGCAGGACGATGCGGGTACCACGGTCAGCCTTGTCGACGGTGGCGATTTCAAATTCGCCCTCGCCCTTGGAAGCCCAGTGCACGCCTTCGCTGGCGTCAAGGCCGGCACGACGGCTGAACACTTCAACCTTGTCGGCCACGATGAAGGCCGAGTAGAAGCCCACACCGAACTGGCCGATCAGGTGCGAATCTTTCTTCTGGTCGCCGGACAGGTTTTTCATGAAGTCGGCGGTACCGGATTTGGCGATGGTCCCCAGGTGGGTAATCGCATCTTCACGGCTCATGCCGATACCGTTGTCTTCGAGGGTGACGGTATTGGCGTCTTTGTCGAAGCTCACACGGATTTTCAGTTCCGCGCCGCCTTCCAGCAGTTCAGGCTTGGACAGGGCTTCGAAACGTAATTTGTCGACAGCGTCAGAGGCGTTCGAGATCAATTCGCGAAGGAAGATTTCCTTGTTGGAATACAGCGAATGGATCATGAGGTGCAGCAGTTGCTTCACCTCGGTCTGGAAGCCCAGGGTTTCCTTTTGAGTTTCCACACTCATGGTCATCAAACTCCAATTGGATGGCAGTGGCCGCGCCCTGAAGGGTTGGCGGCGGGTTGTCATCAAAGTTGGGGGCTAAGAGCAGGATTTCAAGGGCGGACCACGTCCTCGATCTTGAAATGCGCACGGGCGGTGGCGATGGGCTCGGCGGCGGTGGTTTGCCAGGCGGTGATCGCCACATTCGCCACACGTCGGCCCTGGCGCCACACCTGGCATTTGGCGTAAGTGTCGCGAAACTGGCCGGCGCGCAGGTAATCGAGGGAGAAATCGATGATTTTCGGGAGGCCCGGCGCTCCGGTAAACACCAGCAGGTGCAACGCCGCTGCCAGCTCCATGAAGCCGGCAATCACCCCGCCGTGAAGCGCCGGCAATATGGGGTTACCAATATTGTCCTCGTGGGCCGGCAGGCGAAACAGCAATTCATCCCCCAGCCGGGTGCATTCGATACCGATCAGTTTGGCGTAGGGGATCAGGTCCAGCAGCGCCTCGTAGCTGCCGCGCTGATGGGCCTGTTCCAGGCGGGTCTTGAATCGATGGGTCATGCCTGCTCTCCCTTGATGGCGCGCCCCAACCCTTGGGTGCCCTTGAGACGCTTGCCCATGCGCATGAAGGTGCCCACCACATGGGCGATGGGTTGTTGCGGGTCGTCCTGATAGGCAAAACCACGGGTGAAGATCACGTCGGTGGTCACCCGGTAGCACTGGGCGAAACCATATACCGGCTTATGCGGCTCGGCGGGATGCATATAGTCGACACGCAGGTCCAGGGTCGGGCACACCTCGAACTCCGGCAGGACACACAGGGTGGCCATGCCGCAGGCGGTATCCATCAAGGATGTCAACGCGCCACCGTGGATCACGCCGGTCTGGGGATCACCCACCAACTGCGGCGCGTAAGGCATGACCAACGTGATGCCCTCCTCGCTGGCATGATGAACGCTGATACCCAGCACCTGACAATGGCGCAAGGCCGAGACAAAGCGCGTCGCGCGCTCTAACAAGGGATTTTCGGTCATTCGTTGCAGACTCTTATTAGTGTTGATGGGCGAAATAGACGGTGCGGGCGAAAGTTCCTTTGAGGTCGTTGTTTATATATCTGTGGAATAAAAGGAACTAATGCTGAACGGCCATGCTCGAAAGGCCAGTAGATATCTTCACTAAGGAGAAACACCCCATGCGTAAGACTTTAGCTATTTCCATGATGTTGGCCGCTGCCCTCGGTCTCGCTGCTTGCGACAAGAAATCCGAAGACAAAGCCCAAGATGCAGCAGCGCATTCTGAGCAAGCTCAAAAAGACATGGCGAAAGCTCAGGATAAAGTGAACGACGCTGCGAAAGAAAACGCCGATGCTGCCAAAGCTCAGGCTGAATCGAACGAAGCCGCCGCAAAAGAAGCAGCACCAGCTACTCCTGCCACCGGTTCCTGATACCGCGGCATGAAATAGCTTCGCTGCAAAAAGAAAGCCCGCTTATATAGCGGGCTTTACTTTGCCTGTTGTTTTTAACTCAGCGCGTCACGCATTAAATCTCCTCTTTGGCGGGCTCAGGCATCGGTGTATCCGTCTGCGTATACACCATCACTTGCAGTACGTCGGAATGAAACTCCCGGCGATACAACACGAACACCACCCCGGCACTCATCAACATGAACAACCAGGGGCTGACGAACCACGCCAGCATGGTCATGCCGAAGTAATAAGAACGCAGGCCAAAGTTGAACTGGTTGGCGGCCATGGAAATCACTCGCGCCGCACGCAGGGCAAACGCCTTGCGCTCCTGCTCCGACACATGCCGCTCACCGATCATCGGTGCCGACCCGACCAGCACCGCGGCAAAGTTGTACTGGCGCATGCACCAACTGAAGGTGAAGAAGGCATAGACAAAGACCAGCGCCAGGCAGAGCAGCTTGATCTCCGACATGCCCTGGGAGGCCTGCTGCACCATGGGTATGTCCGCCAGCAATGACACCGCCCGCTCGGAGGCCCCCAGCACCGTGAGAATGCCGGCGAGGATGATCAAGGTGCTGGAGGCGAAGAATGAGGCATTACGCTCCAGGTTGCCGATCACACTGGCGTCGGCGATGCGGTTGTCACGCAGCAGCATACGACGCATCCAGTCTTCGCGATACAAATGCAGCACGCTGGCCAGGCACGCGGTGTCTCGGGCTTTCCAGGTGGCATAACGGGTGTAGCCGCCCCAGCACAGGATGAACCAGAGGGCAGCAAGCAGGTGGATCTGATTGGCTTCGACGAACGACATGCGGGTCCTTGCAGAAAGAAGATTGAGAAACTTTTTGCGTCTGTTCGACGTTAGCGCAGAGAAAAAGACACTGCCTTGCGCTCAAAAAAAATGCCCCGTATCAATCGATACGGGGCATTTCAGTGCAAGCCGAAGCCCGCGAGTTAAGCGATAGCTTCACTACGCTTGCCGAGCACTCGGTCGACCACCACAGCCACGACCAGCGTCATCACCGAGGGCACCAGCCACGCCAGGCCTTGCTCACTCAGCGGCAGGTTCGCCAACTGCGAAGGCATCCAACCCGCCAGACCCGCGCCCTTGAGCGCGTCGATGCAGCCAAAGATGAACGACACCAGCATCACCGGACCGACGATACGGCCCTGCTCCTGCCAGAAGTCTTTGCAGAAACTCAACGCCACCAGCACGATGCACGGCGGGTAGATCGCAGTGAGTACCGGGATCGAGAACGCAATCAGCTTGGTCAGGCCCAGGTTCGACACGAACAGCGAGAACAGCGCCAGAATGACGACCAGCGCCTTGTAGGATAGCGGCAGGATTTTGCTGAAGTACTCGGCACACGCGCAGGTCAGGCCGACGGCTGTGACCAGGCATGCCAGGGAGATCAATACAGCCAGGAACCCACTGCCCAGGGAACCGAAGGTGTGCTGAACATAAGCGTGCAGCACTGCGGCGCCATTGGCCGCGCCGGCAGCGACTTCATGGCTGCCCGACCCGAGGCGGAACAGGCTGACATACACCAGCGCCAAACCGACGCCGGCAATCAACCCGGCAATGATCGCGTAGCGGGTGATCAGCTTGGGCGATTCGACACCACGGGAACGGATCGCATTGACGATCACAATGCCAAACACCAGCGCACCCAGGGTATCCATGGTCAAGTAGCCATTGATAAAGCCCTGGGAAAACGGTGCGGCGACGTATTCCGGGGTGGCGACACCCACCTCACCAGCCGGCAGGGCAAACGCGGCAATGCCGAGGATGGCCAGGGCGATGATCTTCAGCGGCGCCAGGAAGCGACCCACGGTGTCCAGCAGTCGGCCTGGGTACAGGGAGACAAAGAACACCACCAGGAAATACACCGAGCTGTAGAGGAACAACGCCAGCGGGCTTTCGCCGGTCAGCGGCGCCAGGCCCACTTCAAACGACACGGTCGCGGTACGCGGGGTGGCGAACAGCGGCCCTACCGCCAGATACGCCGCCGCCGCGAGCAGGCCACCGGCGATCTTGCCGATCGGGCTGCTCAGCGCGTCCATGCCGCCTCCGACCTTGGCCAGGGCGATCACAGTGACCACCGGCAGGCCAACGGCGGTGATCAGGAAGCCCAGCGCCGCCATCCAGACATGAGGCCCGGACTGCAAACCAACGATAGGCGGGAAGATGATGTTGCCGGCGCCCACGAACAGGGCGAAGGTCATGAAGCCCAACGCCAGGATGTCCTGGCTTTTCAACACTTTCATTTGAGGAAATACCACACTACTGAATCGGAATTTAGAGAGGGATTCCCTATGGATGAGGGAAATGCTGCCGGCCCTTATGGGCACCGGCCGGTCTAGCGCGCAGCTTCCTTTTGGGAGGCGGACGCATAAAGAGGCGGCTAGGGTACAGAATTAGCCTGACAAACGCACTGTTGCGGGGCGGACTGTCCGATAAGCGACATCTCGATGTCGCGTTTTCATACTTAATTTGGCAATACAAACAAAATTGTGGGAGGGGGCTTGCCCCCGATAGCGGTGCGTCAGTCCCACATTAGCTGGCTGATGCACTGCAATCGGGGAAAGCCTCCTCCCACATTTGAATCGTCAACAATCTGCAGAATGCACAAAGGCCACCCGAAGGTGGCCTTTGCTGGTAAAGCGTCAGCTAAGCGCGAGGCTTACTTGACAGCCCAACCGGTCAGCTCGGCCAAAGCCTTGCCGATGTCTGCCAGCGAACGCACGGTTTTAACGCCTGCGTCTTGCAGTGCAGCGAATTTCTCGTCTGCAGTGCCTTTGCCGCCAGAGATGATTGCGCCCGCATGGCCCATGCGCTTGCCCGCAGGGGCAGTCACACCAGCGATGTAGGAAACAACCGGCTTGGTCACGTGTGCCTTGATGTAGGCAGCCGCTTCTTCTTCAGCCGAACCGCCGATCTCACCGATCATCACGATCGCTTCGGTCTTCGGGTCTTCCTGGAACAGCTTCAGGATATCGATGAAGTTGGAGCCCGGGATCGGGTCACCGCCGATGCCGACGCAAGTCGACTGACCGAAACCGGCGTCAGTGGTCTGCTTCACAGCTTCGTAGGTCAGGGTGCCGGAACGGGAAACGATACCGACTTTACCTGGCAAGTGAATGTGACCTGGCATGATGCCGATCTTGCATTCGCCTGGAGTGATCACGCCTGGGCAGTTAGGGCCGATCAGGACTACGCCCAGCTCGTCGCACTTAACTTTAGCGTCCAGCATGTCCAGGGTAGGAATGCCTTCGGTGATGCACACGATCAGCTTGATGCCGCCGAATGCCGCTTCCAGGATCGAGTCCTTGCAGAAAGGAGCTGGAACGTAGATCACGCTGGCGGTGGCGCCAGTGGCAGCTACAGCGTCTTTCACGGTGTTGAACACTGGCAGGCCCAGGTGCTCGGTGCCGCCTTTGCCCGGGGTTACGCCGCCAACCATCTTGGTGCCGTATTCGATGGCTTGCTGGGTGTGGAAACTACCTTGCGAACCGGTAATACCCTGGCAGATAACTTTGGTGTCTTTATTGATCAGGACGCTCATTATTTGCCCTCCGCAGCTTTGACAACTTGTTGAGCAGCGTCGGTCAGGCTGGTAGCCGCGATGATGTTCAAACCGCTTTCTGCCAGTACTTTAGCGCCCAGTTCAGCATTGTTGCCTTCAAGGCGAACAACAACCGGGATTTTAACGCCGACTTCTTTCACTGCACCGATGATGCCTTCGGCAATCATGTCGCAACGAACGATGCCGCCGAAGATGTTGACCAGTACTGCAGCGACGTTGGAGTCGGACAGGATGATCTTGAAGGCTTCGGTTACGCGTTCTTTGGTAGCACCACCGCCCACGTCGAGGAAGTTGGCTGGTTTGCCGCCATGCAGGTTGACGATGTCCATGGTACCCATGGCCAGGCCGGCACCGTTGACCATGCAACCGATGTTACCTTCCAGGGCTACGTAGTTCAGTTCGAACTTGGCAGCGTGCGCTTCGCGCGGATCGTCCTGGGACGGATCGTGGAAAGTCTTCAGCTTAGGCTGACGGTACATGGCGTTGGCGTCGATGTTGATCTTGGCGTCGAGGCAGTGCAGATCGCCATCAGCCTTGATCACCAGCGGGTTCACTTCCAGCAGGGCCAGATCGTGATCCTGGAACAGCTTGGCCAGACCTACGAAGATCTTGGCGAACTGGGCAACTTGCTTGCCTTCCAGGCCCAGCTGGAAAGCCAGCTCGCGACCCTGGAATGGCTGGGCGCCAACCAGTGGATCGATAGTGGCTTTCAGGATTTTTTCTGGGGTTTCGTGAGCGATCTTCTCGATGTCCACGCCACCTTCGGTGGAAGCCATGAACACGATGCGACGGCTCGAACGGTCAACGACAGCGCCCAGGTACAGCTCTTTAGCGATATCAGTGCACGATTCAACCAGGATCTTGGTGACTGGCTGGCCATTGGCATCAGTCTGGTAAGTCACCAGACGCTTGCCCAGCCACTGCTGTGCGAAGGCCTTGGCGTCTTCTTTGCTGCGAACCAGCTTAACGCCGCCCGCTTTACCGCGACCACCAGCGTGGACCTGGGCTTTGACAACCCACTCGGTGCCGCCGATTTTGTCGCAAGCTTCTGCTGCTGCTTCCGGGGTGTCTACTGCGTAGCCCTTGGAAACTGGCAGGCCGTATTCAGCGAACAGCTGCTTACCCTGATACTCGTGAAGATTCATGCTTTTTACCGTCTTCGTTAGGTACTGCGCATTCGGCGCTGCGCTCATTATGAGTGCCGCGCCACCTGTGACTGCTGCTTGCGCAACTTGCGGGGCTCAAGGCCCGTAAAGCTGCGCAAGACTGCGTCCAGCGGATATTCCGCGGTGAGTCTTGCGCGCAAGGCTCACGACGGGCAACTCCGCCGTGGTTTCTTATTATCTCGCTTAGCGCTTCTTCTTGTTGGCGATGTGGATGGCATGGCCATTCACTGCCAACGCGGCTTCGTGCAGCGCTTCGGACAGGGTCGGATGGGAGAAGACCATCATGCCGATGTCCTCGGCACTGGTGCCGAATTCCATACCGATCGCGCCCTGCTGAACCAGTTCTGCTGCGCCTGGGCCAATCACGTGGACGCCCAATACGCGGTCAGTCTTGGCATCAGCGATGACTTTGACAAAACCACCGGTGTCGTTGGCTGCCATGGCACGGCCAGAAGCGGCGAACGGGAAGGTGCCGACGTTAACTTCAACGCCTTCAGCTTTCAACTGCTGTTCGTTCTTGCCGACCCATGCAATTTCCGGGTGGGTGTAGATAACCGATGGGATCAGGTCGTAGTTCATCTGGGTCTTGTGGCCCTTGATGCGCTCGACCACCATGATGCCTTCTTCGGAAGCCTTGTGCGCGAGCATCATGCCGCGAACCACGTCGCCAATGGCGTAGACGCCCGGAACGGTGGTAGCGCAGTGATCGTCAACGTGGATGAAGCCACGCTCGTCGATGTTCACGCCGCTGTCGGAAGCCAGCAGGTCGGTGGTCACTGGACGGCGACCAACGGCCACGATCAGCTTGTCGAACGTGATGGTCTGTTCGCCATCCTTGTCGGTGTAGGTCACGACGACTTCTTCGCCGTTGACCTTAGAGCCGGTCACGCGAGCGCCCAGCTTGATGTCCAGACCTTGTTTGGTCAGGGTTTTCAGCGCTTCCTTCGACACTGCGGTGTCAGCAGCCAGCAGGAACGTGTCCAGGGCTTCCAGCACGGTCACTTCGGAACCGAGGCGGGACCAGACCGAACCCAGTTCCAGGCCGATGACGCCGGCGCCGATCACGCCCAGGCGCTTAGGCACGGCCTGGAATTCCAGGGCGCCGGTCGAATCAACGATCACGTTCTGGTCAACCGGAGCTGGTGGAATATCGATTGGACGCGAACCTGGGGCCAGGATCACGTTCTCGGCTTCGATGACTTCTACCGAGCCGTCCGGCTTGGTGATTTCAACTTTCTTGCCGGCCAGCAGCTTGCCGTGGCCTTGCAGGGAAGTCACGCCGTTGGCCTTGAACAAGGTGGCAACGCCGGAAGTCAGGCCTTTGACGATGTTGGCTTTACGGCCGACCATTGCTGGCACGTCCATGGTCACGCCGGCATGGTTGATGCCGTGGATCGCGAAACCGTCCTGGGCTTCGTGGAATTTCCAGGAGCTGTCCAGCAGCGCCTTGGACGGAATGCAACCGACGTTCAGGCAAGTACCGCCCAATGCCAGTTTGCCTTCCTTGTCGGTGTATTTTTCGATGCAAGCAGTCGAGAGGCCCAGTTGTGCGGCCTTGATGGCGGCAACGTAGCCGCCAGGACCCGCACCAATCACTACAACGTCAAATTTCTGCGACATGAAAATAGTTCCTCTATTTAGCAGCAAGCTTTCAAGCCGCAAGCCCCAAGCCCAACTGCCTTATCCGGCAATCTGTCACTTGAGACCTGCAGCTGCTTCTATCAGATATCCAGCAGCAGACGAGCCGGGTCTTCCAGCAGGTTCTTGATGGTCACCAGGAAAGTCACGGCTTCTTTACCATCGATCAGGCGGTGATCGTAAGACAGCGCCAGGTACATCATTGGGCGGATCACGACTTGGCCGTTGATGGCCATCGGACGCTGGATGATGTTGTGCATGCCCAGGATCGCGGCTTGTGGCGGGTTAACGATCGGCGTCGACATCATCGAACCGAAGGTACCACCGTTGGTGATGGTGAAGGTACCACCGGTCATCTCGTCGATGGTCAGCTTGCCGTCACGGGCTTTCTTGCCGAAGCCGGCGATGCCGCCTTCGATTTCAGCCAGGCTCATCAGTTCGGCGTTACGCAGGACCGGGACCACCAGGCCACGGTCGCTGGACACGGCAACGCCGACGTCTGCATAACCGTGGTAAACGATGTCGCCGCCGTCGATGGAAGCGTTGACTGCCGGGAAGCGTTTCAGCGCTTCGGTGGCCGCTTTCACGAAGAACGACATGAAGCCCAGGCGCACGCCGTTGTGGGACTTCTCGAACAGATCCTTGTACTTCGAACGCAGAGCCATGACTTCGGTCATGTCGACTTCGTTGAAAGTGGTCAGCATCGCCATGTTCGACTGTGCTTCAACCAGGCGCTTGGCCACGGTGGCACGCACGCGGGTCATCGGCACACGCTTCTCGGTGCGGTCGCCGGCAGCGAACACAGGCGCAGCGGCAGCCGGGGCAGCAGCCTTGACAGGCGCGGCAGCCGGAGCGTTTTTCTTGGCTTCAACAGCAGCGACCACGTCTTCCTTGGTCACACGGCCGTCTTTGCCGGTGCCTTTGATGGAAGCCAGGTTGATGCCGTTTTCTTCAGCCAACTGGCGAGCAGCCGGTGCGGCGATTGGATCTTCGCCACCCGCAGCCGGAGCGGCAGCAGGTGCCGAGGCAGCGGCCGGTGCAGCAGCGGCAGCAGGAGCAGCGGCAGCGCTGCCCTCTTCGATCGAGCCGAGTACCTGGTTCGACAGAACGGTAGCGCCCTCTTCGGCAACGATTGCGCCCAGCACGCCGTCAGCTTCGGCCAACACTTCCAGCACGACTTTGTCGGTCTCGATGTCGACGATCAGGTCGTCACGCTTGACGGCCTCACCTGGTTTCTTGTGCCAGGTGGCAACGGTGCCATCGGCAACCGATTCCGGGAATGACGGGGCTTTGATTTCGATAGCCATTATCTGTGGGTCCTTAAAATTCGGTTTCAGTCAGCGCGAAGGCGTTAAACAGTGAAAGCATCTTGCAGCAGTTTTTCCTGCTGCTCGGCGTGCATCGACGCATAACCACACGCAGGTGCAGCGGAAGCATCACGGCCGGCGTACTCCAGGCCCAGGGCCTTGTTGTGGTTACCGATGCTGCGACGCAGGTGATGCTGGCTGCTGTACCAAGCGCCCTGGTTCATCGGCTCTTCCTGACACCACACCACGTTAGTGAGGTTGGTGTAAGGCGCGATGGCCTCCATCAGGTCGTCTTCCGGGAACGGATAAAGCTGCTCGATACGCACGATGGCGATGTCTTCGCGGCCTTCGGCACGGCGTTTTTCCAGCAGGTCGTAGTAGACCTTGCCGCTGCACAGCACCAGGCGAGTCACCTTGGCCGGGTCCAGCGTGTCGATTTCTGGAATAACGGTCTGGAACGAGCCATCCGCCAGATCTTCCAGGGTCGAGATGGCCAGTTTGTGACGCAGCAGCGACTTCGGCGTCAGCACGACCAGCGGCTTGCGCAGCGGGCGGATTACCTGGCGACGCAGCAAGTGGTAGATCTGTGCCGGGGTGGTCGGCACGCACACCTGGATGTTGTGCTCGGCGCACAGTTGCAGGTAACGCTCCAGACGGGCCGAGGAGTGCTCAGGGCCCTGACCTTCATAGCCATGTGGCAGCAGCATGGTCAGACCGCACAGGCGACCCCACTTGTGCTCGCCGCTGGTGATGAACTGGTCGATAACCACTTGGGCGCCGTTGGCGAAGTCGCCGAACTGGGCTTCCCAGATCACCAGCGCATTCGGCGTGGTGGTCGAGTAACCGTATTCGAACGCCAGTACCGCTTCTTCGGACAGGAACGAATCGTACAGGTCGAAACGTGGCTGGCCTTCGTAGAGGTGCTTCAGCGGAACGTAGGTGCTTGCGTCTTTCTGGTTGTGCAGAACCGCGTGACGGTGCGAGAACGTACCACGGCCGATGTCCTGGCCAGTCATGCGGATCGGGTGACCTTCGAACGCCAGGGTCGCGTACGCCATGGTTTCGGCGTAACCCCAGTTGATCGGCAGGCCGCCGGCTTGCATCTTCTGACGGTCTTCGTAGATCTTCGCAACCTGGCGCTGCACCACGAAGCCTTCCGGAATTTCCAGCAGCTTGGCGGACAGTTCCTGCAGGGTCTTCAGATCGAACGAGGTGTCGTGACGCGCCGTCCAGGTGTGACCCAGGTACGGACGCCAGTCAACGAACAGCTCTTTGTTCGGCTCCTTGACCAGGCTTTTTACGACATGCAGACCATTGTCCAGCGCGTTGCGGTATTCATCGATCTTCGCCTGAACACGTTCATCGTCAACGATACCGGCCTTGGTCAGGCTTTCGGCATACAGCTCACGGGTGGTGCGCTGCTTGGTGATCTGCTGGTACATCAACGGCTGGGTGCCGCTTGGTTCGTCGGCTTCGTTGTGACCGCGGCGGCGGTAGCAAACCAGGTCGATCACCACGTCACGCTTGAATTGCATGCGGTAGTCGACAGCCAGTTGGGTCACGAACAGCACGGCCTCCGGATCATCGCCATTCACATGGAGGATCGGCGCCTGGATCATCTTGGCAACGTCGGTGGCGTACTCGGTGGAACGCGCGTCCAACGGGTTGCTGATGGTGAAGCCAACCTGGTTGTTGATGACGATGTGAACGGTACCGCCGGTCTTGAAGCCGCGGGTCTGCGACATCTGGAACGTTTCCAGGACCACGCCTTGACCGGCGAATGCCGCGTCACCGTGGATGGAAATCGGCAGGACCTTTTCACCGGTGGTGTCGTTACGACGATCCTGGCGAGCACGGACCGAACCCTCGACCACTGGAGAAACGATTTCCAGGTGGGATGGGTTGAACGCCATGGCCAGGTGAACTTCACCGCCGGTGGTCATCACGTTGGACGAGAAGCCCTGGTGGTATTTAACGTCACCGGAACCCAGCTCGACCTTCTTCTTGCCTTCGAACTCGTCGAACAGCTCACGCGGGTTCTTGCCGAAGGTGTTGACCAACACGTTCAAGCGACCACGGTGGGCCATGCCGATCACGATTTCCTTGGTGCCGTAGGAACCGGAACGCTGGATCAGCTCGTCGAGCATCGGAATCAGGCTCTCGCCGCCTTCCAGGCCGAAACGCTTGGTGCCCGGGTATTTGGTACCCAGGTATTTTTCCAGGCCCTCGGCTGCGGTCACGCGCTCAAGCAGGTGGCTGCGCACGTCGGCGGACAATACCGGACGGCCACGCACGCCTTCCAGGCGATGCTGGAACCAGTGGCGTTGCTCCGAATCGGTGATGTGCGTGAACTCAGCGCCGATGGTGCGGCAATATGTCTGCTGCAACGCTTCGTGAATTTCGCGTAGGCTCGCTTCCTCTTTGCCGATGAACAGGTCGCCGGCACGGAAGGTCGTATCAAGATCGGCATTGGTCAAGCCGTAATGATTGATCGACAGGTCAGCAGGTGCAGGACGCTGCCAGAGCCCCAGCGGGTCAAGCTGGGCCGCCTGGTGGCCACGCATCCGGTAGGCCTGGATCAGTCGCAGTACTTCAACTTGCTTCTTCTCGTGCTCACTGCTCACGCTGCCGGCGGAAACCGGTTGGGCGCGGCGCTGGTTCTTTGCCAGCAGCACGAACTGATCGCGAATTGTTGCGTGCGATACATCGGTGGCAGCGTTGCCGTCTGAAGACAACGTCTGAAATTTGGTGCGCCATTCTTCTGGCACAGCGTTAGGGTCGTGCAGGTAGAGCTCATAAAGCTCTTCCACATAGGCAGCGTTACCACCTGAAAGATAGCCGCTGTTCCACATGCGCTGCATCACGCTTTCTTGCATGCTTGGTCACCCTCGATTTGGGGACACCACCGGCGAAAACACCGAGTTTGCTTGCAAAAGGCCAAGTGCAGCGACCAAAACAAGCCACTTAGGATCACGCTGATAGTTCGGGTACCAACCCGAATGCCCCTGCTTGTCTCATTTCTTCAAAATAAGAGCTGCGGCTTTGTAAGTCGCTGCTCAAGTTAAAACTACGGCGCCGGTTGAAGCCTGCGCCGTAGCATTTACGGGCACAACGGTCCTGCTTTGTTACAACGTCAGTTACACACCGCTTTGCAGCAGCATGTTACGGATGTGACCAATGGCCTTAGTCGGGTTCAGGCCTTTGGGACATACGTTGACGCAGTTCATGATCCCGCGGCAGCGGAATACGCTGAACGGGTCATCCAGCGAAGCCAGGCGCTCGGACGTCTTGGTGTCGCGGCTGTCTGCCAGGAAGCGGTACGCTTGCAGCAGGGCAGCTGGACCCAGGAACTTGTCCGGGTTCCACCAGAAGGACGGGCACGACGTCGAGCAGCAGGCGCACAGGATGCACTCGTACAGGCCATCGAGCTTTTCACGCTCTTCTGGGGACTGCAGACGCTCGATGGCCGGAGCCGGCGTGTCGTTCTGCAGGAACGGCTTAACTTTCTCGTATTGCTTGTAGAAGATGCTCATATCGACGACCAGGTCACGGATAACCGGCAAACCTGGCAGAGGACGAACGATCAGCTTGTTGCCTTTGACAACGGCGGACAGCGGCGTGATGCACGCCAGGCCGTTTTTGCCGTTGATGTTCATGCCGTCGGAACCGCACACACCTTCACGGCAAGAGCGACGATAGGAGAAACCTTCGTCCTGCTCTTTGATCAGTGCCAATACATCCAGCACCATCAGGTCTTTACCACCGGTATCGACCTGGAACTCCTGCATGAACGGCGCAGCGTCCTGATCAGGGTTGTAGCGATAAACACTGACTTTCAACATGGCAGCCACCCTTAGTAAGTCCGAATCTTCGGTTCAAACGTCGGAACCGTCTTCGGCGAGAAGTTCACGGCACGCTTGGTTACGCGCTTGTCACCCGGGAAGTACAGGGTGTGGCACAACCAGTTTTCGTCATCGCGATCTTCAAAGTCTTCACGAGCGTGGGCACCACGGGATTCCTTACGAACCTCGGCGGCGATCGCAGTCGCTTCAGCCACTTCCAGCAGGTTTTGCAGTTCAAGGGCTTCGATACGAGCGGTGTTGAACGCCTGGCTCTTATCGTTGATCTTGACGTTGGCGATGCGCTTGCGCAGATCGGCCAGCTGGGCAATACCCTTCTGCATGTATTCGCCGGTACGGAATACACCGAAGTAGTTCTGCATGCAGCTTTGCAGCTCGCGACGCAGGGTTGCCACGTCTTCGCCATCAGTGCGCTCGTTCAGAGCGTTCAGGCGCGCCAGGGCGGCCTCGATGTTGGCGTCGGTGGCGTCATCGTATTCGATGCCGTCGGTCAGGGCTTTTTCCAGGTGCAGGCCAGCCGCGCGGCCGAATACCACCAGGTCGAGCAGCGAGTTGCCGCCCAGGCGGTTGGCACCGTGTACCGATACGCAGGCCACTTCGCCTACCGCGAACAGACCGTGGATGATCTCGTCCACGCCTTCGGCGTTCTGGGTGATCGCCTGGCCATGAATGTTGGTCGGAACACCGCCCATCATGTAGTGGCAGGTTGGAACAACCGGAACCGGAGCAACCACCGGGTCCACGTGGGCAAAGGTCTTGGACAGCTCACAGATACCCGGCAGGCGGCTGTGCAGCACTTCTTCACCCAGGTGATCGAGCTTCAGCAGTACGTGGTCGCCATTCGGGCCACAGCCGTTACCGGCGATGATTTCCTTGACCATCGAACGGGCAACGACGTCACGACCCGCCAGGTCTTTCGCGTTCGGAGCATAACGCTCCATGAAACGCTCGCCGTGCTTGTTGATCAGGTAACCACCTTCACCACGGCAACCTTCGGTGACCAGTACACCGGCGCCGGCGATGCCGGTCGGGTGGAACTGCCACATTTCGATGTCCTGCACCGGCACGCCGGCACGCAGTGCCATGCCGACGCCGTCACCGGTGTTGATCAGGGCATTGGTGGTGGAAGCGTAGATACGGCCTGCACCGCCGGTCGCCAGAACGGTAGCCTTGGCGCGGATGTAGGTGGTTTCACCGGTTTCGATGCAGATGGCGATCACGCCAACGAATGCACCGTCGGCGTTCTTCACCAGATCCACTGCGTAGTATTCGTTCAGGAACGTGGTGCCGGCTTTCAGGTTGCCCTGATAAAGCGTGTGCAGCAGCGCGTGACCGGTACGGTCGGACGCGGCGCAGGTACGGGCAGCCTGGCCGCCTTTACCGTAGTCCTTCGACTGGCCGCCGAATGGACGCTGGTAGATGCGACCCTGTTCGGTACGGGAGAACGGCAGGCCCATGTGGTCCAGCTCGAACACCGCGGCCGGGCCTTCCTGGCACATGTATTCGATAGCGTCCTGGTCACCGATGTAGTCGGAACCCTTGACGGTATCGTACATGTGCCAGCGCCAGTCATCGTTCGGGTCGGCGGACGCGATGGCGCAGGTGATGCCACCCTGGGCCGACACGGTGTGGGAGCGCGTCGGGAATACCTTGGTGATCACGGCAGTCTTGTGACCGCCCTGGGCCAGCTGCAGCGCTGCGCGCATGCCGGCACCGCCGCCACCAATGATGATGGCGTCGAAGGAAATAGTTGGAATGTTAGCCATGAATCAGATACCCCAAAGAATCTGCACACCCCAGACGAAGTAAGCGAACATCGCGACGCCGCATACTGCCTGGAAGAGGAAACGGACTGCGGTCGCGGACTTGCCCAGCGCCATCGGCGTCAGGTAGTCGGTCGCGATGGTCCACATGCCGACCCAGGCGTGAGCGCCCAGGGCTACAAGGGCCAGCAGGCTGAAGATTCGCATCGCATTGTGGGAAAACAGCCCGTGCCATTGCTCGTAGCCGATGCCCGGGTTTGCGACGAGGTATCCGATCAGGAAAATGAAATAAGCCGCGAGAACGACCGCAGACACACGCTGCGCCATCCAGTCATAGAGGCCCGAACGCGATAGGTTCGTAACGCTGGTTACCATATCCAAACTCCTGCCAGAACGATCAGCACCACGGAAATGGCGATGATGATTTTCGAGCCCAGGCGGCCGCCTTCCAGCGTCTCACCGATGCCCATGTCCATGATCAAGTGGCGCACACCGGCTACCAGGTGATACAGCAGAGCGGACAGGAGGCCCCATGCTACGAACTTGGCCAGCGGGCTGGTCAAGCATGCCTTCACCTCGGCGTATCCTTCCTCGGAACCCAGGGATTTGCTCAATGCATAAAGCATGATGCCCAAGCCCAGGAACAGGATGATGCCGGAAACACGGTGCAGGAACGACGTAACGCCGGTGATGGGGAGTTTGATGGTCCTTAGGTCTAGGTTTACAGGTCGTTGGCTATTCACGGCTTTTTTTCACACTGAAGAGCCCCTAACAATCAGGGCAAAGTTGTTGGGGAGTGCGACTGGTCAGGTAAGCACCACCCAGGGAGTGCGACCCCCAATGAAAGCAAGCCCAAAAGCCCTTGGCGGTCGGTGGCCGAGTATAGACAGTTAGGTTACTAATGACAACGCGCGCACCTCACCCTAATAGCGGATTGCGCTGGCGGGATAAAAGGCGTAAATGGCAGGCAATTTCGAGGAAAAAGTCCGGTTAAAGCCTTCTGGGGCAAGACTTTAGGCAAATTGACATCTGAATTTATCTCACTATAGTGGTGCGGGCCCTGCGTGGGGGGTCTGTCTGATGATTTGAAGCATAAATAGGAGGCCACATGGCTGACAAAAAAGCGCAGTTGATCATCGAGGGCGCAGCCCCCGTCGAGCTGCCCATTTTAACCGGCACCGTTGGTCCCGATGTTATCGACGTACGGGGCCTGACGGCCACGGGCCGTTTCACTTTCGACCCAGGCTTCATGTCGACCGCCTCTTGCGAGTCGAAGATCACCTATATCGACGGCGACAATGGCATCCTGCTGCACCGGGGCTACCCGATCGAGCAACTGGCGGAAAAATCGGACTATCTGGAAACCTGCTACCTGCTGCTAAATGGCGAATTGCCAACAGCCGAGCAAAAAGCCCAGTTTGTCAGCACCGTGAAGAACCACACCATGGTTCACGAGCAGTTGAAGACCTTCTTCAACGGCTTCCGTCGCGACGCCCACCCGATGGCGGTCATGTGCGGCGTGGTCGGCGCCCTGTCGGCCTTCTATCACGACTCCCTCGACATCAATAACCCGCAGCATCGCGAAATTTCCGCGATCCGCCTGGTTGCCAAGATGCCGACCCTGGCCGCAATGGTTTACAAGTACTCCATGGGCCAACCCATGATGTACCCGCGCAACGACCTGACGTACGCGGAAAACTTCCTGCACATGATGTTCAACACCCCGTGCGAGATCAAACCGATCAGCCCGGTGCTGGCCAAGGCAATGGACCGGATCTTCATCCTCCACGCCGACCACGAGCAAAACGCCTCCACCTCCACCGTGCGCCTGGCAGGCTCTTCGGGTGCCAACCCGTTCGCCTGTATCGCCGCCGGTATCGCCGCACTGTGGGGCCCTGCCCACGGCGGTGCGAACGAAGCCGTATTGACCATGCTCGATGAAATCGGCGATGTGTCCAACATCGACACGTTCATCGCCAAGGCCAAGGACAAGAACGATCCGTTCAAGTTGATGGGCTTCGGTCACCGGGTCTACAAGAACCGCGACCCACGCGCCACCGTCATGAAGCAGACCTGCGACGAAGTGCTGAAGGAACTGGGCATCAACAACGATCCGCAACTCGAACTGGCCATGCGCCTGGAAGAGATCGCCCTGACCGACCCGTACTTCATCGAACGCTCGCTGTACCCGAACGTCGACTTCTACTCGGGGATCATCCTCAAGGCGATCGGCATTCCAACCAGCATGTTCACCGTGATCTTCGCCCTGGCGCGGACCGTGGGCTGGATCTCCCACTGGAAAGAAATGCTCTCCAGCCCATACAAGATTGGCCGCCCGCGCCAGCTGTACACAGGCTACGAGTCGCGTGACATTACCAAGCTGGAAGATCGCAAGTAAGCACCTTTCAGCAGCACCGAAAACGGCCTCCCTCAGTGGAGGCCGTTTTTATTTGTGGCGCCTGATCTACCGCCATCGGGGGCAAGCCCCCTCACACATTTGAACGTATTCATAGATCAAGTGTGGGAGGGGGCTTGCCCCCGATGAGGCCAGTAGCAGCCCCCCCCATAAACCCCAGGCAAAAAAATACCCCGGCCTTTCGACCGGGGCATTTCTTTATCCAGCTACAACCTTAGTGATTAACCGCCCCACTCGCCCCCAGGCCAGTCTGCGAACGCACAAACTGCGGGAAGTACAGCGCACGCTCTTTCTCTGCCGCCGCCGACTTGTCGGTGATGGAGAAGAACCAGATACCGATGAACGCAATGATCATCGAGAACAGCGCCGGGTATTCGTACGGGAAGATGGCTTTTTCGTGATGCAGGATCGAGACCCAGATGGTCGGACCCAGGATCATCAGGCCAACGGCACTGATCAGGCCCAGCCAACCGCCAATCATCGCGCCACGGGTGGTGAGGTTTTTCCAGTACATGGAAAGCAGCAACACCGGGAAGTTACAGCTGGCGGCAATCGAGAACGCCAGGCCGACCATGAACGCGATGTTCTGGCTTTCGAACAGGATGCCCAGGCCAATCGCCAACACTGCGAGGGCGATGGTGGTGATCTTCGATACGCGAATCTCATCCTTTTCGTTGGCCTTGCCTTTCTTGATCACGCTGGCGTACAGGTCATGGGACACCGCCGAAGCACCGGCCAGGGTCAAGCCGGCAACCACGGCGAGGATGGTGGCGAAGGCCACCGCCGAGATGAAGCCCAGGAAGATACTGCCGCCCACCGCGTTGGCCAGGTGCACCGCCGCCATGTTGTTACCGCCCAGCAAGGCGCCTGCAGCATCCTTGAACGCCGGGTTGGTGCTGACCAGCAGGATCGCGCCGAAGCCGATGATAAAGGTCAGGATATAGAAGTAGCCGATGAAGCCCGTGGCATACAGCACGCTCTTACGCGCTTCCTTGGCGTCGCTTACGGTGAAGAAGCGCATCAGGATATGCGGCAGGCCGGCGGTACCGAACATCAGTGCCAGGCCCAGGGAGAACGCGGAGATCGGGTCTTTCACCAGGCCGCCGGGGCTCATGATCGCTTCACCTTTAGGGTGGACCTTGATCGCCTCGGAGAACAGCGTGTTGAAGTCGAAGTTGACGTGCTTCATCACCATCAGCGCCATGAACGAAGCACCGGACAGCAACAGCACCGCCTTGATGATCTGCACCCAGGTGGTCGCCAGCATGCCGCCGAACAGCACATACAGGCACATCAGGATCCCGACCAGGATCACCGCCACATGGTAGTCGAGGCCGAACAGCAGCTGGATCAGCTTGCCCGCCCCCACCATTTGCGCGATCAGGTAGAACGCCACCACGACCAGGGAACCACAGGCCGACAGGCTGCGGATCTGGGTTTGCCCGAGGCGATAGGACGCCACGTCGGCAAAGGTGTACTTGCCCAGGTTACGCAGGCGCTCGGCGATCAGGAACAGAATGATCGGCCAGCCCACCAGGAAGCCGATCGAGTAGATCAGGCCGTCGTAGCCGGAGGTGAACACCAGTGCGGAAATACCCAGGAAGGACGCGGCCGACATGTAGTCGCCGGCAATCGCCAGGCCGTTCTGGAAACCGGTGATCTTGCCGCCGGCCGCATAGTAGTCGGCCGCCGACTTGTTGCGCTTGGACGCCCAGTAGGTGATGCACAACGTCGCGCCGACAAAGGCCACGAACATCAGGATCGCTGCGATATTCAGCGGTTGTTTGTGCACTTCACCGGTCAATGCATCCGCCGCCCACACCGCAGGAGCGAAGACCGAAGCGCCGAATACTGCCAATAGACGACGGATCATTGCGCAGCCTCCTTGAGAATCGCATTGTTCAGGTCGTCGAATTCGCCGTTGGCGCGTCGCACATAGATGCCGGTGAGGACAAAGGCCGACACAATCAGCCCGACCCCGATGGGGATGCCCCAGGTGATGGATGAGCCGGGGCTGAGTTTAGCCCCCAGTACTTGTGGCCCGTAGGCGATCAACAGGATGAATCCGGAGTACAGCCCTAGCATGATCGCCGAGAGAATCCAGGCGAACCTTTCCCTTTTTCTTACCAGCTCCTTGAAACGCGGGCTGTTTTGAATCGAGAGGTAAATGCTGTCGTTCATTGTTTTTATCCTCGCAGCACAGCTTTTTTATTATTGGTACGTATCCACTGTATGCGGCTACGGAACAGGTTCCAGACGACCTTAGTATTAGACGGAGTGTAGCGAGGGATTGAGAGGGCGCAGAAACATTTGCGGGTGACGAAAATAATGTGGGAGGGGGCTTGCTCCCGATAGTGGTGAGCCAGTCAGATCATTGACGACTGACACACCGCAATCGGGGGCAAGCCCCCTCCCACAGGGGGTTGTATCAAGGCATTGGGGGGTTATTTACCGGTCCACTCGGCTACGCGCTCAGGGTGCTTGGCCACCCAGTCCTTGGCCGCTGCATCAGGCTTGGCGCCTTCCTGGATAGCGAGCATGACTTCGCCGATCTCATCCTTGGAGGCCCACTGGAATTTCTTCAGGAACGCCGCGACTTCCGGCGCTTTCTTCTCCAGGCCCTTGCTGCCGATGCTGTTGACGGTTTCAGCAGCACCATAAATCCCTTTTGGATCGTCCAGGAAACGCAGTTTCCACTTGGCGAACATCCAGTGTGGCACCCAGCCGGTGACCGCAATGGATTCCTGTTTGTCTTCGGCACGGGTCAGCTCGGCGATCATCGCCGCACCCGAACTGGCTTGCAGTTTGTAGTCGAGGCCGTACTGCTTGATGGCTTCGTCGGTCTTGAGCATCACGCCTGAACCGGCGTCGATGCCGACGATCTTGTTCTTGAAGGTGGTGTCGGTCTTGAGGTCTTCGATGGACTTGGCCTTGACGTACTCCGGCACGATCAAGCCGATCTTCGCATCCTTGAAGTTGGGGCCGTAGTCGACCACCTTGTCCTTGTTCTTGGTCCAATACTCGCCGTGGGTCACCGGCAGCCAGGCGGAGAGCATGGCATCGAGCTTGCCGGTGGCCACGCCCTGCCACATGATCCCGGTGGCGACCGCTTGCAGTTTGACGTCATAACCGAGCTTTTCCCTGATCACCTCTGCCGCCACATGCGTGGTGGCAACGCTGTCGGACCAGCCATCTACATAACCGATGCTCAGGGTTTTGCTGTCGGCGCTGGCCAGTGTGGAGCTCATCGCAACTACCAGAGTGGCAGCTGCGCCCAAGAGTCGTCGCATCTTCATCGTACTTCCCCGAAAGTGCTGCGCCCGACGGATGTCGAGCGACGTCAACCTGTTGTTATGTGGTGCGCCGCGCCCCCTTCACGCGCATCGATCCGGCTGCTGCGACATCAGTGGAGTGCTGACACGTCGATCATCAACCTGCCGCAGCCTTCGACCTGCTCTGTCAGCGACCTCATGCAAGCAAGAAACGACATCACATCGCCAGTAGGACTTTTTGTAGGACTTAACCCCACGATCCCGCCTGAACTTTGCATGTCAAAATTATGCAGCCCCACTGGGATAGCGCAAATCCGGGTAAGATGCGCGCCTTTGCTCCCCCAGATAAGCCGACCATGCCCGCGACTGCCCGCTTCCCTGCCCTGCCCTATTGCTTCGCTTTGATCCTCGGCCTGCTGGCCCTTGTCGGCTACTGGTATGGCCTCGGCCGGCCGGTGGTGCTGCCGGATGTGGCCAGTGCCAGTCACAAGCTGCAATGCGCGTCGTACACACCGTTCGACAAGGACCAATCGCCCTTCGACCAACCGTTCACACTGCGCCCCGCGCGCATGGACGCCGACCTGGCCCTGCTGGCCACCCGCTTCGAGTGCATCCGCACTTACTCCATGACCGGCCTGGAAGCCTTGCCGGACCTGGCGCGCAAGCATGGGTTAAAGGTGATGGCGGGCGCCTGGGTCAGCAGCGACCCGGTCGCGACCGAAAAAGAGGTCGACCAACTGATCGCCTCGGCGAATGCCAACCCCGATGTGGTTACCTCGGTGATCGTCGGCAACGAAGCGCTACTGCGCAAGGAAGTCACCGCCAAACAGCTGGTGGCGCTGATCCATAAGGTCAAAAGCCAGATCAAGCAGCCGGTCACCTACGCCGACGTCTGGGAGTTCTGGCTGCAGCACCCGGAAATCGCGCCGGCGGTGGACTTCCTGACCATCCACCTGCTGCCTTACTGGGAAGATGACCCCTCCGGCATCGACCAGGCCCTCAAGCATGTGGGCGATGTACGCCAGACCTTTGGCAACAAATTCGCGCCCAAGGACATATTGATCGGCGAGACGGGCTGGCCCAGCGAAGGCCGCCAACGCGAAACCGCGGTGCCAAGCCGGGTCAATGAGGCCAAGTTCATGCGTGGCTTCGTGGCCATGGCTGAAGCCAACGGCTGGCACTACAACCTGATCGAAGCGTTTGACCAGCCGTGGAAGCGCGCCAGTGAAGGTGCCGTGGGCGGTTACTGGGGCCTGTTCGATGCCGACCGCCAGGACAAGGGCATCCTCGCCGGGCCGGTGACCAATGTGCCGCACTGGCCGCTGTGGCTGGGGGTCGGCGGGATTATCCTGCTGGGCACGCTGGTGCTCGGTGGTCGCGTCCGCAGCACGCGCGCCGCGATCGCCCTGCCCCTGCTGGGTGCAGTGGCTGCCTGCGCCATCGGCACCTGGGCCGAACTGACCCGCGTGACTGCGCGCTTCAACGATGAGTGGGCATGGGCCGGTTTACTCGTGGCGCTGAACCTGCTGGTACTGGCCCACGCGGCCCTGGCCCTGAGTGCCCGTGAAGGCTGGCGCGAACGCCTGTTCAGCTGGCTGGAACACCGTGCCGGCTGGCTGGTGGCAATCGCCGGGTTCGCGGGCGCCGTGATGATGCTGGCACTGGTGTTTGACCCACGCTACCGCAGCTTCCCGAGTGCGGCGCTGCTGCTGCCGGCGTTGGTGTACCTGGTCCGTCCGGTGACCGGACCACGCCGGGAGATTGCCTTGCTGACCTTTATCATCGGGGCCGGCATTGCGCCACAGCTGTACCGTGAAGGCTTGCTGAACCAGCAGGCGTGGGGTTGGGCGGTGGTCAGTGGGTTGATGGTTGTGGCTTTGTGGCGGTGCTTGCGGATGCGCAAGGCTTAAGAGCGCCATCGGGGGCAAGCCCCCTCCCACCTTTGGACTGCGTTCTCATGTGGGAGGGGGGTTGCTCCCGATTGGTCTTGTCAGGCGCCCCGCGACTGCCTGACCAACCGCAACCCCGCAATCACCACCGCAAACACCGCAAAGGTGGTGTTGTACAACGCCAGTGCCGGAAAGCCGAACACCAGCCCCAGCACCGCCAAGCCCCAGCCCGCACGGCCCGGCACGAAAAACGCCAGCACCGAGGTCACCAGCGCGGCCCAGCCCAGCACCTTGAAGTGAATCATCAAGCCCAGGTTCGAACGTACCTGGCATTCCCAGCGGCTGGCCTCGTCGGCACAAATGCCGACCCACTGGCCATCTTCCATAAAGCCGTAACGCGCGCCATAACTGGCAGCCAGCCATAACGGCAGGGCAATAAGCAGCAAAATCAACGGCAAGCGGCGGGACATGGAGCACTCCGATAGGCAAAAACGGCGCTCAGCTTAATGCGCCGGCGGCCGTTAGCAAGGTGCATACACACAATTAGTGTTCACTAATGCATGGCAAAGTGTATCGTCTCGCTACTATTACCCCGAATCCGACGTTATTTTCCGACTTTTCGTGCCGAGAGCTGGCACTTCGGTGGCAACGCGGTGGTCATAGCCTGCGAACTTCATTAAGCACGTTTCCTCTTAGGGATTAAGTCATGCTCCGTTCCTTGCGCTGTGCTGCCTTACTGGGCAGCCTTTTTTTGAGTGCGTCAGCACTGGCCGTCGATATCGACCAAGCCAGCTATGGCTACCCTTTGACCAACCCATTCGAAGCGACCATCGCCACCACACCGCCTGACCTTCGGCCGACATTGCCGACCGATGACGAGATCAACCAGTCCGACTACACCCTGAACATGCGCCCCGAGCGCGAGTTCAGCCTGCCGGACAACTTCTGGGCAGTGAAGAAACTCACGTACCGCATCGCCAAGCAGGACCGGGCCGCGCCGCTGATCTTCCTGATCGCAGGCACCGGTGCGCGGTTTGACAGCAGCATCAACGAATACCTGAAAAAACTGTATTACCAGGCCGGCTACCACGTGGTGCAACTGTCGTCGCCCACCAGCTTCGACTTCATCGCCTCTGCGTCGCGCTTCGCCACCCCCGGCATCAGCCAGGAAGATGCCGAAGACATGTACCGCGTGATGCAGGCCGTGCGCGCCCAGAACGCTTCGCTGCCGGTGACCGACTTCTACCTCACCGGCTACAGCCTCGGCGCGCTGGATGCGGCATTTGTCAGCAAGCTCGACGAGACCCGCCGCAGCTTCAACTTCAAGAAAGTGCTGCTGCTCAACCCGCCGGTCAACCTCTACACCTCGATCACCAACCTCGACAAGCTGGTACAGACCGAGGTCAAGGGCATCAACAACACCACCACCTTCTATGAACTGGTGTTGAACAAGCTGACCCGTTACTTCCAGCAAAAGGGCTACATCGACCTCAACGACGCCCTGCTCTACGACTTCCAGCAATCCAAGCAGCACCTGACCAACGAACAGATGGCCATGCTGATCGGCACCTCGTTCCGCTTCTCGGCGGCCGACATCGCCTTTACTTCGGACCTGATCAACCGCCGTGGCCTGATCATCCCGCCGAAGTACCCGATCAGCGAAGGCACCAGCCTCACGCCGTTCCTCAAGCGCGCACTGCAATGCGACTTCGATTGCTACCTCACCGAACAGGTGATCCCAATGTGGCGCGCCCGCTCCGACGGCGGCAGCCTGTTGCAACTGGTTGACCAGGTCAGCCTGTACGCCCTCAAGGACTACCTGCACGCCAGCCCGAAAATCGCCGTCATGCACAACGCCGATGACGTGATCCTCGGCCCGGGCGACCTTGGTTTCCTGCGCAAGACCTTCGGCGATCGCTTGACCGTCTACCCCCTGGGCGGCCACTGCGGCAACCTCAATTACCGCGTCAACGCCGACGCCATGCTGGAGTTCTTCCGTGGCTAAATATCTTCTGCTGCTTGCCGCCCTGATGTGCGCAGGCGTTGCCAATGCCGACAACAGCAAGGCTCACGCGCCTGTGGTGATGGACTCCGACGGATTCAAGGAGCCGTTGAGCAAACTCAAGTTCAACCCGGGTCTGGACCAACGCGAATTCGAACGCTCGTCGGTCAACGCCCTCAACGTGTATGACCCGCTCGAATCGTGGAACCGCCGCGTGTACCACTTCAACTACCGCTTTGACCAATGGGTGTTCCTGCCGGTGGTCGACGGTTACCGCTACGTCACGCCAAGCTTCCTGCGCACCGGCGTGAGCAACTTCTTCAACAACCTGGGCGACGTGCCCAACCTGTTGAACAGCCTGCTGCAACTCAAGGGCCACCGTTCCCTGGAAACCACCGGGCGCCTGCTGCTCAACACCACCGTCGGCATCGCCGGCCTGTGGGACCCGGCGACCGCCATGGGCCTGCCGCGCCAGAGCGAAGACTTCGGCCAGACCCTGGGCTTCTACGGCGTGCCCGGCGGTGCCTACCTGGTGCTGCCGATCTTCGGCCCGTCGAACCTGCGCGACACCGGCGGCCTGCTGGTGGACTACACCGCCGAGTCCCAGATCAACTTCCTCAACGTCTCCGAAGTCAGCTCCAACCACCCGGAAATCTGGGCCCTGCGCGCGGTGGACAAGCGCTACCAGACCAGCTTCCGCTACGGTCAGATGAACTCGCCGTTCGAGTATGAGAAGGTGCGGTATATCTACACGGAATCGCGCAAGTTGCAGATTGCCGAGTAAATAACGCCCGTAAAAAAGGCCATTCGATTGAATGGCCTTTTTTGTGTCGGCGATTTATGCCCTGAGCGCTTTCCAGCTCTTGCCCACCACACTGACCACTGCCACTACCACCGCCCCGGCAACAATCCCCGCCACCGCATTCAGTAACGTCGGCATCAACCACGCCAATCCACCTGTGCTCTGGCTCACACCCTCGATCCAGTGATGCACCACCGGCACGCCATGGGTAAGGATGCCACCGCCGACCATGAACATCGCCGCCGTGCCGATCACCGACAGGCTCTTCATCATGTACGGTGCCGCCCGCAGGATGCCGCCACCGATACGGCGAGCCATCTGGCCAGGCTTCTGGGTAAGCCACAGGCCCAGGTCATCCAGCTTGACGATGCCAGCCACAAGCCCGTAGACGCCGATGGTCATGACGATGGCGATGCCCGACAACACGATCACCTGCTGCATCAGCTGCGCATCAGCCACGATACCGAGGGTGATCGCGATGATTTCCGCCGAGAGGATGAAGTCGGTGCGGATAGCGCCTTTGATCTTGTCCTTTTCGAAAGCCACCAGATCGGTCGCCGGGTCGGCCACGGCTTCGACCAATTGGGTGTGTTCGGCCTGGTCTTCAGCCTGGCTGTGCAGAAATTTATGCGCGAGTTTTTCGAAGCCTTCGAAACACAGGTACGCACCGCCGAGCATCAACAAGGGCGTCACCGCCCAGGGTGCAAAGGCGCTGATCAACAGCGCCGTCGGCACCAGGATCAGCTTATTGACGAATGACCCCTTGGCCACCGCCCACACCACGGGAATTTCCCGCTCGGCGCGCACACCGGAAACCTGCTGGGCGTTAAGCGCCAGGTCGTCACCCAGCACGCCGGAGGTCTTCTTCGCGGCCACCTTTGTCATCAAGGCAACGTCATCGAGTACCGCGGCGATATCATCAATCAACACCAACAAGCTGCTTCCTGCCATGAATCGGGCTTCCTTAAGAGAGGGATGGGCGGAGCATAACGCGGCGCAGGGCTTTGCGGGCACATTGTTGAGGCCCGCGGATAGCCGGTGCTACCATGCGCAACCGCCTGTCCTGGCAAGGAAACTCCCCGTGCTCAGTTTCATAGATACGTTTCTCTTTTGGCGAGTGGCTGTTGTCGTCAGGCAAGGAGCCGCGACGACTCATAGCTCGCTATGGGGAGGAGCGGCGACGCAGAATGGCGGCAACAGACGCCGTCAAACAGAAACAGTATCTGTGAGACTGAGCACTTTATGAGCACCATTCGCGAGCGCAACAAAGAAAAGATCCTGCGGGCGGCGAGCGAGGAGTTTGCCGACAAGGGCTTCGCCGCGACCAAAACCAGCGACATCGCCGCCAAGGCCGGGCTGCCCAAGCCCAACGTCTATTACTACTTCAAGTCCAAGGACAACCTCTACCGCGAGGTGCTCGAAAGCATTATCGAGCCGATCCTGGCGGCGTCCACGCCGTTCAACCCCGAGGGCGAGCCTTCAGCGGTGCTGAGCAACTACATCCGCTCGAAAATCCGCATCTCCCGCGACCTGCCCTTCGCCTCCAAGGTGTTCGCCAGCGAAATCATGCATGGCGCACCGCACCTGAGTGCCGAGCAGGTCCAACAACTCAATGCCCAGGCCAAGCACAATATCGACTGCATCCAGAGTTGGGTGGATCGCGGGGTGATCGCGGCTATCGACCCTCATCACCTGATGTTCAGCATCTGGGCGGCGACGCAGACCTATGCGGATTTCGACTGGCAGATTTCCGCGGTGACCGGCAAGGCCAAGCTGGATGAGGCCGATTATGAAGCGGCGGCGCAGACGATTATTCGGTTGGTGCTCAAAGGCTGCGCGCCGGACTGATGCACCGAGGTGCCTGTGCCAATCGGGGGCAAGCCCCCTCCTACCTATTGAACCGTGAATACGCTCAAGACTGTGGGAGGGGCTTGCTCCCGGTGAGGCCCTTACAGTCACACACCACTCAAGCTGATACCCCCGCATCCGCCCTCAACCCAAGCCCTTCGATCGCCGTGATCGCACACTGCTCATCAATATCCGACGTATCCCCGCTGATCCCGATCGCCCCCAGTACCGCCCCCGCCTGATCCCGAATCAACACCCCACCCGGCGCCGGCACCACGCTGCCTTGCCCCAGGCTGTTCAACGCCGCGATAAACGCCGGCCGTTGCTGTGCGTCCAGCGCCAGCAAGCGCGAGCCCTTGCCCAGCGCAATCGCGCCCCAGGCCTTGCCGATGGCGATGTGCGGGCGCAGCAGGCTGGCGCCGTCTTCGCGCTGCACGGTGATCAAGTGGCCACCGCTGTCGAGCACCGCAACGGTCAGCGGTGCGGCTGAGATCGTGCGCCCTGCGCTGAGGGCCTGGCTGGCCAGTTGGGTGGCAATCTTCAAGGTTAAAGCGCTCATGGTGCCGTCCTTCTTTTGTTATTGGGAAAGCGGTGGAGGTCTGTTTGATCAGATGCTCGATCAAACAAATAGAACACAATGACATTTATTTTTGTATACAATATTTTCAAACAAAGGCTCCACACGTCGAAAAAAGCGGTTCCGACGAACGCAAAGACCAACCAATAAAATGGATTGACCTGCGCCGCCCGCCGTGAATACACTTTGGACAGACACCACTTGTATACAATTACAAAACGCAAGAGGCACCAAAATCATGAGCAAAATGAGAGCAATCGAAGCCGCCGTCCTCGTCATGCGCCGCGAGGGCGTGGACACCGCCTTCGGTATCCCAGGCGCTGCGATCAACCCGCTGTACTCAGCCTTGCATAAGGTGGGTGGCATCGATCACGTCCTTGCTCGCCACGTTGAAGGCGCCTCGCACATGGCCGAGGGTTACACCCGCACCAAGGCCGGCAATATCGGCGTATGCATCGGCACCTCGGGCCCGGCGGGCACCGACATGGTCACCGGCCTCTACAGCGCCTCCGCCGACTCGATCCCGATCCTGTGCATCACCGGCCAGGCACCGCGGGCCCGCATGCACAAGGAAGATTTCCAGGCCGTGGACATCACCAGCATCGTCAAGCCGGTGACCAAGTGGGCGACCACCGTCCTCGAGCCGGGCCAAGTGCCGTACGCGTTCCAGAAAGCCTTCTATGAAATGCGCTCCGGGCGACCTGGTCCGGTGCTGATCGACCTGCCGTTCGACGTGCAGATGGCCGAGATCGAATTCGATATCGACGCCTACCAGCCGCTGCCACTGGCCAAGCCATTGGCCACCCGCATCCAGGTCGAAAAGGCCCTGGCCCTGCTGGATCAGGCTGAACGCCCGTTGCTGGTGAGCGGCGGCGGTGTGATCAACGCCGACGCCAGCGAGCTGCTGGTGGAGTTCGCCGAACTGACCGGCATCCCGGTGATCCCAACGCTGATGGGCTGGGGCACCATTCCCGACGATCACCCACAGATGGTCGGTATGGTCGGCCTGCAAACCTCCCACCGCTACGGCAACGCAACGCTGCTCAAATCGGACGTGGTGCTGGGTATCGGCAACCGTTGGGCCAACCGCCACACCGGTTCGGTCGAGGTCTACACCGAAGGGCGTAAATTCATTCACGTCGACATCGAACCGACGCAGATTGGTCGCGTATTCACCCCGGACCTGGGCATCGTGTCCGACGCCGGCTCCGCGCTGACGATGTTCATTGAAGTGGCCCGTGAGTGGAAAGCCGCCGGCAAGCTCAAGGACCGCAGTGCCTGGCTGCATGACTGCCAGCAGCGCAAGTCGACCCTGCAGCGCAAGACCCACTTCGACAACGTGCCGGTCAAGCCGCAACGGGTGTACGAAGAGATGAACCAGGTGTTCGGCAAAGACACCTGCTACGTCAGTACCATCGGCCTGTCGCAGATTGCCGGCGCGCAGTTCCTACATGTGTACAAGCCCCGCCACTGGATCAACTGCGGCCAGGCCGGCCCGTTGGGCTGGACCATTCCGGCGGCGCTGGGCGTGGTCAAGGCCGACCCGGGCCGCAAGGTGGTGGCGCTGTCCGGCGACTATGACTTCCAGTTCATGATCGAAGAGCTGGCCGTGGGCGCGCAGTTCAAGCTGCCGTACATCCACGTGGTGGTGAACAACTCTTACCTGGGGCTGATCCGCCAGGCCCAGCGCGGGTTTGAAATGGACTACTGCGTGCAATTGTCTTTCGACAACCTCAACGCACCGGAGCTGAACGGTTATGGCGTCGACCACGTCGCAGTTGCCGAAGGCCTGGGTTGCAAGGCCCTGCGCGTATTCGAGCCGGGGCAAATCCAGCCGGCATTGCGCCGCGCCGAGGAAATGATCGAAGAGTTCAAGGTGCCGGTGATCGTCGAGATCATTCTGGAGCGCGTGACCAATATTTCCATGGGCACCGAGATCAACGCCGTCAACGAATTCGAAGACCTGGCCCTGGTCGGCAACGATGCGCCGACCGCCATTTCCCTGCTCGATTAAGGAGAACCCTATGCCACGCTTTGCCGCCAACCTGTCCATGCTGTTTACCGAACAGGACTTTCTCGCGCGCTTCAAGGCCGCTGCCGAGGCCGGGTTCCAAGGTGTCGAGTACCTGTTCCCCTATGAATTCAGCTCGGCTGACATCAAGGCCCAGCTCGACACCCATGGCCTGACCCAGGTGCTGTTCAACCTGCCGGCCGGTGACTGGGCCAAGGGCGAACGCGGCCTGGCTTGCCACCCGGACCGGGTCGAGGAGTTCCGCGCCGGGGTCACCCTGGCCATCGCCTACGCCCAGGTGCTGGGCAATACCCAGATCAACTGCCTGGCGGGGATTCGGCCGCAGGGTGTGGATGATGAAACCGTGGAAAAGACCTTTGTCGCCAACCTCAAGTACGCCGCCGACAAGCTGCAAGCAGTAGGCATCAAGCTGGTCATGGAAATGATCAACACCCGCGACATTCCGGGCTTCTACCTCAACAACACCGCCCAGGCCCTGTCGATTCGCGAACAGGTGGGCAGTGACAACCTGTTCCTGCAGTACGACATCTACCACATGCAAATCATGGAAGGCGATCTGGCCCGGACCATGGCCGCGCACTTGGAGGAGATCAATCACATCCAGCTGGCGGACAACCCTGGGCGCAATGAGCCGGGAACCGGGGAGATCAACTACCGCTTCCTGTTCGAACATCTGGACCGCATCGGGTACGCGGGCTGGGTCGGCTGTGAATACAAGCCGCTGACCACCACCGAAGCGGGTTTGGGCTGGCTTAAAACCCACAACGCCGTCTAACCGACACCACACAAAATCTTGTGGGAGGGGGTTTGCTGTGGTGATGGGGGGCTTTACCACTGCCCCCCATGGGGCTGCTACGCAGCCAGCGCGGGACAAGCCCGCTCACCACAACAAGCCCGCTCACCACTGCAAGCCCAGCGCCCACAGAGCATAAAAAGAGGATTTCATCATGGCTAAAATCGGATTTATCGGCACCGGCATCATGGGCCAACCCATGGCCGCAAACCTGCAGAAAGCCGGTCATCAACTGTTGCTTTCCGAACACCACGGCAAGGCGCCGGCCGAGCTGATCAGCGCCGGCGCAGTGGCCCTGGCCACCCCGCAGCAAGTGGCCCAGGAAGCCGAGTTCATTATCGTCATGGTCCCCGACACCCCGCAGGTCGACGACGTGCTGTTCCGCGCCGACGGTGTGGCGGCGGGCCTGTCGCCGAACAAGGTGGTGATCGACATGAGTTCGATCTCTCCCACAGCCACCAAGGCGTTTGCGGCAAAGATCAACGAGCACGGCGCGCAGTACCTCGACGCCCCGGTGTCCGGCGGTGAAGTCGGCGCCAAGGCCGGTACCTTGAGCATCATGGTCGGTGGCGAACCACAGACCTTCGAACGTGCCCTGCCGCTGTTCCAGAGCATGGGCAAGAACATCACCCTGGTGGGCGGCAATGGCGATGGCCAGACCGCCAAAGTGGCCAACCAGATCATCGTCGCGCTGAATATCCAGGCGGTGGCCGAAGCGCTGCTGTTCGCCTCCAGGAACGGCGCCGACCCGGCCAAGGTACGTGAAGCGCTGATGGGCGGCTTTGCCTCATCAAAGATCCTCGAAGTGCACAGCGAACGCATGATCAAGGGCACCTTCGATCCGGGTTTCCGCATCAACCTGCACCAGAAGGACCTGAACCTGGCCCTGGCCGGTGCCAGGGAACTGGGGATCAACCTGCCGAACACCGCCGGCACCCAGCAGGTGTTCAGCACCTGCGCGGCGCTTGGCGGCGGTAACTGGGACCACTCGGCGCTGATCAAGGGGCTGGAGCATATGGCGAATTTCTCGATTCGCGATAAGTAATCCCCCTTTGAAAGGGCTGTACCTCTAATAACAAAAATACCCGGGAGCCCGCTTATGTCGGTCGATCCGCAACACCTGCTTCGCGAGCTGTTTGCCACAGCCATCGATGCCGCCCACCCCCGGCACGTCCTCGAACCCTGCCTGCCCGCCGACCGCAGCGGCCGCGTGATCGTGATCGGCGCCGGCAAGGCGGCGGCCGCCATGGCGCTGGTCGTCGAGAATTGCTGGCAAGGCGACGTCTCAGGCCTGGTGGTGACCCGCTACGGCCACGGCGCCCCTTGCCAGAAAATCGAAGTGGTCGAAGCCGCCCACCCGGTGCCCGATGCCGCCGGCCTGGCGGTGGCCAAGCGCGTGCTGGAATTGATCAGCAACCTGAGCGAAGACGACCGGGTGATCTTCCTGCTCTCCGGCGGCGGCTCGGCACTCCTGGCACTGCCTGCCGAAGGCATCAGCCTGGCCGACAAGCAGGCCATCAACAAAGCCCTGCTCAAATCCGGCGCCACCATTGGCGAGATGAATTGCGTACGCAAGCACCTCTCGGCGATCAAGGGCGGTCGGCTGGCAAAGGCGGCCTGGCCGGCCACGGTCTACACCTACGCGATTTCCGATGTGCCGGGCGACCAGGCCACGGTCATCGCCTCCGGCCCCACGGTCGGCGACCCGAGCACTTCGCAACAGGCTCTGGCAATCCTCAAGCGCTACGGTATCGATGCCCCGGCGTCCGTGCGCAGCTGGTTGCAGAACCCGGCCTCGGAAACCGTCAAGCCCGGCGACCCGGTACTCGCCCGCAGCCACTTCCAGTTGATCGCACGCCCACAACAATCACTGGAAGCGGTCGCGGTGAAAGTCCGCCAGGCCGGTTTCAGCGCGCTGATCCTCGGCGACCTGGAAGGCGAAGCACGGGACGTGGCCAAAGTGCACGCCGGCATCGCGCGGCAAATCGTGCAGCACGGCCAGCCGTTGGCGGCGCCGTGCGTGATCCTCTCCGGTGGGGAAACCACCGTCACCGTGCGCGGCAATGGCCGTGGCGGGCGCAACGCCGAATTCCTGTTGAGCCTGACCGACAGCCTCAAAGGCCTGCCGGGCGTGTACGCCCTGGCCGGCGACACCGACGGCATCGACGGCTCGGAAGACAACGCCGGCGCAATCATGACCCCATGCAGCTATGCGCGCGCCGAAGCCCTGGGCCTGTCGGCCAGCGACGAGCTGGACAACAACAACGGTTATGGCTACTTCGCCGCCCTCGACGGCTTGATCGTTACCGAGCCGACCCGCACCAATGTCAATGACGTGCGCGCCATCCTGATCCTTGAGACTGCCCGCCATGACGCCTGACAAGAAGGTCAAGATCCTCGCCACCCTGGGCCCGGCCACCGACGGTATCGACGACATCCGCGAGCTGGTGCAAGCCGGGGTGAATATCTTCCGCCTCAACTTCAGCCACGGTGAGCATGCCGATCACGCCCGGCGCTACCACTGGATTCGCCAGGTGGAGCGCCAGCTCAACTACCCGCTGGGCATCCTCATGGACCTGCAAGGGCCGAAGCTGCGCGTCGGCACGTTTGCCGAGGGCAAGGTGCAACTGGTGCGTGGCCAGGCCCTGCGCCTGGACCTGGACCCGACGCCGGGTGACCAGCGCCGGGTCAACCTGCCCCACCCGGAAATCATCGCCGCCCTGGAACCGGGCATGGACCTGTTGCTCGACGACGGCAAGCTGCGCCTGCGCGTGATCACCCGGCACGCCGATGCCATCGACACCACCGTACTGAATGGCGGCGAGTTGTCCGACCGTAAAGGCGTCAACGTCCCACAAGCCTTGCTGGAACTCAGCCCGCTCACCGCCAAGGACCGTCGCGACCTGAGCTTCGGCCTGGAGCTGGGTGTGGACTGGGTGGCGCTGTCGTTTGTGCAGCGCCCGGAAGACATCCGCGAGGCTCGCGAGCTGATCGGCGACAAGGCCTTCCTGATGGCCAAGATCGAGAAGCCCTCAGCCGTACAACGCCTGCGGGAAATCGCCGAGCTGAGCGACGCGATCATGGTGGCCCGGGGCGACCTGGGCGTGGAAGTGCCGGCGGAGAGCGTGCCGCAAATCCAGAAAGACATCATCCGCACCTGCCGCCAGTTGGGCAAACCGGTGGTAGTGGCGACGCAGATGCTGGAGTCCATGCGCTTTTCGCCGGCGCCAACCCGCGCGGAAGTGACGGATGTCGCCAATGCAGTGGCCGAAGGCGCGGATGCGGTGATGCTGTCGGCGGAAACCGCGTCGGGCGAGTACCCGCTGGAAGCCGTGCAGATGATGAGCAAGATCATCCGCCAGGTGGAAAACGGCCCGGACTACCAGACCCAACTCGACGTCAGCCGGCCCAAGGCCGATGCCACGGTGTCGGACGCCATCAGCTGCGCGATCCGGCGCATCAGCAGCATCCTGCCGGTGGCGGTGCTGGTGAACTACAGCGAGTCGGGCAGCTCCAGCCTGCGCGCGGCGCGGGAACGGCCGGTGGCGCCGATTCTCAACCTCACGCCGAACCTGTCCACCGCACGCCGCTTGAGTGTGGCGTGGGGCGTGCATTCGGTGGTCAATGATCGACTGAGGCAGGTGGATGAGGTGTGTTCCACCGCGCTGGAGATTGCCCAGGCCCAGGGCATGGCGCAGCGCGGGGATACCTTGGTGATTACTGCCGGGGTGCCGTTCGGGCAGCTGGGGTCGACCAACTCCTTGCGCATAGAGACGCTGATCTAGCGCCTGTAGAGGCCCCATCGGGGGCAAGCCCCCTCCCACATTGGACTGCATTCACACATCTAACTATGTGAACCCCGATCAAGTGTGGGAGGGGGCTTGCCCCCGATGGAGACAACTCGGTCCCACTGACTCACTAAACATGCACAACCCAACCTGCCCCGACTGGGCCGAAGCCCTGCTCAACGGCTTCAGCCAGATCTTCCTGCAACGCCATCCGCTGTGCGGCCTGCTGTGCCTGTTGGCGATCCTGGTCGGCGCTCCGGCCTTGCTCGGCGGTGCACTGCTGGGTGGTGTCGCCGGGTTGCTCACGGCCCAGCGGCGCGGCTATCCCAAGGCCGAGCGCCAGGCGGGTGTCTATAGCTACAACGGCGTATTGCTGGGCCTGTTGATCAGCCAGCATTTCGCCTGGTCGGCGTTGTTGCCGCCGCTGATCCTGGCGTGCGGCGGCCTGAGCGCGATCCTCACGCGGCAGTGGCTGAAACACGCCAGCCGGCCGCATGACCTGCCCGCCTACACCGCGCCCTTTGTCGGCCTGGGCTGGCTGCTGCTGGGCAGCGTCCCACACAGTGCCTTGGCCCTGGGCGAGCCCGATACCCTGGCGGTGCTCGGCGCGCCGTTCACCGGCCTCGCGCAAATCATGCTGCTGGACCAGCCGCTGGCGGGCGTGCTGATTGCCCTCGGCCTGTGGCTGGCGAACCGGCGTGCCGCGGTCTGGGCCGTGATCGGCGCCAGCAGCGGCGTACTGATCGGATGGCTGCTGGACGACACCAGCGCCGCCCTCCTCGGCCTGCACAGCTACAACCCCGCTCTCGCGGCCCTGGCGCTGAGCCAGGCACGGCGCCAACCCTGGCTGCCGCTGCTCGGCATCCTGCTGGCGATCCTTCTCACACCGGGCTTTGCCGCCGTGCACCTGCCCGCACTCACCGCGCCGTTTATCCTCGCCTGCTGGCTGGTACGCGCCGGCGCCCGAATACTCAGGAAACCCCGCATGGACAGCCCCTTCGAATCCCCCTAGGCTTGCTCGATATTCGATTCAGGCGGGCTTTATGGACAGCAACAACGACTGGCGTCAGCGGCTCTACATCATGGTTTTTCAGAGCGACACCGTCGCCGGGCGGCGCTTTGACGGCATCCTGCTGTTGATCATCCTCGCCAGCCTGGTGATCGTGATGCTCGACAGCATCGACCAGGTCCACCAGAACTACGCCGATGTGCTGGCCTACATTGAATGGGGCTTCACCCTGATCTTCCTGATCGAGTACGGGTTGCGCCTGTACTGTTCGCCCAAGCCGTTGCGCTACGCCTTCAGCTTTTACGGGCTGGTGGATCTGCTCGCCATCGTGCCCGGCATCCTTGCGCTGTACTACAGCGACGCGCAATACCTGCTGATCATCCGCATCATCCGCATGCTGCGGATTTTCCGCGTGCTCAAGCTCAGCCCGTACCTCAAGCAGGCCAACTACCTGATGGCGGCGCTGCGCGGCAGCAAGCAGAAGATCGTGGTGTTCCTGGTGAGCGTATGCACCCTGGTCACGGTGTTCGGCACCTTGATGTATGTGATCGAAGGGCCGGAGCACGGCTTCACCAGTATCCCCAAAGGCATCTATTGGGCGATCGTGACGCTGACCACTGTGGGCTTTGGCGATATCGTGCCCAAGACGCCGTTGGGCCAGGTGATTTCGTCGCTGGTGATGATCACCGGTTACTCGATCATCGCCGTGCCCACGGGTATTTTTACGGCCGAACTGGCCAGTGCCATGCGTGGTGAGCAACTGCAGCACGACTGCCCGGTGTGCAGGAAAAACAGCCATGAGCCCAACGCGGCGTTCTGTTCGCGCTGTGGCAGCGCTCTTTTTAAGAAAGTGGAATAAGCAAAGTTCTTTTTAATCTTTAAGCGACTAAGTGCCCCCGGCTATAGTCGCTGGCAATGTGCCTCCCCTCTTCTCCCGAACAACAAGGAATGAGCAGTGAAAAAACTCGTAAGCGCCTCTCTCCTGGCCGCCGGCCTTGCCCTTGCGGGCGCCGTCCAGGCCGCCCCGGTCACTCTGCTCAACGTCTCCTACGACGTGATGCGCGATTTCTACAAGGACTACAACGCCGCCTTCCAGAAGCACTGGGAAGCCGAGCACCCGAACGACAAGCTGACCCTGCAGATGTCCTTCGGCGGTTCCAGCAAACAAGCGCGCTCGGTGATCGACGGCCTGCCGGCTGACGTGATTACCATGAACATGGCCACCGACATCAACGCCCTGGTCGACAACGGCAAACTGGTGCCGGACAACTGGGTCACCCGCCTGCCGAACAACAGCGCGCCGTTTACCTCGGCCACCGTGTTCATCGTGCGCAAGGGCAACCCGAAAGCCCTGAAAGACTGGCCGGACCTGCTCAAGGATGGCGTGCAGGTGATCGTGCCCAACCCGAAAACCTCGGGTAACGGCCGCTACACCTACCTGTCGGCCTGGGGTTATGTGCTCAAGAACGGCGGCGACGAAGACAAGGCCAAGGCCTTTGTCGGCAAGCTGTTCAAACAGGCGCCCGTGCTGGACACCGGTGGCCGCGCCGCCACCACCACGTTCATGACCAACCAGATCGGCGACGTGCTGGTGACCTTCGAGAACGAAGCGGAAATGATCGCCCGTGAATTCGGTCGCGATCAGTTCGAAGTGATCTACCCAAGCGTCTCCGCCGAAGCTGAGCCGCCGGTGTCGGTGGTGGATAAAGTGGTCGAGAAGAAAGGCACCCGCGTGGCGGCTGAAGACTACCTGAAGTACCTGTGGTCGCCGCAAGGCCAGGAAATCGCTGCCAACAACTACCTGCGCCCGCGTGACCCGAAGGTGCTGGCCAAGTACACCGACCGCTTCCCGAAAGTCGACTTCCTGTCGGTGGAGAAGACCTTTGGTGACTGGCGCACCGTGCAGAAAACCCACTTCAATGATGGTGGGGTTTTCGACCAGATCTACTCCGGTCAGTAACTGACAAATGTGGGAGGGGGCTTGAACCCTCCCACATTTAGATCCGGGTTTTGCAGTTACATCGGCGGTGTCACGCCATCCTTGCCGGCTGAAATGGCTTGGGCAGTGATTTTCCCATCCGCCCCCTGCGCGGCAAACAACACCACCTTCACCCCCGGCTTGAGCAAGCTGCGGTCCCCCGGTTCCAGGTTGACGATCGGCACATCCTCCGGCACCACGATCTTCTGTTCGCCGCCTTTGTATTTCACGGTCAACGTCCGCCCTTTGCTGACCACCAGGTCGCCGACGGTGCCGTTGGTCATGCTGCTGCCTTCCTTCAGGTCAAACGCCCGATGCCCGTCCCCCGTGCCGGCCATGGCCGGTGGGAACACATGCACTTCCAGCGCCGTCAGGGTGCCGTCGGCGTTGGGCATGGCGGCCGAGCCGATGTAGCTGCCGGGTTTTATTTCGTCGATCCTGGCCAGGGTAACGGCGCGCACCTGGGTGTCCTTGGTCAGGTGCACGGTGACGTCTTCACCGCTGTTGACCTTGACCTGCATCGCATCACCGTCCATCGCGGTGATTGCCCCGCGTACGCCTACGCGCGGTGCATCGGCGGCATTGGCCAGGCCGAGGGCCATCGCAACAGCGAGGCTTGAAGCCAGGAGTATCTTGTTGAGCGTGATTTTCATGGCGCTGGATTTCCTGTTTCGGCAGTTGTTTCTGAATGTATCATCACCCGGCATAAGTGATATCACCACAAACGGCCTACTCGCCGTTGAGCCTTGTCTTTACTCTCGCTCGCCATCTACCTTCGCTTTTATGAGAACACCATGAATGCTACCCCCCATGCTACGAGCACCATGACCCGCGCAATGGTGATGCTGTTTGCGTTTTGCTGCGGCGCCATCGTCGCCAACATCTACTACGCCCAGCCGATCATCGAACTGATCGCACCGGACATCGGCCTCACCCCGGCGATGGCCAGCCTGATTGTGTCCCTGACGCAGATCGGCTATGCCCTCGGCCTGTTCTTCCTGGTCCCCCTGGGCGACCTGCTGGAAAACCGCAAGCTGATGATCATCACGACCCTGGTGGCGATTGCCAGCCTGCTGGGTGCGGCCTTTACCGAACAACCGAACCTGTTCCTGCTGGTGTCGTTGCTGATCGGCTTCAGTTCGGTGTCGGTACAGATCCTGATCCCCCTGGCCGCACACCTGGCGCCCGCCGAGTCTCGGGGTCGGGTGGTCGGCAGCATCATGGGTGGGCTGCTGTTGGGCATCCTGCTGGCGCGGCCAGTGTCCAGCGTCGTGGCTGACCATTTTGGCTGGCGCGCGATGTTCATGGCCGCCGCCGCGTTGATGGTATTTATCAGCGTGGTGCTGATGCTGACCATCCCCAAGCGCCAGCCGGACCACAGCGCCAGCTATGGCCAATTGCTGCGCTCCCTGGGCACCCTGTTGCGAGAACAACCGCTGCTGCGTCAACGCGCGTTTTACCAAGGTTGCATGTTCGCCACGTTCAGCCTGTTCTGGACCGCCGCCCCGCTGGAGCTGGTGCGCAACCACGGCCTGAGCCAGACCCAGATCGCGATCTTCGCCCTGGTCGGTGCTATCGGCGCCATTGCCGCCCCCATCGCCGGACGCCTGGCCGATGCCGGTCACACCCACCGCGCATCGCTGCTGGCCATGGTCTTTGCGGTATTGAGCTTCCTGCCGGCCTTCGTGCACCCGCTGTACAGCGTCATCGGCCTGGCGGTGACCGGCGTGGTTCTGGACTTCTGCGTGCAGATGAACATGGTCCTCGGCCAACGCGCCATCTATGCACTCGACGCCAACAGCCGCAGCCGCTTGAACGCGCTGTACATGACCAGCATCTTCATCGGTGGTGCCTTCGGCTCGGCGATTGCCAGCAGCGTGTACGAACACGGCGGCTGGCTGGGTGTGATGCTGGTGGGCAGCGCGTTCCCGCTGGTGGCGTTGTTGCGGTTCCTCAGTGCGTCGCGGCAAACGGCTGTCGCCACCGCCTAGGAACGCACCAACTTCTCCAAAGCCGCATCCGCCAGAAATGACGAGCGGCTTTTGACCTTGTGCTCGCGCACATACCGGTCAATTCGCTGGATGACATAGCCGGGCAAGGTCACATTGACCTTCTCGGTCTTGCCCAGATACGGCGAGATGTCCAGTTCCAGCATGCCCCAGCCCATCCCGGCATAGTCTTCATGGGTGTGATGAGTGCCCACCGACCTTGGCATCGGAATCACCCCGCCCTCGGCGGCGATCTCCTGCAGCAGGATGTGCGCGACTTCCACCGCGGCGTTGTAGGCCTCTTCGAAACTGTCCCCGGCGGTGACTGCGCCTGGAATATCGGGGATCTGGATACCGGTGGCGGTGAAGTCATCGCCCCATTCGATACAGATTGGGTATTGCATGAATGCTCTCCTTAAAACTGAAACAGCCCGGCACGTTTCCTGATGCTTCTGATGGTGCCCAGCGGCAGATCCTTCTTCGGATGCGGCACCGGGATCGTGTACGGGTTATAGCGGTGGGTAAAAATAGGATGACTGCCCGTGACCCGATCCAGCACCCAACCCGCCTCTTGCAGCGCCTTGATCAATAGCCTGCCTTGCACACCAGCCTCCTTGGCTCGGCCTAAATAAAAGCAACCCTAGAGTTATCTTTACTCAAGCACAAAATAGGTCAGGCTGACTGATGGTTGTTTTGCGCGATGTTGAAAACCGCCAACCGAATGACATGCCATGGGTATTCCCCACAGGCTTGTCTGTGCATGGCAAGGGCCAGGGCGCCGGCGTTTGCCGACCATGGCAGGCGCTGATCAAGGCCTGAGCCTGTCAGCGCCTCGTCATGGCAGTGTTATCTGCGGGCATCCGACGGCTGGACGATGTTTTGTATCCACTGCAACAAGGCTGAGAACGCCTTGATCATTACCTCGCGTAACGCTGCAAGCGGGTCCGTGCTGCTATCCAGCGGGGGCGCCGGCGGCGGCGCAGGGGCCGGTGTGGGGACAACCTTCGGTGCGGGTTTAACCTCCGGCTTTTGCCCCTGCCACTGCACATCGCCGGGTTTGATCTGGCCAATGCTCTTGACCACCAGGTCGGCGCTGCCGCTCCCCTTCAGATCTATCTCCAGGCTTGAACGCCCGGTGGCCGCGTCGTGCCTGAGCAATGCCTCGCCGGCGCGACCAGAGAATCGATCAGTGAACGTCAGGGCACCGACGCGCGCCTCTTTCAATGCACCCGAGACGTCAATCTTGTCCGTCCCGCTGGTAAAGTCCTCGATCAGGTCAGGCTGCTGCGGTGTGGAGTCGCTGGCCTTGTCGTAGTCAAAAATATCCGCCCCGCCGCCGCCCCGCAGCCTGTCTGCACCCAAGCCGCCCTTGAGCCGATTGTCCGCGTCATTCCCCGTCAAGACATCACGTCCGGCCCCTCCGATGGCGTTTTCAACCACGCAGCCCTTGGCGATGGAAACATTGCCCTTCAAGCCGCCCACATCAGAAAACGACTCGGCTTTCAAATTGATGTTCTGGTTCTGGGAAAACCCGGAACAATCCAGGGTGTCGTTACCGCCCCCATCCCATATGCAAAAGATAGCTTTATCCCTCGCACTGGTGAGGGTCATGGCGTCGCGGCCGGTATTGGAATTGAAGCCGTAGGTGGTGTCGGTGTTGCGGGTTTTGTGATTGGCCCCATAGAGCCGCTGAGCGGCTGCGATGTCATCCATCATCGGGGCAGAGGGATTCGAATACCGAAAATTATGGCCGGCCTGGTTCGTCTCCGACCAGTAGCTCATCACACTGCGTGCCTTGGTATCGCCGGCATACCTGGCACCATTGTTGTAATCAGCGCCGCCGCCATTGTAGTCACCCGGATGCTGCAGGCCGATGGCGTGGCCGATTTCATGCACGGTAGTGACTGAAAAGTGACTGCCCTGCGCCGGCGAACTACTTTCTCGCAGTGTGCCGACCGTGGCCGTGGTGGTGGTAATGCCGCGCGAGGGTGAGCTGGCGACGCCACGGTCACCGTGCGGGTTGTTTTTGATGTGAACCGTGCCGTCGGCGCCGGCTGCCCGCTCCTTGAAACTGATGTTGGCCACGTCCTCCCAATATTGCACCGCCTGGCGCACTCGGCGCTGCTGCGCGGCGCTGAACGTCGGGTCCACCGTATAGGAGAGATCGATCCGCTTGTCGCCATTACGGTCGTGGAAGTGCAGGTTGTCGCGGGTGATGTACTTTCCGGCCTGTTCCGTCGTGAAGGTTGGTTTGCGACCGGCGCCCACACCATAGGGGCCAGGATCGGAAGGCGGCAGGTTTTCAAGTGAGAAGTTGAGCCGAGAACGTTCAGAGCAAATCATGGGACAGTGCGCTCCCTATAGTAAGTTGATGAGTCGAGTCAATCAGAATCGACGCAATAAACTCCCATGCAGAAAACGCTCAGGACAGCGCTGATTTAGTTCGTACTGAAACACCTTAAGGCGGCGCAACATGCGCTAAGACAGGCACTAAACCACTTGCAATTTAAACAACTGAACACACACTTTCGCGCAAAAAAACCTATTGGATTCTCAGGAAAAAAACATAATCCTACAAAACCGTGCTGCTTCGACTACACCAAATCCGCCTTCACCCAGATACATGCACTTAACTTTTTCCGCCGAGTTCGCTGCATGTCAGGATCTCGCCGCTTGACATGCCCCGCACCTCACCGGTGCAGAGCAGGGTCAGGTCAATACGCAATGCCTCTGGTTCAGGCAACACAGCAGGCGCTCGACCGTGTGCTCCAGTGGCCCGGAGTTATCCAGCACAAACAACCCCGAGCCATTGCCGGCGATCAGGTCGGCGGTGAACCGTGCATTGCGCGCCAGGCGCTCCTCGATATCCGCCAGGGCCTCACGCCCCCGCGCCACCAGGCGCTGGCGCAATACGGCTTGATCCACCGCCAGCAACAGCACCCACACATCCGGGTAGCGCTCGCGGGTCTGCGCCAGGTGCGCGCGAGAACCATTGACCAGCACGTCCTCCCCCGCCGCCAGCCATTCGTCGATGACCTTGGGAATGCCGTAGGACAACCCGTTGGCGTGCCAACTGAGGGCAAACGCGCCCTCGGCCTGCATCACGGCGAATTGCTCCGGGCTGACACCCTGGGCCGCCTCACCCACCGCTTCCGCCGAGCGCGTGATCACGCGGCGCACAATCCGGCAACCGCGCTCGGCCAATCGTGGGCGTGCAGCCTCCAACAGGCTGTCCTTGCCCGAACCCGATGGCCCGATGAGATAGATCAACCTGCCCGCCATCAAAACACCCTCTTCGCTTGTTGCCAGATTGGTTGCACCACGGGTCGCCCTGCGCGGCTCCTGGCTTGGACCAGGTCGGCGCGCAGGCCAATGGCGATTTGGCCCCACACTGGAAAGTATATCCAGCAATCCCTCGGCAGCGGCCACATTACCGAAGTGCGCGCCGCCTCAATATTTTCTGGGCGTAGTGCTTACTCAACCCTGACGGGTTGGTGAGGTTTTTTGAAAGTCGCGTGTTGCGGTGATTCAGTCCGTTTCAAAGGGCGAGATAGCCGGAAGTATCTTCAATTCAAAATCTTCCAGAGCCAACATCGCCCCATTTGAAAGCTGCCAGGTGTAGAAATCCGAGAAGTCCCCTCTGGCCAATGCACGAATCACCTTTGCCACAAAACCATGTGCCACCAGCAAAACAACCTGTGTTGGATAAAGCGACGTTAACTGGACCAAGCCTTGGTGTACTCGCGTGACCACATCAGCTATCGACTCACCACCGTCAGGCCCTGCCGCCCATTGGCGCGTGATGTCCTGTGCCCAAAGCGCTGGATGCATGGCCTTGGCCTCCGCCTGAGTCAACCCTTCGAACACACCCACATCGCGCTCGCGGAAGCTGTCAATCGTCACAGGTTCAAGGTTTAACACACGGTTAAGAATCTGCGCCGTTTGCCGCGCCCGCAAGCGTGGAGAAACGATCAACACCTCAATACCGCCGGGTAGTTTTTCGCTGAGCAAAACAGCCTGTTCCCGGCCCCGCTCGGTCAGTTCCGGGTCGAGTGCGCCGAGGTAGCGATGCTCCGCGTTGGCCCACGTTTCGCCGTGGCGTATGACGTAGAGGTTCATGAGGGTCCGTCTCGTTGAAGGGTGGGGAGTTAATCTGGTCCTGATGATAGTGCCGCCTATCGCCTAATGATCGCTCCCATGCTCCGGGTGATCAATCAAATCAGCGAAACGCTAACAGGACGTTTCCTACGATCTCTGTGGCTTGCAGTAGCTATAACGCACCGTTAGCCTCTCGCAGTCGCTGCTCATCAGCGATCAGGCTTGGTCGCCTGGATTAGAATGGCGCACAGTGCCGCGCAAGCGGCATTATTGTGTTCGCGTTATGGCGAGCTGTGCGTGGGAGGGCTTAGGGCCCTGCCGGGTTTCCATTCCCTGGTCGACCAACCTGCGTACAGCTCGCCGCCTTTCCGCTTGGTCGCGGATGTGGTGAGCTCCAACTGAATGGAGATTTACTGCATGAAAAAAGTCACGCCAAATCCCCCGCCATCCTCCATGGATGACACCCCGCAAACCCCACCCAACCTCATCTTCAGCGTCCACCCCGGCCTCAGCACCGAAGCTGCCTTGAGCAATGCCAGCGAGATGCTGGAGTCGGCGACTGTGTGTGCCTACGACTGTGCCGAGCACTTGGATGGTTCAAGCCGCAGGCAGGTGCTGGCGGTGGTACAGATGGTTGAGATTGCGCAGTTGTTAGTGGGGGCGGCGCTGGAGCGGGAGTGTCCCGTGGCTTGATGGCTGAGGAGATCTCCTGTGGGAGGGGGCTTGCTCCCGATAGCGGTAGGTCAGTCAGACATTAATCAACTGAAACACCGCTATCGAGGGCAAGCCCCCTCCCACATTTGCCCTCCAGTGTTTGGAAGAATGGGTTTCACAGGCATGAAGAAGGCGACCCGAAGGTCGCCTTTTGTCATTGCGCGTACTGCTTGCTCAAGCCCGGCGGCACGCCCTGCACGTCGGTGTCTTCCCAGGGTCCGTTGGGGCTGATGGAGCGGCTCCAGCCGTTGCTCCAGCGGTAGTAGGTGCGCTGGCGGTAGAAGGTGTCGGGCTGGTCGTCGAGCACGTACACCTGCATCTTGCCGTCCCAGTGGCTGGCGGCGCCCGGTGGTGGGGCGAAGGTGGGCGATTTGGTCGGCAGTGGCTTCGGCGGCGGGGTCACCGGGCCAGAGGGCTTGGTGCTCGGCTGGGTCGAAGGGCCTGACGGCGGGATGGTCGGGCCGGTCGGCGCAGGCGGTGGGCGGTGGACCGCACAGGCGCTCAGGCCCACTACCAGGCTGAGCAGGGTGATGCGTGCAAATGCGGTCATGGGCGTTTCCTCGAAATTACTTGTCCGGACTGTCGATGGTCAGCTGCTGCAGCGCAGTGGTGCTGCTGGCCAGGGGTTGGCTGCGGCCGATCCACTCGCCGGTGGTCGGTTGACCGGCCCGGGATATGCGCGCAACCAGTTGGACTTCGGGGAAGTTGGACAGTTTCAACTGCGGCATCATCGCGTCGGCATCGCCGAGTTCAACGGTGACGGGCAGTTCGGCGACGGTGACGCGTTTGGCCGCCAGGGGGGCCGGCGGGCCTTTTACCGCGCGGGCGAAGATGAATACGCTGTCGCTGGGCAAGGCCTTGGCCTTGACCTCGGCGGACAGGTCCACGCGGACGTTCATCACCGCTTTCTGCGCCACGCTACCGCCGCCTTCCTTGAGTTTTTCCGCAGCACGGTCAATGCCGCCTTGCAGCGCCACGCGGGAATTGTCTTGCGGTGGCAGTTGCGCCAGCAGGCGGCTCCAGTAGTCGATGGCCTCTTGATAACGCTGGCCTTCGAAGGCGGCGATACCGAGCAGGCCGAGGCTGGTGACTTCCTTCGGGTCAAGCTTCAAGGCTTCGTCGGTCAGCGCCTGGACCTTGGGCGACCACTGTTTGTTGTCGGCAAAGTACTGCGCCTGGGCCCACTGGCCGAGCAGTTCCGGCTGGCGCCCGGCCAGCGCCACGGTACGCTCGAAGACCTTGGCGGCATCGGCGGAACGGTCCTGGGCCATATAGGCGCGACCGAGGAAGTACAGGCCTTCCGCCGAGTCCGGTTGGGCGGCGGCGGCGCGTTCCAGGCGCCGGGTCATGTCTTCCATGGACACCGGCGGCTGGGAAAATTCGCGGGTCAGTTCAACCTTGTCGCTGGCACCGAAATGCATATACAGGCCCAGGCCAAGCACCGGCACAAGGACGGCGGCGAGCAAGGGCAGCGGCTTGCCCAGGCGCGATTCGCGGGGCTTTTCCACGCCTTCGGTGTCGGCCAGCAGCTCGCGGGCGGCTTCGGCGCGGCCGCTGTCGAGCTGCGCGGCGTTGAGCACACCTTCGTCCTGCTGCACTTGCAGCTCGGCCACACGTTCTTGGTAAAGCGCCACGTTCAGCGCGGTGCGATCCTCTTCACGCTGGGCGCGGCGGCCGCGCAACACAGGGATCAACAGGAAACTCAGGGCAATCAGAAGCAGCAAGCCGGCTGCGAGCCAGAAATCAATCATCAGTCTTGGTGTCCAGCAATTGGTCGAGGCGTTTACGCTCTTCGGGGGATAGCGCGTCGGAACCATCGGTAGTCGCGGCGCGGCGACGGCGGACGATCACGGCCATCACCACCACGCCGGCCAGCAGCAGCCCGGCGGGGCCGAACCAGAGCAGCGCGGTCTTGCCGGTGAGGGCCGGTTTGTAGCGCACGAAATCACCGTAGCGGTCGACCATGAAGTCGATGATCTGCTGGTTGTCCTTGCCCTCCCCCAGCATGCGGAAGATTTCCTTGCGCAGGTCGGCGGCGATGGGCGCGTTGGAGTCGGCGATGTCCTGGTTCTGACACTTGGGGCAGCGCAGCTCCTTGGTCAATTCGCGAAAACGCTCGCGGTCACTGTCCTTGGCGAATTCGTAAGTGTCGATCGCGGCGTGGGCCATCCCGGCCAAGCCCAGCGCCAGCACGGCAGCGGCTAACAGGCGCTTCATGGCTTGGCCTCGTCGACCAGGGCCTGGTACTTGGCGGCCAGTTGCTCGCGCCAGACCACTTCGTCGATCACGCCGACGTATTTGTCGCGGATCACGCCCTTGGCGTCGATGAAGAAGGTTTCCGGGGCGCCGTACACGCCGAGGTTCAAACCGAGGTTGCCGTCTTCATCACGGATATCCAGCTGGTAGGGATTATGGAATTCCGCCAGCCACTTCAAGGCCTCCGCGTTGTCGTCCTTGTAGTTGATGCCGTAGATCACCACGCCCTTCTCGGCCAGCTTGTTCAGCACCGGGTGCTCGACGCGGCAGGAGATGCACCAGGTGCCCCACACGTTGACCAGCGCCGGTTTGCCGAGCAGGTCGGCCTGGGTCAGGGTCTTGTCACCCTGCACGTTCGGCAGGCTGAACGCGGGGAACGGCTTGCCGATCATCGCCGAGGGCAGCTCGGCCGGGTCCAGGTACAAGCCGCGATACAGGAATACCGCCACTACCAGAAACAGGGCCAGCGGCACGACCATCAACCAACGCTTCATACCGCCGCTCCTTGCAGGCCCAGCGCTTCACGCACCCGGCTCTTGACCTTGACCCGGTACCGGCGGTCCAGCGCCGCGAGCAAACCACCAAAGCCGGTGAGCAAGCCACCGAACCAGATCCAGCGCACAAACGGTTTCACATGCACGCGCACGGCCCAGGCGCCATCGCCCAAGGGTTCACCCAGGGCCACGTAGAGGTCACGGGTGAAACCGGCGTCGATACCGGCTTCGGTCATCATCGAACTCTGCACGGTGTACAGGCGTTTTTCCGGGTGCAGCACGGCGATCTCTTTACCGTTACGCACGACCCGCACGGTGCCTTTGTCTGACGTAAAGTTCGGCCCTTCGAAGTGCCTGGCGCCTTCGAAGATGAACTGGTAACCGGCCAGGTCCATGGACTCGCCCGGCGCCAGGCGCAGGTCGCGCTCGGCACTGTTCTGGCTGGACAGCACCACACCGAGGGCGCACACGGCGATGCCGATGTGGGCGATCTGCATGCCCCAGTAGCTGCGGGTCAGGGTCGGCAGGCCTTTGACCAGGCCTTTGTGGCGGGTCTTGTCGACGATGTCACGCACACCGGCCAGCAGTACCCAGGCGGCGAGCAGGAAGGTGGCGAGCACCGCCCAGTTGAAGTCGCCATAGGCGATACCGGCGACCACGGCCAGGGCCACGCTGCCGAGCAGCACCGGCATCAGCATACCGGCCAGCCATTTGACCGGGGTGTCCTTCCAGCGCACCAGCACACCGACCGCCATCACCACCATCAACAGCCCCATCAACGGAATAAACAACGCGTTGAAGTACGGCGGGCCGACGGACAGCTTGGCGCCGCTCAGGGCATCCAGCACCAAGGGGTACAAGGTGCCGAGCAGGATCATCGACGCGGCCACCACCAGCACCAGGTTATTGCCCAGCAGCAGGGTTTCCCGCGACCACAGGTTGAAGCCGACCTGGCTCTTGACCACCGGTGCGCGCAGGGCGAACAAAGTGAGGGAGCCGCCGACCACAAACAGCAGGAAGATCAGGATGAACACACCGCGCTCTGGGTCGGACGCAAACGCGTGCACCGAGGTCAACACGCCCGAACGCACGAGGAAGGTGCCGAGCAGGCTGAGGGAAAAGGCCGCGATGGCCAGCAACACGGTCCAGCTCTTGAACACGCCACGTTTTTCGGTGACGGCCAGGGAGTGAATCAGTGCCGTGCCGACCAGCCATGGCATGAACGAGGCGTTTTCCACCGGGTCCCAGAACCACCAGCCACCCCAGCCGAGTTCGTAGTAGGCCCACCACGAACCGAGGGTGATGCCGATGCCGAGGAACGCCCAGGCGACGATGGTCCACGGCCGCGACCAGCGCGCCCAGGCCGCATCAAGGCGCCCGCCGAGCAAGGCGGCGATGGCGAAGGCAAAGGCCACGGAGAAACCCACGTAGCCCATGTAGAGCATCGGCGGGTGCACGATCAGGCCGATGTCCTGCAGCAGCGGGTTGAGGTCGTGACCGTCCGCCGGGATCTGCGGCAGGATGCGGGTAAACGGGTTGGAGGTCATGATCAGGAACAGCAGGAAGCCGATGCTGATCATGCCCATCACCGCCAGCACCCGCGCGAGCATGACTTGCGGCAACTGCCGCGAGAACACCGACACCGCGAAGGTCCAGCCGCCGAGGATCAACGCCCACAGCAGCAGCGAGCCTTCGTGGGCGCCCCACACCGCGCTGAACTTGTAGTACCAGGGCAAGGCGCTGTTGGAGTTATTCGCTACATAGGCGACGGAAAAGTCGTCGGTCATAAAGGCGTAGGTCAGGCAGCCGAACGCGAACACCAGGAACGCGCACTGGCCCCAGGCGGCCGGCTGCGCCAGGCTCATCCACAGGCGGTCACCACGCCAGGCGCCGAGCAACGGCACCACCGCCTGGACGATGGCAAAGCACAGGGCGAGGATCATCGCCAACTGGCCCAGTTCCGGAATAAACAATGCAGACGTCATCACTTAGCCCTCCTTGGCGGGGGTGGGTGCGGACTGGCCGCTGTCTTTCAAGGCCTTGGTGACTTCCGGCGGCATGTATTTCTCATCGTGCTTGGCCAGCACTTCATCGGCCACCACCACGCCGTCGGCGTTGAGCTTGCCCAGGGCGACGATGCCCTGGCCTTCGCGGAACAGGTCCGGGAGGATGCCACGATAAGTGATGGTCACGGCCTTGTTGAAATCGGTGACCACGAAGGTGACGTCGAGGGAGTCGCCGGAACGCTTCAGCGAGCCCTTCTCCACCATGCCGCCGGCGCGGATGCGCGTGTCCAGCGGCGCTTCGCCGTTGGCGATCTGGGTCGGGGTGTAGAACAGGTTGATGTTCTCCCGCAGGGCGCTCATCGCCAGGCCCACGGCAATACTGACGCCGGCCAGGATGGCAAGGATGATCAACAGACGCTTTCTACGCAGCGGATTCACTTTTCGGTCTCCCGGCGCAGACGACGCGCCTCTTGTTGCAGGTAACGCTTGCGGGCCAGGATCGGCGCGGCGACGTTGAGGGCCAGCACGGCCAGGCAGATGCCATAGGCCGTCCAGACATACAGGCCGTGGTGGCCCATGGCGAGAAAATCACTGAAAGAAGCAAAACTCATCCACGCGCTCCCAGGCAGCTTTGCACTTCGGCCTTGACCCAGCTGGCGCGGGCTTCACGCTTGAGCACTTCGAGGCGCATGCGCATCAGCAGCACGGCGCCAAAGAAGCAGTAGAACCCCAGCACCATCAGCAGCAACGGCGCCCACATTTCCACGGGCATCGCCGGTTTTTCGGTGAGGGTGAAGGTGGCGCCCTGGTGCAGGGTGTTCCACCACTCCACCGAGTACTTGATGATCGGGATGTTGATCACGCCGACAATCGCCAGCACCGCGCAGGCCTTGGCGGCGCTGTCACGATTGCTGATCGCGTTGCCCAGGGCAATAAGACCGAAGTACAGGAACAGCAGGATCAGCATCGACGTTAGTCGCGCATCCCACACCCACCACGAACCCCAGGTGGGTTTGCCCCAGATCGCGCCGGTGACCAGCGCCACGGCGGTCATCCACGCACCGATGGGCGCGGCGCATTGCAGGGCGACGTCCGCGAGTTTCATCTTCCACACCAGGCCGACGACGCCGCACACCGCCAGCATCACGTAGCAGGACTGGGCCAGCATCGCGGCAGGCACGTGGATGTAGATGATGCGAAAGCTGTTGCCTTGCTGGTAGTCCGGCGGTGCAAAGGCCAGGCCCCAGACCAGGCCGATGCCGATCAGCAACACGGCGGCGAGGCTGAACCAAGGCAGCAGTCTGCCACTGATGCCGTAGAACCATTTGGGCGAGCCGAGCTTGTGAAACCAGGTCCAGTTCATTGCTGTTTCCATCACGGTTGCTTCTTGTCTTGGCAAGAAGCGTAGGGTCTTTACTGACTATGCGTATACCGCCCAGTCAGACCTCATTATTCACCGACGCTGATCTTCAGGCCGGCGGCTATAGCAAAGGGTGTCAGGGTTACCGCCAAGGCGGTCAGGCTGCCAAGCCACAGGAGGTAACCGGTCGCCGGCATGCCCATGAGCGCGGCTTGCAACGCGCCGCTGCCCAGGATCAGTACCGGGATGTACAAAGGCAGAATCAACAGGGCCAGTAACAGGCCACCCCGTTTCAAGCCGACGGTCAACGCGGCACCCACCGCCCCCAACAGGCTGAGTACCGGGGTGCCGAGCAGCAGGCTCAGCAACAGGATCGGCAGGCATTCGCCGGGCAATCCCAGCATCATCGCCAGCAGTGGCGAGAGCAAGACTAGCGCCAGGCCGGAAAAAGCCCAGTGTGCCAGTACCTTGGCCAGGACCAGAAGTGGCAGGGGGTGCGACGAAAGGACCCACTGTTCGAGGGAACCGTCTTCGAAATCACTGCGAAACAGCCCGTCCAGCGAGAGCAGGACGGACAAAAGGGCCGCGACCCACACCAGTCCCGGAGACAAGGTTTGCAACAGTTTAGTCTCCGGGCCGACCGCCAACGGGAACAACGCAATCACGATGGCAAAGAACACCAGCGGGTTGGCCAGTTCGGCCGGGCGGCGGCACAGCAAGCGGGCTTCGCGGGCGATCAACAGGGCAAACACACTCATACCGACCACCGCCCCAGGTCGAGGTCGCGGTAACCGCCGGGCATGCGCGCCAGGGTGTGGTGGGTGGTGAGCACCACCTGGCCGCCCTGCTCGCAGTGCTGCGCCAGGTGCTGTTCCAATTGGGTGACGCCTTGTTTGTCGAGGGCGGTGAAGGGTTCGTCGAGAATCCACAGCGGCGGGCCAGGCAGGTACAGGCGCGCCAGGGCCACGCGGCGCTGCTGGCCGGCGGACAGGGTGTGGCAGGGAACGTCTTCGAACCCCTTGAGGCCGACGGCGGCCAGGGCTTGCCAGATGGCGTCGCGGGTCGCGGGATGATGCAGGGCGCTGAGCCAACTGAGGTTTTCTTCGGCGGTGAGCACATCCTTGATCCCGGCGGCGTGGCCGATCCAGATCAGGTTGCGTGCCAGTTCGGTGCGTTGTTCGTCGAGGGGCCTGCCGTTGAGTCGCACTTCACCGGCCGTGGGTTGCATCAGGCCGGCCAGCAGGCGCAGCAAACTGGTCTTGCCGCTGCCGTTGGGGCCGCTGATCTGCACCATGTCGCCGCCCGCCACACGCAGGTCGAGGTGCTCGAACAGCAGGCGCAGGTCGCGTTCACAGGAGAGCGCTACGGCTTCAAGAAGAGGGCTGGTCAAGAGATCACGGGCCTTTACGGTTCAAGTCGGCGGTGCAGCGGCCGTTATAGAAAGAAGCACAATAACGGCTTTGGCGACCGATTTTAGAGAGCTGGATCAAATAGTTGTGAGGTTTTTACCGCTCTCTTTGCAGACGGGCGGCATTATACATGCGATGCCCTACGCTAAAGAGGGCTATTTCCCCAGAGACGATGCGCACGATGACCGGCGAGATCAACCTTCCTACGCTTCCTCCCACCCCGGCAACCGGGCAAAGCCCTGCGCCTGCGCCCGGGGCGCTGCTGAAACTGCTGGAGCCGCAGATCGGGCTGATCGACCCGGGCAAAACCGTGAATGCCGAGGTGCTCGCCCTGAAACAAGGCGGTGAGGCGTTTCAGCTGTTGCTCAAGCTGACCCTTGAAGGCGGCCGCCAGACGCTGGTGCAAGCCAGCAGCCCACAACCCTTGCCGTTGGGCAGCAATGTGGCCGTGAGCCAGACGCCCGCAGGCAACCTGGCCATCAGCCTGCAACAAGCCCTGAGCGCCAATGTTGCCGCCCTCACCCGTATCGATACGGCCAGGATGCCGGAAGGCACACTGCTGCAGGCCAAGGTGCTGACCACCCAGGCCCTGCCCCAAGGCAGCGCGCAGCCGGCGATCTACCGTTCGTTGGTGACCGTACTCAATAGCGCCCTGGCCGGCGCGACCCTGACACTGGAAAGCCCGCAACCGTTGCGCGTGGGCAGCTTGCTCAGCGCCGTGGTGCAGAACGCGCAAACCCTGAATTTTGTGCCGTTGAGCGGGCTCAAGGATCAACTGGCCGTCACCCAGCAACTGGCGACCCAGCAAAGTCGCCAGGGCTCCCTGGATGCGGTGTTCACGGCGTTGCAAAATCTGCCCCGCGGCGACAGCACCTCCGCCGACCTTCGCGCTGCCGCCGACCGTTTGCTGGCGGCCTTGCCCGACCTGGCACAGGTGAGCAACCCCAAGGTGCTGGCCCAGGTGATCCAGAACAGCGGCGCCTTTCTTGAAGCCAAGTTACTCGCCGGGCAAAACCCGCAGGTGCCACCGCTGGATATGAAGGGCGCGCTGCTGCGCCTGGTCGCCGACCTGCTGCCCGCCCTGCCCGCGAGCACCAACCTGAATGCCATTCTTGCCGCCAACACCCTGGCCCAGGTGCTGCCCAACTTTGTGCGCAGCCCATTGGGCACCCTCGGCCAGGTCGGCGCGCGGCAGGCGCCGGTCAGCTTCCCACTGCCGGAGCGGCTGATGGCGAAACTGGAGGGCGAAGGCGACCTGGAAAACCTGCTGCGCCTGGCCGCCGGGGCCATTTCCCGCCTGCAGAGCCACCAGCTGTCGAGCCTGGAGCAAACCGGCACCACCGCCGATGGCCGCCTGCAAACCACCTGGCAGTTGGAGATCCCCATGCGCACCCTGCAGGACATCGTGCCGTTGCAGGTCAAGTTCCAGCGCGAAGAGCCGGCGCCGGACAAGGACCAGCCCGAACGTAAGGATTCCAAGGAGCCCAAACAGATGCTCTGGCGCGTCGAACTGGCCTTCGACATGGAGCCCCTGGGGCCGTTGCAGGTCCAGGCGCAACTGACCCAGGGCAAGCTGTCCAGCCAACTGTGGGCAACCCGCGCTTTCACCGCCAGCCTGATCGAAAGCCATTTGGGCAGCCTGCGCGAGCGCCTGGTGTCGTCGGGGCTGAATGTCGGCGACCTGGACTGCCACCTGGGCACCCCGCCACGCGGGCCGAAAACCGGACTGGAACAACGCTGGGTGGATGAAACCGCATGAACAACGCCAACCCGCCACGCCAGGCGATTGCCCTCAAGTACGACGGCCAGCAGGCGCCGACCCTGACCGCCAAGGGCGACGATGCCCTGGCCGAAGCCATCCTCAAGTTGGCGCGGGAAAATGAAGTGCCGATCTATGAAAATGCCGAGCTGGTGAAACTGCTGGCACGCATGGAACTGGGCGACAGTATTCCGGAGGAGTTGTACCGCACCATCGCCGAGATCATTGCATTTGCCTGGACGTTGAAGGGCAAGTTCCCGGTGGGCTATGACCCGGATGCGCGGCCGGTGGAGCGGGATGTGACCGAGCGTGGCGACGATTACTGAATCGTCGCACCGCCCCTCCCACATTTGGATCCGCGGTCAGTTGAGCAATTCGCTTAGCGGAATGAAACTGACCCGATCACCCACCTCCAGCGTCGTCCCTTCCAACACCTCCACAACCCCCTCCGCCCACGCCGCGCTGCGCAGCACGCCGGAGCTCTGGTTGCGGTAGATGATCGCCTTGCCCTGTTCGATGCGCCCGCGCAGATACTCGCGGCGGTTGCCCGGCTTGGGCCAGGTGAACCCCACCGGCACGTCGAAACGCAGCGGCTCCACGTCTGCCACACCCTGGCGGCGCAGCAAGTAGGGGCGCGCCAACAGCGCAAAGGTCACCAGGGTCGAGGCCGGGTTGCCCGGCAGGCCGATCACCGGCACGCCACGGAAATGACCAAAGGTCAGGGGTTTGCCCGGCTTGATCGCCAGCTTCCATAACGCCAGCTCACCCTCCTCGCGCAGGGCGATACCGAGGAAATCCGCCTCGCCCACCGACACACCGCCCGTGGACAAAATCAGATCAACCGCGCTCAAGCCTGCCAGGCGCGAACGGGTCTGCTCCAGGTCGTCCGGCAGGATGCCTGCGTCGATGACTTCGCACCCCATGCGCTCAAGCCAGGAACACAACACGCGGCGATTGCTGTTGTAGATCTGGCCCGGACCGAGGGGCAAACCGGGCTCGATCAGCTCATCGCCGGTGGACAACACCGCGACACGCGGGCGGCGGATCACGTCCAGCCGATCACGGCCAAGGGAAGCCGCCAGGCCCAGCTCGATCGGGCCCAGGCGCGTACCGGCCGCGAGCACCAACTCACCGACGGTGGTTTCCTGGCCTTGGGGGCGGATGTTCTGGTTGGGCTGCAACGGTTCGCTGAAGCTCACGCGCTCATCGGCGTGGACCACGGCGTTTTCCTGCATTTCCACGCAGTCCGCGCCTTCCGGTACCGGCGCACCGGTGAAGATGCGTGCACAGGTGCCGGCCGCCAGCGGCTGCGGCGCCTGGCCGGCAAAGATGCGCTGGCTGACGGGCAAGGGTTCACCGGTCCAATCCGCCAGGCGCACGGCGTAACCGTCCATGGCGCTGTTGGGCCAGGGCGGCAGGTCGAGGGTGGAGACCAGGTCCTGGGCCAATACACGGCCGTCGCACTCGGCCAGGGGCAGCACGTGCTGATCGCGGATCGGCGCGGCTTCGGCCATCGCCAGCAGCTGTTGCAAGGCTTGTTCTACCGGCATCAGGGCGCCGGTCTTGCCGGGCTTACCCACGGGATTCACAGGGTTCGGCCAACTTCAGGTGCGGCACGAAGTTGCACGGCCGATGACGGTTATCCAGTTGCTCGGCGAGGATGCCATCCCAACCGGTGCGCACCGCATTGGTGGAGCCCGGCAGGCAGCACACCAGGGTGCCGTTGGCCAGGCCGGCCAGGGCACGGGATTGCACGGTGGAGGTGCCGATGTCGGCCACGGAGATCTGGCGGAACAGTTCGCCAAAGCCGTCGACTTGTTTGTCGAGCAGGCAGCCGACCGCTTCGGGGGTGCTGTCGCGGCCGGTGAAGCCGGTGCCGCCGGTGATCAACACCACTTGCACCACGTCTTCAGCGATCCAGTGGGCGACCTGGGCGCGGATCTTGTAGAGGTCGTCCTTGAGCAGCACGCGCTCGGCCAGGTGGTGGCCGGCGGCGGTGAGGCGGTCGACGAAGACCTGGCCCGAGGTGTCGGTGTCCAGGGTGCGGGTGTCGCTGACGGTCAATACCGCGATATTCAGGGGTACGAAGGGTGCATCGGCCTTGGCTTTCATGGCACGGTCCGGTTGTCGAAGGAACGGCCCGATGTTATATCACAGGCCCCTGTTCAGCTGCCTGCGCGGAACCCACATGCCACTCGATTCAATCCCCCTGCCCTGTTCGATCCTGCTGCTGGCCGGTGGCCGCGGCCAGCGCATGGGCGGCCAGGACAAAGGCCTGCTGGACTGGCACGGCCTGCCCTTGATCGCACACGTGCAGCGCCTGGTACGGCCACTGACCGATGACCTGATCATCTCGTGCAACCGCAACCAGGCGCAGTACGCCGCCTATGCCGACCAGCTGGTAAGCGACGACAGCCCGGATTTTCCCGGGCCATTGGCCGGTATCCGCGCGGGACTCGCCGCCGCGCGCCATGGGCACTTGCTGATCCTGCCGTGCGATGTGCCCCATATCGACGCTCGACTCCTCGCCGACCTGCGTGAAACCGCACAACGCCATCCCTTGTTGCCGGTGATGGTGCGCCACGGTGAATTCTGGGAACCCTTGATCTGCATCATCCCCATCGGCCTGCGAACCGAGGTAGAACAGGCCTGGCATGCCGGTGAACGCAGCCCGCGAAAGATCCTCCTGCAATTGGGCGGCGTGGGCCTGGAATGCCCAACCGATGACCCGCGCCTGGCCAACCTGAATACACCAGAGCTGTTGCGCCCAAGGTCTGACGTGTCAGAATGAACCTTCGCACAAGGAACTTTGGCGACGTCTCACACGTCTCAAGGTCAGCAATCAAAAAGTATTCTCTTGGAGACAACACCCATGACTCAACGGACCATCGCCGCTCTCATGCTTGCACTGGGCCTGGCTACCCTCGCCGGTTGCGCCTCGCCGACAGTGATCACCCTGAATGACGGTCGCGAAATCCAGGCCGTCGACACCCCGAAATACAACGAAGATTCGGGTTTCTACGAATTCGAACAGCTTGATGGCAAGCGTACCCGCATCAACAAAGATCAGGTTCGCACCGTTAAAGACCTGTAAGCCTCAGCGCTTGCACACAAGGCCCGCCTCGCGCGGGCCTTGTCGTTTCCGGGGGTTACCAGTCGAGGGTGATCTGGCTGCAGAAATGGCGTTCCTCACCGGTGACGGGGTCGATAAACCGCACGCCCTGGGCCAGCAGCTTGAGGGGATTGGCGTAATCGTCCACGGCATCCTTGATCACGTCCGGGTAGAACGGATCGTTGCAGATGCTCGCCCCCAGCGCGGTCATGTGCACGCGCAGCTGGTGCTTCTTGCCGGTCACGGGAAACAGGCCGTAGCGCCATAAGTCGCCGTTCTTTTCCCGCACCTCCACGGCTGTTTCGGTGTTGCTGGCGCCAGGGCCTTCCTGCATGCGGAAGAACGGTTCGCCATCCACCAGGCGGCTTTTGTGTAGCAACGGGAATGTCAGTCCCGGTAAGGCCGGGGCAATGGCTTCGTAGAATTTATCGATCCGGCGCGTGGGAAACAGCTGCTGATAGGCCGAGCGGCTGGCCGGGTTGGCCGAGAACAACACCAGCCCGGCGGTGTGTCGATCGATGCGGTGCAGGGGCACCAGCGCCGGGTTGTCCAGGCGGCGAATCAGGCGGCGCAGCAGGGTTTGCTCGACGTACTCGCCGGCCGGGGTCACGGGCAGGAAGTGCGGTTTGTCCGCCACCACCAGGTGCTCGTCGGCGTAGAGGATGGTTTCCTGCACCGGGATGACTTTTTCGTTGGGGACTTCACGGAAGTAATAGATGCACAGGCCTTCCCTGTAGGCCAGGTCCAGGGGGATCGGGCTGCCAGTGACATCCAGCACCCGCCCACGGGCGATGCGGTCCAGCCAGTGTTCGCGACTGATCGCCGCAAAGTGCTCGCACAGGCACTCCAGCACCGTCGCCCAGGGGCCAGGTGGCAGGTACAGGGTGCTGGCCTGGTGCTGGGACGCGGAAAAAGCGGATGTGGACATGCTCGAAGCCTTGAAAAAACAGGCGGGCATTATCCCGCATCAAGCGGGATGAAACCTAGGGCGGATCTCAGGCCTTGGCCAATTCCGCGCGCAGGATCGGCGAAGCACTCGCCGCCTCGGTGAACTCCTTGAGCCAGCGCAGCACGTCTACCGCTTCCCAGCGGCCGGGATCGTAAAGCGCGTACAACAGACCCTGGTAACCCACCACATCGAGCTGCTTGTGATAACCGGCGCGCTGGAACAACGCCTCGATCTCGGCAAAGCAGGTATTGAAATGCACTTTGTTAAACGGCGTCTTGCCTTCCGTGACCAGGCCGTCGAGGCGCAGCTCGTTCACCGCGTCGCGCACGACATCGGCAGACATGCGATTGACGCTGCTTTTCAGTTGTTCAACATTCACCACGGGCGTTCCCTCTATTCAATCGCTGTACAAACATACAGTAACGTAATATTCGGAAACCCGCCATCGCATAAACGTCAGCGCAGGAAGGCGACAACCTGATCCGCATCGAAGGGCCAATCCAGTTCAGCCCCGGTGTCCACCCGCCGAAGCACCGGAATCCTTAGGCCGTAGGCGTCGGTCAGGTCGTCGGGGTCGGTGATATCAACCAACTCGACCAGCAACCCGCGTTCGACGAGCGGCATGATTTCGGCTTCGGCAATTTCACAAAGATGGCAACCCAGGGTGCCGAACAACTGGCATTCAGGAAGCATGACGAATGGCCCTGATCAGTAAGTAGACAAGCATTCTAAGCCTGACAAAAACCTGTGGCGAGCGGGCTTGCCACAGGTACAGCGTTCGCTCTCCGGAAATCCGCCGGCCACAATAAACCCTGACCCAGATCACCATGGCCTATAACTGATTCAGCGATTCTCGCGGCTTTTTGCCCGCTCCCCCTGCAACGGAGATGCTTGTGTTCGCCAACCTGCTGATCATTCTGGCCTCATCCCTGGTGGTGATTGCGCTGTTTCGCCGGCTGCAACTGCCACCCGTGCTGGGCTACCTGTGCGTGGGCCTGGCCGTGGGGCCGACGGCCCTGGACTGGGTGAATGACAGCGAAGAACTGCCCGACCTCGCCGAACTGGGCGTGGTGTTCCTGCTGTTCTCACTGGGCCTGGAGTTTTCCCTGACCAGGATGCTCGCCCTGCGCCGCGTGGTGTTTGGCCTCGGCAGCTTGCAGGTGCTGGGGTGCAGCGTGCTGCTGGGGGGCCTGTTGATGGCCTTTGGCGTGGCGCCGGGCATCGCCTTGTTGCTGGGTGCGGGCTTGGCGCTCTCGTCCACGGCGATCGTCAGCAAGGAACTGACCAGCCTCGGCGAAATCTTCAGCAGCCATGGCCAGAATGCGATCGGCGTGTTGCTGTTCCAGGATGTGGTGGCGGTGTTGCTGCTGACGCTGGTGCCGGTGTTCGCCGGCAGCAGCGAGCAGGCCTGGTACTGGGCGTTGCCGCTGACGCTGGGCAAAACCGTGGTGTTGTTCGTGGGCCTGTTGCTCGCCAGCCGCTGGTTACTGCCGCGCTTGTTTCATGAGGTCGCCGCTTCCCATTCGGCAGAGCTGTTTGTGCTGCTGGCGCTGGTGATCGTCTTGCTGACCGCCTGGCTCACCCACTTGCTGGGCCTCTCCCCTGCCCTCGGTGCCTTCCTGGCCGGCATGCTGCTGGGCGAAAGCCATTACCGCCATCAGATCGAAGCGGATATCCGGCCCTTTCGCGACATCCTGCTGGGGCTGTTTTTCGTCAGCATCGGCATGCTCATCGACCTGCAGTTGTTCGTCAGCCACAGCCTGTTGATCCTCGGCATGACCCTCGCGCTGATGCTGATCAAGGGCGGTGTGGTGGCCGCGCTGGTCAAGCTGCGCGGCAGCGACAGTGAAACCGCCTGGCGCAGCGGCCTGGCCCTGGCCCAGGGCGGTGAGTTCTGTTTCGCCCTGATGGCGCAGATGCAACAGAGCCGGCTGATACCCGATGAGTTCAACGGTTTGCTGCTCGCCGCGACGTTCTGTTCAATGCTGTTGACCCCACTGCTGCTGCGCGCCGCACCGGCGATGGCCCTGCGCCTGCACCGCAAGCCCAACCAACAGGTACAACTTGAAGAAATTACCGCCCTCAATGCGCAATTACACGGGCATGCGGTCATCTGCGGCTATGGCCGGGTCGGGCAATCCATCGGGCGCTTTCTGCGCAATGAGCAACAGGCGTTCATCGCCCTGGATGACGACCCGGAACGGGTCCAGGAAGCCGCCACCGAAGACAGCAGCGTGCATTACGGTGACTGTCGCCGTGGCGCCTTGCTCAGTGCCGTGGGCCTGGAACGCGCGCGCCTGGTGGTGATTGCCGTGGACAACAGTGATGTGGCCCTGGCGGTGCTCAAGGAAGCCCGCCATATCAACCCCGACGTGCCGATCCTGGTGCGCACCCGCGATGACAGCCAGTGGGCTGAATTGAAAGCAGCGGGCGCCAGCGAAGTGGTGCCCGAGCTGCTGGAGTCAAGCCTGATGCTCGCCTCCCACGCCTTGATCCTGCTGGGCCTGCCGGACCAACAGGTGCAGGCGCGGGTCGATGAAGTCCGGCATAACCGCTATCGCCTGCTGCACGGTTTCTACACGCACCCGAGCACCGACGAAGAGGCGCCGATCAATCCTGACTGACCGCACCGATCTTGTGGATCGACAGATCTGCGCCGTAATACTCCTCTTCCTGGCTCAGGCGCAGCCCGTGCACGCGCTTGATCACGCCGTACACCAGCAGGCCGCCGCCAAACGCGACGACCACACCGAGCCCCGTACCGATCAATTGGCTGATCAGGCTCACACCGCCCAGTCCACCCAGCGCGGTCTGACCAAAGATGCCGCAGGCAATCCCGCCCCATACACCGCACAGGCCATGCAGTGGCCACACCCCCAGCACATCGTCGATCTTCCAGCGGTCCTGGGCGGCGATAAAGCACCACACAAACAACCCGCCCGCGACCACGCCGGTGACCAGCGCGCCCACCGGATGCATCAGGTCGGAACCCGCGCAAATCGCTACCAGCCCGGCCAACGGACCGTTATGCAGGAAGCCGGGGTCGTTGCGGCCGATCACCAGGGCGGCGACGGTGCCGCCGACCATGGCCATCAGCGAGTTCACCGCCACCAGGCCGCTGACGCCGTCCAGGGTTTGCGCGCTCATCACGTTAAAGCCGAACCAGCCGACAATCAGGATCCACGAGCCCAACGCCAGGAACGGAATGCTCGACGGCGCGAATGCCACCAGGCGCCCTTCGCGGTAGCGCCCATTGCGCGGGCCCAGCAGCAGCACCGCCGCCAGCGCCAGCCAGCCGCCCATGGCATGCACCACCACAGAGCCGGCAAAGTCATGGAAGCTGGCGCCGAACGCCTTGAGCAACCAGGCCTGCAAACCGAAATTGCCGTTCCATACCATGCCTTCGAAAAACGGGTAGATAAACGCCACGATCAACGCGGTGGCGCACAACTGCGGAGCGAACTTTGCGCGCTCCGCAATACCGCCGGAGATGATCGCCGGGATCGCTGCCGCAAACGTCAGCAGGAAGAAGAACTTCACCAGGCCATAACCATGGTCGGCGCTGATCACGGCCGCCGGTTGCATGAAGCTCACCCCGTAGGAGATCCAATAGCCTATAAAGAAATAGGCCAGGGTGGAGATGGCGAAGTCGCTGAGGATCTTCGACAGGGCGTTGACCTGGTTTTTCTGGCGCACCGTCCCGACTTCCAGAAACGCGAAGCCGGCGTGCATGGCCAGGACCATGACCGCACCGATCAGGATAAACAGGGTATTGGAGCTGTGGACCAGAGTGTCCACCGCACTTTGCAGATTTTCCATGGAGGTTGGCAGGCCTGTGTAAAGGCAAAAAGCACCAAAGCGGTTCAAGCCAGGGGTTGCGCGCACTAAATTGGCACCACCGGCACCGCCCCTCTTCAGAGGGCGTGAACCGCTTTAGCGCAGCGTTCAACACAACCGGCCGTTGCCGACAGGGTTTTTCCGCGAGTTTGAGTTATTTAGGGTAAGGTTTTTCGAGACCTGCGCCCCGACCGCCCGGATTCAGCGCAAGCCACGGGGCGTGCGCACCAAGGCAAAGCAAAAGCTGTACCAGACAATTGCACTGAACCTTCACCGATACCGGTGACTCGAAACCACACGTACCGATCAGCCAATCACGGAGATAACCATGGCCAGAAGAACTGCAAAGACTGCTCAAGAAATACTGATGGCGGATTTTCAAACCCTGGTGACTGACACCGAAAGGTTGCTGGACGACACCAAGGTGCTTGCGGGCGACCAGGCCGATGAGCTGCGCGCCAAGATTCATGACACGCTGTTGCAGGCCCGCGAAACCCTCAAGCAAACCGAAGACTCCCTGCGCGAACGCGGCCAGGCGGCGGTCACTGCGACCGAAGATTACGTGCAGGCCAACCCTTGGCAGTCGGTAGGCATTGCCGCCGGCGTGGGCTTTCTGATCGGCCTGCTGGCCACAAGGCGCTAATCATGTCTATCGGCGAAACTGGCTCGTCCACGGGTACCACCTCACGACGCCTGGGCGCGGCCGTTCTTGGCTTGCTGCACAGCCACGTCGAACTGTTTGGCATCGAATTGCAGGAGCAGAAGGCCCGTACCGTCAGCCTGCTGCTGTTTGCCGGCCTGGCGCTGGTGTTTGCCCTGTTGTTGCTGGTGGGGTTATCGACTCTGGTGATGATCCTGGTATGGGACACCGGCTACCGCCTGACCGGGATCATCTGCCTCTGCGTGTTCTACAGCCTGGCCGCTGCCTTCTGCGGGGTGCGCTTGAAAGCGGCGGTGTTCGATGAGTCCACGCCGTTCCACGCCACCCTCGAAGAGCTGGCCAATGATCGGGAGCGCCTGCTGCCATGAGCTCGAATGAAATCCAGCAAACCTCCCGCCGGGAAATGCGCAAGGCTTTGATCCGCCTGCGCATGGAGATGCACCGCCAGGAGATACGCCACGAATCCCAGCAATTGATGGCGCCGCTGAACAAGGTGCGCAACCTGGGCCAAAACTTTCAGGGCGGCCTGGGCATCAAGCACGCGCCGCTGTGGGGCGTGGCCGCTGTAACCCTGATCGGTTTCTTCACCGGCAAGGGCGCCAAGGGCGGCGGTATCAGCAGTGTGACGCGCCTGGTGCGCCTCGGTGCCGGCCTGATCCCGCTGATCAAACTGGCCATGCAGGGCAATTCACGCAAAGGTTGAGCCTGCTGGCTGCATTCTTGCTAAAAGAATGGCCCGGTCCTCGTTTTCGAGGGCCGGGTCTTTTTTCGCCAGTGTTTTTAAGGAGGCCCCGTGATCGACGGGCAACCGCTCGCCTGCTTCCAACCGTTTATCGATACCGCCACCGGGCGCATTGCCGGCGTCGAGGCCTTGGGGCGTCTACGCCAGGCTGATGGCCGCCTGCAGTCCGTTGGCCCGCTGTTCGCCGACCCACGCACGCCAGGCGCGAGCTTGCGCCGTCTCGACCGGCAGATTCGCGACAACGCGTTAAGCCGCCTGCATGAAGCCCCCGAAGACTGGTTCCTCAGCCTGAATATCTCGCCGCGCTGGATCAACCAACTGCGCCCGGGCCAGGCGCTGCCGAGCCTCAAACAGATCCACAGCCATGGCGTCGACCCGCAGCGCATCGTGTTCGAGATCACCGAACTGGGCGGCGACATCCAGCGCCTGGCCGAGGTGGTGGCACGTTATCGCGAGGCCGGTGCGCGCATCGCCATCGATGATTTCGGCGCCGGCTATTCCCAGCTTGACCGGGTATTGGCGCTGCAGCCGGACATCCTCAAGCTGGACATGCGCCTGTTCCAGCAAGCCGCCAGGGGCGGACCGAGCAGTGACGTCGTGCGGGCGCTGGCGCAGATGGCGGAAAAGACCGGCTGCTGGATCATTGCCGAAGGCGTGGAAACCGAGGCGCAGCTGAGCTTCGCCCTGGAATGCGGTTCGCGCTACGTGCAGGGCTATCTGTTTGCCCAGGCGCAATTGGACTGGTTCGCCACCGACGCCTTCGTGCCGCGCTTTGACCAACTGCGCGCGGCGTATGTCCAGCAGAAGCTGGCCGAACGCGGGCGCATCATGCAACTGCGCCAGCAATTGACCGAACTGATGAAGATCCTGCAATCCTGGGCACAGGCCCAAGCCCCGCTGGATCACTTGCCCCAACTGCCGGCCTTCCCCTGGCTGCTGCGCTTTTACCAATGCGACCGGCATGGCACCCAGTTGACCCCCAACTTCGAATGGCGCCAGGACGCCTGGCAGGCCGACAGCCGTTACCTGGGCCACAACTGGTCATGGCGCCCGTACTTCTATCACCTGCTGGCCGAAGGTTGGGAAGAGCGTCGCCTGACGCTGTCCTCGACCTACCGCGACGCCACCACCAACCAGTACTGCCTCACCGCCGGACAATTCTTCGATAACGGTCAGCGCTTGCTGTTAATCGATATCGACGCGGCCGGCCTGTAGATTTTCGCTTGCCCCGCCAAGGCGGAACCGGGAAGCTGGGCGGGTCATTCACCGTACGGAGAGTACCCGCCTTGGATTGGCCCACCCTGCTTACCCGCGAACGCCTTGGAAAACCCCTGCACAGCCCGGAAGAACTCGGCCGCAGCCCGTTTCACAAAGACCATGACCGCATTATCTTCTCCGGCGCGTTTCGCCGCCTGGGCCGCAAGACCCAAGTGCACCCGGTGTCCAGCAACGACCATATCCATACACGCCTGACCCACTCCCTGGAAGTCAGTTGCGTAGGCCGCTCCCTCGGCATGCGCGTGGGCGAAACCCTGCGCAGCGCCCTGCCCGACTGGTGCGACCCGAGCGACCTGGGCATGGTGGTGCAATCGGCCTGCCTGGCCCATGACATCGGCAACCCGCCGTTCGGGCATTCCGGCGAAGACGCCATCCGCCACTGGTTCCAGCAGGCAGCGGGGCGCGGCTGGCTGGACGACATGAGCAGCGCCGAGCGCAATGACTTCCTCAACTTCGAAGGCAATGCCCAAGGCTTCCGGGTACTGACCCAACTGGAATACCACCAGTTCGACGGCGGCACGCGCCTGACCTACGCGACCTTGGGCACGTACCTCAAGTACCCCTGGACCGCCCGCCACGCCGACTCCCTGGGTTACAAGAAACACAAGTTCGGCTGCTACCAGAGCGAACTGCCGATCCTCGAACAGATCGCCGGCAAGCTCGGCCTGCCGCAACTCGAGGAACAACGCTGGGCTCGCCATCCACTGGTCTATCTGATGGAGGCGGCAGACGACATCTGCTACGCCTTGATCGACCTGGAGGACGGCCTGGAAATGGACCTGCTGGAGTACACCGAAGTCGAGTCACTGCTGCTCGACCTGGTGGGCGACGACCTGCCGCAGACCTACCGGCAACTGGGCGCCCAGGACTCGCGCCGACGCAAGCTGGCGATCCTGCGCGGCAAGGCCATCGAGCACTTGACCAACGCCGCGGCGCGCGCCTTCGTCGAACAACAGGAGGCCTTGCTTGCCGGCACCCTGCCCGGCGACCTGGTGGAGCACATGCACGGCCCCGCCAAACGCTGCGTGCTGGATGCCAAGGACATGGCGCGCAAGAAAATCTTCCAGGACAAGCGCAAGACCCTCCACGAGATCGGCGCCTACACCACCCTGGAAATCCTGTTGAACGCCTTCTGCGGCGCGGCCCTGGAGCAGCACGGCGGACGCACGCCGTCGTTCAAGAACCGGCGCATTCTCGACCTGCTGGGCAACAACGCGCCGGACCCTGCGTGGCCGCTGCACAGGTCGTTCCTGCGCATGATCGACTTCATCGCCGGCATGACCGACAGCTATGCCACCGAGATGGCACGGGAGATGACCGGGCGCTCCAGCCCTCAATAACCTGGCTGATCACGCCGCCTGTTCACTGAACAGAATCTGCCTACGATGGGAACAGAGCGGCCTGATCGAATTCGCACAAGCGCCCGAAGAATAATCGCGCACGCTCCGGGCAGGTCTGGCGAACAGTTCCTACGTGCCCCCTATCGACGCTTGACTCACCGTGTGCCTTCTATGCCCCACTACCCCTTTCGGATCCTGTTGGTGGAGGACCATCCCTTTCAGCTCCTCGCCACCCAATGCCTGCTGAGAAGCTTCGGCTTCGAGCACCTGGCCCCGGCCGAAAACGCAGAGCAGGCGATCCGTTTGATGACCCAGGCCGAGGCGCCCTTCGACATCATCCTCTGTGACCAGTGCCTGCCCGACCTGCCCGGGCTTGAATTGATTGAAATCGCCAGTCGCCAATGCTTTATCAAGGCCGCCATCCTGCTCAGCGGACTTCCCGAGGCAGAACTTTCAGCGTTGCAAACCCAAGCCCTCAAACGTGGCCTGCCCTTGCTCGGCTACTTGCCAAAGCCGTTGAATAAAGATGAGCTTGAACATTTGACCCATACATTACTCACGTTATAAATGTAGGACTTTAAACAGATCGACCGGTCGGAAAAATCGCGCATAACCACCGTAAAGTCCTTGCCATGTTCCTTCGGCCCATGCCCCTGCGGAACCTTGGCCTCTTGCGTTACAGCTCCTTAGAGACAGGTAGGCTTTTACCTTTTTTAATGTAGGAACTTTCCTGTTTTATACCTGCCACCCCCCAAGTTCATGCTTACCCATCGGCTTCTGAGCTAATGTGCCCGCTTTATTTGTACTTGCATGGAATATGATCATGAATACAGTTTTTATTATTGACGACCATCCGGTGATAAGACTTGCCATACGAATGTTGTTGGAACATGAAGAAAACTTCAAAGTAGTCGGCGAAACGGATAACGGATGCGACGCCATACAAATGGTCCGCGAATGCATGCCGGACCTGATCATCCTCGACATCAGCATTCCAAAACTCGACGGACTGGAAGTGCTTTGCCGATTCAACGCCATGAACGCGTCGATGAAAACCCTGGTGCTGACGGCTCAATCCCCCACCCTGTTTGCCACGCGTTGCATGCGTTCGGGAGCCGATGGCTACGTGTGCAAGGAAGGTGACCTGAGCGAACTGATGAGCGCCATCCGCGCTGTACTGTCCGGTTATAACTACTTCCCCAGCCAAGCCTTGAACCCCAACGATGAGGCCTGCAAGGAACTTGAACTGTTCAAGGCGGTTAACGACCGGGAGTTGATGGTACTGCAACTTTTTGCACAAGGCCGCACCAACAAGGAAATAGCCAAAGGTATGTTCCTGAGCAATAAAACAGTAAGTACTTATAAAAAGAGACTGATGCAGAAACTTCAAGCCAAGTCCTTGGTAGAACTTATCGAGATGGCAAAACGGAACGCGCTAGTGTGAGAAACCGGATGCCCAGGCGTATAAAGGACTATTTGATTATATTGAGTGCCGGTTTGTGCTTCAGCACCGCCGTGCCTGCCACCCCTCCAGCAAGCCCGGAGCATTTCAACCTTTTGAGTCGTGCGAGCTCCGTGCAGCTGGAACCCTACCTGAACAAGGCCCAGCGCCAATGGCTCCAGAACAAACGCGAACTGGTACTGGGCGCGGCGTTTCCTGACTACCCGCCTTTTGACCTCACCTCCAGCGGGCGTGACTATGAGGGACTCACCGCCGACTACGCCGGCTTGCTGGCAATGGCGCTGGACGTACCGGTAAAAGTGTTGCGCTACCCCTCCCGAGAGGCCGCCATTCATGCCCTCGAAGCGGGTGAAATCGATTTACTGGGTTCCTCCAACAGCTTTGAAGCGGCAAATCCCAACCTGACCCTGTCGGAGCCGTACGCCGTGGACCGGCCAGTGCTGGTGACCCGCGAAGGCGAAACCCGCAGCCTGGCTGATGGGCTGGCCGGCATGCGCCTGGCACTGGTCTATCACTATCTGCCACTGCACGAAGTGGAAAGGCTCTACCCCAAGGCAATCATCCGTGCCTATCCTTCTTATCAAAACGCCTTGAATGCAGTGGCCTTCGACCAGGCAGACGTCTTTCTCGGCGATACCATTTCCACCCACTACATGATCAACAAGGGTTACCTGAAAAACATTCGCATGGCGAACTTCGGCAAACATGAAGCCTATGGATTCAGCTTTGCCATGCCCCAGGAACAGCAGACGCTGTTGAGCATCGTCGACGCCGTCCTGAGGGCCGTGCCCGCTGCCGAACGGGAAACCATTGCCAAACGCTGGAGTGCTGGCAGCGACATCCTCCTGACCGACCAAAAGCTGCAACTGACCCTTCGCGAAGAACGTTGGCTGAGGGAAAACCCGGTCGTCAAAGTGATCGTGAACCCTACCTTTGCGCCGCTGACCTTCTTCGACGCCGATGGCAATTTTCGCGGCATTACCGCCGACCTGCTGGAACTGATTCGCCTGCGCACCGGGCTGCGCTTCGAGATCCAGCGCGGGCGTGATGTGAACACCATGATCGAGCATGTAGAGAGCGGCAAAGCGGACATCGTCGGCGCAATCATCCCCAGCGTCGAGCGAGAAGCCCAACTGAACTTCAGTCGTCCCTACCTGGAAAACTCCTACGTGATGCTGACACGCAAGGACGGCCAGGCCCCCACAGGCCTTGAGGAAATGGAGGGCAAGCGCCTGGCGATCACGCAGGGCAGTCCGCTGAAAAAATTCCTGCGTGAGCACTTCCCAAAGATTCAGCTGGTAGATACCGGCGACACGTTCAAGTCAGCCGAACTGCTGGTACAAGGCCATGTAGAGGGCGCGGTGAATACCCTGGTGGTCGCCAATTACTTCCTGTCCTCGCAGATACTCCAGGACAAGATCCAAATCAGCTTCAGCATCGGCACGATACCGGCCACCTTCGGGCTGGCGACGTCCCGCAGCGCCACCGAGCTCAGCTCGATTCTCGACAAGGCGTTGCTCAGCATCGCCCCGGACGAACTCGGCGTGATCAACAGTCGTTGGCGCGGTTATACCGCGGCCTCGGACAGTTACTGGCGCGACTATCACCAACTGATTGCGCGCATCGTCATCGGGACCGGCCTGCTGCTGCTGATTTCCCTGAGCTGGAACGCGTACATGCGCCGCCAGATCAAGCACCGGAAAATGGCCGAGCGCGCCCTCAATGATCAGTTCGAGTTCATGCGCGCCCTGGTCAATGAAACCCCGCACCCGATCTACGTACGTGACAACAAGGGCCTGCTGCAGACCTGCAACGACAGTTACCTGCAGGCGTTCGACGTCAAGCGCGAGGACGTGATAGGTAAAAGCGCGGTCCAGATCAGCACAGCCCTTGCAGTCGAGGCGGCGCAATACCATGCCGACTATCAGCGCGTGGTGGCCGAGGGCAACCCGCTGATCCTGGACCGCACCCTGCATATTCGTGGAAAAAAACTGACGATCTACCACTGGATCCTGCCGTACCGCGACTCCGTCGGTGAAGTCCAGGGCATCATCGGTGGCTGGATCGATATCAGTGAACGACGCCAGTTGTTCGACGAACTCCGCACCGCCAAGGAGCGAGCCGACGAAGCCAATCGGGCCAAGAGCACGTTCCTCGCCACCATGAGCCACGAAATCCGCACGCCGATGAACGCGGTGATCGGCATGCTCGAGCTGACCCTCAAGCGGGCGGACCAGGGCCACCTCGACCGCCCGGCCATCGAAGTCGCCTACAACTCGGCCAAGGATCTGCTGGAGCTTATTGGCGACATCCTGGACATCGCGCGGATTGAATCCGGGCGCCTCAGCCTGGCACCGGAACGCGTCAACCTGAGGGAGGTGATCGAGTCGGTGGTGCGTGTCTTCGACGGCCTGGCACGCCAGAAGACCCTTAGCCTGTTGCTGGAGTTCACGCCTGATCTGGAGCACACCGAAGTGCTGATCGACCCGCTGCGCTTCAAGCAGGTGCTGTCCAACCTGATCAGCAACGCCATCAAGTTCACCGAACGTGGCCAGGTAAAGATCAAGGTGGAAGTATCGGCCACCGAACTGCCGCAGCAGGTCGAGATGAAACTGGTGGTGGAGGACACCGGCATCGGTATCAGCCGGGACGACCAGATGCGCCTGTTCGAACCCTTTGCCCAGGCGGACAACTCAGGACAGCTGGCCAGGAGCGGTGCGGGCCTCGGGCTGGTGATCTGTCGCAGCCTGTGCGCGATGATGGGCGGGCAACTGAGCCTGAGCAGCGTGCCCATGGTGGGCACCCAGGTGCATGTGAGCCTGAAGATGAATCGCCTGCAGGCGCTGCAGGTGGCCGAAGAACTCAAGCCCGCCGAGACCTCGAACGTGCCGGTGCTCAATGTGCTGGTGGTGGACGATCATCCGGCGAATCGCCTGTTGATGTGCCAGCAGCTCGGCTACCTGGGCCATCAGTACACCGCCGCCCAGAACGGCGCCTCCGGCTTCCAGGCCTGGCGCCAGGAGCACTTTGACCTGGTGATCGCCGATTGCAACATGCCGATCATGAATGGCTACGAACTGAGTCGTTCGATCCGCGAATACGAGGAGCGCGAACAACTGACGCCTTGCGTGGTACTGGGTTTTACCGCCAATGCCCAGCCCGAAGAGAAACAACGCTGTGCGCAGGCGGGCATGAATGACTGCCTGTTCAAACCCATCAACCTTACGGCGCTGGAGCTGCAACTGGCGAAGATCAGTCCTCAACCCAGCGGCATGACCCTGGACATCGGCAACTTCGAGGCCCTTACCGGTGGCGATCCACACATGAGCCGCCTGTTGCTGGAGGAGTTGCTGAGCAGCAGTCGCCAGGATCGCCAGGAGTTGGTTGCACTGATCGCTGCGCAGGCCTTGCCCGAAGAGATCATCGAACAGGCTCACAAGATCAAGGGGGCCGCGCGCATCGTCCAAGCCTCTGCGCTGGCCTCGCAATGCGAAGCCGTCGAACAGGCCTGTGCCCGGGGCGATGATCGGCCCCTGATCGAAGCGGGTGTGAAATCCCTGGAGAAGCTGATGCTGGAGTTGGAGAGGATGCTGCAAGTGCGGCTTGACGAACTGGATGGCCGATAAGGGGCGGGGCTGCGCCCCCTATTTCGATCAGCAGTCGGTCAAACGCAGGAAAATCGCCGCCAGCTGTTCGATACCGGCCTGATCCTGGGGGGTAAAGCGGGCCAACGACGGGCTATCGAGGTCAAGGACACCAATCAATGCGCCGTCCTTGACCAGTGGCACCACCAGTTCGCTGTTGGACGCGCTGTCACAGGCGATATGCCCGGGGAACGCGTGCACATCGTCTACGCGCTGGGTTTGCCGCGAGGCCGCGGCCGCGCCGCACACCCCACGGCCGAACGGAATACGCACACAGGCGACCTGCCCCTGGAACGGGCCAAGCACCAGCTCTTCATTGCGGTTGAGGTAAAAGCCCGCCCAGTTCAGGTCATCCAGCTGGCTGAACAGGAAAGCCGAAAACTGGGCGCTGTTGGCGATGAAATCACGCTCATCGGCCAGCAGCGACTCCAGCTGGGCACTCAGCAGGGCATAGCCACCGAGGCCGGCGCCGGCTTGTTGTAAATCGATCATGGTTGACGCTCCAGCAATTTAAGACCCACCCAGTAACGGGCGAATTGATACGCGCAACGACCGTTGCGGTTGCCGCGCCCGGTGGCCCAGCGCACGGCAAGAATGTCGAGGTCCTCATCGCGCTGCCACTGCAAACCCGCCTTGTTCGCCAGCTCACCGATCCAGTGCTCGACCACGTCCAGGAAATGTTCCTGGGTGAACGGGTAGAACGACAGCCACAAGCCAAAGCGGTCGGACAAGGCAATCTTGTCTTCCACCGCCTCGCTTGGGTGCAACTCACCGTCCACGCGCTTCCAGTTATCGTTGTCGCTCTGGTTTTCCGGCACCAGGTGGCGGCGGTTGGACGTGGCATACAGCAGCACGTTTTCAGGGGCCTGTTCCAGGGAGCCATCCAGCACGCTCTTGAGTACCCGATAGTCGCCTTCGCCGGCTTCGAACGACAAGTCGTCGCAGAACAGGATGAAACGTTGCGGCAACTTGAGCAATTGTTCAACCACCCGCGGCAGGTCGGCCAAGTGGTCACGCTCGATTTCGATCAGGCGCAGACCGGCCTTGGCGTGTTGAGCGAGCAAAGCGCGCACCATGGACGATTTACCGGTGCCCCGCGAACCCCACAGCAACGCATGGTTGGCAGGCAGGCCATCCAGGAACTGCTGGGTGTTGCGCGCCAGGGTTTCACGTTGCTTGTCCACGCCGATCAGGTCGGACAAGCGCATGTCCAGGCTCACGTCCAGCGGCAACAGGAAGCCACTGCGGCCCTCGCGCTGCCAACGGGCGGCCAGGCACTGGTTCCAGTCGATGGTTTGGCGCGGCGCGGGCAACAAGGGTTCCAGGCGGGCGAGCACGGCATCGGCTCGCTCCAGAAAGGCACTCAATCGAGAATCCACGATTATTCCTCTGGCAAGTTCTTGCAAAAGATGGCGTATTGGCAACCCTGCGACAGACCGCTTGGGGCTGCGTAAAAACGATTCATGCCGGGCAGGCCTGGGCGTGTGGATGTTCAGCTATGCTTGCCGGGCGAAGGGAAACGTGAAGTGGTTCAACACTCAATGGATATCAAGTTCGCCCACCGCTTGTCTTATAAACAAGCCAGATTGACGGTGCTGGTCGGTTTCGTCTTGGGAACCTTGCTCAGCCTGATCCAAATCGGCATTGATTATGCCAGCGAAGACGCATCCATCAACCGCGAAATACGTTCGCTGATCGAAATCAGCCATAACCCCGCGTCACGTATCGCCTACAACATCGATGCCGAACTGGCCCAGGAACTGACCCTGGGCCTGCTGCACTCCCCCGCCATCATTCGCGCGCAGTTGATCGACAACAATGGCGTGGTGCTGGCCGATGTCGACCGGCCACGCAAGGAAAGCACCTACCGCCCTATCAGTGACTTCATGTTTGGCGCCAACCGCCAGTTCGAAGATCAACTGTTCCTGAGCCACATGCCCAACGAGTCACTTGGCGTACTGCGCCTGGACGTCGACACCTACGCTTTTGGCAGCCGGTTCCTGCGCCGCGCCGAGATCACCCTGCTCAACGGGTTCGCACGCAGCCTGTTGCTGACCGGGATTCTGCTGGGCCTGTTCTACGTCATGCTGACCCAACCGCTGGTGCGCATTATTCGTGAGCTGAGCACCCGCAAGCAGGCACGCCTGGACTGCCCGCCGGGGCATGAGCACGATGAAATCGGGGTGCTGGTGGACGTCGCCAACCAGCAATTCGAAAACATGGAAACCGAAATCCAGCAGCGCCGCCACGCCGAGGATCGGCTGACCGAATACCTGGGGCAACTGGAACATATCGTGTCCGCGCGCACCCTTGAACTCAAGGCCAGCAACCAGCGGCTGACCCAGTCCAACGATGAGCTGGAAGCCGCCAAGATGCATGCATTGGGCATGGCCCAGGCCCGGGCGGCCTTCCTGGCGAACATGAGCCACGAAATCCGCACCCCGCTCAACGGCCTGCTGGGCATGATCGCACTGTCGCTGGACAGCCCGTTGAACGCCGAACAACGCCAGCAACTGTCTATCGCCCATGACTCCGGCAAAGTGCTGGTGGAACTGCTCAACGATATTCTCGACCTGTCCAAGTTCGACGCCGGCCAGTTGGAGCTGGAGCGCATCCCCTTCGACCTCGGCGCGCTGGTGGAAGACACCGCCAACCTGTTATCGCAGAACGCCGCACCGAGCGTGGAGCTGAGCTGCCTGATCGACCCGCAGTTCCCGGCCCAGGTGCTCGGTGACCCGACCCGTGTGCGGCAGATTGTCAGCAACTTGCTCTCCAACGCCTTGAAGTTCACCCGCTTTGGTCGGGTTGATGTGCGCCTGCGTACCCACGACGGCGGCGTACGCATTGAAGTCTGCGATACCGGCATCGGCATTGCGCAGGAGGCCCAAGTGAAAATCTTCCAACCGTTCACCCAGGCCGGCGCCGGCATCACTCGCCAGTATGGCGGGACGGGCCTGGGCCTGGCACTGACGCACAACCTGTGCGAAGCGATGAAGGGGCGCTTGAGTATCAGCTCGGAAGTGGGCTTTGGCAGCCAGTTCTGCGCAGACCTGCCACTGCCGGCCCATTTGCCCGCGGTGCAGCCAGCGCCTCTCAAAGGCGAGGTCATCGCCATCACCGACGCCGGCAGCGGCCTGACAGAGTTGCTCACGGCCCTGCTGCCCTGCTGGGGACTGTCCCTGCGTTGTTTCACCATGGATGACGATTTGAGCGGGCAAACCCCCGACCTGCTGATTACCGACTGCCCGGAATGCCTGTTCCGCATACGGCCGGGCATCACCGCGCCCATCCTGCTGGTGACCGCCTATGGCAACTTCATGCCCAGCGAAGAAGTGGCGGCACTGGCGCCGTTGCACCAACAGGCACGCCCCTTGAGCCGCAACGCGCTGTACCAGATCCTGCAACGCAACTTGCGCACCGACGCGCACCTGGTGCTTGACCCCGTCCAACTGGATGCCGCACCGCTCGCACATCGGGCGCGCATCCTGCTGGTGGAGGACAACCCGGTCAACCAACTGGTGGCCAAGGGCATGCTCAGCAAACTGGGCTGCGAAGTGATCGTGGCTGCCCACGGTGGCGAAGCGCTCACGTTTCTTGAAGAACAACGCTTCGATATGGTGCTGATGGACTGCAACATGCCGGTGATGGATGGCTATGAGGCCAGCCGGCAGATTCGGCGCAGCGGACGCTGGCCGGACCTGCCGATTGTCGCGTTGACCGCCAATGCCCTGTCCGAAGAGCGCGAGCGCTGCCGTGCGGCGGGGATGAATGATTACCTGGCCAAGCCGTTCCGCCGCGAAGAACTCAATGCCCTGCTGGACTTGTGGGTGCCTGGGACGACAAGTCTTTAAGCTGCGCAAGCAACTGGTCGAGACCATCGCGCAAGGCATCGGCCTGATTCAGGTCGATGCCGCGATCACACAACAGGCGGGTCTTCAGGCCATGGGCCTGGTCCCGCAGTTGCACACCGGCCTCGGTCAGGCTCAAGTGCACTTCACGCTCATCCCTGGCACTGCGCCGACGCGTCACTAACTCAAGCTGTTCAAGGCGCTTGAGCAGCGGCGTCAGCGTGCCCGAGTCGAGCATCAGGCGCTCCCCCAGGGCCTTGACCGTCGGCTGCAGCGCAGGCGTGGCGTGCCACTCCCACAACACCAGCATCACCACATATTGCGGGTAGGTCAGACCCAACTGGTCGAGCATCGGCTTATAGGCACGGGTGACAGCGCGTGACGCAGCGTAGAGCTTGAAACACAGCTGGTTGTCCAGGGCCAGGGACACGCTGGGCAGGTCGGTCATTTGAGCAAGGCTTCGATCTCTTGGGTCAAGTCCTGCGGCTTGGTGGCAGGACCGAAGCGCTTGACCACCTGGCCGTCGCGGCCGATGAGGAACTTGGTGAAGTTCCACTTGATGCCCTTGGACCCCAGCAGGCCCGGCGCCTGTTTTTTCAGTTGCACGAACAGTGGATGGGCATCGCTGCCATTGACGTCGATCTTCTTGAACAACGGGAAGCTGACACCGAAGTTCAGTTCGCAGAATTCGGAAATCGCCCCTTCGTCACCGGGCTCCTGCTTGCCGAACTGGTTGCAAGGAAAGCCCAATACCACCAGGCCCTGGTCCTTGTACTGCTGCCAGAGTTGCTCCAGGCCCTTGTACTGCGGGGTGAAGCCGCATTTGCTGGCGGTATTGACCACGAGGACGGCCTTGCCGGCGAAATCGGCCAAGGTCTTTTGCTCACCCTTGATGGTGGTGCAAGGGATGCTCAGCAGGTTGTTGCTCATGGCAGTGCCTCGATAAGGGAGAAAGAGGATGAAACATAGTAGGCAATTCAATTGCGTGCAATTTAATTGACCGCACTGATGACACCTCATCAACATTTTCCAGGAGCGAACGTGCTCGCCCCTGGAGAGGCCAGTCGCCGTTCAATCTAACGAGGAACAAGCTCCAGGCACACCGAGTTGATGCAATACCGCAGCCCCGTCGGCGGCGGACCGTCCGGGAACACATGGCCCAGATGCGCATCGCATTGGGCGCAGGTGACTTCGGTGCGAATCATGCCGTGGCTGACGTCACGGATCTCGATCATTGCGCTGTCGGCGATCGGCGCGTAGAAACTCGGCCAGCCGCAGCCGGAATCAAACTTGGTGGTCGAATCGAACAGTGGCGCATTGCAGCAGATGCAGTGATACACGCCATCGGTCCGGGTCTCATTGTACTTGCCGCTGAAAGGACGCTCGGTGCCCTTGAGACGGCACACGTTGTACTGCTCCGGATCGAGCATTGCCTTCCATTCTTCAACGGTTTTCTGCAACTTTTCCATCGGTACACCTCGGCAACTGAAAAAGCCTGATCTGTATCTTTTCCATGGATCAGGCGGCACGTATGATTGCGCCTCTTCAAAACGCCAGTCTGGCACCCGCGCTACCGGCATTCAAACGTATTTATGGGTGCGGGCCTTGCAGCATTCACAGTACGGTAGTGCCCACACCGTCTGGATCGTTCATTTTCAGGATCACATCGCCATGCAGGTCAGCAAATCGAACAAGCTCGCCAACGTCTGCTACGACATTCGCGGCCCGGTGCTCAAGCACGCCAAGCGCCTGGAAGAGGAAGGCCATCGCATCCTCAAGCTGAACATCGGCAACCCGGCGCCCTTTGGTTTCGAAGCGCCGGATGAAATCCTCCAGGATGTGATCCGCAACCTGCCCACCGCCCAGGGCTACAGCGACTCCAAGGGCCTGTTCAGCGCGCGCAAGGCCGTGATGCAGTACTACCAGCAGAAGCAGGTCGAAGGCGTCGGCATCGAAGACATCTACCTGGGTAATGGCGTGTCCGAGCTGATCGTGATGTCCATGCAGGCCCTGCTCAACAACGGCGACGAAGTGCTGGTGCCAGCACCCGACTACCCACTGTGGACCGCCGCCGTGACCCTGGCCGGCGGCCACCCGGTGCATTACCTGTGCGACGAGGGCGCCGACTGGTTCCCGGACCTGGCCGACATCAAGGCCAAGATCACGCCGAACACCAAGGCCCTGGTGATCATCAACCCGAACAACCCCACCGGTGCGGTGTACTCCAGGGAAGTGCTGCTGGGCATGCTCGAGCTGGCACGCCAGCACAACCTGGTGGTGTTCTCCGACGAGATCTACGACAAGATCCTCTACGACGATGCGGTGCATATCTGCACCGGTTCCCTGGCGCCGGACCTGCTGTGCCTGACCTTCAACGGCCTCTCCAAGTCCTACCGCGTGGCGGGCTTCCGCTCCGGCTGGATCGCGATTTCCGGGCCCAAGCACAATGCCCAGAGCTACATCGAAGGCATCGACATGCTGGCCAACATGCGCCTGTGCGCCAACGTGCCGAGCCAGCACGCAATCCAGACCGCCCTCGGCGGCTACCAGAGCATCAATGACCTGGTCCTGCCCCAGGGCCGCCTGCTGGAACAGCGCAACCGTACCTGGGAGCTGCTCAATGCAATCCCGGGCGTGAGCTGCGTCAAGCCCATGGGCGCGCTGTACGCCTTCCCGAGGATCGACCCGAAGGTCTGCCCGATCCTCAACGACGAGAAATTCGTGCTCGACCTGCTGCTCTCGGAAAAGCTGCTGGTGGTCCAGGGCACGGCGTTCAACTGGCCGTGGCCGGATCACTTCCGAGTGGTGACCCTGCCCCGCGTGGATGACCTGGACATGGCCATTGGCCGTATCGGCAATTTCCTCAAGTCCTATCGCCAGTAACCGACGTGGCGCTGTACGACCGGCATTCGGTCGTACAGCGATTATCTGGCAACACTTCTCTGGCTATGCACATTCCCCGTACTGCATTTGCGTTTCTACATCCACAAGCCCCTGTAGTTACGGGCCCGTAAGGCAAAAAATAGCTTTTCACGGGTAGTATTCATCATCGGAAAATCCCTTCAAGGCTCTACATTCAGGCTGTAGGACACAGTTTGAAATAGTCGCTCGGTTGAATCACCCCAAGCCGCACCTTATATACCCCGCAGTACGCGACATATTAAGCATGAGGAGAACTCTACAACCATGATGCGCATCCTGCTGTTCTTGGCTACCAACCTGGCGGTCGTGCTGATTGCCAGCATCACCCTGAGCCTTTTCGGCTTCAACGGGTTCATGGCGGCCAACGGGGTTGATCTGAACCTCAATCAGCTGCTGATTTTCTGTGCGGTCTTTGGTTTTGCCGGTTCGCTGTTCTCGCTGTTCATCTCCAAGTGGATGGCGAAGATGAGCACCAGCACCCAGATCATCACTCAACCACGCACCCGCCATGAACAATGGCTGATGCAGACCGTGGAGCAGTTGTCTCAGGAAGCAGGTATAAAAATGCCAGAGGTCGGGATTTTCCCTGCCTACGAGGCCAACGCCTTTGCGACGGGCTGGAACAAGAACGACGCCCTCGTGGCGGTCAGCCAAGGGCTGCTCGAGCGCTTTTCACCCGATGAGGTGAAGGCGGTCCTCGCGCACGAGATCGGCCACGTAGCCAACGGCGACATGATTACCCTTGCGCTGGTGCAGGGCGTGGTGAACACCTTCGTGATGTTCTTTGCGCGGATCATCGGCAACTTTGTCGACAAGGTGATCTTCAAGAACGAAGGCGGCCGCGGGATCGCCTACTTCGTAGCGACCATCTTTGCCGAAGTGGTGCTGGGTTTCCTGGCCAGCGCGATTGTGATGTGGTTCTCGCGCAAACGAGAGTTCCGTGCAGACGAAGCCGGCGCGCGCCTGGCTGGCACCAGTGCAATGATCAGTGCGCTGCAGCGCCTGCGCTCCGAACAGGGCCTGCCGGTGCATATGCCCGACAGCCTGACCGCCTTTGGCATCAACGGTGGTGTCAAGCAGGGCCTGGCTCGCATGTTCATGAGCCACCCGCCGCTGGAAGAGCGTATCGACGCGCTGCGTCGTCGGGGCTGATACCCGGTAATGCAAAAGGGGCGATTGGATCGCCCCTTTTTTGTGCGCGGGTTTTACCCCTTGGTGAGCCGATAAACGCGCTCTTCAAGACACGTGACACCGTCCTGCACGAACTTCCAGCTCTCACCCAGGATATCCTGGGCTTCGAGCACCTCCAGGCGCCACTGCAAACCCAGCAGCACCTTCACCTCATCATCCGGCACCGCAAAGGGCGGGCCGGCTTTTTGCGTCTGGTCGTAGTCCAGGGTGATCAGCAGTCCCTGGCAGCCTGGCCGCAACAGGCTGTTCAACTGCTCGGCGTACTGCGCGCGCATCAGCGGCGGCAGGGCGATCAGTGCGGCACGGTCGTAGAGCGCCGTGCAGTCAGCCAGTGCCCCGGCATCCAAGGCAAAGAAATCGCCGCACCATATTTCGATCAAATCAGCCTGGTACACCTTGAACACGCCGTGCCGAGTGATGCGCGGCGTCAGGTTCTGCTCGCTGAAAAAGGCTTCTACCGCCTGCTCCGACAGCTCAACGCCGAATACGTGATAGCCGTTGCTGGCCAGCCACATCAGGTCCAGGCTTTTACCACACAGCGGCACCAGCACCTTGGCGCCCTGGGCAAGGCCAAGCACAGGCCAATACCGCAGCAGGTAAGGATTGACCTCGGGCAGGTGAAAGCCAATCTGATTGCGCGCCCAGCGCTCCTGCCAAAATTTGGGCTCCATGGAATCACCTCCGAAAATTCGATCAAAAAGCGCTAAAACTTATATTAGATTTAGATCAATGATCTGATTGAAGATGGGCCCATGTTAAACCTCAGGACCTTCCTTATGTTGCCCAGCCTGTTTATCTCCCACGGATCGCCCATGCTTGCCCTGCAACCCGGCGCCAGCGGCCCCGCCCTGCAGCGCCTGGCCGCTGAACTGCCGCGGCCGAAGGCAATTGTGGTGGTGTCGGCACATTGGGAAAGCCAGGAACTGCTGGTCAGCGGCAGTGCCGCGCCCGAGACCTGGCACGACTTCGGCGGTTTCCCCCGGGAGCTGTTCGCCGTGCAGTACCCGGCACCGGGCGACCCGCAATTGGCCGGCGAAATTGTCGAACTGCTTCATGCCGACGGCTTGCAGGCGCGAATCGATGAGCGCCGCCCGTTTGACCATGGCACCTGGGTGCCGCTCTCGCTGATGTACCAGGCAGCGGATATTCCAGTGGTGCAAGTCTCCTTGCCCAGCCACATGGGCCCTGCCCTGCAAACCCGCATCGGGCATGCCTTGGCCGGCTTGCGCGAACGGGGCGTGCTGTTGATCGGCTCCGGCAGCATCACCCATAACCTGGGGGAGCTGAACTGGCAGGCCGGACCTGAGAGTATCGAGCCTTGGGCACGCGACTTCCGTGACTGGATGGTGGAGACACTCGCCGCCAACGACGAGGCGGCCTTGCATGATTACCGTCGCCAGGCGCCCCACGCCGTGCGCAGCCATCCCAGCGATGAACATTTGTTGCCGCTGTACTTTGCGCGCGGCGCCGGGGGTGACTTCAGCGTTGCACACCAGGGGTTCACCATGGGCGCGCTGGGTATGGACATCTACCGCTTCGGTTAACAGCGGACAAAAAAAATCCCCGAACCAGTCGGGGATTTTTTATGTGCGATCAATCAGCCCAAGGGCGGATCAATCTTCGCGGTAGCGACGCAACTTCAATTGCTTGCCGGCAACGCGGGTGTCTTTCAGCTTGGTCAGCAGTTTTTCCAGACCGTCTTCCGGCAGCTCCACCAGGGAGAAGCTGTCACGGACCTGGATGCGACCGATGGCTTCACGTGCCAGGCCACCCTCGTTGAGGATAGCGCCCAGCAGGTTCTTGGCAGCGATACCATCACGTGCGCCCAGCGCGGTACGGCAACGGGCACGGCCTTCTGCCAATGGAACCGGAGCGCGACGCTCACGATCACCACGGTCCGGACGGTCGCCGGTACGCTCTGGACGATCACCGCGTGGCGCGTTGTTCGGCACCAGTGGGCGCTCTTTCTCGATGGCCGCCAGGGTCAGGGCCTGACCGTTGGTAGCCTTGCGCAGCAGGGCTGCAGCCAGGGCACGCGGGGTGCAACCGATATCGGCGGTCAGGCGGTCCAGCAGGTCGCCGTGGGTCGATTCAGCGTCAGCCACCAGCGGCGACAGGCTGTTGGTCAGTTTCTTGATGCGGGCATCGAGAACGGCCTGGGCATCCGGCAGGCGGACTTCGGCGACTTTCTGACCGGTTACACGCTCGATCACTTGCAGCATGCGGCGCTCACGTGGCGTCACCAGCAGCAGTGCACGACCTTCGCGACCGGCACGGCCGGTACGGCCGATACGGTGAACGTAGGATTCCGGATCGTAAGGCATGTCAACGTTGAACACGTGGGTGATACGCGGAACGTCGAGACCACGAGCCGCTACGTCGGTCGCCACAACGATGTCCAGACGGCCATCCTTGAGGGAGTCGATCACGCGCTCACGTTGGTTCTGGGCGATGTCACCGTTCAGCGCAGCGGCTTTGTAGCCTTTGGCTTCCAGGGCACTGGCCAGGTCCAGGGTCGCTTGCTTGGTACGCACGAACATGATCAGGGCGTCGAAGTCTTCGACTTCCAGCAGGCTCAATACAGCCGAGGTCTTCTGGTCAGCGTGAACCAACAGGTGAGCCTGTTCGATCGCGGTAACGGTCTGAGTCTTGGTCTGGATCTTCACGTGTTGCGGATCGCGCAGGTGGCGTTCGGCAATGGCACGGATCGACTGTGGCAGAGTGGCCGAGAACAGGACGGTCTGACGGGTCGGAGGCAGTGCCTTGAAGATGACTTCCAGGTCATCCATGAAGCCCAGCTTCAACATTTCGTCGGCTTCGTCCAGAACCAGGTGGTTCACGGTCGACAGGACTTTCTCGTCGCGACGCAGGTGGTCGCACAGACGGCCCGGGGTGGCCACGACGATCTGAGCGCCATTACGGATGGCCTTCAGTTGCGGGCCCATCGGCGCGCCGCCGTAGACGGCAACAACGGTAACGCCTGGCATTTGCTTGGCGTAGGTTTCAAAAGCGGTTGCTACTTGCAGCGCCAACTCACGCGTTGGCGCCAGGATCAGGGCTTGCGGCTCGCGCTTGGCAGGATCGATGCAGTGCAGGATAGGCAGGGCGAACGCGGCGGTTTTACCGGTACCGGTTTGCGCCTGGCCAATCATGTCCTGGCCGGCCATGATGATCGGGATCGATTGCTGCTGAATCGCCGAAGGTTCTTCGTAGCCGGTCGCGATGACGGCAGCGAGAATGTTCGGGTTAAGATTAAAAGCGGCGAAGCCGCCGGTTTCCTGGGTCATGGGTCTGCCTCTAAGTGCATCCGCAAAGACCCATGCTCCAAAGCTGCGCATGCCGTGTTGAGACTCAAGAGTCGCCCTGGCTGCTTTGTCGGCGGGGATTTGCGAAAACGAATGAATGAAAAAGATTCGTCAAGGGAGAGTCCGCTGTGCGGACGTGCAGCCGAAGCTGACTTCGGGGAATTGCGCTACCTAAACGCGGCCCGGTTAAAGGCCGGCGCGCACTATACCGGAAATACCTGAAAAAGGGAGCTTTTTTTATCGCCAGGCGCCGATAAACCGCGCTGCATCACAGTCTTTGCAGATAAGCGCGGCAGGGTCTATTTTTCAAAGGCCCGGCCCTGCTGGTCATAACGCTTAAACGGTTCACCTTGCATCGAGACCCTTTGGTCTGAAACCCTTCATTGCGCCCGAGGGCACACCCGATGAATCAAACCAGCAGCAGCCGCGTCAGCCGTGAACTCCAGGGCCATGTCCTGCTGTTGGGACTGGATCGGGTCGCCAAGCGCAACGCCTTTGACCTGGACCTGCTCAATGAACTGAGCCTGGCTTATGGCGAATTTGATCGAAATGACGAAGCACGGGTGGCCGTAGTATTTGCCCACGGAGACCACTTCACCGCCGGCCTGGACCTGGCCAATGTCAGCGCCGTGATGGCTGGAGGCTGGCAACCGCCCCTGGGCGGTTGCGATCCCTGGGGCGTTTTCGCCGGCCCCAGGGTCAGCAAACCGGTGATCGTCGCGGCCCAGGGCTACTGCCTGACCATCGGTATCGAGTTGATGCTCGCGGCGGATATCAACCTGTGCGCGAGCAATACCCGCTTTGCGCAGATGGAAGTGCAACGTGGGATTTTTCCGTTTGGAGGCGCGACATTGCGCTTTCATCAGATCGCCGGCTGGGGCAACGCCATGCGCTGGCTGCTCACCGGCGATGAGTTCGACGCCCATGAAGCCCTGCGCCTGGGCCTGGTGCAGGAAGTCATGGCCAGTGAAGACCTGCTGCCCCGCGCCATCGAACTCGCCAGCCGCATCGCGCGCCAGGCGCCGCTTGGCGTCCAGGCCACCTTGATGTCGGCCCGCCTGGCACACATGGAAGGCGAAACCGTTGCCGCCGCCGCGCTGCCGCCGATGGTGGATAAATTGCTGAACAGCGAGGATGCCAAGGAAGGCGTGCGGGCGATGGTCGAGAAGCGGCCGGGGGTGTTCAAGGGCATCTAGCTTATGTAGCCGGACGAATCGCCTTGATCAACGCCTGCAACGAGTAACCCAGACGCGGCGCCAACAACTCAGCCCGAGCAGAAAGCGCCTCCATATCCAGCGCCTGGTCCAGCTCCGAAGGCACCAACAGGATCACATTGCCCTCCTTCACCGGCAGTTCCCAATAATGCCGGTGGTACAAACCACGCAGCAGCGCCGCGCCCAAGGGTTTGCCATCGTCGGTGGCCCACTGGTTGATCACCAGCCAACCGCCGGGGTTGAGTTTCTTCTGGCAGTTTTCCAGGAAGGTCCAGGCCAGGTGTCCGACGCCGGGACCGACATCCGTGTAGAGGTCGACGAAAATCAGGTCCGCCGATTCAGCGCTCTCCAACAGTTCCAAGGCGTCGCCGATGCGGATATACAGGCGCGGATCATCATCCAGCCCCAGGTATTCGATGGCCAGGCGCGGCACATCGGGGCGCAGCTCGATGGCTTCGACATCCTCCAGCGGCAGGAACTTGAGGCACGCCTGGGTCAAGGTGCCAGCTCCCAGGCCGAGGAACAGTGCGCTCTCCGGCTGCTCATGGCACAACGCGCCGATCAGCATCGCGCGGGTGTAGTCGTACTCCAGCCAGCTCGGGTCAGCGGTGAACACGCAGCTTTGCTCGATGGCGTCGCCAAACTCGAGAAACCGGTAATCGGCCACCTCGAGAACACGAATCATGCCGAAATCATCATGGACTTCGGCCAGCAGGCGCTCGACACGCTCCTCGCTCATCACTACTCCTAAAGGGGTTACCCCACGGCAAAGGCGCGATTGTCGGCCAACCGGCGGCAACAGGTCACGCACTAATTGCTGATAACATTGGCGCCCGACCGTCAACCACCCAATCGAGTTCATGATGAGCCAACCCTGGAGCCCCGACAGCTGGCGCGCCCTGCCAATCCAGCAACAACCCCAGTACCCGGACGCTGCGCACTTGTTGCAAGTGGAGCAGAGCCTGGCCAGCTATCCGCCGCTGGTGTTTGCCGGGGAAGCCCGCGAGTTGCGCCGTCAGTTTGCCGAGGTGACCCAGGGTCGCGCGTTCCTGCTGCAAGGTGGCGACTGCGCCGAGAGCTTTGCCGAGTTCTCCGCCGCAAAAATCCGCGACACCTTCAAGGTGCTGCTACAGATGGCAATCGTGATGACCTTCGCCGCCGGCTGCCCGGTGGTGAAAGTCGGGCGCATGGCCGGCCAGTTCGCCAAGCCGCGCTCGGCCAACGATGAAACCCTCGACGGCATCACCCTGCCCGCCTACCGTGGCGACATCGTCAACGGCATCGGTTTCGACGAAAAAAGCCGTGTGCCGGACCCGGACCGCCTGCTGCAGTCCTACCACCAGTCCACCGCCACCCTCAACCTGCTGCGCGCCTTTGCCCAGGGCGGTTTTGCCGACCTGCACCAGGTGCACAAGTGGAACCTGGACTTTATCGCCAACTCCGCCCTGGCGGAAAAATACAGCCAGTTGGCCGACCGCATCGACGAAACCCTGGCCTTCATGCGCGCCTGCGGCATGGACAGCTCGCCACAGTTGCGCGAAACCAGCTTTTTCACCGCCCATGAAGCGCTGCTGCTCAACTACGAACAAGCCTTCGTGCGCCGCGACAGCCTGACCAACGACTACTACGACTGCTCGGCCCACATGCTGTGGATCGGCGACCGCACCCGTCAGTTGGATGGCGCCCATGTCGAATTCCTGCGCGGGGTGAACAACCCGATCGGCGTGAAGGTCGGCCCGAGCATGAACCCGGACGACCTGATCCGCCTGATCGACATCCTCAACCCCGACAACGACCCCGGCCGCCTCAACCTGATCGCGCGCATGGGCGCAGGCAAAGTCGGCGACCACCTGCCCAAGCTGATTCGCGCGGTGCAGCGCGAAGGCAAGCAGGTGCTGTGGAGCTCCGACCCGATGCACGGCAACACCATCAAGGCCAGCAGCGGCTACAAGACCCGCGACTTTGCGCAGATCCTCGGCGAGGTCAAGGAGTTCTTCCAGGTGCACCAGGCCGAGGGCACGTATGCCGGCGGGATTCATATCGAGATGACCGGGCAGAACGTCACCGAGTGCATCGGCGGCGCGCGGCCGATCACCGAAGATGGCTTGTCGGACCGTTACCACACCCACTGCGACCCAAGGATGAACGCCGATCAGTCGCTGGAGTTGGCATTCCTGATTGCCGAGACGTTGAAGCAGGTCAAACGCTAGCAGACGTTTGGAAAATAGGGCTTGTAGTGACAAGCCCGCTCGCCACGAAAGTACCTTCCTCCTACACGCGCAGCATGGCTAACCGCAACCGGTCGGCACTCGGCCGCTGGCAATTGAGCTGCACCTGTTCCAGCCCCAGCCAGTCGGCCATTTGCCGCAGGTTCAGGGCCAGCGCCTGCATCCCCTCATCATCCAGCCCCGGCTCCTCTTCGTGCACCCCATGCACGGCCAGGCGCCCGTTGGCGCGTTCGGCCCGCAGGTCGATACGTGCAGCGATCCGCTCGTTGTGCAAAAACGGCAGCACGAAGTAGCCGTACACCCGTTTGTGTTGCGGGGTGTAGATCTCCAGGCGGTAGCGGAAATCGAACAGGCGCTCGGTGCGGCTGCGCTCCCAGACCAGCGAGTCGAAGGGCGACAGCAGTGCGCTGGCCGACACCTTGCGTGGCACTTTTGGCCCGGGCAGGCAGTATGCTGCCTGCTTCCAGCCTTGCACCTGGCACACCTGCAATTGCCCGTCCTCGACCAATTCCGCCAGGCGACTGCGACTGTCGGCGGGGTCAAGGCGGAAGTAGTCGCGCAGGTCTTTTTCGGTGCCTACACCCAAGGCGGTGGCGCTGTGCAGCAACAGGCCACGCTGGGCCTCGGCCTCGGTCAACGGCGTCTGCTGGAGGATGTCAGCCGGGATGACGCGCTCGGGCAAGTCATACAGCCGCTCGAAACCACGCCTGCCGGCAACGGTCACCAGGCCGGCGGCGAACAGCCACTCAAGCGCGTGCTTTTCATCGCTCCAGTCCCACCAGGGTCCGGCTCGCTCTTCGCGGGTCGACAAACTGCCCGCGCCCAGCGCGCCCTGCTGTTCGACAGTCTGCAAAACGCGCTGGATCGTGGCCTGTTGCTCACGACCGAAGCGCGCCATCTGCGAATAGATGCCCCGTCCCTGCTGCGCCCGCTCCATACGCCAACGCATCAAGGGATACAACGCCATCGGCAGCAACGAGGCCTCGTGCCCCCAATACTCAAACAGCGAACGCCGCCGGCCCTGGCTCCAGGCCGCCTGTTCAAGCATCAACGGCGAGTAACCGCCCAAGCGGGAAAACAGCGGCAAGTAATGAGAGCGCACCAGCGCATTGACCGAATCAATCTGCAACACGCCCAAGCGCTCGATCACGCGGTTGATGTGCGCAGCTTTTATCAGTACGGGCGCCTGGCGCCCGGAAAATCCCTGGGCCGCCAGCGCCATGCGCCGAGCTTGCTTGAGGGAAAAAGACAGGTCGGCGGCCATGAGGTTCTCCATGTGGGCTCGCCAACCACCCTACTGCATCCGGGGTCATTTTCGCAGCGGGTCTTGCCAGAAATGCAGATGGCGATCCTGCTCAACGTCGCCGCGATTGAGCCCGATGTCCTTGAGCGCATCATCGCTCAAGCTGGCCAGGACCTGGCGTTCCCCATGCCGCGCCTGCCAACGGGCAATCCTGTGAAACAGCCCGGAAAACGGACGTTTTGCCATCAACACAAAGCCTCTTTGACCTTTCATCTTCTCGCCCTCCAATGGGGATGACGCGAGTGTGAGCCTGGCCTTATGATCAATCCAACGAATGTTTCTTATGCAATACATCTCGGAGATTGATCAATTGTCCGACTACCCGAGCATCGACACTGAAGTGCTGCGCACCTTCGTCGCCATCGCCGACCAGGGCGGTTTCACCCGCGCCGGTGAACGGGTCAACCGCACCCAATCGGCGGTGAGCATGCAGATGAAGCGCCTGGAAGAAGACGTGCTGCAGCGCAAACTGTTCGAGCGCGATGGCCGGCAAGTGCGGCTTACCCCCGAGGGCCAAGTGCTGCTGGGCTACGCGCGGCGCATCCTGAAATTGCACAGCGAAGTGTTCAACACCCTGCGCGAGCCGCATATGGTGGGGCTGGTACGCATCGGTACACCGGATGACTACGTGATGCGCTTCCTGCCGGGGATTCTCCAGCGGTTTTCCAAGGCATACCCGCTGATCCAGATTGAGATGCACTGCGAGGCGTCCACGGTGCTGATGCAGCGCCGGGACCTGGCCCTGACCGTGATCAGCCGAGAGCCCGGGAATGATGTCGGGGAACTGTTGCGTTCCGAACGCATGGTATGGGCCGCAGCACCGTGCTTTTGCGTAGACGAGCACGACGCCCTGCCCCTGGCGATTTCCGGTGCTGACTGCCTTTACACCCAGTGGGCCCTGGGGGCACTGGATTCGGTCGAGCGCAGTTATCGCCTCGCCTATCACAGCACCAATGGGGCGGCGATCCAGGCAGTCGTCAGCGCGGGCTTGGCGGCCATGGTCAGCATGGAAAGCCTGGTGACTGCAGACCTGCGCATACTCGGCAGCGAGGAAGGGCTACCGCCCTTGCCGTCAATGAACCTGCGTTTGCTGCGTAACCCCCTGATGGCCTCACCGATCACCGATTGCCTGGCGGAGTACATCCTCGAAGGCTTCAGACTTTAAAGGTCAGCATTACCGCACACAGCACCAGGAAGCCGCAGAACAGGCCGCGCAACAGCCTTTCCGGCAGGGCGTGGGCGACTTTCACGCCCCAACTGATACTGAGCAGGCCACCGACAGCCAGGGGGATGCCGATCAGCCAGTCCACTTCGTGGTGCCAGGCATAGGTGACCAGGGTCACCCCGGTACTGGGCAGGGCCAAGGCCAGGGACAAGCCCTGGGCGACCACCTGGGTGGTGCCGAACACACTGGTCAGTACCGGCGTGGCCACCACCGCGCCGCCCACCCCAAACAAACCGCCCATGGAACCGGACGCCGCGCCCAACACGCCAAGCCAGGGCCAGGAATAACGCATGTGTGCCGTCGGCGGTGCATTGCGCGTGAACATGCGCAGCAGGTTGTAAGCCGAAAGCGTCAGCAGGAACACGATAAAGCCGATGCGCATGGCGCCTGCATCCAGCCCCACAGCCCAGATCGAGCCGAGCCAGGCAAAGCTGAAGCCCATGATGCCCAACGGCAGGGCGTGGCGCAGTTCGATGCGATTGCGCTGGTGGTAACGCCACAGGGCCAGCATCACGTTCGGCACCACCATCACCAGCGCCGTGCCTTGGGCAAGTTGTTGGTCCAGGCCGAACCATACGCCGAGGACCGGGATCGCAATCAGCCCACCGCCAATACCAAACAGGCCACCGACCGTGCCGAGGGCCACGCCCAATACCAGATACACCGCTAAATCCAACACCGCTCGCTACTCCACATTCCCAGGCCCTGCATGCTACGCAGTCGACCCTGGCGCGGAAACGCACAGCAACGCACAATGGCTGTGCCAATCTCGCATAAGCGCGCATCGATGAATCCCAACACGCTGACCGATCAACTGAGCCTGTTTCTCGATGTACTGGAAACCGGCAGCTTTTCTGCCGCAGCCCGTCGCCATCCGCTGACCCCTTCGGCGGTGGCGCGGCGCATCGACAGCCTGGAAAGCTCCGTGGGCAGCCGCCTGTTCCAGCGCAGCACTCACGCGGTGGTGCCAACCCCGGCGGGCCTGGCCTTCGCCGAGCGGGCACGACGGATTGTCAGCGAGCTGCAACTGGCGCGGGCGGAAGCGGTCTCCTTGAGCCATGCGCCCGAGGGCTTGATCCGCGTGGACGCACCGGCAGCGTTTGGGCGACGGCATCTGGCGCCCGTGATCGCCGACTTCCTGAATGTGTACCCGGGCTTGGATGTGCACCTGCATCTGATCGACAGCTTTGTCGATATGCAGGGCGCGCACTTGGGCAAGGTCGACCTGGTGCTGCGCGCCGGGCATATCGTCGATACCCGGCTGATCGCCACGCCCCTGGCCAGTATCGTGCGCATCGCCTGCGCCAGTCCGGCCTACCTGAAAAGCCGTGGCACCCCGGCCCACCCTCGCGAATTGAGCGAGCATGACGGCCTGGACTGGGACGGCCTGGCGCCGATGTTCGCGTGGCGCTTCGAGTTGGACGGGCGACGTGCAACGTATCGCCCGCGGCGCATCCGCATGAGCGCCAACAACGCTGAAGCGCTGTTATCGGGCGCTCTCGCCGGGCTGGGGATCGCCCACCTCCCCACCTGGCTGGCCAGTGAGTACCTGGTGCGCGGCGAGTTACTGCCGCTGTTTTGCCAAGACGGCCTACCCACCCCGGAGACCACCGGGATCTATGCACTGCGCCTGGAACAGCAGCCCAATGCGCGCAGCCGGTTGCTGCTGGAATACCTCAAGTCCCGATTCAGCCCCGTGCCGCCTTGGGATCTGGCACTGCAGAACGGACTGGTCTGACCACCCGCACAGAATTATCTGGCGCATTAAAGATTTGCTCGCTAGATTCCAGGCAGACACGCTTTTTTGAGGCACCACCATGAGCAAAAATCCCGCCCCGTGCGAATCCCTGTTGCTGGACAACCAACTGTGTTTCGCCCTGCACTCCACGTCGCTGCTGATGACCAAGGTCTACAAACCGCTCCTGCAAGCCCTCGGCCTGACCTACCCGCAGTATCTGGCCATGATGGTGCTGTGGGAAGAAGATGGTTTGACCGTCGGAGAAATCAGCAGCCGCCTGCTGACCGACCCGGGCTCCCTGACGCCCCTGCTCAAGCGCCTGGAAGCCGAAGGCCTGCTCAGCCGCACCCGCAGCCGTGAAGATGAGCGCGTGGTGGTGGTGGAACTGACCGGCGCCGGGCGTGCCTTGCAGGAAAAGGCCATGGGCATTCCACAGTGCATTCTCGGCGCCAGCGGTTTGGAGCTGGACCAATTGCGCAAGCTGCAGGCTGACTTGCTTGCGTTGCGGGGCAACCTGCAGAACGCGATCTGAACACGGCAAAACACTCAACCTGTGGGAGGGGGCTTGCTCCCGATGACGGTTTATCAGTCGACGAATCTTTTGACTGAAACACCGCTATCGGGAGCAAGCCTCCTCCCACACTGGTTTGCAGCGACTGAAAAAATATTTATACATTTATCTTGCGCGCTAAACATTAGCGCTATACATTTGCCTCACCAACTAATTAGCGCGCAAAACTTTAGCGCTAAAAACCAAGAGGACGACACCATGCAAACGCTCTATACCGCAGTAGCCACCGCCACCGGCGGCCGTGATGGTCGCGCTGTTTCCAGCGACAATATCCTCGACGTCAAACTCTCCACTCCCAAGGAGTTGGGCGGCGCCGGCGGCCAGGCCACCAATCCGGAACAACTGTTTGCCGCCGGTTACTCGGCCTGCTTTATCGGCGCCCTGAAATTCGTCGCCAGCCAGACCAAACGCAAAATCCCGGATGATGCCTCGATCACTGCCCACGTCGGCATCGGCCAGATCCCTGGCGGTTTCGGCCTGGATATCGACCTGCACGTCAGCCTGCCAGGCCTGGCCGAGGACGATGCGCAAAGCCTGGTCGACGCCGCGCACCAAGTCTGCCCGTACTCCAACGCCACCCGTGGCAACGTCGATGTGCGCCTGCACGTAACCGTCTAACCACTGCCGCTGTCACTGGAGAAGAACATGAACACATTTGCCAACGTGCTGACCGGCAGCCTGCTCGCCCTGTCCGTCACTCACGCGTTTGCCGCCAATGGCGACGTTGAACACAGTACCCAGGCCTTCCTGGATGCGTTGAACGCCGGCACCGGCAAACCGATGGAACAACTGACACCCACGCAAGCCCGTGCCGTGCTGACGGGCGCCCAGGCCGGTGTGAAGTTGACCCTGCCCAAGGCGGACGTGAGCCAGAAGACCATTCAGGTCGATGGCCAGCCGCTGGACCTGACCATCGTGCGGCCAGCCGGGGTCAAGGGCACATTGCCGGTGTTCATGTTCTTCCACGGTGGCGGCTGGGTGTTGGGGGATTACCCGACCCACGAGCGCCTGGTGCGCGATCTGGTGGCGGGTTCGGGGGCCGTGGCGGTCTTCGTCAACTACACGCCTTCACCGGAAGCCCGCTATCCGGTGGCGATCAACCAGGCCTACGGCGCAACCAAGTGGGTCGCCGAGCATGGCAAGGACATCAACGTCGACGGCAAACGCCTGGCGGTCGCGGGCAATAGTGTCGGCGGCAATATGGCAGCCGTCGTCAGCCTGATGGCCAAGGACAAGGGCACACCTGCGATCAAGTTCCAGCTGCTGTTATGGCCGGTGACCGATGCCAACTTCGAGACGGCGTCCTACAACCAGTACGCCGAAGGGCACTTCCTCACCAGGAACATGATGAAGTGGTTCTGGGACAACTACACCACCGACGCCAATCAGCGCGCCGAGATCTACGCCTCGCCGCTGCGGGCGACCGCGGATCAGCTCAAGGGCTTGCCGCCCGCGCTGATTCAGACCGCCGGTGCCGACGTGTTGCGTGACGAAGGCGAAGCCTATGCGCGCAAGCTGGACCAGGCCGGGGTTCCAGTGACCGCCGTGCGCTATAACGGCATGATCCACGACTACGGCTTGCTCAATGTGGTCAGCCAGGTACCAGCGGTGCGTTCGGCCTTGCTGCAGGCATCCGACGAGCTCAAGCAACACCTGAAGTAAAAAAGCAGCGCCCACGAAAAAGCCCGACGCTAGGTCGGGCTTTTTTCGTATCGGCGGGGCCGGAATTACTTCTTGGCGCGACCTTTGTACGAACCACCTTCGCGGGTGTCGATCTCGATCAGGTCGTCGATTTCGATGAAATCGGCTACTTGCAGTTCGGTACCGTTGCTCAGCTTGGCAGGCTTCATTACTTTGCCCGAAGTGTCACCGCGAGCGGAACCTTCGGTGTAGGCAACCTTACGCACGATAGTGGTCGGCAGCTCTACGGAAACCAGGCGCTCTTCGAAGAAAATAGCTTCGCAGACGTCTTCCATGCCTTCTTCGATGAACGGCAGAACGGCTTCGATATCTTCAGCGTTCAGCTCGTACATGGTGTAGTCGGTGGTGTCCATGAACGTGTAGGTGTCGCCGCTGATGAAGGACAGGGTCGCTTCCTTGCGGTCGAGGATCACGTCGTCCAGTTTGTCATCGGCGCTGTAGACGATCTCGGTCTTGTAACCGGTCAGCAGGTTCTTCAGCTTGGTCTTCATGATTGCGCTGTTACGACCAGACTTGGTGAACTCAGCTTTCTGAACCAGCCAAGGGTCGTTTTCGAGACGGATCACTGTACCGGGTTTCAGTTCTTTACCAGTTTTCATTGCGTATATCCGAAATTTGGATGGGATTACAAAAATCAAGGTCGCGTATCATATCCAACTTTCATAAAACTGTACCAGCGCCGTCGCAAGATCGGCCTGCAAGCCTTGTTCCAGACACCACGTCTGCGCGTGCTGGCTTAACTCAGGCCAGTGCGCCAGCAGCATTTTCCACGCTTGTGCCATATCGCCATCAGTGTTCCAGGCTTGCCAGAGCTCGACCAGGGCAGCCTTTGCGGCCGGTGACAGGGCGGCGGTGTACAGGTCCAGGAAGGCGTCGAGCTTGTCCAGGTGGATGTCTTCGTCCTGGCGATAGATGTGCCACAGCAGCGGCCGCCCGGCCCATTGGGCGCGCACGAACGAGTCTTCGCCTCGCACGGCGTTGAAGTCACAACACCACAGCAGGCGGTCATATTGCTCCTGGCGCACAAACGGCAGCACCTGCACGGTCAGGGCGTTGCGTTGATGGACGTCCCCCACCGCCAGGCCTTCGACACCGAGCCAATGCTGTACATCACCGAGGATGCGCCCTTCCGGCACCAAGAGATGAGTGGTGTGCCCGTCGGTCGAAAGTGCATCCAGCCAACTGGCCAGCCCGGCGTTTTCGTAGGCGAACAACGAGATCAGCCGCGCACCCGGTGCCGGAAACACACCCAAGTCTTGCAGGAATTGCCGCTGTGCAGCGGCATCCTGCTGAAACGCCTGACGCTGTTCCAGCAACCCGGCCTCGCGTAACAACCCGCCCGTACCGGGTCGGAACCCTGGGAAAAAGAAGTACTTCTGCACGCCCTTGAACTTCACCGACGGCAACCGATGGCACCCCACTACCCAGTCTTCGGCACTGAGGTAATCCAGGTTCATCCACAACGGCGTGCGTTCACGCGCGGCCATGGCTTCCATGTAGTCAGGCGGCAACTGGCAGGCGAAGGCGGCGATCACCACATCGGCTGCCGGTGCGCTCGACCACACGGCCGGCCAATGGCGCACATCGACACCCTCTTGCCATTGCTGGTCCAGGCGCACATCAATCTCGGGGCACATACGCTCGAAGGCGCGCAGGTCGTCGACCCACAAGCGCACCTCGCAGCCCTGCTCCGCCACCAATTGCCGGGCCAGGCGCCAGGTCACGCCGATGTCGCCATAGTTATCGACGACGCTGCAAAAAATATCCCAGCGGGCTTTCATTCCGCGCTCCAACGCTCAAAGGCTCGATTGTCCGCATAAATGCGCCAATGCAGAAGGCTTGATCGCGATTATTCTGCACAGTGGCTGTGCGACAATCGCCGCCATGCCGTTAATGCCTGCCAGGAGGCCATCATGTCCGATCGCTCGTTGTCGCTGCCCAAGCTCACGCTCGCCATTGCCCTGGGGGTGTGGCTGGGATTTATCGCCATTGCGCTGACCAGTTGGCTGGCGTCGCGCTACCTGTTCCCGCAAAGCCTGGCGCCTGTAGCCCAGGCCGTTGAGCAACTGGGTAAACCCGCACCGGTTGCGCCGGAGCCGCCGAACCGTATGTTCGAGCAATATCAACAGAACCTGCAGAAGCATGAACAACAGCAGGCCCTGGACCAGGCCCGCAATAACGCACGCAACCTGTCCAACCCAAAATGCCAGTTCTGGCTGCAGCAGGACCAGAACGCACCGAATGAAAAGAGCCGGGCCAATGTCCTGCAATTCTGCGATTGATGACCATGAATAAACACGCCGTTCACCAGCTGATCCTGGAAAAACTCACCGTCGACCTCGACATCGCCCAGCGCGCCGCGCAGACCGCCTACGAAACCGCGACCCACGAAGAAAATATCGCCGAAAACAAATACGACACCCTCGGGCTGGAGGCGTCTTACCTGGCAGCCGGGCAAGCCAGGCGCGTCGAGGAAATCAAGCAGGCGCTGGCGCTATGCCAGAACCTGCCACTGCGTGCGTACGATGATCAACGTGGCATAGAAGTCGGCACATTGCTGGGCCTGGAAGACGAGAACGGCCGCCAGCAGTGGCTGTTCCTGGCACCGGATGCGGCGGGTTTGAAGGTGGACGTGGTCGGGCAACCGGTGACCGTCATCACCCCGCGTTCACCCTTGGGCAAAAGCCTGCTGGGCAAGTTCGAAGGTGATGAGGTGGAGATTCTGGTGGCAGGCGCCCGGCAACACTTTACGGTTACCGAGGCCAAGTAACCCCCCTTAATGGACGGGCAATTCCACGCCGTCGAACAGCTCTTCCAGTTCCTGCTTGTTGTGGCACTGGATTGCCTTGGCCATGACTTCGCGGGTCAGGTGCGGGGCGAACTTCTCGATGAAGTCGCACATGAAGCCCCGCAGGAAGGTGCCACGGCGGAAGCCGATCTTGGTCACACTGGACTCGAACAGCTCGCTGGCATCCAGCACCACCAGGTCTTTATCGAGGTTGGTATCGACGGCCATCTTGGCGACGATGCCCACGCCCAGGCCCAGGCGCACATAGGTCTTGATGACGTCGGCGTCGGCGGCGGTGAACACCACTTTCGGCGTCAGGCCACGATGGCTGAAGGCTTCGTCGAGCTTGGAGCGGCCGGTGAAACCGAAGACGTAGGTGACGATCGGGTATTCGGCCAGGGCTTCCAGGGTCAGCTTCGGCAACTTGGCCAATGGGTGGCCCTGGGGCACGACGACGCAACGGTTCCAGCGGTAGCACGGCATCATCACCAGGTCACCGAACAGCTCCAGGGCTTCGGTGGCGATGGCGAAATCGACGGTGCCGTCGGCGGCCATCTCGGCGATCTGCATCGGCGAGCCTTGATGCATGTGCAGCGCCACGTCCGGGTATTGCTTGATGAAATCGCGGATCACCGGCGGCAATGCGTAACGCGCCTGGGTGTGGGTCGTGGCAATCGACAAGGTGCCTTTCTTCTCGTTGGAGAATTCCTGGGCGATCTGCTTGATGCTCTCGACTTTGCGCAGGATCTCGCCGGCGGTGGTGATGATGCGTTCACCGGCCGGGGTGACACGGGTGAGGTGCTTGCCGCTGCGCGCGAACACTTCGACGCCCAGCTCGTCTTCGAGCAGGCGGATCTGCTTGCTGATACCGGGTTGGGAGGTGTAAAGGCTTTGAGCGGTAGCGGAAACGTTGAGGTCGTGGTGCGCCACTTCCCAGATGTAGCGCAGTTGTTGAAGCTTCATATGTGTCCCTCAAAGCAGATAGACGCCACGGGTATCAGCGACGGTATATAACTATATTAAAGGTTTGACGGATAAATCTAGAACTTTTTATCGTTTTTTACCCATCACACGTCATCACTGCGTCGACGCTGTAACGCAGGCACCAGGTAAACCGGCACGCTAGACAACTGCAGCACCCGTGCGGCGGTGCGCCCAAGCGGTGTGGCGGCCGCCGTGGCATGGCTGTGGCTGCCGACGATCAACAGGTCGACGGACAATTTGCGCAACTGCTCGAGTATCACTTCGCAGGGGTCGCCCTGAATCACCCGTACCGAGCGAATCAGTTCCAGGTCCTGGCCCTCGTCCCCCAATTCTTCGCGAAAACTGTCCAGCACCCGCTGCTCGATGGTCGCCATGACAGTGCTCAGCCCCTGGCTCTGCCATTCACTCAAGGCCTTCTCATCAAGGTAGCTCTGCAACACCGATTCGGCGAACAACCCGATGGGCTCGACCACATGAATCACATCCAGGTCAGCCTTGAACGTTCGTGCCAGCGCCAGTGCATGTTGCATCACATACGGCGCATACAGACCGAGGTCTGTGGCGTACAGCATCGAACGAATCATAAAACCTCCCGGACGGCCAGGATGGAGGAGATTGAATGAGCTTAGCAGCGCGCCTAGGTCTCGGCCTGAATCCTCACCTCGTTACTGATGCCATGGGGCACATGCCCGGTGGCCACCACCTCCCTGGCTTTCTCGCAGTGACCGGCCTGGTCATCGAAAAACACATCCGCGGCAAACGCCTCCAGGAAGGCGGACTTTTCCAGGCCGCCGAGAAACAGTGACTCATCCAGGCGGATGTCCCACTCACGCAAGGTCCGGATCACCCGCTCGTGGGAAGGCGCCGAACGGGCGGTGACCAAGGCTGTGCGGATCGGGCAGGCCTCGTCTGGAAACTCACGCTGCAACAAGTTGAGTGCCGCCAGGAAACCCTTGAACGGGCCACCGTGCAAAGGCTGGCGTGCCGACTCGCGCTCGCTGGCCTGGAACGCCTCCAGCCCACCGGCCTGGTACACGCGCTCCGACTCATCGGAGAACAGCACCGCGTCACCGTCGAAGGCGATCCGCAGCTCTTCGCTGGACGCCCGGCGCGGACCGCCCGACAGAATCGTCGCGGCGGCAAAGCCGGCATCGAGGGCGCTGCGTACATCTTCAGCATGGGTGGACAGAAACAGGTGACAGCCAAACGCTGCCAAATAAGGATAAGGACTACGCCCACCGACAAAGGCTGCGCGGGAAATATCCAGGCCGTAATGCTGGATGGAATTGAACACGCGCAAGCCGGTGTCGGCACTGTTGCGCGACACCAGCACCACCTCGACCCGAGCACGGCCCAGGCTGGCATTGAGGCTCAGCAGCTTCTTGACCAGCGGAAAGGCGTCACCGGGCTCGAGGATCTCTTCCTCGTGTTCGATCTGGTATTTACGGTAGGCCTCCACCCCTTGGGCAAGGTAGACCTTGTGGCTGTCGCTCAGGTCGAACAGGGCCCGCGAGGAAATCGCCAGCACCAGTTTGTCGCCCAATCCCTTTGCCATGGTACGTCCCCCGAATCAGCGGTTATGCCGATCAATAAAGCTCAAGGCCTGGTACAGCGCCTGCATTCGTGGCAATTCGCAACCTGCGGCCTTGGCGGCAGCGAGCGGTCGCCCATAGATCGCCGCCAGTTCCAGCGGGCGTTTATGTATATGGTCGTGGTACATGCTGGGCAGGTAATCGTCCATGGTTTCCGTCATGGCGAACATCTGCTCGGCGTAACTGTCGGGGATTTCATGACCGCAGGCATGGGCGCCCTGCACCACTTCGGCCATCAGCGCCTGGATCAGCTCGCGGCTGGATTCGTCCGCCATCATTGCCGTGGTACCCGTTCCCAACAGTACGGAGAGGCCATTGTAAGGCACGTTCCACACCAGCTTGTGCCAGCGGGCCTGATGCACATTGGCCATGGTCTGGGACTCGATGCCGGCCTTATGAAACAACGCGGCACCGGCTTCGACAATAGCCTTCTGACGGGCCTCATCGTTGGCGGCCGTGCCGCTGTGGTAGCCCAGGTTGACCCGGCCCAACGCCTGATGTTCGACGACGCCAGGCGCGGAGCGGTGTACGCCGATGTAGCACAGCCCGCCCAGTAGATGCAGGGATGGCGGCAGGTGTTCACGCAGACTGTCTTCGACATCCAGGCCGTTTTGCAGCAACACCACCTTGGCGTCCGGCGCCGCGACCTGGGCGAGGGTCGGGGCCAGCTCGACATTGCCGGTGGACTTGGTGCCCACCAGCAACCAATCGCACGGCGGCATGTCGGCGGCATGGGCGTAGGCCTGCACCGGGCGCAGTTGCAGGTTGCCATGCACACGGCTATTGACGCGCAGGCCGTGCTCGCTGACCGCCGCGTATTCGCTGCGCAGCAGGAAGTGCACGTCGAAGCCCGCGCGTGCCAGCATCACGCCATAGAAGCCACCGATGGCGCCGGTGCCGATAATGCCGATACGTGGCGACTGTACTGTCATGGCAGTTCCTCCGGAGTGCGGCTAAGTGCTTGGTCAATGGTTTCGGTCAGGTCAGAAAGCGTAAGACGTGTCTGTATTTGCCCGAGGAACTGACCCTCGCACACCACGAACAACGCCGGCAAATGAAAGATCTGGTAGCGTTCGACCGCACCGCCATTGTGCCCGGCATCCACCCAGCACACGCGGTCCACCGGCAAACGCCAGCCCGGCAACTGCTGGCGTGCCCAACGGCAGCTGGAACACCCCACGCTGGTGAACACCACCAGCGAAATACCTGGCAATCCCAGCAATTGCTGGTCAATATCCAGGTCGGTCAATTCCAGTTCCTTCACTATACTGCTGCCACCGCCGTCAACTGGACGGTGCTCGGAGTCCGTGTACATGGGTCGTTTTTTACCTCACCCTGATGATGTCGCTGTCGAGTTAATCCAACGCCCCTCTCCCGCCATCCCCCGCCAACGCCTGCACACTATCGGACTGGGCGGCGTTGCCTGCAATTGGCCCCGCCCATGGCGCCAGGGCACGGCCGTTGACCTGCACATTCCCTCCCTGGGCGCCACGGCCCGCTATCCGGGGTATGTGGCGTGGTGTCGCAAGGTGGAAAACGGCTACCGCGTGGGCATTTCGTTTACCGATGAACATGCGTTGTTCGGTGCGCGAATGGGTGAACAAGCATGCCGGATAGAGCGCTACTGCCGCCAGCACGAAGATGCCGAGCCCACCCCGCAGCAACTCGAAGCCCTGGCCCGTGAGTGGGTGGCGCGCCATGCCGGCGAGTTCGCCCACGAGACGTTTGTGCGACCAGCGCTGGATTAAAGCGGGCTTTGCCCATTGTCGCGGGCCCGTGTTACGCGCTAAGGTTCCTCCCCCCTGCATTCAAATCATGCTGTGCCCGCCGCACGGGGATGGCTGGCGGCCGGCACCCGTGACCCTGGCGAGTAACACGATGGCTGATTTACCGATCAATGACCTAAACGTCGAATCCAACGAGACCCTGATCACACCCGATCAGCTCAAGCGCGAAATCCCTCTGAGCGACGCTGCCCTGCAGACCGTCACCAAGGGCCGCGAAGTCATCCGTGACATTCTCGATGGCACCGACCACCGCCTCTTCGTCGTGATCGGGCCTTGCTCGATCCACGACCTCAAGGCTGCCCACGAATACGCCGAGCGCCTCAAAGTGCTGGCGGCGGAAGTGTCCGACACCTTGTACCTGGTGATGCGCGTGTATTTCGAGAAGCCGCGTACCACCGTGGGCTGGAAAGGCTTGATCAACGACCCGTACCTGGACGACTCGTTCAAGATCCAGGACGGTTTGCACATCGGTCGCAAATTGCTGCTGGACCTGGCCGAAATGGGCCTGCCCACCGCCACCGAAGCCCTCGACCCGATCTCCCCGCAGTACCTGCAGGACCTGATCAGCTGGTCGGCCATCGGCGCGCGCACCACCGAGTCGCAGACCCACCGCGAAATGGCATCCGGCCTGTCTTCGGCCGTAGGCTTCAAGAACGGCACCGACGGCGGCCTGACCGTGGCGATCAACGCGCTGCAATCGGTCTCCAGCCCTCACCGTTTCCTGGGTATCAACCAGGAAGGCGGCGTCTCCATCGTCACCACCAAGGGCAATGCCTACGGTCACGTGGTGTTGCGCGGCGGCAATGGCAAGCCCAACTATGACTCGGTCAGCGTGGCGCTCTGCGAGCAGGCGCTGAACAAGGCCAGGATCAAGCCGAACATCATGGTCGACTGCAGCCACGCCAACTCCAACAAGGACCCGGCGCTGCAGCCGCTGGTGATGGAAAACGTCGCCAACCAGATCCTCGAAGGCAACCAGTCGATTATCGGCCTGATGGTCGAGAGCCACCTGAACTGGGGCTGCCAGGCGATTCCAAAGGACCTGGCCGACTTGCAGTACGGCGTATCGATCACCGATGCCTGCATCGACTGGTCCGCCACCGAGAACACCCTGCGCAGCATGCACGCCAAGCTCAAGGACGTATTGCCGAAACGCAAACGCAGCTGAACCTGTATCTGAAGGGTGCGCACACAAAAACGCCGGGCTGAGCCCGGCGTTTTTCATGCTGCATTTTATGTTGTGCGTTATAGCTTCGCGGCATGGCGCTGGTGGCGCTCCATGTAGCGTTCGACATAGGAACACGACGGGATCACCGTGTAGCCTTGCTCTTCGGCAAACTTCAACGCTTCCTCGGTCAACGCGGCAGCAATGCCACGGCCGCGCAGTGCGTTGGGCACGAAGGTCCGATAGATGTCCAGGGTCTGCTTCCCGAGGTCCATATAGGTCAGATAGGCACGATGACCGTCCACATTGGTCTCGAACTGATGACCAGCCTGGTCATGGTGGATGGACAACGCCTCGCTCATCACTACTCCTCGCGGGTCTTGGATTCTGACCCCTACCTTACCGATGTTTTTCCGGCGAAGGAACATCTACGCCACCCCGTGCCGGTTTCGACAACGAGAAAACCTTGAGCGCTCACAACCAGCACGTAGGGAATAGTAGGCAGCAATCCTGTAATTGCTCAAGGCGTGCCCGTCATCCCTGCCGCTGGTGGATATAGAAAGGGCCTCGATCAACCGGTGACCGAAAGCCTGAACATTGCCGGCAGTTGAACCTTGAGACGAACAGGCGCTCTTAAAGTCACCTCTACATGCGTAAAAGATGCTCGGGCAAGCATCCTCAAGCCTAACCAAAGTGTCGGCGTGGATATATAAATTTTCATCTGGTTGCCAGGCCCGGCACATGCGGGCTGGCCCTTTCAGCCTGGATCCAATTTTCATCCGAATGAAAAAAACTGGACAGTTTTTATACAAACCTCAAAAAGGTTAGCCAAAATAGATTCGGTACAAGAATTTTTTTTGCTTCTTGCGCTACGTCAGTTTACTTACTACAAGTAATGGGTAGTATGTACGCCGGCTATTAGCTCACTCTGAGAAAGTAGCCATTTAATAGAAAGTCCTTGAAGGGGAACACGATGAACAACGTTCTGAAATTCTCTGCTCTGGCTCTGGCCGCAGTTCTGGCTACCGGTTGCAGCAGCGTCTCCAAAGAAACCGAAGCTCGTCTGACTGCAACTGAAGACGCAGCAGCTCGCTCCCAGGCCCGTGCAGACGAAGCCTACCGTAAAGCTGATGAAGCTCTGGCTGCTGCTCAAAAAGCACAACAGACTGCTGACGAAGCTAACGAGCGCGCTCTGCGTATGCTTGAAAAAGCTAGCCGCAAGTAATAATCCCTCGGGATTGTTATCAAGCCGATCCATTCTTGGATCGGCTTTTTATTGCCTGCGATTCGGACCAGAACCCCGCGCAATAAAAAGCCCGCCGCAGCGCAAGGCCGTGGCGGGCTCAGCAGCGGACCGGACGCTTATTGCTGCAGGTCGATCGGCGCGCTGGAAGCTATCGGTGCAGCACCTGGCACACCGATCTCGGTGGGCAGGCCATCTTCGGCCGCGACCACATCACGCACCTGATCCCAGTTCACCCGCAAGTTATTGGCCAGGTCTTCACGCTTGAGCAAGGCGTTGATCACTGCCGTGTGCTTGTCGACCACCGACGGCGTGCCATCGTCGTTCAAGGGCGTATGCGCCTCGAGGTAGACCTTGCCGCCGCTGCTGCCGAACTTGTAGGCATCGTTGATGATGCGCACCGACGTCCCCACCGGGACCATGCCGGCCATTTCCAGCACGTTGTTGTTGAACATGCGGAAGCAGCCGTGGCTGGTACGGGTGCCGATGCCGAACTTCATGTTGGAACCGTGGATGAGGTAACCCGGCGTTCCCAGGGTGAACTTGAACGGCCCCAGGGGGTTGTCCGGGCCGGCCGGCACCACATTGGGCAACGGGTCGCCGTTGGCGGCGTGCTCGGCCTTGATCGAGGCCGGCGGCGTCCAGGTCGGGTTCGGCGTCTTGGCGATGATGCTGGTGTGCGCAATGGGCGAGCCCCAGCCTTCACGGCCAATCCCAAGCGGGAAGGTGTAGACCACGTCCTGCCCCTTGGGGAAGTAGTAGAGCCGGTATTCCGCCAGGTTGATAACGATGCCCTCACGGGGGCCCGGCGGCAGGATGAAGCGCGTCGGCAGGACGATCTCGGTCCCCGCCCCCGGCAACCAGGCATCGACGCCCGGATTGGCCGCGACCATTTCCGAATAGCCCAGGTCGTAGGTGGTACCCAGGTCGGCAAAGGTGTCTTCGTACTTGGCCTTGATCACCTGGACCTGCCCGACGATGTCTTCGCCGGGTGGAGGCAGGGGCAACTGCAAGGCGGCGGCAGGACCGGCCGCACACAAGGCAGCAAGAGACAGGCAGCAGGTGACGACGGAAAGGCGCGACAACATCCGGAAAATCCTTCGCAGAACGACGGGTAGGTAAAAATCGATTGTATACGTGAAGCGGACTTCTAGCTGCCCCCTACAACTCGAAACGCAACTCGGGCCAGATTGGCGGCGTGCCACGCTTCTGCGACTCCAGGATCGCCCGGCACAAAGGGCACAGGCGCTGGTCCTGGAAAATCGAACGGTCGACCAGGGACCAACGCGGCTGCGCCGGCAATAACGTACCGCACAGGGTGCGGTCGATGGAGCCGCCCAGTTCCAATTGACGCGTCACCAGATGCACCCGCACTTCCTGGCAGGCGAACAGATCCAGCTGCTCGTCCGGCTCGATCAGTTGGTAGTTAAACAGGGACCAGGCAGGACGCGACATCGGGGGCTCCAGATCGGGGGGGCGCCACCTTAGCCGAAAGCCTGCCGGTAGAAAAGCGTCATAGCAGCGGTTTTAGCGTCGGCCAGACATTTTCCAGCAATTTGCCCTGGGCGCCGACAGCCGGGTGCAGTCCATCAGCCTGCATCAACGCCGGGTTGCCACCGATACCCTCCAGGAAAAATGGCACCAACGGCACCTTTTTGGCCGTTGCGACGTCATTGAATACCTTGGCGAATGCATCGACATAGCGCTTCCCGTAATTGGGCGGAATCTGCATGCCCAGCAACAGTACCTTCGCACCGCTGGCCTGGGACTGCTCGATCATCGACGCAAGATTTTGTTGCAATTGCGCCGGCGGCTGCCCGCGCAAGCCGTCGTTACCACCCAATTCGATTACCACCACGTCCGGCTTATGCGCTGCGAGCGCCGCCGGCAGGCGCGCGAGGCCTCCGGCACTGGTGTCGCCGCTGATGGAGGCATTGACCACTTTATCGTCGAAACCTTCCTTCTTGAGCCGTTGCTGCAGCAATGCGACCCACCCTTTGCTGGTATCCAGGCCGAAACCGGCACTGATACTATCGCCAACGATCAGGACTGTACCCGCCGCTGCGTTCTGGGCCATGCACATCAAGGCCAGGCCAGCACTCAAAAACCACATTCGCATCGGATTCTCCATGGGCGCAAGCATTCTCACCGCGCGGAACCTCAGCAAAGTGGTTCCCAGCGCGGAAGGTGAACTGACTATCCTGCACGAACTGAGCCTGGAACTGAACAAGGGCGATAGCCTGGCTATCGTCGGCAGCTCCGGCTCCGGTAAATCCACCCTCCTCGGCCTGCTCGCCGGCCTCGACCTGCCCAGCAGCGGTGAAGTCACCCTCGCCGGCCAGGCGCTCAGCACCCTCGACGAAGACCAGCGCGCACGCATCCGTGCCGAACACGTAGGCTTTGTGTTCCAGTCGTTTCAACTGCTCGACAGCCTCAATGCGCTGGAGAACGTCATGCTGCCGCTGGAGCTGGATGGCCGCAAGGACGCCCGCGAACGCGCCAGACACCTGCTGGAGCGCGTGGGCCTCGGCCAGCGCCTGACCCATTCCCCACGCCAGCTTTCCGGGGGCGAACAGCAACGGGTGGCGATTGCCCGCGCCTTTGCCGCCGAACCGGACGTGCTGTTTGCCGATGAGCCCACCGGCAACCTCGACAGCCACACCGGCGAGCGCATCAGCGACCTGCTGTTCGAGCTCAATAAAGAAAGCGGCACGACCCTGGTGCTGGTGACCCATGACGAGCGCCTGGCTCATCGTTGCCGACGCCTGATCCGCCTTGAAGCCGGCCTGATGGTCGCCCCCCTGGAGCCTTGATGGCACGTTTGCCGCTGTTGCGCCTGTTCAGCCTTGCCCTGCGCCAATTACTGCGCGATGCCCGCGCCGGCGAATTGCGTGTGTTGTTCTTCGCCCTGTTGGTGGCCGTGGCCGCCAGTACCGCCATCGGTTATTTCGGCGCCCGCCTCAACGGCGCCATGCTGTTGCGCGCCACGGAGTTCCTCGGCGCCGACCTGGTACTCGAAGGCAGCTCACCGGCCCGCCCCGAACAAATCAGATCCGGGACCGAACTGGGCCTGGATCACGCCCGTGTGGTTGAGTTTTCCAGCGTCATTGCCACCGATAATGGTATCCAGCTCTCCAGCATCAAGGCGGTCAACGAGCAGTATCCGCTACGCGGTCAACTCAAGAGCGCAGCAGCCCCCTTTGGGGACGAAACCCCGGGCGGCGGGCCGAAACCCGGTGAAGCCTGGGTCGAGTCGCGGCTGCTGACGGCACTGGACCTGAACGTCGGCGACACTATCGATGTGGGTATGAAGACCTTGCGCCTGGCACGCGTACTGACCTACGAGCCGGATCGCGCCGGCAACTTCTATAGCCTGACGCCCAGGGTGATGATCAACCTGGCGGACCTGGACGCCACCGGCGTAGTCCAGCCAGGCAGTCGCGTCAGCTACCGCGAGTTGTGGCGTGGCCCGCAGGCCAGCACCGCGCTGCAAACCTATCGTGACCTGATCAAGCCGGGGCTCGCTGCCAACCAGCGTCTTCAGGATTCACGGGACGGCAACCAGCAGATCGGCGGCGCCCTGGGCAAAGCCGAGCGCTACCTGAACATGGCCAGCCTGGTGGCCGTGCTGTTGGCCGGCGTCGCCGTGGCCCTGTCGGCCAACCGCTTTGCCACCCGCCGTTTCGACGCCAGTGCGTTGCTACGTTGCCTTGGGTTATCGCGACTCGAGGCCATGTTGCTGTTCAGCCTGCAATTGAGCGTACTGGGGTTGCTGGCGAGCCTGGCCGGCGCCCTGCTCGGTTGGCTGGCACAGTTTGGCCTGTTCTATTTCCTGCACGACCTGTTGCCGGCGGATGTTCCGCCTGGTGGACTGTTGCCGGCCATTGCCGGGATCGGCACCGGGCTGGTTGCTCTCGCGGGATTCGCGCTGCCACCGTTGGCCGCCCTCGGTCGCGTGCCGCCGCTGCGAGTGCTGAGGCGCGACCTGCTGCCTATCCCGTCCAGCACCTGGATGGTCTACGGCGCCGCGTTGTTCGCCCTGGGCCTGATCATGTGGCGCCTGAGCCTCGACCTGGTGCTGACCTTCGCCCTGCTGGGCGGCGGCGTGGTTGCCGCGCTGGTTCTGGGGGGCTTGCTTCTGCTGCTGTTGCAAAGCCTGCGACGCCTGTTGGCCCGGGCCTCCCTGCCGTGGCGCCTGGGCCTGGGCCAATTGCTGCGCCACCCGCTGGCGGCGGCGGGCCAGTCCCTGGCATTCGGCCTGATCCTGTTGTCCATGGGCTTGATCGCCCTGCTGCGTGGCGAATTGCTGGACACCTGGCAAAACCAGCTGCCCAAGGACGCCCCCAACTATTTCGCCTTGAATATCCTGCCGGCCGATAAGGACGCCTTTGGTGCCCGCCTGCTGGAAGTGCAGGCGCAATCCGCGCCGCTGTACCCGGTCGTGCCAGGTCGGTTGATCAGTATCAATGGCGAGCCGGTACAGGAAATAGTCAGCAAGGACTCCAGCGGTGACCGCGCCGTACAACGGGACTTGAGCCTGACCTGGGCCGCCGACCTGCCGCCGGGCAATACCCTGACCGAAGGCTCATGGTGGTCGCAACAACCCCCCGATGGAATGCCCGGAGTCTCGGTAGAAGCCAAGGTCGCGCAGAGCCTCAAGCTCAAGTTGAACGATCACCTGGTGTTCACCATCGCCGGGGAAAACCGTGAGGCGCGGGTTGCCAGCCTGCGAACCATCAACTGGGATAACTTCCAGCCGAACTTCTTCATGATTTTCCAACCGGGAACCTTGACGGACCTGCCGGCCACCTACCTGACCAGCTTCTACCTCGCGCCAGGGCATGATCAGCAGATCGTTGATCTGTCCCGCGCCTTCCCGGCGGTGACCATCCTGCAGGTCGAGGCGCTGCTGGAGCAGCTGCGCAGCATCCTCGCCCAAGTGACACTGGCGGTGGAGTACGTGTTGTTGTTTGTGCTGGCCGCTGGGATGGCGGTGCTGTTCTCCGGCCTGCAAGCCACCTTGGATGAGCGCATTCGCCAAGGTGCACTGCTCCGGGCACTGGGCGCGGAGCGCAAGCTGCTGGTCAAGGCGCGGCGCATCGAGTTCGGCTTGCTGGGCGCAGTCAGCGGCTTGCTGGCGGCGCTGGGTACCGAGTTGGTGACGTGGGTGCTGTACCGCTATGCCTTCGACCTGGCCTGGCAACCGCACCCCTGGCTGTTGCTGCTGCCTCTGATCGGCGCCGTATTGATCGGCGGTGCCGGGGTGTTCGGCACGCGCCGTGCGCTGAATGCCAGCCCGCTGACGGTTTTGCGCGAGGGCTGAGCGGTCAATGACCCGCCTGCCTTACGGGGGGCGGGTCAACGTCGCTTACTTCACGTACTCGATAGCGGTGATCCACCAGCACACCTCGCCTCCCGGGGTCTGCACAATGGCCTCATCGTCGACTTCCTTGCGCAGCAGCGCACGGGCCATCGGTGAATCGATGGAGATATAGTCCATCCGATCATAAATCTCGTCATAGCCGACGATACGGAAACGCTTGGTCTCGCCCTGTTCGTTTTCAATCTCGACCCAGGCGCCGAAAAACACCTTCCCTTCCTGCTCGGGCATGTATTCCACCACACGCATGTCTTCCAGGCGCTTGCGCAAGTAACGCACCCGCCGGTCGATTTCGCGCAGCAGCTTCTTGTTGTACTGGTAGTCGGCATTCTCGCTGCGATCCCCCAGGGAAGCAGCCCATGTCACCTTGCGCGTGGTATCCGGGCGCTTTTCGCGCCACAGGTAATCCAACTCTTTCTTCAGCGCTTCATGACCTTCTTTGGTTATCAGCTTGGTACTCAAACGCATGCATCCCCAGGCTATGTCCATAGGTACCGATAAGGCAGGAAATCACATCCAGGCGTCGGTTCGCTGGCGCTGATGATAAATGAACCCAGGAAAGTAGCCAGGCCTGTCTAGCTATCCAACGTCTGATCCAATTCAAGCAGCACGCCCCGCAAGCTCTGGCGTAAGCTCGAGACTTGCGAGGTCATCACCTTCAGGGCTTCGGTCCGTTGACTGACGGCCAGGGACTGGTCATGCAGTTGAGCGGTGCGCTGCTCCAGATCCCGGACCCTTTCATCCAACTGGGTTTGCTCCTGCTGCAAGCGGGCCTGCCATTGATCAAGCGCGGTTTCCCTCTCCGACGCAGCGAGTTTCTGTTGGGCCAGCTCCTGAGCAACACGAGCCAGGTTGGTCAGCGTACTGCCTACTTCAAACAAGTGGTCGTCGTCCGCGGGCGCCGAAAGCTTCGGCTGCGCCGGGGCGCTTGGCTCATTCAGGACAACAGGTACATCCTGGACAATGGCCACAGGCGCGTCGACCAACATCTGCCGGGGCTCTTCTACGACAGGTTCAGGTACGGGAAGCGGAGTAGGCTCGGGTGGATTCGCCCCCCTGACAGATGAACTCATTTTCGACGAGAAACGAATGGAAGGCACAATTAATGAAGCACTTTCGATTGCCGGCAGCACCGGCGCAGACATTCCCAGGGAGATCACTTTCATCACCAGGGCCTTCTTGATGATCACCGAATGATGCTCTTCGGGCCTCGCAGGCGGCAGCTTGCAGCCTTTTAAATCGATAAAATGATAAGGCACCTGAGTTTCGGTAACACCGGCTTTAGTGCCTGCCGCCGCCGAGGTAAGAATTTGCTTGAAAACATGCATTGCCACATGCAGGTCCTCCTTGGACTCCACTCCCCCCAGAAAATACCGATCAAGTTTTTTGCGCAAGGCTGCGACATACACCCTGGAACTCGCCGGCTCAACCTCTTCATCCAAGCTATAAACAAGAAAGTTGGAGGCAATCTGGCCTACAGCAAACCCACAGAGCAATGCACCGTTAACCGGAGCATCTTGACCGTCGCGTTCAAGAACAAGGGTACGTAGAAGCATCATGGTGATCGGGCCTCATTACAAAATTCGAAAAGTCTCTATAACCTTCAGACCATCACTCAATAATTAAAGGTTAAAAACACAAAACAATTGTTTCAGCGACTTGCCTAGCGCGCCCGTAGGATTTTTCCTATTAATGCTGAGCGGCGTTCCCAAAAACAGATATTGCTCGTACCCTTTTCAAACTCTCCCTCCACGACCACACCACGCTAAATGATCGAAATCATCAACCTGACAAAACATTTAAACAATAAGAAAATAATCAGCGATTTTTCATTCAGCGCAAACAAACAGGAATGCCTGGGACTATTCGGAGAAAATCCTACAGTTAAAACGGCCCTTCTCGACGTAATATCGGGCTCGACCACGCCTTCCAGCGGGCATATAAACATCCAAGGCTTCAATACTAAAGCCCATCCATTAAGAGCAAAAAAACTCATCGGCTACCAACTTCACAGATGCGTCAGTCATCCTACGATGTCGGTTAAAGAATTCCTTGACTACATCGCGGCCCTTCGCGGACTGCGCGGCACCGAAAAACGCGCACAGGTGGACTATGCCGCTACGCAACTGGAGTTGTTGCCGGTGCTCAACGCTCCCCTCGAGGCTCTCTCCATCGGTTTGAAGCGCAAAGTCACCATTGCCCAGGCCATCCTGCACGCCCCTGCCTTGCTATTACTGGATGAACCGACCGAGGGGCTGGCACCTGATCAGAAATACAAATTCAGGAGCCTCATCCAGTCATTGACGCAAGAAATGACCGTGATCGTCGCTTCCCGACACTGCGATGAATTATCCGAACTCTGTACACGCGCCCTGGTGATCGCAGGTGATCGCCTGGTGGCCGATACCCCCATGCCAGATCTGCAACGCGACTCTCGCCATTTCCAGGCGGTCACCCTCGCCGCAGATGCCCCCTTGGACCTGCTGGCTCTCGCCGTACTGCCGGGGGTGGCAGGCATCGAAGAACATCGGCACGCACCCGGCACGGTGACCGTCCTGGCCATGCCGGGGCACACCATCTACCCCCATATCAATACGCTCATTGCCAATCGTCGCTGGAAAATCAACTCACTGAGCCTGGAGCCTGGTCGCCTCAGCGACGTAGTTCATTATCTGAGCCGAGAGACTCCCCTTTGAAACTGCTGCCCGTCATATTCAAGCGTCAACTCGTCCACTATGCCGGTACACCCGGCACCTATCTGAGCATTGCCATTTTTTCAGTACTGTCCGTGGCATTGGGGTTGCACATGAGCGCCTGGCCAGAACAGGACAGCAGTCACTTGCAGGTTTTCTTCCAGCTACACCCCTGGCTCTATTTATTGCTGATTCCAGTACTGGCGGCACAACTCTGGTCGGACGAGTCCAATGCCGGTTTTCTCGACCTGATGAAAACATTACCCATCACCACGTTTGAATGGGTTATCGGCAAATTTCTAGCAGCCTGGGTCGTGGCGGCCACAGCCCTGATATTGACCTTCCCTCTCGTGATCATTGCCAACTACCTGGGAGTGGCGGACAACAGCGTTATTGCCTCGCAATTTATATCGAGCTGGCTACTGGCGGGCAGTTATCTAGCCGTCGGTTGTTTTATTTTCACACTGGTACGGCAACGCACTGCCCTTTTCATACTGACTGTAGGCTTTATGCTTATCGTCAGCGCACTCTCTTATTTGCTCGATGCACTTGAACATCAAGCCCCCATCTGGGCGGTGGACAGCCTGGTCTCCCTCAGCCCTTTTTCGAGGTACAGCGCTATCGACAATGGAAAGTTCACGCTTCGTGACATGCTTTACTTCATCAGCATGATCTTGGCCTTTCTCGCAGCGACGACCGTCACTCTCAACTATAGACACAGCTGAGAAGGAAAGCCCTCCATGCGACCTACTCTGCGCACCGGCATGACACTCACTGTTATCCTGTTACTATTCCTGGCGTTTAACTTAGTTTGGGTAGGAAAAATTCCAAATATCCGATGGGACTTCTCACAAGGAAAAACGCATACCCTATCGCCTCAAGTACGACAGTTACTCGCGTCATTGGAAAACCCTGTGGATTTGTATTATTTCAATGCCCATGACAGCCCTGGACGAAGCTACACCTTGAAACGCTATGGCAAGCGCATCGAAGACCGGTTGATGGAGTACGAAAAAGCAGCAAAAGGCATGATCAACCTGCACCTTATTGATCCCATGCCTTTTTCAGAGGACGCCTACAAAGCCAGGTTGTTTGGCCTCGACGACAATGCGGGATTCATGGGCCTGATCGGCACCCGAGCCGGCTATGGAGCGCAACGCATCGAATCATTCAGCCTGGATCGTGAGCCATTGCTCGAATATGAAATCAGTCATTTGATCTACAAGTTGCAGCATCCGGAGCGCCCCGCTATCGGACTGCTGTCAGGGCTCGCGATGGGAGAATCCGCGGGCCGATTGTTGAAGGAACTGCAGCGACATTTCAACCTGGTCAATCTGGGAGCAAGCACCGAGCGCGTGCCGGAACAGGTCAAGACGCTCATGGTCGTGCATCCACAGGCGCTGCCTGAACAATCGTTATATGCGGTTGAACAATTTGTATTGAAGGGCGGTAAATTGATGGCATTTATCGACCCGTTTAGCGAGCAAAGCTCGAACACCCCATCCGCCAATACCCGACTGACTGATTTGCTTGCCGCTTGGGGAATACAGATGCCGGCGAACAAGTTTCTGCTCGATCACCGCTACGCCGCGTCGCACACACCTGTGAAAGGGAAGTTCACAGTGCAGCATCCGGGCAGGTTGAACCTGCCCCGGCAGGCAATGAACACAGGCGATCCGAGCACCTGGAAATTGAATAACGTGACGGTATCAAGCAGCGGCGTGCTGTTTCGCCGCCAGAAAGGCCGCACGACGCTGACCCCTCTCCTGCAAAGCTCCCTGCAATCCGAGTTGCAGGAAACCGACCGGCTTGCCTCGGCAACCGAGCTCGATTCAACGGCCGATGAGGCCTCCAGCCAAACACAACGCCATGTGATTGCAGCCCGTATAGAGGGGCCTGCCTATTCAGCATTCCTCGATGACGTGGAAGGACAGCCGGCAGCAGTGCAAAAAGCGGCGCAGATCCATGTGGTGGTAGTCGCCGACACTGATTTGCTCACGGATCAAGTCAATAGCCCAGCGCCCGACAGCAACACACTGTTTATCTTGAATACGCTGGATAACTTGTCCGCCAGTGATGTACTGACCAATATTCGCCCGCACGCGTCGACGCAAAGATCGCCAAACAGGCTGGAACGGATGCGCGACAGCGCCGTACACGCCTACACGCAGAAGGCGACTGAATTGGAACAACGCCTGCTACGGACAGAACATGAATGGCAAATGCTGCGCACAACGGAGGTGCAGCTCGGCTCCCAGACCGTGGACACCACCACCCAATTGGTTGCACTCAACAAGGAGCGACTGCGCTTGCCAATGGAATTACATGCCTTGAAAGCCGAGGCATACGCGCAGGTACATCGCCTGGAGTTCGCCATAAAAATGCTCGTGGCACTGGCGATACCCCTGATGCTATGCCTGGTTGCCTGGGTGGTTTTCCTGTGCAATCGACGGCGTCGACTACAGGCGAGCGTCGCGCTCTACTGAGTTCAACGCCTGGCAATCAGCCCCTGCCGGGCAATGCGGGTCAATTGTCGGATGACTTCCTGCGCGTCGCTGGCGCTGGGGGCCTGGATAACCGCAAGATCGAAGCTGTTATTCGCAAACCGGGCAAGAGAATCGCCATCTTCCACAAACTGAATCAAGAATGCCGATGGCCGTCCGCTGCGACGTGGCCACCCGTCCAGATAACGCAAGAGCGTAGGCTGATGCTTGCCGCCCAGAAGGATTTTTGGATTGCGTTGGGTGAGGTCCGCGGTGATCGGGGCCAGGCGTATCAGGGGGCGTAGTGCATTCATCGTGTCGTGTCTCTGCCTCAAAAGTCTGCGGGCAGGTGAGAGGCAACACCGAACCAGCGCTTTAGCGGTATTTCGAAGTTGCCTCCCCAGGGGAGAACAAGCTTCTGTCGGGTTCTATCAAGACCCAGTGGCGCCCCGCAATTAGCTGTTTAAATCGGCGCATGGGCAGCATCCTAGAGAAGCCGGTGGGGCGGTGTCAAGAATCCCGAGCAACGAAAAGGCCCACACAGTGGTGGGCCTTTTCAGAGTTTTGTGCCGGTGTCAGTTGGCGATGGCGCGGTCGGCAGACAGTTTGCCAGCACCTTCCAGCAGCACCGCCAGGGAGCCGCCCAGCAGGGCCAGTGCGAACTCATAACCGTTGTTGGCCATGAACAAGCCGTTATGGATATGCACCGAGAAGATCGCCACCAGCGACAGAATGGTCAGGCCCAATGCCGCCGGGCGTACCAGCAAACCGATGATCAGTGCCAGGCCGGCAAAGAACTCGGTTCCGCCCGACAGCAGCGCCATCAGGGTACCCGGCGCCAGGCCAATGCTTTCCATCCACTGGGCGGTGCCCGCCAGGCCATAGCCGCCAAACCAACCGAAGAGTTTTTGCGAACCATGGGCGGCAAAGATGATGCCGACGACGATGCGCAGGATGGTCAGGCCGTAGCCGGCACGAGTGGACAGTACGCTTTTGATCATTGGGCTCATGGGGTGGATCCTTTTCGAAGTAGGGGTTGGTTGGCCGCTATATTAATCAGTTTAAGCAATGATAAAAGCGGAAAAACTGCCTGATTAACATCGAAAAAATAGATTATTTCCGTGAGGCGATTTTCGGCGCCTGCGGTTCCAGGGACTCTCGCTCCCGATCGAACGCCAAGTAGTACTTGTTGACGCTATTAACATAGCTGACGCCCCCCATCCCCACCTGCTCCATGGCGATGCGCTCCACCTGGAAGAACCATTGATTGGGGTTCAGTCCCCGACGCCTGGCCTCGGTGCGCATGCCCTGCACCCGCTCCGGCCCCATGTTGTACGCGGCCAATACGAAGGCCATGCGCTCGCGCTCGTTGAGCTTGGGGCTGGCGAAGAATTTGCGACGGATCAACGCCAGGTAACGCGCGCCGGCCTGCACATTGCTGTCGAGACTTTCGATGTTGTTGACGCCCACCCGCTGCGCTGCCGAAGGGGTGATCTGCATCAGGCCGGTAGGGCCGCCGCTGTTGCGCGCACCCGGGTCGAAAGCCGACTCCTTGAACGCCAGCGCCGCGAGGTTCAGCCAGTCCATGCCTTGCTCACGGGCGTGCTTTTGCAATACCGGGCGCAGTTTTTCCAGGCGCTGGCGGTCGACGCGGGCCAGCGGGTTGCGCACCTGGTAGAGGCGCCGATAGATGCGCTGGAATGCCACATCCTGGTCGGACGGCGTGCGATAGGTCTTGAGAAATCGATCAATACTGGCCCGCAGCATCGAGGCATCCTGGCGCACAAACCAGTACTCGTCGCCCGGTTCGCTGATTGCCACCTGCTTGTCGAAGCGCAACTTGGGCAGGATCTTCGACCAGCGCTCAGCAATCGGCTTCTCGACAATAGTCAGGTGAAAAATGCCCGCCTGGACCATCTCCAGCACATCCTCCACCGCCAGGGTCGGGTCCACCCATTCCACCTTGACCGGCGGCTGTTTGTGCAAGGCCAGTTTCTGGTTGACCTGGCTGATGGCATCCGCCGCCGCGCTGCCGGTGGTCAGCGCCAGGGTACGCCCGGACAGTTGCTCCAGCTTGGTAAACCGCCGCTCACCCTTCACCCCCACCAGCCATAACGGCACACCGCTGGCGATCGGATCGCTGGTGCTGATCTTGTGTGCGGCCTTCACATCCAGCAATTCACCGGGGGCCACCAGGTCGCCTTCGCCACGGGCGAGTGCGCCGAGCAGTTGGTCCTTGGCCTTGGGAATGATCTTGAGGTTGATTTCCTGGCCATCACGGGCGTGGCCATTGAGGTATTGCTCGAACGCACGCAAGCGATGGTATTCGACACCGATGGCCTGGCCCTGGACCTCGCCGGAACTGTTACGGCTCTGGTTCACCAGTACACGCAGGGTGCGACTCGAGCGAATCTCCGCCAGGTCGCGCACCTTGCCGGGCCTGGTCACTTCCAGCGGCCCGTCCAGACGCGCGAGCGCCGCCGCGGGCAGCAGCAGCGTCAGGCACAACATAAGCAACGCCGAGGGTCGGATCATCCGCTCTCCGGAAAGAATACTGGCCAACACCCTCGCGAAAAACGAGGCGTTGGGGGTCAGAAACAGAGCGCTTTAAGCGCTGGCAAGACGCGCAACGGTGGCACAGTGCAAGGCGTGCAGCCAATCACGATGTCACTTGCGACGTTCAAAGACAGCTATAACTCGTTGTAGTTCTTCGTTTTTCTTATAAATCTACAGCTCTGATATGCTTTCCGGCCGCAGGCGGAGATAGCACCATGCAACTCATTGATATCGGCGTCAACCTGACCAACCCCAGTTTCGACGAGAAGCACCAGGCCGTTCTCGACCGCGCCTATGCCGCCGGGGTGCAACAATTGGTGCTCACCGGCACCAGCGTCGACGGCAGCGAACAGGCCTTGGAACTGTGCGTCAACCTCGATGACAGCGGCCAGCGCCTGTTCAGCACGGCCGGCATCCACCCCCACTCCGCCAGCGATTGGAACGGCGATAGCGCCAGGCGCCTGCGTGGTTTGCTCAACGAAAGCCGCGTACGTGCGGTGGGCGAATGCGGGCTGGATTTCAATCGGGATTTCTCTCCGCGCCCGCAGCAGGAAAAAGTCCTCGAAGAGCACTTGGCTCTGGCGGTTGAGCTGAAACTGCCGGTGTTTCTCCACGAGCGCGACGCCAACCAGCGCCTGCTGGAGATCCTCAAGGACTACCGCGACCACCTGAGGGCCGCCGTGGTGCATTGCTTCACCGGCGAACAACCGGCGCTGTTCAGCTACCTCGATCTCGATTTGCACATCGGCATTACTGGCTGGATCTGTGATGAGCGCCGTGGGACGCACCTGCATCCGTTGGTCAGGGAAATTCCCCGTGGTCGTCTGATGCTGGAGAGCGATGCGCCCTACCTGCTGCCGCGCACCCTGCGTCCAAAGCCGAAAAACGGCCGTAACGAACCCGCCTACCTGCCGGAAGTGCTGCGCGAAGTCGCCCTGCACCGCAACGAAACGGCCGAGGACCTGGCTCAGCACAGCACCGCCTGTGCCCGCGCGTTTTTTGGGCTGCCTGCCGTGGATTGATGCGGTGCATTGACCCATGTCAAAACCGCTTTGCGGAGTAGCGGCACAATAATGGCACCTTGCCAATGCTGTTTCCGCTATCAGAGAAAACCTTCCATGGGTGCCTGGCTTAGCAATATCTCGCTGAAATACAAATTCTGGGCCGTCAACGCGGTCGCCTTTATCACGACCCTGCTCCTGGTGCTGTACGCCGTGCATCTCGAACAGCAATCGCGCAGCCATGCGTCCCAGGCCTCGGCACAGGCCCAGGCGCAATTGCTCGGAGCCTGGCCGGCCGACAAGGCCCTGCCCAAGAGCGAGCACTGGCTGACGTTTGCCCGCGGCCAAGTCCCACAGCTGGCCGATCAGGATCTGTCAGCCCTGAGCAGCAACACGGGTTGGGTCGAACTCAACCCCATGCCGCTGTTCGGCGAAAACACGCTGATGGGCGCCGAAGTGATCGCCCGCCCTGATGGGCAATACATCGCCGTGCTCGCCCACGCCCCCAGCCTGAGCCAGGTATTCAGTGAACGCTTCGCCAACTATGCCGTGGCGGTGCTGATCCTGATGCTGGCGATGCTCTGCGCCTCGCAATTGCTGATCCGCTTCCTGCTCAGCCAACTCAACACCCTCAAGGACGTGATGCTGCACGTGGAGAAAACCGGCGACCTGTCGGCCCGCGTGCCGTTGGCCTGCAAGGATGAAGTCGGCCAGATGGCCAGCGCCTTCAATGCCATGCAAGCCGGTTATCAGCGCGTGGTCAGCACCGTGGCGCGCACCGCCAGGCTTCTGGACGAGGGTGCCGCTCGATTGGCCAGCAGCATGAACGAGGTACAACACGGCATGCTTGGCCAGCAAAGCGAGACCGACCAGGCCGCCACCGCCATCAACGAAATGACCGCCACCGTCTACCATATCGCTCAACATGCCGGTGCCACCCGCGACTTGTCCCAGGCCGCCGACACCCTCGCTGGCAGCGGTCAGGACGTGGTCACCCGCGTACAGCATTCAATCGCCGGCCTGTCTTCCGGCGTGCAACAGACCGCCGAAATGATCCAGAAACTGGCCGAGGACAGCCAGAAAATCAACAGCGTGGTCAGTGTGATCCACAGCATCGCCGAACAGACCAACCTGCTCGCCCTCAACGCCGCCATCGAAGCTGCTCGCGCCGGGGAAATGGGCCGTGGGTTTGCCGTGGTCGCCGACGAAGTGCGCAACCTGGCCAAGCGCGTGCAAAGCTCCACCGACGAAATCACCCGCATGGTCTCGGCGCTGCAGGCAGGCACCCGCGACGCGGTGGACTTCATGCAGGAAAGCTCGTTCAAGGCCGACGACTGCGTACAACAAGCCCTGGAAGCCGGCACAGCGCTCGCCGAAATCACCAGCGCCGTGGCGCAAATGCGTGAAAGCAACACCCAGATCGCCGTCGCCGCCGAACAGCAAAGCCACGTGGCCGAAGAGATGAACCGCGCAGTGGTGAGCATTCGTGATGTGACCGAGAACACCGTGCAACAGACCGTGGATTCGGCGACCACCAGCAATGAGCTGGCGACGTTGGCTGGTGAGTTGAGCAAGGCGATTGGGCAACTGAAGCTGTAGGGCTTCTCCACCTGTAATCTGACTCCTACGATCGACTCTGCGTTTACCCGAAGTCTTGGCGAACCCTCCTAGCCGTCCTGGCGAATAGCGCCGACTTCTTTACCTGACGAACCTCTCCAAAGTCTCTCGCCTGATCATTCAGTGCGAGGGACCGCCGATGCACCTACCCGTTAATGCCCTGGTTGTCGGGGCTGCCTCTTGATTCCCGTGATTGCCAGCTTTGTCCTGGCCCCCATGGATGCCAAGGCGCCGGACGTTGAGCGCGTCTTCCGTGACTTGCGTGATTGCCTGAACACCTTTGATGAGTGGGCCGAGGGGTTCTTGAGCGCTTCGGCACTGGAAGTGGATCAGGTGTTCAAAGTTGGGGAAGAGGTGGCGCTGGTGGCGCCGGCTTCCTCCAAAACCCCCAGTAACACCGTCGCCAGGTGCGATGCCCAGGGATCGCTGACCCTGGTGCATATGTTCGAAAGCACTCGGTTTGTACCGATCGGCAATACGCCGGTGATGCTGCAAGCCATTGCCCAGGATGGCAGCCCGCTCGGCGCACCACTGCATCGGACCATCGGCCCCGGCGGCATCCTCGAAATCACCGAGTGTGATCGCAACCAGCCGTACCAAATCACCTTCTATCCCAACGTTTCCAAGGATCACGTCAAGGCGCTGTATGCGTCTTATCAATCGGTGATCGCAGGGTTGGAAAGTCGCCTGCATGAGGAATGGACCAAGACTTTCCAGCCCCTGTGGGATGACTTCGCCAACGCTACGCCGCCCGAACGTAGCGCGATGCAAGGTTTGGCGTTTTCAAGCGGGATGGCCAAGGCGCTCTACAACCTGTGGGACAACGTCAAGCAGCTGTATGACTTGTTGGCGGACCTCAAGGCCAACAGCCAGAAGTTGTTGGCCTACATCTCCCAGACTGAACTCGATGAACTGCTGAGGCTGGGCAACGACGCCATCGCAAAGGGGCTGTTGGTGCTCAGCGATGAGCCGCTGCTGTTTATCTACATGTCGGCCATGGTCAGTTGGCTACGCCTGCTGCCGCCGCCCGAGCTGTATGAAGTGCTGGGCGAGATCAGCGGTGAGGTGTTGATCAATCTGTTCCTGATCTGGGCGACCCGTGGCATGGGCGTGCAGATTCGCCTGGGCGCTCAGGTGCTGGGACATATCAAATCCGGACGAGCGCGCAAGTGGCTGGAGAGGCTGGCTGATCAGTTGGTGGGGCCGACGTTGGACGCGCATGTCGAGGCGGTGAAGCCTTTGCTGCTCGGTGGCCCCGCGACAGCGATCAAGACCGTACCGGTGGCACCGTTGAAGGCGGGGGAGCATGTGGTTTCGAACCCCGTGCCGGCGGTTCGTAACAAGACACAGAAGACCGTGTTGGTCAGGCAGGAGCCTGTCGATGATGTGCCTGTTTCGGGGAAAAACCCGAACGGGGATGCGGCGGCTTCTTCGGATAAGACCGTCACCAACGGCTGCCCGGTGTCGATGGTTACCGGGGAGGAATTGCTCACCCTCACCGACGGCACGTTGGATGGGATCTTGCCGTTCGAGTGGACACGGTTGTACCGCACCAGTGCGGTGGAAGTGGATGGCGGGCTGGGGTTTGGCTGGAGTCATTCGCTGGCGCATCGGCTTGCGGTGTCGGGCGATTCCGTCGTTTGGACGGACCATGAGAACCGCTCGATTGAGTTTCCACTACCGACTGTTGCTCGACCCGCCATCACCAATAGCCTCGCGGAAGCAGCGATCTATTTAGGTACGTCGCCGGATGAGTTGGTGTTGGCCCAGGCGTCGCGGTTTTATCACTTTCGCGACGGTGTGCTGGTCTCGATCAGTGATGCGTACGACAACCGGCTGCGGATTTCTCGGGATTTTCTAGGGCGGATTGAGCGGCTGGATAACGGCGCGGGGTGTGCGCTGTTTTTGCGTTACTCGTCCGG